>NZ_KB892408.1 GCF_000373765.1 Legionella shakespearei DSM 23087 | reverse complement strand
TAATAGTGCATCTGATTTTCTGCATTATTTATTAGAAGAAGGACATTCTTGGATAGCAGGAAGGATTTGTGGCGCACTTCAAAATATTGGCAAATTTCACGTGGCAGAAGAGATCAAAAAAACCATGGAGAGGGCCGGTTATCAAATACGAGAAGAAGATCCATTTTTAACAAATACACCGATAGATTTTTCCGCAACTTATAAGCCAGCGTATCGAAGTCGTTTGGAAGTTATGTGGCATGAGATGCGCGATATAGTTCGAGAAAACTTTCCTAAACCCCATCTTACAACAATCGATATTAAAAAATATATAGAACAGGTAGACGAAAAGTACATCTCGGACGCTTACCATTCTCTATCTATTGAAGGTTATCAAGTAAGCCGCGACTTAATTGAAAAGGTTCGTTCTGGACAATGGAATCCCGATGCTACAGAACAAGATCGAAATCACCGTAGTGCATTAGCCGCCCGTGGATACTGGCAAGCATTCCAAGCAGTAAAAAAGAGCCTTATGGAAATATTGAATGGTGACAACCCCGGAAAAATAATACAAAAAGAACATGGGGATTGGTATAGAGAATTATTTCAACCTAGCGTTGCTGTAGGTCTTTTAAAACCAACTGATTTGGCAGGATACAGACGCAGCCCTGTATATATACGTCAATCAAAACATATTCCTCCCCGTTGGCAAATTGTTAGTGAACTAATGGAAGAATTTTTTCAGTTAATAATTCAGGAAACGGAACCTGCTGTTAGAGTTGTTCTCGGACATTTCTTTTTTGTTTATATCCACCCTTATTCAGATGGTAATGGCAGAATAGGACGTTTTTTGATGAATGTTATGCTAGCAAGTGGCCATTATCCATGGACTATTATTCCTGTGGAGAGAAGAAACGAATATATGGAAGCATTGGAACAGGCAAGTGTGCATCAGAATGTCCTTCCTTTTGCTAAATTTATTGCTAGTTGTATCCATTAACACTGCAAAATCAGAATAGCTATAAGAGTTGGCGATACAAATATTCGTTACTTGAAAATAAGTAACGAATATTTGTATCAATCAGATTAGAAGTGGGAATCATCATACTTGGAGATCATTGAACTTATAACATCTATCAGGCCAATTAATTCATGAGATTCATCTTCCCCAATAATATCTAACAATTTATCGAGAAATCCAGCTAATTGATCCTATTCATCTGCATTTTGGGGCTCACGTATCACCGGTGAGATGTGCTTCCAGTGTTCTATCAATTCAATTACCTCTGTCATATGTTCCTGTAAAAAATTAGCTACTTGTTGCATGGGTTTCCTCAACCGTTCAACATCTTTCATGATATACCCCGCTGTAACATCATTGTTCATTTTATGATTGAGTAATCGCTTCAAAGCATAAGCAGGTAAATCAAGGCTATCAGCAAATGATTGGATGACCATTGCCATCCTCTCCGTACTAGCTTATTTTTTATAAAAATGACTTTCCACAGTAACTTTCTGCTTAGGTCTTAAGTAACCAATCGAGCAGTTCAATAGTCAGTGCTTTAGTAAAGAGCCATACCTCGATGATATAATGAGTCTATAGCGTTTGCCCCAGATCATTCAGGAAAACCTTAGAGTCATTTTAATCAAAAATTCTTTAAGCGAATGATAAAAATAAGATTTTTTTTTAAAAGCTCATCATTAAAATCTATAATTTCAAAAAATTGTATTTGACAAATTACTCAAGCCTAATATGATTAAAAAATAAACAGACAGGAGCTACAGAGGTCATGAAGGGAGACTATTTATGACTAATTTTAAGCTGAAAAGTTAGTCTCAAAATTGGTGATAAAGCTTCTGAGCTACATGATGATGGGAGGACACAACTCTTCAAACAGAAGTAGTATTGTGAATTACCTTAAAGATTAATTCGCAAACAGCCTTTTATTAGCGCTCATGGTGGCAGGAATTGGTTACTTATGTACCAATAATTAATATAAAAGAATACATTTTCACTCCAAAACGAGAACTTATGGGATTATTAGTTCTCTTTAATCTTTAACATTATAAGGAAATATTATGAACCATCACAAAGATGTACACATGACCACAGAGCTTTTCTCAACTCAAGAAGAAGCTGAAAAAGCATATCAAGAAGCAATTGAGGCAGGATACTCTCCTCAAGACATAAATATTCTTATGTCAGAGGATTCTCGTAAAAAATATTATGACTCTGTTTTAGTGAAAGAAGGATCAAAAGCTGGAACAGGCGCAGGCGTTGGAGGAGCAACAGGAGCTGCGATTGGCGGTATTGTGGCAGCGATTGCAGCAATCGGCACTAGTTTAGTTATCCCAGGATTAGGTCTAGTGATTGCAGGCCCATTAGCAGCGGGGCTAGCTGGAGCTGGCGCAGGAAGCATTACGGGTGGTTTAATAGGGGCCCTAATCGGTTGGGGAATACCTGAAGATAAGGCAAAAGTTTTTGAGTCTGGTATAACATCTGGAGGTATTGTTTTAGGGGTCAATGAAACGTTACCTAATAGTAATTTATCTTCTTCATGGGAAAAATATTGAGATGGATTCTATTTGAAATAATTGTACGGGTAAAGAGTCCAATATATGTGTGGGAACATTTTTGACGCATCAAGGTTTTCAATTAATTAAAAGCGACTTGCCCCCCCCCCTTTGTTCATATGTGGTGGACAACGACTTCAACGACTTGGCAATACCAGGAACTTTTGCAATGCTTTATTGATGAGTGCTTGCACGAACCTGCTACCGCTTACGCCACGGCACTTTCTAGCCTTCATATTAAATCAGTACACACCAGTCCATCTGTCGAATTGGTTTTGGCCGCATAAGTTCTTTAAGTTTGAAGTTTTTGTTTGACATAAAATTTCCAAGCACAGCAGCGCGCCGGGGCGACACGGCCATCCCCCCGCTGCCCCACAGCATGCCAAATATATCAACCGAAAAATCCCCACCCAACCCAACGATAGAATCATCAGAAGCAACTACCGGAAAATCACCATCGCTACTTTTAAATTTATAGGACCTTGCAACCGCTCGTTCTTCATTGACCACGTAGTACATTCCCTGCGCTATCACACATCTATCAATGCCGGGCAAGCGTCTCATTTCAAAACCGATTAATTGCCGCCACACTAAGCGAATTTTGTCACAATTATCACCACTTGCTTGATATAAATTAACCCACTCATGGTCAAATAGTTCGAAGGCATGTTGAAGACTTGCATAGTTATAATGCAGGCAGGGTTTAGTCAAAGTTCGAGGAGCCCAATCCTTTCGAAATTGGATGAGGGCATCACAAAGCGCGCTCTTTCGCGTCATATCTTTATTGAGCAATGCAGTTACATCCTCAGCAGAAGCTTGTTTAACAAGTTCAATCAACGGTCTCAAATCATAGGGTTTCTGTGTCAGCATGCCTTCAATATGTGGCTTATAGCGTTCATATTGAGCTATTCTTCGCTGCTCACCTTGTTCTATTTTTGAAAAATATTCCTGTACTTGCTTGGCCAGCTCATAATCACCTGCACCCAATAAAAACTCATAAATGGTGACCCGTTTCCACTCATCTCCACCGGGTGTTACCACATTGCCGGCTTGAAGCAATAAAGAGGGATTTTTATCTAACATGGCAAGTAGCGCCGTAACATCTTCTTGTCGTGCATACGCGGCGTGATGTAAGGCGTTTGCAATATCGCTATTGGGGTTTTGGCCGAAATCACTTATTTCTAGAATTATTTCGATTGGTAATTTAGAAAAAATGTTATTATTGCGATTACGCAACAGAATCATGGTGTAAACTTCTTCGCGGCTTAGCATGGATTTCAAACCTCGTTGGGTTTCATGAATTTTTGATACGATCAATAATAAATGTGCATTTTATAGACAAATAGAGCCAAAGTAAAGTAAAAATAAGATGTAATACGGGTTTTTTGAATAACCAGTTGTTTTTAGGCTGATTATTGTAAAAAAAACAGGGATAACACTAAATGGCTAAATTCGAGGTGATACAAAGTGAATTTATGCGTGATAGGCTTACCGATGAACTTAATTTAATTTAAGCGAACGGTGAGTTAATATCTCTCTTATATTACGCATTGTAATCCTCTTATCCGGCATCCCCGCTCCCCCTTTCTGATGAATAGATCGAGAATAACAAATCAATTTAAATTCAATGCGTTAAAATAAATTCTGGCGAATAATAAGAAAGTCGAGGGATTATTTATCGACTAGAGTTTGTTTATGACATCTGTAAATGATTTTATCAGTGGCGAGATCTATGAGTTCTCCTCTTGCTCCAGAAGATTCCAAATCACATAGTAGAATCAAACGTACCTTCAACTCATGGAGAATTTTTCCAGTAATTTTAGATATAATGTGGTGTCCTATTTTAACACGAGCTTCATAGGTATCTTTCACAATAGAATTTAACATAAACCTACCTCCAGTTTACTCTCTCACTTTAACTATAGCTCAAAACCTACTGAATGTACAATATTTGATCAATTTATAGTACAAAGCTATATTTGCTACATTATACTGTTATGTTTATTGATGCATAAATAGACAAATAAGAGAGAAAATACAGGCATGTTAGCAAAAATGAACTCATTAGTTCCTTGATACAATGTAAACCAATAGTTCCGATTTATTCAACAATGTCCTACCAAGTTAAACGTTTTACTTTATGCCGGTGGCACCACCAACATATCAATATAACTTAGTTGTAATAATCGCTTAGCTACACTCCCGGTCATTAAATAGTGTAATTTAGAGTGGCCTTGGGCCCCAAAAGCCAACAAATCTGCGTTCCAGTTTTTTGACTGCAGAATAATTGTGTCGGCCAAATAACCACCCATGATTTTTTTTTCAAATTGTTCATATTTAACATTGCATTCTTTTAAAAAATAATCCAACTGCTGCATAATATCTTTTGTATTTGATTCGAGCATGTCAACAGATTTACCTTTTAAATTCTGACTGTTAAAAATATCCACAACATGCAAGAGCTGAAATTGGGCTTCTGGAAAGCATTTAAAGGTAAATTCAATGGCTTTTTTACTGGGTTTTGAAAAATCAGTGGCAAGAAGTATTCTGTTATAGGAAAAACAGGGTTCCTTTTTGATAAGCAAAACAGGAGTCTTCCCTTGTTCTATAAGATGACTCGATGTGGTTCCTAACACATACTCATTTATATAATACTGTCCCTGAGCTCCTGCAATAATCAAATTTCCTTGGTTTTGCTCAGTATATTGAGTGATTTCATCTGCAGCCCTCCCAGCAAGAACTGATAGATTAACTGAAACATTGGTGGGATATTTCATAATTAGAACAGACAGCTTATCCAGCATTTCTTTCTCTAATGAAAGAAAATCTTTTGGTTGTTCACTGAGATATTGGCCAAAATCTACCGACAATGGCTGTTGTAAAACGTGTATAAAATGAAGAGGGATATGATGTCGCTCAGCTAAAGATATAGCTCTTTGTAGTGCATATTCGGCATATTTAGAAAAATCACTGGCAATAACTATGTGTTTTAGTGGCATCATTTTTTTCCTCAGAAGGATATTCTTTTAATAAAGCTTAGCAAAGGATTGAATTATCAGGCGCAACGATTTAAGTACTTCCTGCATGAGCTTTAGTCCTTGGCCTCACCATTCCAGGCTCAACGGATGTTTATTTCAAATAAACAAATCGCCTGTAGTTCAAAGATATGAATATAATATGCAATTAAGCTAATCGTTTGCTAATCTTTATATAAGCTTAGAAGCAGGGGTTTACAATGAAAATAAATAATATATTAATTGCTAGTGACTTTTCAAAGCATTCAGACTACTCCCTTTCAAGAGCAGTTACTTTAGCTGAACAGCATAAAGCAATACTCCACTTTTTACATATCTTAAACCAGCCCAGGATTGGTAATTTTTCACAATTTTCAATTGAAGAGTTGGAACAAGATTATCTTGCACAAAAAACGAAAGTTGAAAAAAAACTTTTAAAATGCATAAAAAAACACTCTCCTGACATTGAAATCTGTGTTTCTGTATTAGCAGGCAGACCCGCTGATGAGATTGTCAGATATGCTAAAGAAAACAACTGTAATATGATTATTGCTGGTGCGCATGGTGAATACTACATCAATGATTACATCTTAGGTACTACTTCAAGTTCTATGGTAAGTCATAGTAATGTTCCAATCCTACTGGTAAAAAAAGAGCCTTCTTTTGCGTATAATCGGATAATTATAGCTACCGATTTTTCCGAAGCAAGTAAAAATGCAATTGAATTTACATTCAAATATTTTCCTAATGCAACCTTTCAATTACTACATATCATTGATATATATTTCACTAAATTGTTACTAGGGTATGAACAGGAAGATACAAAAGATATCACTCACAGGTTAGATGATTTTCTTGGTAAGTGTAATGTAGATCAAACTAAATTCCAGAAAAAAATCATGGGCGGATATATTGCAGACACTATTGCCATTCAGTCTGAAAAATGGCAAGCCGATTTGATTTCATTTGGTGCTCAAGGAAACTCTAAATTACAGTATTTACTGACAGGAAGTGTGGCTAAACGATTATTACAACTAAACACCACTGATATGTTAGTTGTTCCACCAAAACAAAAATAGGACATTGATAACTATTAAAAGGTTGATGTATTGGACTATAACTATACTGGCAGAGAACTCCATACTGTTCCGTGAAATTTCGTACCTCACCCCTATTTTGATTTTAGAGTAGTTATTTATGCGCCATACACCGATTGAATGGACGTAAAAAATCAACTTCTGGTCCTAAAGGAACTATCTGAGTTGGGTTAATCATAGAATGACTATAATAATAGTGACGTTTGATATGATAGAAGTTGACTGTTTCACTCACACCAGGCCACTGATATAACTCACGCAGATATTCCGAAATATTGGGATAATCATCAATTCGTTGTCTATTACAATGGAGGTGTACAGCAATAAACCCTGGAATTAATGCCAGTCCAAATCCTATTGCAATGGTAGTAACTAAGGGAAATGAATTGATGTATTAAACAATCCTTTTTATTCGCTTCGCTTACTTTTCGTAGCTAATTATTTAATATAAAGCAAGAATAAATAAACAGAACAGTTTATTTTTGGAAAATAAAGTTTTTAAGTATTTTGTTGTAAATGTAGATAACAGGTTAATTTAAGCTACAATTATTAGTATTAAGATAGCTTACTCAAACATCTATTGAAATACATTTGAAGCAGCCAATCTGGCAGGGAGAATGCACGAGTGAAACAATTTCATAATATCCTCTTTGTGAGTAATGGGCTTGGAAAAGACACACAAGCTTTGCAACAAGCAATAAGTTTGGCTTTGGCTAGTAATGCCAAATTAAATATTTTGATACTTTGCCCATCATTTCCGCACAGTCTTGAGGAACATAAAAATTCATATGAAGCATTTCTGCTAGAGAAAATGCAGCAATCTATTGACACGGCAAAAGCCTCTTTGTCACTCGCCAAGAAAAAAATCTCTTTTAAATTAGAGATTGAATGGGGGGACACACCTGATATTCGGATTATTCAACGAGTACTCCGCGAGTCTTATGATCTTATAATTAAAGCCGTAGAAAATAAGGAAGATACAAAAGGTTTTGCAGCTTTAGATATGGCTTTATTACGTAAATGCCCTTGTACTTTATTTTTACACCGAGCATTTAACTCAACTGAAAATCTTCATATAGCTGTTGCAATCGATCCTAACGATGAGGAAATATCTGGTCACGATCTCGCCCTTAATTTATTAAAATTAGCTAAAACCCTATCTACTCATTACAATGGCCATTTAAGCGTTATTTCTTGCTGGGACTTTATTTTGGAACACTACTTGCGCCATAGTGTATTTATTGATACATCTGCAACAAAAATAGATGAAATGACCATCCGCGAGAGCGAAAAACAGTATCATACACTTCTTAAATTGGTTCATGGTGCACACATCGAAGATCCAACTATATACTATCTGAAAGGTATTCCTACCGAACTTATCCCCACTATGGTCAGTGAAAAAAAGATCGATGTTTTAGTCATGGGGACTGTAGCACGTACGGGATTATCAGGATTTATTATAGGCAATACGGCTGAAAATATTCTACAAAAAATTAATTGTTCACTATGGGCACTTAAGCCACCAGGATTTATATCACCTGTCAAAGCTTATTAAATAACGGTACTGGTTCTTTCGGTATAGAAATCAGTTCTTGTATTGTAGTGACATCCGGAGTAATTCAGTAATTACTAATATTTAAACTCATGCAGCCAACCAATAATCATAATTTTCCAAATCGATTTAAGGCATATTCTCCCATGCTTTTGGCAATTTCTTCCTCGACAAAGAATACTTTGCCTGAAATTTCGTTCTGTAATAATACTGCTTCTTCTTCATCATGTGTACGGACAACAATTTCTATTTTTGGATTAAGTTGATAAGCATATTGAATTATCTTCCTTAGATAGACAGTATCTGCTATCACAATCATGAGCATACTGGCATGAGCAATATGGCTTTGAATCAGCACGGAAGGTTCAGATGCATCTCCATAAACCGCAGGAAAGCCAGCGGCCCGTAGACTTGTAATTAATTCTCTATTTTCCTCAACTACAACATAGGGAATGTTTTTTTCAGAGAGTAAATGGGCAACGCGCTTCCCAACACGCCCATAGCCCACTAAAACCACTTGTCCTGCAAGATGCTCATCTTTTGTGGACATTGGTAATTCAGTCAAAGAATCGTGGGCGCGTTCAAGAAAATGGAGCAATCGAGGACAAGAGTTTATCCAAGCAAGAACAGGATTCACTAATTTAAATACAAGAGGGTTTAGGGCTATAGATATAAGTGCACCTGCAAGAATAAAACTTTGCCCTTCTGCTGGAAGCATGCCCAAGCGCACTCCTAGCTCTGCAAGAATGAATGAAAACTCGCCGATTTGTGCCAGACTTGCTGATACGATTAATGCTGATTGTAATGGATAGCGAAATACAAGGACTAGTACAAAAGCTGCAATTGACTTACCGATAATGATAATACCCACCACAATTAAAATTTGTAAGGGTTGTTCAACCAACACTGAAGGATTAAACAACATACCTACTGCAACAAAAAACAACACAGCAAATGCATCTCTAAGTGGTAAAGACTCTTCAGCAGCACGATGACTGAACGAAGATTCCCGCATAATCATACCTGCAAAAAAAGCGCCTAAAGCAAACGAAACACCAAATAATTTAGAAGCTACATACGCAATGCTAATTGCTGCAGTAACTACACATAAAGTAAACAATTCACGTGAGCCGGTTCGAGCTACAAGCCAAAGCAGCTTCGGGAAATATCGTCGACCCACCAAGAGCATGAATGCAATGAACGTTGATATCTTAAAAAGGGTTAAACCAAAAACGAGCCATAGCGGCGTAGTATGAATGCCCACAGAGGAGTTAGCACCTTGCCAGTGTGATAGAGGTGGAAGCAACACCAGCACAACCACCATAACCAGGTCTTCAACCAAAAGCCATCCTACCGCAATGTGGCCATTAATCAACTCAAGAGCTCCTCGCTCCTCAAGTGCTTTCAACAAGACAACGGTACTGGCTACAGATAGTGAAAGCCCAAAAAGTAGAGCACTGCTATAACTCCAGCCCCACAGGATTGCAATACAACCCCCAAGTAGGGTTGCCGCAAGTATTTGGGCTATTGCACCAGGAATAGCAATATTGCGAACTCGCATTAAATCAGATAATGAAAAATGTAGTCCTACACCAAACATCAGCAACATAACTCCAATCTCTGCGAGCTCCTGCGCGATACTGATATCAGCATTCAACCCTGGAGTAAATGGTCCAATAACAATGCCAGCTAATAAATAACCGACTATTGGGGAAATCTTAAGACGTGCGGCAATCAAGGCGAAGATGAATGCTAAAGCAAATCCCATCGCAATGGTGGTTATTAGAGGAAGAGAATCATGCAATTGAAAGTCCTTATCCTTAGTTTTCCTATATTCACAACTTCTCAAAAAATAGTTTAAAATTAATTGTTATAGAGAGTTTACTCTAAAAATTAATTAGATAAAGCAATGAGGGTAAATTTACCTATAAACACATTGAAAGAAGGATGCAAAAATTTCATAATATTGTGTTTGTTAGCAATAGATTTAATAAAGAATGGATGCGGGAACCTCTGATTTCACCAACATAATCTATAACGCCCATCTTTCATCTATTAAGTAATTCAAATGAGTAAATTTGATAAATAAAATAAAAATTCCAAACCAATGCATCATGGTGTGATATTCTCCTCACAGTACCATGGCAAGCTTATCCTATTTGTACAGTTAGCATCGAAATCGATCCTCCATCAACACCTTCAACAGGAAAGCGTACTTTTTCGCCAGTTTGACTCGCACCCAAGACGTAAAGTAAAGGTAAGTAATGCTCAGGTGTTGGGATTGAAAGTGCTGCATCCGACCCAAGTGTTCCGTAGTTCACGAGAGGTTTGTGATCACCGACAAGGAGCATCTGTTTAACAGTGTTTTCGAAGCGTGTTGCCCAATCAAAGGGCGCTCGCGAATGTTGACCCCACGCGTAGGTATGAAGATTGTGTACGAGATTGCCGCTACCAACGATCAATACCCCTTCTTCTCTAAGTGAAGCCAACTTCTTGCCAATCTCGTAATGAAATGATGCAGGCTTGCTCTCATTGATACTAAGCTGGACAATAGGAACGTCAGCATCGGGATAAACATGTTTGAACACAGACCATGTGCCATGATCGAGTCCCCAGGAATTATCGAACTTCACATCCAATGGAGCAAGAAGCTGCTGAACTCGTCTGGCAAGGACAGGATCACCTGGTGCAGGGTATTGTACTTGATAGAGCTCGGGGGGAAATCCTCCGAAATCATGAATAGTGCGTGGTGCTGTGGCGATAGTAACATCTGTATCGGACACGTACCAATGTGCAGAGATTGATAGAATTGCTTTTGGTTTTGTAATCTGTGCCCCGATCTGCCGCCATGCAGTAGTGTAGTCGTTATGCGTAATGGCATTCATCGGATTCCCATGTCCGAAGAAAATGACGGGTGTGTTGATCATCGCCTTAGCCTCCTTATCCTTCCTGGCCATTTAATGAAATTCAAAGTGTTTCATGCCTGTTAAATATTTTAGCAACAAAATGTAGACATAGCTAATTAATCTTTTTTCGCTCGCACTCTAAATTCGCTTATATGTGATTACCAGCATTAGTCTCATATAAAAACTTTATTAATCCCTCGAAATAATTTTTTTGATCATCATACATAGCTAGATGACTACCATTAGGGCAGTAGAGATAATGTCCATTTTTAAGTTGTTCTGCCATCCATTTCAGGTGTTTAGGATCCATGGTGTCATAGCGAGCCCCAATAACTAGCGTGGGGACAGTAATTTTCTCTAAATCTTTCGAGCGATCCCAGTTTACCAGGGCTCCGCCTGCTCCAAGTTCACTTGGTCCTTGCATAAGTATATAGATTTTAGAATTGAGATGTTTAAATGAACGATCGACTGGTTCAGGCCACTTGTTAGCTGGTGCGCGTAACACATGTTTAACATAGAAATGTTCTTTTAATAGCGCCGCATATCTAGGATCATCATATTGACCTGCTGCTTCCAGTTTTTTTATTTCAGAAAGCCCCTGCTTATTCATGGTTGGCATTAATACATTTTTAGCATAAGCATTATATGCTGGCACACTGGACATCATGTTAGAAATAATTAATCCTTTTAGATTATGCTGATATTTCAATGCGTACTCCATTGCTAACAAGCCCCCCAAGACTGTCCATATAAATAAAAATTACTAGGATTTAGCTTAAGGGCTTTTCGGACTTGCTCTACCTCCTCAACATAACGTGACAGGTTAACAAGCTCGGGTACATCGGGTTGGTCACTATAGGCTGAGCCTAACTGATCATAGTAATAGTACTCAATGCCAGCTCCCGGAAAGTAAGCATCGAATCCTTCGAGATATTCATGAGTAATGCCTGGGCCACCATGCAAAAGTAGTACTTTAATGGCTGGATTATTGCCTATGCGCTTTGTCCATACTCTAAATGTTCCTTTTGAAGTTTTGATAGGAATCATACGTACACCACCAGACTGTATGTCTTTTCGGCCATGATTATCAAAATATGATACAGATGAAGCAATAGCTAAATTGGATTGAATTGAACAAAACAATAATAGAAACGTACATGCAGAAAAAATCGATTTCATATGGATAATCCTTTCATGTCAAAATATAATGTATGGGCTCTCCTTGTCATCACATTCTCAATACATTACACCAATTCACATTCATATAAGAGCCTCATAAAAGAAGATAACCGGCTAAATTCTTTTCTTATTTCAATCATTTTTCTTTCAAACTGGTCTGTTTTATTCATATAAATTGCAAGCTCTCGTAAATCCCCCAACAACTTTATCGCATGCTTATAACCTGCTTGAGTTTTTGATTGAATAGAATTATTGACTTCTTGCCAAATGGCAGGCTCATTTATTGCCAAGAGCTGTAGTTCTTTTACCCTGGAGACTCGCTTTTCATTTTCTATTTTTTCTTGGACAAGCTTCGTGAGGTTATCTGCTTGATTAATTAATTGAGCACGTGTTCGTCTTGGCAAGCTTAAATCTATTTGATTATGAGCCTCGACAAAATCCTGCAGCCTTCTTTTTAATTTAATGTGCAAATCTGGTGTATTGTGCATAAAACCCACAAGAAACATGGTTTTTTCTTCTTCAGGTAATTGCGAAATCATACTATTTATCTCTGAGGCTTTAATATCTACATCCCGACTTGCTTCAGCTGCCACATGAACAAGTTCAGTATCTAATTCAAAATAGGAAACAAGTGCTTTTAACTCAGGAGATAGTTGCTTTAAATTATCAGGGATTGGCGGTTCTATTTCCTCATCTTCTACATGATAATATTGAGCTGCGGCTAACCATGCGATATAAAGTGTGCTCAAATCCCCATTTAACAACTGCTGGCGAATTGGCGCTAAGTCATCCAGCACACCATCGCCTTCTATCCAGCCACCGCCTTCTTCATCATAGATGCATAAATCGAGAATAAGCGATTCTCCGTGAACAGAATAGAAAATAACATCAGGAATGCAATAAGGATCGATTTTCGAATGCTCAATCAAATCAACAGGCAAACGAAACGTTAATCGCCGTGTACCAAAGCTATTCATATAAAGCATCATATCAAAATAATCTGCTAATATTTCCTTGTCATCATATCGAAAATCACCATAAGAGTATGTATAAATTGCCTGTGTTGGTGTAATGATAGCTCGACTTGATAATTCTTTTAATACGCTACGTGCTTCACTATCCAGCTTCCGCCCATCCGTTCTAAATTCGTAATATTGATATTCGCTCATATCGTTGTTCACTCTCTATTCATGAATAATAGGTGCATTATGCCAAAATAATGATGCTATGATATAGATTAGAAATTATTTTCTTTAGAGTTATGAAAACGCGAAAAGAACAACAGCAATTATTAACGCACATTCAGGGTCAGGCCTGAATGGCACTTACTTAAGGTTTTTTAACTCTATTCGTAGCCCGGTCTGCTTGCAGCTGACTCTTGATCACATCTTTGCCATTACCCGATCCCCGTCGTCCTGAGCGCGTCTTTTTGCGCGAAGGATCTCCTGAAAGCGACATAATGCCAGTATTTGGAGATCCTTCGCGCAAAAAGACGCGCTCAGGACGACGTAGATCGGTGTAGAAGAGACAGCTTTGCAGCCGGGAACTGACGATCGTGACACAACCAAAGTTCCAGCCGAGTATCCATTCCCGGCTGCAAGCAGACCGAGCTACGAAAACAGCTTAAGTAAGTGCCATTCGGGTTTGCCCCTCTAGATCCTTCCAATGGATTTAAGTTGGTCAAGCTGCAGCAAGCGAATTTTCTTATGTTCAACAGAAATGATTTCATTATTTCTAAATTGAGTAAAAAGTCGGCTAACCGTTTCCGCTGTTAATCTCAGGTAATTCCCAATATCTTGACGCGACATTGGTAAAACAAATTCCAAACGTTGCTCACAAGCAACTAATCGTTTCGACAAATCAATTAAAAAAGCAGCTAAACGTTGCTCCGCAGTCACGAAATTTAAATAAGAACCTATGCCTAATTGTTGGCTGACTAAATATAAAACTTGCTGCTGCAGACCCGGGTGTGCGCGTAATAATTCACAAAAATGAGTATACGAGATCTCGCACACCAGTGCATTGGAAAGAGCGGCCGTGGAGTAAAGATAATGTCCGCCAGCTATAGCCTCCAACCCCAGGATTTCTCCAGGAAAATAAAATCCCCGCAGTAATTCATTACCATCCTTATCAATTTCGTAGGTTTTTAAGCATCCTGACTTAATCACATATAGGCTATGGAAGCTGGTTTGAGGAACATACAAAGGCAGGTTTTTTTTAAGGACATGTTGCCGGCTAACAGCCGGATTCACTTGATTTACCCATTGTGAACCCTGTACATCTAACGTACAAAAAGATGCGAATCCACAGTAGGAACAGGCTTGAGTGTCTTTGTTATACATCAGAATGCCATCAAGAGCTAATGTATATAGTTTATCTTGTTTTTAAAGATTTTTACATTTTTCCATGATCTATATCAAGGTATTTGGAAGGAAACCACATATAAAATGAAATGACGCTAATAGGGTTCACTCGGAGCATATTATCAAACCTGTTACACGAGATATTACGTTGACATTAGTCATCAAGTTACTGCTTCTATTTTTGTTATGGTGGGTCTGTGTTCGAACCATGCATCCCCAGCTTGAAAAGGGCAGCACGTGGTTACTCGGCTCACAAGAAAAGTCCATTCTCATTAAGAAACAAGAGGTGTTCAAATGATACCAGCAACAGAGGTGGTCGACCTGTCTCGATTACAGTTCGCATTAACTGCATTGTACCATTTTTTATTTGTTCCATTAACCTTGGGATTCTCTGTCCTCCTGGCAATTATGGAAACCGTTTATGTCATGACGGGTAAAGCAATCTGGAAACAGATGGTAAAATATTGGGGGCTCTTGTTTGGAATTAACTTCGCTCTTGGTGTAGCTACTGGCTTAACAATGGAGTTTGAATTTGGGACAAACTGGTCTTATTATTCTCGCTACGTAGGGGATGTATTCGGTGCGCCATTAGCCATCGAAGGATTAATGGCATTCTTTTTAGAAGCCACTTTTGTCGGGTTATTTTTCTTTGGATGGGATCGTTTATCCAAACTGCAACATCTGACGTGTACCTGGCTGCTGGCTTTAGGTACTAATTTATCAGCACTATGGATTTTAATAGCAAATGGCTGGATGCAAAATCCTGTAGGTGCATATTTTGATTATCAAACAATGCGCATGGAAGTGAGCAGCTTTTTCGATATCTTTTTTAATCCTGTCGCTCAGGCAAAATTCGTGCATACTATAAGTGCCGGATACGTTACTGGTTCCATGTTTGTTCTCTCCATCAGTGCTTATTTCATGTTGAGAAACAGAAACAAAGATTTCGCAAAGCGCTCGATGACGGTTGCCGTTTCATTTGGCCTGGCTTCAGCTTTATCAGTAGTCGTTCTTGGCGATGAGAGCGGTTATCTTGCGAATGAAGATCAGAAAATGAAATTTGCTGCGATGGAATCCATGTGGGAAACGGAAACAGCACCTGCCGCTTTGACTCTTTTTGGCATCCCGGATGAACAAGCAAAGACTACAAAATATGCAATTAAAATTCCTTATGTCTTAGGCATTATCTCAGCCAGATCATTTCACACACCTTTACCAGGTATTAATGAATTAATTGAGGATGGTAAAAAACGAATCAAAGATGGTCTGTTAGCCTATGATGCCTTGAATACTTTGCAAAATGAGCCTGATAATAAAGAGGCAAAAGAACGCTTGCAAGACCATGTTAAAAATTTAGGTTATGCGCTTTTACTTAAAAAATACGCATCCAATATTAATGAAGCAACTGATGAACAAATAAATCAAGCAGCTAATGACTTAAAACCCAAAGTCGCGCCGCTTTTTTTCTCATTCAGAATTATGGTTGCCTGCGGCTTTTATTTTATCCTGCTGTTTAGCATCGGTTTTTATCTCTCCTCTAAAAACAAACTTCTCACAACACGCTGGTATCAACGAATGGCATTTTATTCGTTGCCCCTGCCATGGATAGCGGCCGAACTGGGTTGGGTAGTTGCTGAATACGGTCGACAGCCCTGGGTTGTTCAAGGGGTTTTACCAACATTCATGGGAGCTTCCAGTTTATCAACCAGTCAAGTACTGACGTCATTAACCGGATTTGTATTATTTTATACCATCCTGGCGATAGTAGAATTGTTCCTGATGGTTAAATACATCCGACTAGGTCCAGATGGAATGATTGCGGCGTAAGCACCAATCACCACATTTATTATGGAGTGTAACATGATTTTAGATTATGAAACGTTAAGAATAATCTGGTGGCTATTGCTAGGCATTCTATTGATTGGCTTTGCCATTATGGATGGTTTTGATCTGGGCGTAGCCATATGGTTACCCTGGTTTGCTAAAACAGACGTGGAGCGCCGTATTCTGATTAATGCCGTAGGGCCAACCTGGGAAGGAAATCAGGTCTGGTTTATTCTGGGTGGAGGAGCAATTTTTGCCGCCTGGCCCGATCTCTATGCTTTATCTTTTTCGGGATTTTACTTAGCCATGTTAGTAGTTTTATTATCACTGATTTTAAGACCTGTTGGCTTTAAATATCGATCCAAACTTGATAACCCCATTTGGAGAAGCACATGGGATTGGCTGCTTTTTATCGGGGGATTTGTACCTGCCCTGATTTTTGGAGTGGCAGTAGGAAATGTCCTCCAGGGAGTTCCCTTCCATTATGACACCAGCTTAAGGGTAATCTATACGGGGACTTTCTTGCAGTTGCTTAATCCTTACGCTCTCTGCACTGGCATACTTTCTGTACTAATGCTCGCCATGCATGGTGCATTTTTTATACGAATAAAAACGGAAGGAGTGTTACAACAAAAAGCGAAACACGGTGCACGTTATGCAGCACTGTTAATGATTATCTTATTCGTCATCATGGGCTTCTGGACTCATTCAATGGATGGTTATATTTTAAAGAATGTGATGCCACACGATGGCCCCTCCAATCCTTTATATAAAGAAGCCGGGATACAGGCAAGTGCCTGGTTCATTAACTATAAAACAGTACCGATTACCCTGTTAGTGCCTTTGCTGAGTGTTATATGTGCCTTGCTGGCCATTCTATTGATTAATAAAACGCTTATTGCTTTTGTATTCAGCAGCTTGAGTGTGGGCTCATTAATCGCGACCGTTGGAGTCAGTATGTTTCCATTTATTCTTCCCTCCTCAACTCACCCCGCGCACAGTCTGACGGTATGGGATAGTTCATCCAGCCAATTGACTTTATTGATCATGCTCATTGCTACAGTAATTTTTCTGCCTGTTATTCTGGCCTATACTGCCTGGGTTTATCGCGTTCTTCGAGGCAAGGTAAATGAAAAAACAATTTCAGAACAACATGCATCATACTAACTAACGTGAGTTTCGGATAAGAAGCTTGTTTTATCCAGTCGTTACTTCGATGCCGTTCGGGCTGAGGAGAGGCGGTAGCCTCGTCTCGAAGCCTTAGCACCGTGCCAAGGCTTCGAGACAGCGCTATCGCGCTTCCTCAGCCCGAACGGCATCGAAGTAAACACTGGCTCAAACAACTTTCTTATCCGAAACTCACGTTAACTAAGGAGAAGAAAATGTGGTATTTCTCTTGGATTCTTGGAACAGGGCTTGCGTGTACCTTTGCCATATTAAATGCGATGTGGTTGGAGTTAAGAGAGCAGGAAACCCATACCTCGTCTGGCTTAAACTGAATCGTTATGCTCTTGCCCCTGTATTTTAGATGATTCTTTTCTTAAATATAGGTTCCATAATAGCTAAATAATGGGTGATCTCTTTATCTCTTTCATCACGAAGTGGAGAAATTGTTGCAGACACCCAATAATATTCGCCCTTTTTACTCATATTTAGAAATTCTCCATGCCATGTTTTCCCGTGAATTATATCACCCCACATGGATTCATAGATTTCGATTGGTGTTTTACCAGATTGTAAAATGCGTGAATTTTGACCTAAAATTTCATAATAAAAATAGCCTGTCAGTTCTGTAACTTTCGTATTAATGTATTCTATTGTTCCATTATTATCCGTTATTACAACCAGCGATGGGATTTTTTCCAAGGCATAGGTAAATCTTCTTATAGTTGATTCCGCACTTTTTTGCTCGGTAATATCCCTGACAATTGCTAAAACCAAAGGCTCTCCCATGGAAGTAAAGGCACTCATACGAACATCCACTGGAAATGATGTACCGTCTTTCCTTTTATGACGGCCTTCAACATTAAACGGGCCATCGATCAATTTTAGAGTAATTTGTTCTATGGTATCCTTGGAAAAACCAATCTCAATATCCCATACATGCAAATTAATAATTTCCTTATATGTATATCCTAAGGCATTACATGCTGCAGTATTAGCATCTAATATCAATCCACTTAAGTTATTAATGAAAATTGAGTCTGTGGCAGCATTCATAAAATTCTGATAACGCTCTTCACAAATCATTAGCCTACAGAGTAATTCCTGGTGAGTTTGAATACCCTTTTTCCTCGACATGGTAAAATTTAACTCCTTTTAGCTAATGCTAGTATAAATTTAGATGTTTATTTGAACCTATTCAAGGCGAATTCCTTACAAAGGCATGAAACAGGTGACGAATCAACGATAACAATGGAATTTTTTAGGAGAACAAGAAACTCTTGTAACCCGGTCTGCTTGCAGCCGGGAATGAAGTATTGGTCAGGACTTCAATTGTGTAACGAGCGTCAGTTCCCGGCTGCAAGCAGACCGGGCTACAAAACAGCTTCAGTAAGCGCCATTAAATTTTCTTTATTGATTAGCCACTCACGTTAATTTAATCCTCGCATATTGAACAATATGGTGACATGCAACACGCTATACCAGCTCGAACTATCATTTAGTGCAATTTTATTGACATCGTTGCTTTTAATGGTATTATATTTTCATGGTAAAATGGGGTTTTTCTATACTTAATTCTTTATAATTCACCACCAAAGTTAGTTATTACGAGAAAAGACACAGAGCCCTCATTTGCCCACATCATCAAAGCGGGGTTATGTATGGCATAAATAAAAAAGGAGGGATGAAACAGGGCAGTCCGTTAACGCGCCATTCTTTGCCTGGAAACCAATTTGGCGCAACCACCACTGCAATACATCAGGTTCCACCACCAGATGGACAGATGCCTGAACAGCATCCTTTTACGAAACCCGTAAGTATTATAATGCTTGAGGATACCCGGATACGAATTAACACTGCATAAAAAGGCACGCTGCTCGTCTTTAGTTGGCTTACGCTCTATTACCACTTTATTATGGCGCACAATAGCATCATAAAAATTCCCTTTGATGCGCTTGCCGGGAAGAATGCAATGGGGCTTAATGTGCATTCCCAAAAAAGTAACTCCCTTGCTGTAATGGTGCAAATAGATTTTCCGCGGATGCAGTGTCAACTTGAGTTTAACGCTCAAAAAATCGAAAATAACAGGAATCAGCTCCTGTAGATACGCTCTGTCCTCGTGCGCCACCAGAGCATCATCAACATAGCGGCAGTAATAATTCAAACCCAAATCATGCTTCATAAAGTGGTCAAAAGGATTCATGTAAAAATTGGCAAAAATCTGGCTGATTAAATTACCTATCGGCAGCCCGCAATGGGGTTTTGAGTGAAACAGGCTCTTGTCAGGAGGTAGGCCATCCCAATTTTCTTCGCCACCTTTGATAAAACAATTCCGGGTCGGGTCATTCATCACCACCTGATAACAGAGAAACAGTAACAGCTCATAATCATCACCCGAATAATACTGCACAATAAAATCGTGCAACCTGCGCCACAAAATACTCTTGTCTATGGCCATAAAAAATCCCCTGATATCAAACTTAAGGATGAAGCAGTCTTGAATAGCATTTTGAGAGCACTGGCGAATAAAACGGCTAGCACGCAAAATCCCCCGGTGCGTTCCCTTTCCCTTGCGGCACGCATAACTGTCATGAATAAAGATTTTTTCAAACAAGGGGTTCAGCTGATTAATAATTAAATGGTGGACCACGCGGTCTTTAAAGCGTGCTGCAAAAATCTCTCTTTTCACCGGTTTGTTCACAATAAAGGCAATGGAGCGTCCCGGGCGATACGTTCCTGATTGAATCTCATCCCAAAGTGCCAGCAACTCATCTTCGTAATCCACTTCAAAGGCCAAAGCATTCATGGTGTTGCGCTTGTTTTTACGGCAATCACGATACGCCTGAAACAAATCAGCCAGTTCAATGGCTCGACCAGGAGCGGCGCTTTCAGAACAACAGGAATACATCAAAACCTCGACTATTTTTTTGGAAATAAAAAAGCTGGCCGCTTACATCGCAGCCAGCAGGTACTTCATTTGATTTTACTTAAACCCTCGCACACAACGAACACCAAGCTGATTGTTCTTATTGTTGTTCTGGTTGCTGCTGCCACTGGCGGCGAAGTTCTGGTTCCACGCGTTGTTCTGCGGATTGTCCGAGTTCTCGGTAGAACTCCAGTAGTTGCCAGCAAGTCAAAGGTGTTTTGATTTGCCACAAGGCTTCTTGCGGCAATACGATTCAACCGCATGTAATACGGCCCCTTTGCGCTTTAAATAAAACCATGCTCTCCCATGACCATCGTAACAGCCATAACTCCGGCTTTATTGATTGGCATTACGCCAACCAATCGCTTGCTTGCCGATGCGCTCCAGCAAAAGGCTTAATGCCGCCTGCTTTTTCATCGACAACAACCTCATTTCCGCTGCCATACGGATTTCCAGCCTTAAAAATTCATAATCATCCAGAAATGCTTCCAGATAAACCCTCTTATCCTGTGCCTTATTCGCCCGATACAAATGGCGCACCAGCTGCAATGAATCTTTTTTCATGTCCTGGCCAAGTGTGTACTTATGCTCCCTGCCAAATTCTTTCGTATACTCAAACACCCGAAGAGCCAACTGCCAGGCATCACGAAATACGGGTAAATCGGTGTACAACGACATCATGCCTCCTCGAACACAACCCCGGTCTGCTTCACGCAGCCCGGGGATTNAAATAGATAAATAGGTAAATGGATTAAAAGCCTCGCACACAACGAANACCNNGCTGANTGNTCTTANTGNNGNNGCCCTGGAAGCTGNTGCCACTGGCGGCGAAGNNCTGGTACCACGCGANGNNCTGCGGANNGNNCGAGNNCTCGGTAGAACTCCAGTANNNGCCANCAACAATACCGCCAAAACCATGCTGACGCAAATTGGTATAGATATTATCGATAGAACAACTATTCCCTGAATTACTCCATTCACATATAGCAGGCAAATACCAGTCATTGAAGGTGCCACCATTATATTGGTCACATATTCCAGCTGCATAAGTAGCGATATCAATAGACGATGACGGAGTGTTAACGCAATTGTCTTGATTCGTTAAACAATTTATAATACGTGTTGTATTACATCCCCCATCATTTTTGCCATCACAAGGGTCGCCACCTGACACCGTAGAATTTTGATTAATCCCTCCGACTTCATAACCATACCCACCCCATATAATACCAGAAGAAATATTCGCCTCCGTTACGACCTTGGTCACCCC
>NZ_KB892407.1 GCF_000373765.1 Legionella shakespearei DSM 23087 | reverse complement strand
ACAGGAGCATTGAATGTTTGAACACCTTCCTAATTATCAGAAAGCGGATCCTTCCCTCTGGCAGGGCAGAACAGACACGGCAAATGCGGAGCGATTTTTTCAAAAAATAAACTTTGTTAACCTGCAGCAAGAATTGGTTAGTGATGAAAAAAAGACTGTTTTCATAGGCTTTTCCAGCGATACAGGAGTTACACGCAACCAGGGCAGGCCAGGAGCCAGACTGGGACCAGATCAGATTAAAAGTCAGTTAGCCAGACTGCCCTGCCCTGATAATCGCCAATACATCGATTTAGGAAGCATTTCCTGTGAAGACGGTGACCTGGAATCTGCCCAAGCCCAATTCGCCAAGGTGATTGATCATTGTCATCAACTAGGGCATAACACCATAGCCTTTGGAGGCGGACATGAAATAGCCTGGGGTCACTATCAAGGTTTGGCACCCCATTATCAAAAATTGGGAATTATTAATTTTGATGCCCATTTTGATATACGCCCCTGGGAAACGGGTCAGGCAGGAACATCAGGCACCCCTTTTTCACAAATCGCAGCTGCTTGTAAGGAAAATAAACGGTCTTTTGACTATTGTTGTATGGGCATCCAAAAGTTTGGCAATACGCCCACCCTCTTCCAGCGTGCCGAAGAACTTAATGTTCAATATCTAACAGCTGAAGAAATCAATGAACAAAGTCTGGCATGGCAACTGGCCTTTCTAGATGACTTTATGCTGAATCTGGATCATATCTATCTGACAATCTGCCTTGACGTACTGGCAGAATGTTATGCTCCTGGCGTTAGTGCACCTCAAACTTTGGGTCTGACTCCCTGGCAAATACTGCCACTGTTAAAATATATTGTGCAAAGTGGAAAAGTTGTTAGCATTGATCTTGCGGAACTGTCCCCCCCTCTGGATCAAGACCAAAAAACTGCTAGACTAGCGGCTGTTATTATCGCAGAATTGTTAGATATTAATTAAGGAGTTATTCATGAAGAATACAATGTTGTCAGGTGCTTTATTTACTTTGCTGTGTACACAGGTTCAGGCAGAAGCAACTCAACAGACTGTAGAATCACAAACGACTGCACCAGCCACTACGAATACACCTACAGTGACACCAGGCCAGACACCTGCGGTAATTCAAAACACTACCGATACCCAGCAAAATCAAACCAATCAGGTTAACCCTGCCCAGCAAGATCAAACTGTCAATCAGCAACCAACCCAAACGCCACAAACCACACCACAGGGGCAAACAGGTACTGACGTGCAAAATGTGCAGCAGGTTCCAGTGCAACAGGCAGCACCGGTTATCGATTGCGACTATAAAATTCCAGCAAGCGTCAAAACCATTGACCAGAGCATTGTATTAACCTGGTCAGAAAAAGCGATTACCCAGGCTTTTGATTTTGATCCAGCGACTCTGGATGCTCAACTCATGAAATTACAGGCATGCTTTACTAATGAAGGATGGCAAGGCTTTAATTCTGCCTTACAAAAATCGGGTAATCTTGATGCAATCAAATCTCAAAAGCTGAACGTGAGCAGCCAGTTGGATGGTCAGGCGCAAATTACAGAAGCTAAAGACAATCAATGGAAAATCAGCCTGCCGTTACAAGTCGTTTATCAAAATGACAAGGAAAAAGTAACCCAGTTACTGAATGTGAATTTGACTGTAGGAAGAAAAATCACCGGTGATCTTGGCATAACCCAAATGATTGCAACACCACGAACTACTGTTCAGCAATCAAATGATGCAGCAGCAGGCAATGCACCATCGTCTGTCACTAATGGCACAAACAACCAGGCTGCTCCTACGACCAACGGAACAGTGCCGCAAACTACACCAGCCACAGATACTACTACAACAAACAATCCTGCTCCACCATCTAATTAATTTTAATAATTGTAAACAGCGTTCAAGGAATTGGACGCTAAATCATAGGAAGATTATGCGTGTATTCTCTACTGGACTATTATGCGTGTTAGCCTTGAATGCGCATGCAAATGTCATTCAGTATTTTGCTGGAATTAGTTATAACAATCCCTCTGAGCTGTTTAAAGTTAAAAAAAATACCTTTCTCATAGGCGGCACAGGTTCTTACGCTGATTTACGATTTAAAGGCGATGTTCTCAACTTTAATACTGGCGGATATGACTCAGGGATTAATAATTCGCGCACCACGACCTTACTTCCCTATGGGCGACTGGCCAGACGCCTTAATGACAAGCTGGTGATTGGCCTTGATGTAACAGAACCCTTTAATTCGAATCTGAACTGGGGTAATGATGCGTTTACCAAATTTGCTGACACACAAAACTATCTGACCGATGTCGATATAAGCCCTAAACTGTCTTATGCGGTGAATAAAAAATTATACGTAGGTGGTGGTCTGAACTTCAACTTTCTACTGAATAATGAAGTCAACTGGGCTTTTCCTACCGGACAATTTACCTCGGCAACGTTGATTAACAAAACATCCAGTTTTGGCTTGGGCTATAATCTTGGTGCTACTTATATGATTAATGAGACTAACTTTCTTGGTTTGACTTATTATTCACGAATCAGGCAAAACACTAAGGGTGACAGCTCTCTGGGCTCATTGTACAGCAATAATCTGTTATTCAGTTTCAGCATGCCAGCAACAACTATTGCCAATTATGTCCATATTTTCAACCCTACCTGGCTGGTCAGTTTGCAAGCATTTAGAACGGAGTGGAATGCGAATCAATACGTTCGTTATATCAATACGGCTGTTCCGCCACCATCCAGTAATTTCCTGTTTGATATGCATTTTGATGCCTCATACGCCTTTCTTGCCGCGGTAAGAACCCAGTTTTCCCAAAACCTGGGTATTGCTTTGATAGGCATGATTGATGATGGGCCAGAGCAGGAAAACTTAAGAACCATCACCTTCCCTTCAGATACACAATATTTAGTCGGTCTGGCTGGCGATTATCATTTTAATGCCAATACAACCATTGAATTAATGTACGGCCATGTATTCTCTAATACGACTATTAATAATACAGTAAAGGTTAATAATGCCTCTCTCCCATTTACACGCGGCTTTGTTAATATTAATGCGAATGTTTTGGATCTGAAGTTAAAGATTGAGGCATAAACCGTAGCCCGGTCTGCTTGCAGCCGGGATCGCAGTGGCACCATGCCACTTTCAGGAGATCCTTCGCGCAAAAAGACGCGCTCAGGACGACGTAGTAATTAAATCTGGTTTAACCAGCTTTCCAAAACGATACTGTTTCCCAAGCTATCAGATAGTGAAATTGCTTCTTGCTCTCTCATATCGCTTTTTAGGATGCAATGATTCACCGTATCAATCTGATAGGTATAAAGCGGTTTTTCGCCGCTTACCCTGATTTCAACAGGTTCCTTTTCATCATAGCGCTGAATAATGCATTTATTTTCTGCATCCGGCAACCAGGGATTGGAAATGACCTTCAAATGACCCTCTGAGCCCCAAATATCAAATTGCCAAACCATTGCAAAATCGTCTGCGGTAGATACTGTGGCTATGCTGTGATCGGCAAATTTGAGAATGACGCTGGCCTGACTGTCCGTTTGATTGTCTTTATTCCAGCGTCCTGTTCCAATGATTTCCACAGGCTCGGCGCCTGCCAATAGTCTGATCAGAGAGACGGGATAACAACCCAGATTACGGATGCTGCCCCCTGCAACTGGATTAGCCAGATGGGCAATGGGTGCGGTATAGACTGCATTATATAACCTGATGTCCCCCAGGATTTTGCTTTGCACTAATTCCTGTAGTTTTTTGCTAAAAGGATGACAGCGATACATCAAAGCTTCCATACAAAAAACACGGGTTTCCTCCAGGACTCCCAGCACCTCATGAGCTTCAGCAGCATTTAGCACAAAAGGCTTTTCACATAAAATATGTTTACCAGCCAAGGCACAGCGAATGATCCATTCTTTGTGGACATGATTGGGTAATCCAATGTAAATGGCATCTATCGCAGGATCATCAAGCAGGCTTTGAAAATTGCCATAGGCCTTGGAGATTTGATGTTGTTCGGCAAAGTGTTTGGCTGAAGACAGCGAACGGCTTCCGACAGCAAGTAATTCACTGCTGGTTGACGCGTGTATGGCTTTTGCCATTACTTCAGAAATAAAACTGGTTCCCAATATTCCCCATGTGATTTTTCCTGACATGATGATCCTTTTTGGTTATGTGCGTACACCATCCCCGGATCTACGTCGTCCTGAGCGCGTCTTTTTGCGCGAAGGATCTCCTCAAAGCGGCATGGTGCCAATATGGGGAGATCCTTCGCGCAAAAAGACGCGCTCAGGACGACGGGGATCCGTGGAGACGACGCGGATCCGGGGACGACAGAGATCGAACTTAACGCTTGGCTACCGCTGCTGGTTTGTTCACACCATTTTCATCAGGATAAGCCAGTACGATTACTTTAGTACCCACGCGCATAAACTCTTCGTTCAGCCATTTTGCAGCACTGGGGAAAATACGGACGCAACCATGGCTTGATGGACGATCAGGCACTTCGTAAGCGGCATGGATGGTGAAGCCTTGATAGAAGTACATGCAATAAGGCATTTTTGCCCCGCCTTTTGTATCTACCGGATATTCACCAGAGCGGCATTCAAGACCTCTTTTGTTATAGACACGGAATGTTCCTGTTACGGTTCGGCAAGATTTTGATGAATTTTCTTCACATTGATCAACGCCAGCAGAGCCACTACCGGTCATAACCCTGTTGCCTTCTTCATCATAAGCAGCCCAGGCTGAGGCTTTGGGATCAAAAATAAAAACGCGTTCACCCGGTGCTTTAATTTGCATGGGGAAATAATCTCGTCCTCTTTTATCCCTTAAATAATGAATCGTACGATGAACATAACCGGCATCGTCTGTAATAAGGGTAGACTCATCGTATTCCACGCAAGAAGTCAAACCTATGCAAAGCAGTAACCCTGCCCATAACAACTTTTTCATTTGAATTTTATCTCCGCACGCCAGGTGCTGTTGATTTTTCGACTCGTGATCGAAGTGTTAAGATTTTCAACTCAAGCCAGCTAAATGTCAATAAAGCTCTGGTAACAATATATTTATCTGTTCACCAGGATGACACATCCTGGTGAACGGTGATCCTGTTAATTATCCTTTAACCGTCGATATTTAATACGTGATGGTCTTGTTGCCTCATCACCCAAACGACGTTTTCTGTCCGCTTCATAATCACTGTAATTTCCTTCGAAGAAGGTAATTTGCGAATCACCTTCAAAGGCCATTAAATGAGTACAAATACGATCCAGGAACCATCTGTCATGCGATATGACAATCGCGCAACCAGGGAAGTTGAGAATAGCTTCTTCCAGGGCACGTAAGGTTTCAACGTCCAAATCGTTACTGGGTTCGTCAAGTAACAACACGTTACCACCACTCTTCAATAGTTTGGCTAAATGAACGCGGTTGCGCTCTCCACCGGAAAGTTGTGACATTTTCTTTTGTTGATCGGTTCCCTTGAAATTGAAGCGTCCAACATAAGCGCGTGATGGCATTTGAAAACTGCCGACCTGCATAATGTCATGACCATCTGAAATTTCCTGCCAGACTGAATTATCGGCATTTAAATCATCTCGCATCTGATCCACATAAGCCATTTGGACTGTTTCACCAATGCGGATAGTACCGCTATCTGGCTCTTCCTGACCGGTGATCATTTTCAGGAATGTTGACTTACCTGCACCGTTGGGTCCAATAATCCCCAGAACCCCACCTTTGGGAAGGACGAAATCCAGATTTTCAATCAGGATTCTGTCGCCAAAGGATTTACTGATCTTTTCGCCTTCAAGAACCAAATCACCCAAACGCTCACCTGGTGGAATATAAATTTCATTGGTTTCATTACGTTTCTGGAATTCTTTAGAATTCATTTCTTCAAAACGAGCCAAACGAGCCTTGTTCTTGGCATGTCGTCCTTTGGGAGAAGTACGTACCCACTCCAACTCTGCCTTGATAGCACGTTGATGAGAGTCTTCCTGTTTCTTTTCCATATTCAGGCGTTCTTCTTTTTGTTCCAGCCAGGAAGTGTAATTCCCTTTGTATGGAATACCTTCACCGCGATCCAGTTCCAAAATCCACTCAGCTGCATTGTCGAGGAAATATCTATCATGGGTAATGGCCACAACGGTACCAGGAAACTCTTCAAGGAAATGCTCTAACCAGGCAACACTTTCTGCATCGAGGTGGTTGGTCGGCTCATCGAGCAATAACATATCAGGATTTGAAAGCAACAAACGGCACAAGGCAACGCGGCGACGCTCCCCTCCTGATAGTTTACCAATCACCGCATCCCAATCCGGTAATCTTAAGGCATCAGCCGCTACATCCAGCTGTCTGTCCAGATCCCAACCGCCGCAGGCTTCAATTTCGTTTTGCAACTCACCTTGTTCAGCAAGTAAAGTATTCATTTCATCATCGCTCATTGGCTCTGCAAAACGCATACTGATTGCGTCAAAACGATTTAATTTATCTTTAATTTCTGCCACACCTTCTTCAACTACTTCACGTACTGTTTTTTCCAGATCCAGCTTTGGTTCCTGTTCCAGATAACCAATTCGGATTCCTGCTTGTGGCCGTGCCTCACCTTCATGCTGGGTATCAACACCCGCCATGATACGTAACAGAGTTGACTTACCTGAGCCGTTTAAGCCTAAAACACCAATTTTAGCGCCAGGATAAAAGCTTAAAGAAATATCTTTTAAAATAAAGCGTTGGTTTTCAACGATTTTGCTCACCCGGTTCATGGTGAAAATATACTGTGCCATACATACTCCAATTTTCTTAATCTAAAGGCCTCGCATCAAGGCCATCATCCTGTTCATTATTCCCAATCAAGAATTACTTTTCCTGATTGGCCAGATGCCATAATCTCAAAAGCTTGCTGATATTGGTCAACGGCAAAATGATGGGTCATTACGGGTGTAATGTTGAGCCCACTCTGTAACATGGCTATCATTTTATACCAGGTTTCAAACATTTCACGGCCGTAAATACCTTTAATCACCAGACCTTTAAAAATAACCTGGTTCCAGTCTATTGCTGTTTCCTGAGGAGGAATGCCTAATATCGCAACATGTCCGCCATGATTCATGGCCTTCATCATATCATTTAAAGCCATAGGATTACCCGACATTTCCAAACCAACATCAAAGCCTTCTGTCATGCCAAGCTCAGCCATAACGTCATCGAGTTTTTCATGTGTTACATTGACCGCTTTGCTGACGCCCATTTGTCTGGCCAGTTCCAGACGATGGTCATTGACATCGGTGATCACCACGTGTCTGGCACCTATATGTCTTACTATGGCTGCAGCCATAATTCCTATTGGACCGGCACCTGTAATCAATACATCTTCACCCACCACATCAAAAGCCAGTGCGCAATGAGTAGCGTTACCAAAAGGATCAAGGATTGACGCCTGATCGCCAGTCACATTATCAGGAAGTGCTATGACGTTAGACGCGGGAAGAGCCAAATACTCGGCGAAGCATCCGGGACGATTTACCCCTACTCCCAAAGTATTACGACATAAATGACGCTTTCCAGCACGGCAATTACGGCAAAACCCGCAGGTAATATGCCCTTCGCCAGAAACTCGTTGCCCTGCTTCCAAACCCTGTACTTCTTTTCCAACTTCGACAATTTCACCATAGAACTCATGCCCTACAGTCATAGGAACAGGAATAGTGGCCTGAGCCCAGTCATCCCAGGTGTAGATATGAATATCTGTACCGCAAATTGCAGTTTTTTTGATTTTAATCAATACATCATTTACACCGTATTCTGGAACTGGCACATCCTGCATCCAAATCCCGGGCTCTCGCTTTGCTTTGACCAATGATTTCATGTAGTACCTCAGAATAATTAAATTTAAATTACAGCAAATTCCTTACCTGCTGTTTCAAACGCCTTTAATGCTTTATCAAGATGATGTAACTCAAGAGCTGCTGACATTTGAGTGCGAATACGCGCCAGGCCCTTTGGCACAACCGGGTAGGAAAAACCTACCACATAAATACCCAATTCAAGTAAACGATTGGCAATTTTTCCAGCCAGGCTGGCATCCCCTAACATCACAGGAATAATGGGGTGCTCTCCTGGTATGAGCTTAAAGCCCAGTTGTTGCATTCCATCACGGAAGTACTGGCTATTGCGCTTTAATTTCTCTGACAATACATTGCTCTTGCTTAAATTATCCAAAACCAGTGAAGAGGTATGGGCAATAACCGGCGCCAGAGTATTGGAAAACAAATAAGGCCTGGAACGTTGGCGCAACCATTCAATGATAACACGATTGGCAGAAGTATAACCGCCTGAAGCACCGCCTAAAGCTTTGCCCAGAGTTCCAGTGATGATATCAACACGGTCAGTAACGCCAAAATGTTCGGGAGTGCCTCGCCCTGTTTTACCCATAAAACCTACGGCATGAGAATCATCTACCATCACCATGGCATCATATTTATCCGCCAAATCGCAGATAGCGGGAAGATTGGCGAGAATACCATCCATAGAAAAAACACCATCCGTAGCAATCAGACGGAATCTGGCATTTTTCGCAGCAATTAACTGTTCTTCCAAAGCCTTCATGTCGTTACTGGCATAGCGATATCGCGCCGCCTTACACAAACGGACACCATCGATAATACTGGCATGGTTGAGGGCATCACTGATTATTGCATCTTCTTCACCAAGCAAGGTTTCAAAAAGCCCTGTATTTGCATCAAAGCAGGAAGAATATAATATAGTATCTTCTTTGCTTAAAAAGTGACTGATTTTTTGTTCCAGTTCTTTGTGTGGTGTTTGGGTGCCACAGATAAAACGCACTGAAGCCATTCCATAACCATACTCACCTAAAGCTTTTTGCCCTTCAGCAATTAATTGCGGATCATTGGCAAGGCCGAGATAGTTGTTGGCACAGAGGTTAATCACCTCTTTATTATTTACCGTTACATCAGCTTGTTGTTGGCTGGAAATAACTCGCTCTGATTTAAACAGTCCTTCATCTTTAAGTGTTCCCAGTTCAGTTTGCAAAAAATCGATGTATCTCTCAAGCACTGTACTCTCCGATAAGATGATAAAGGGGACAAATAATAGCAAATTTTAAACATTGTCACCATGAAATACGAATAAGAAAAGCAAGAACTTTTTTATTTCGATATTAATGCTTAGCACATAAGCCGAATTCTTGCTAAAATTGCCTCAAAGTTTTAACCTAGTAAGGTTTGCTGACGTTTCACCCGGTTCAATGAACCCCTGGTAAAAATTCAACAACCTCAAATAATTAACACGGTATAATAAATGAGCAATCAAAGCGCACGTATTAACATGATCAAACAACAATTAAGAACTGGTGATGTTCTTAATGATTCCATTCTTGATTTATATGATCTGCTTCCTCGCCATGAATTTGTTCCTGAGCTCTATGTTCCATTTGCCTATTCAGACATGCAAATTCCATTAGCTCATGGCCAAAGGATGCTTACTCCTTTGGAAGAGGGAAAAATTCTACAGGCCTTAGCGCTTAAAGGTACCGAGACCGTGTTGGAAGCAGGTACAGGCAGCGGATTTCTGACCGCCATGCTGAGTAAATTATGCAAACAGGTCATAAGCATTGATTATTATTCAGAATTTACGGCACAAGCAGCCCAAAAGCTTAAGGCACATCATTGCCACAATGTAGAATTAATAACGGGTAATGGATGTAATGGATGGTTGGAAAAAGCGCCATACGATGTTATGGTATTCACCGGTGCTATAGAAAAACTCACCGAAACACATAGACTTCAGGTACTTCCTGGTGGAAAATTATTCGCAATAGAGGGCAAAGCCCCTGTGATGCAAGCGCGCTTGTACAATTTAGACCATGACGAAAAGTGGACGGAATCTATGATTTTTGAAACTGAGATTCCACCTTTTGTGGATCAGTTAAAACCAAAAGAATTTGTATTCTAGGGAATGCTGGAATGAAAAAAACGCTTCTGTTCTGTGTTATAACCTTAAGTCTTTCGCCCAGCGTACATGCGACAGATTTAATGGACATTTATGAACAAGCCCTTGAAAATGATACTGTTTTCAAAAATGCTTATGACACCTATATGTCCAGCACAGAAGCAGTACCGCAAGCTCGCTCCGTTCTTTATCCCCAGGTCGGTTTTACTAGCCAGGCGGGACGCAATCTGCAAAAAGTTACCGCAGGTGGTTTAGGTACAGACCAGTATTATTCCAATAATGTATGGCAGGTTACAGCATCTCAGGCAGTCTTTAATTATCAGGCATGGGCAAAAGTGGCTCAGGCTAAAGCATCTGTCAAGGCTGCCCAGGCAACATTTAATGATGCCGCCCAGAATTTGATCCTGAGAACAGCAAAAGCCTATTTTGATGTGCTTTTCGCCAAAGATACTCTGGATTTTGCTGAAGCTAAAAAGCGCGCCAACAAACGCCAGTATGATCAGGCCTCACAACGGTTTCAGGTTGGTCTTGATGCGATCACTTCTGTTTATGAAGCCAAAGCCGCTTATGATCAATCCATTGCAACGGTTATTTCGGCACGGAATAACCAGGTCAACCAAAGTGAAAATTTAAGAAAACTGACGAATCACGTATACGAAGCACTCGCTCCACTGCGTGACAGCAGGATTCCGCTCATCAGTCCCGAACCCAATGATGTAAACCAATGGATTGATACCGGAATAAAACAAAATTACAAACTCTATGCTGCAAAATATAACCTTGAAGTAGCCAAAGAGAATATGAAAGCGCTCTCAGCAGGAAACTGGCCAGTGTTCTCTATTCAGAGTAATGCAACCCAAACCCGGAATGCTGTTGCAGGAAGTTCCTTTTTCGTACCTTCCCGCCAGACGCAGGCTAATGTTGCCCTTGCTATGAACTTTCCGGTGTTTCAAGGTGGGCTGGTTCAATCGCAGACTCGCCAGGCTCAGTACAATTTTCAGGGTTCTGCGGAACAAATGGAGCAGACCTACAGAGATGTAGTAGTTAACAGCCGTATTGCCTTTAACACCATTACTGATGGAATTAGCAAGGTTAAAGCAGACAGGCAAACCATCATTTCCCAGCAAAACTCACTGGAAAGTACAGAGGCGCAATTTGAAGTGGGAACTCGTACCATGGTGGATGTGGTGAATGCCCAGCAACGTTTGTTTGAAGCCCAGGAACAGCTGGCAAGAGATCAATATGATTTGATTAATTCAATTTTAACTTTAAAATATCTGGCTGGTACATTGAATGTCAATGATATTGAACAGATAAACTCATGGTTAGCCACTACTCGGGTTAATGGATTTTCCTCTGTAGGCAGTGCAGCCTCCAAATAACATAATCAGGTTGTTTTATGTCGTCCAATCCTTCTTTAGTTGAAAAAAAAATACTGCATTACACCGGTAAAGCCATTGCGGATTTTAATATGATCCAGCGAGGCGATCGGGTAATGGTCTGTTTGTCCGGTGGTAAAGATTCTTTTACCATGCTTACTGTTCTTGATCAGTTACGGCGTCGTTCGGGTAACAAGTTTGAAATTTTTGCTTTTACTCTGGATCAGGCACAGCCAGGTTGGGATGACTCAGTTCTTCGCCAATGGCTTGCTGACCGCTCTATTCCTCATGAAATCCTGACACGTGATACCTACAGTATTGTTAAAGAAAAAGTGCCTGAAGGAAAAACCTATTGTTCTTTATGTTCCCGTTTACGCCGCGGTATTATTTATCGCTATGCTGAAGAAAAGGGGTTTACCAAAATCGCTTTGGGACATCATCGCGATGATATGATCCGTACTTTTATGATGTCAGTTTTGTACAATGGCGATATACGTTCCATGCCACCCAAATTACTTAGCGACAATAAGAAGCATATAGTGATTCGTCCCATGTGCTATGTACAGGAAAAAGACATTATTACTTTTGCGACAGAACAGGCCTTCCCCATTATCCCTTGTAATCTTTGTGGCTCGCAAGAAAATCTGATGCGCAAAAAGGTAGCGCGTTTGATTGATCAGCTGGCGGAAGAAAATCCCAAAGTTCCCTCTAACATGCTTCATGCCTTGCAGAGCATTAAACCCAGCCAATTGATGGATCAGAGCATGTGGAACTTCAAAAACCTGGAACAGGAATTGTTGAGCCCAAATCAGGTTGATGAAACAGAGCTCTTTGCAGCCGAAGAATTTGAGGATGTTGAAGGGGTATAAGAAGTCTGTACTTCTCAGCAGAAAACCTTGCTGAGTCCAAAGAAAACCTTGATTCCGCTACGCGGCATCAAGGCTACAGCTTTTTGAATTAATAAAAAACCCATCTTTACAAAAATTAACCTGTTACATTCTTTACAAATCTATTACACTAGGTATAGTCTATGCGTTACTTAGAGATGCGCCATCGGCATCTCTATAATATGGTACAGGGACAGCAATTAAATTTTTCTTATTCTGTAAGAAGAACCATTTAACCTTAAATTAGATTTCAGATACAGGAACTTCCCAATGATCAGGAGAAAAATAATTAACCTGCGTAAACTTCGTGTGTACAGCAAGCGTTATTTTAAATTTGATTTTGTTGCCGCCATAGTTGTATTTCTTGTCGCAATCCCTCTATGCCTTGGTATTGCGTTAGCCTCCGGCGCCCCACTCTTCTCCGGAATTTTAAGTGGTATTGTCGGTGGTATTGTTGTTGGAGCCTTAAGTGGTTCCGAGGTGAGTGTCAGTGGTCCGGCTGCGGGAATGGCTGCTGTGGTGGTCACTGCTATAACCCAATTAGGTGATTTTAATACATTCTTACTGGCAGTCATGTTCGCAGGCTTGTTTCAGCTGTTTATTGGAGCATGTAAAGCTGGTTTTGTTGCTGACTATGTCCCAACCAATGTCGTGCAAGGCTTACTTTGTGCTATCGGTATTTTATTAATCATCAAGCAATTACCCCTTGCGTTTACCCTTTCTGCTGATTTTGATGAACTTAAAACCCATTTGCTTGAAACCACTGAGGTGATTGCCCTAAGCCCTTTGCTTGCCCTGTATCACCATATTAATACGGGTGCCATGATCATTACCTTTCTATCCCTCAGCATACTGATTTACTTCGAATTCACTAAAAATAAAGTATTAAAGGAAATACCAGCCCCAATTATAGTAGTTATTCTGAGTGTATTTTTAAACGAAATCTTTCAATGGACAGGTTCATCTCTGGAACAGAATTCCCCCCAATTGGTAAATATTCCCGAAACAACCGGTCTTTACGAGTTTTTCAGTCAGCTACAATATCCAGCCTGGGGAAGCTGGGCTAATCCCAAAGTATACCTTTATGCCTTGATTATAGGAACCGTTGCCTCTTTGGAATCATTACTTAACTTAAAAGCAGGTGAAAGGCTGGATCCACTGAAGAGACACAGCTCTTCAAACCAGGAATTAGTTGCGCAAGGAGTTGGTAACGTTGCTGCCGGCCTTATCGGAGGGATTCCTGTAACTTCAGTGATTGTACGAACTTCCATTAACATTCAGGCAGGTTCAAAAACTAAAGCCTCCACGATTTTACACGGTATCTTTATTCTGTTTGCTGTAATGCTCATACCCGCTGCCCTGAATAAAATCCCCCTGTCTTCGCTTGCAGCTATTCTGATGTATACGGGGTATAAACTAAATAAACCCTCTATATACCGCACTATTTATGCACAAGGGAGCGACCGCTTTATTCCTTTTATTGTTACAGTAATCAGTATTCTGGCCTTTAATTTGTTAGCGGGTATTTTAATAGGACTGACCGTCAGTTTGCTCTATATATTAAAATCGAACAGCCAGGCGCGCATCGACATTATCAAGGAAATATATACCAATGGTGTTACCAATCGTCTGGTTTTACCGCAGCAAGTAACTTTTCTTAATAAAGCCGCTCTAATTGCTGAACTGGATTCTATTCCCAAGCACTCACAGCTTATTATTGATGCCCGTTATTCCCAGTACATTGATAAGGAAATTTTAGAGTTACTTAATGAGTTCAAAGACGAACAAGCCCCTGGGAAACACATTGCCTTGAACCTGACAGGATTTAAAGACAGCTATCAAATTCATAACTACATTGATTTTATCAACGTCACTACTTATGACGTGCAAGCCAATCTGTCTCCGGCCCAGGTACTTAACATATTACATGAAGGTAATCTGCGCTTTCTTGAGGACACACGTATTCACCGCTCAAACAAAATAGATGTGAAACATACTGCAAAAATGCAGCATCCTATCGCAGTTGTACTTGCCTGTATTGATTCACGAGTGCCTGTCGAAACTATTTTTGATATGAGCTTTGGCGATATATTTTGTATACGTGTTGCCGGTAATGTGGTGAACGACGATATTCTGGCCAGTGCCGAATATGCCTGTAATATAGTGGGTGCGAAATTGATCGTTGTTTTAGGCCACACTCGCTGTGGTGCTATTCAATCTGCCTGTGATGGAATTAAAAAGGGACACATTACGCAATTACTTGCTAAAATTGAACCGGCTATTAAGGCGGAAAACCAGATAAAAGAAAACCGTAACGGACTAAACCCGGCTTTCGTGAACCGTGTGACAGAATTGAACATTGCCAATACCCTGCAAACAATGTACAAGCGCAGCAGTATCATAAAAACAATGATCAATGATGATGAAATCGCAATGGTCGGCGCGGTATATGATGTAAGCAGCGGTAAGGTAAAATATAAAAACTACGCTCTGGAGCTTATCGAACTGGATGAAACGGCAAATAAACTTTTAGCCGAAAAGTCAGAGCAAGTACTTCAGGAAGCGAAAATAATTTAAATAGCACGCGTAGCCCGGTCTGCTTGCATCCGGGATGGTACCACTTCGATCCCGGCTGCAAGCAGGCCGAGCTACAAACTGACGTCTAATACGAGCTACGAAATCTGGCTCTTTTTCATACTTTGCCATTCCCCATTCCCCGAACCACGTCGTCCTGAGCGCGTCTTTTTGCGCGAAGGATCTCCTGAAAGTGGCATGGTACCAATATTTGGAGATCCTTCGCGCAAAAAGACGCGCTCAGGACGACGTGAATCGGACAAGCAGACCGGGCTACACTGCCTGCCAGGATTCAAATGGGGGAATCTCTAAATTTCCTCAGCCTGGTTTTGGCACATAAACTCAATCCAGGCTTTGATTTTAGGCTGCATGTAACGGCCGGGATGGTAATATAAAAAGACCGGGATTTGTGGCATGTGACAGGAAGGCAGTATTTTAATTAAATCACCACTCGCAAGTGCATCGGCGACCTGATAATGATGCAATGCGACAATTCCTAATCCTTTAATCGCGCACTCTCGCATGGCATGTGCGTCATTCAGATACAATACCGGTTTTAAATAGACCGTTTCACCTGTGGGAAATTTCCACAGATCATTAGGCTCTCTCATAGTATGGGTAATGTATTGATGCTTTGCTAAATCAGCAGGCTGCATGGGAGAGCCATGTAAAGACAGGTAGTGAGGTGATGCGCAAAATACATAGCGGGTGCTAGTAATTTTTTTCTGAATGGAATTGGAAGCGACTTGGGCTGACATACCGAAAACCACATCCAAATCTTCTTCCAAAAGATGAGGAATATGCTCGGCAATCTGTATATCAAGAGTGATTTTGGGATAATTAGCCATAAAGTGCGGCAAACGTGGCATTATAAAATGCTCAGCAAAATAACGAGAACTTTTAACCCGGAGTAAGCCTGTTGGTTCGTCTTTAACTGCTGCAATAATGCTATCAGCTTCCTCTAAGGCAAGTAATACTTTTTGTACTTCGCGATAATAAGTTTCACCAATTTCAGTCAATGCGACTTGCCTGGTAGTCCGATGCAAAAGAAGCACACCCAACTCGGCTTCCAGAAGGCTAACCTGCTTGCTGACGGCAGCAGCCGAAACACCCATAGCTTTAGCTGCTGCAGTAAAATTGGCACATTGAACCACTTTACAAAAAGTATGGATTAATCCCAAAGTATTCATGATGTATTCCTGAATATCACAACCTCAAGGATAGCATATAAATAGCATTTTAAAGGAACTCGGGTATAATGTTGACCTTATAATTCGGACTCAATCAGGAGCAGAAATGCGGGCTTCACAATGGTTTTTAGCAACTCAGAAAGAAACGCCAAGTGATGCGGAAATCACTTCTCATCAACTCATGTTACGAGCTGGCATGATTCGTAAATTAGGTTCAGGCCTTTATACCTGGATGCCTATCGGCCTGAAGGTTCTCCGTAAAGTGGAGCAAATTGTCCGTGAAGAAATGAACCGTATTCATGCAATGGAAGTATTAATGCCCGCGGTGCAACCTGCAGAGTTATGGCAGGAAACCGGTCGTTGGGAAACCTTTGGCGGCCAGTTGCTTACTATGAAAGACAGTAATGACCGGGAATATTGCTTTGGCCCAACTCATGAGGAAGTAATTACTGATGTCATGCGTAATGAGCTGCAATCATACAAGCAATTGCCAGCCAGTTTTTATCAAATCCAGACCAAGTTTCGTGATGAAATCAGACCTCGCTTTGGTGTGATGCGCGCACGGGAATTTATCATGAAAGATGCCTACTCTTTTCATTTGAATCTGGAAAGCCTGCAGGCAACTTACCGTGATATGTACCAGGCTTACTGCAGAATATTTGATCGTATGGGGCTGAAATATCGTGCTGTAGAAGCAGACACCGGAGCAATTGGTGGCTCTGCATCCCACGAATTCCAGGTGCTTGCTGATTCAGGTGAAGATTTGATTTTTTATAGCGATGCCAGTGATTATGCTGCCAATATTGAACAGGCTATCAGCCTGAAACCGGAAAAGGCGACTAAACCGGCAAGTGAAGCAATGCAATTGGTTGATACACCGAACAAGAAAACCATCGCTGAAGTGGCCCAGTTTCTTAACATTGCAAGCGATCAAACAGTGAAGACCTTGATTGTTCAGGGTAAAGAACATGCTATGGTTGCTTTGGTATTACGTGGTGATGACGAACTCAATGAAGTTAAGGCGATTAAACATCCCTTAGTACATTCACCCTTAATTTTTATTGATGAAGAAACTATTCTGAAGACCTTAAAAAGCCCGGTTGGCTCCTTAGGTCCCATAGGTTTAAGCATACCGATCATTGCTGATCATCATGCTTTGGCCATGTCTTCTTTTGTTTGTGGCGCAAATCAGCAAGACAAACATTACCTCCATGCTGCCTGGGAAAGAGATGCACAATATCATGACGCAGCTGATTTACGTAACGTCAAAGAAGGTGACATCAGTCCGGATGGGAAAGGGAAACTCTATTCCTGCCGCGGCATTGAAGTAGGCCATGTGTTCCAGTTAGGTGATAAATACGCCAAAGCAATGAATGCAGCCGTCATCGATGAACAAGGCCAATTGCAAACCATGATGATGGGTTGCTATGGTTTGGGCATCACCCGTGTTGTTGCAGCCGCAATCGAACAACATCATGACGACCAGGGCATTATCTGGCCTCAGGCTTTAGCTCCTTTCGAGTTGGTCATTATTCCTATTAATGGCCATCGCTCTCAAACGGTTAAAGAGAGTGCGGACGCCTTGTATCAGGAATTAAGTGATTTGGGAATCGATGTGTTACTGGATGATCGTAACGAACGCCCAGGCGTCTTGTTTGCTGATAATGATTTGATCGGTATTCCTCACCGTTTGGTAGTAAGTGAGCGAAATCTGGAGCAAGGCTGCATTGAATATAAGGCACGGACGTCTAATGACTCAGAGCAAATCAAAATGGAACATTTGGTTGATTTTATCACAAGCAAGATCCAAAACTATTAGGGTCTGTTGCCCCTAACCTTTATTACCCGTATTAGCACAGTATAATACGGGTAATAGGTCAGGGGGGATCCACTGCCATTAATTTAAGCTCTACTCCACCATCCCGCGGAACTCCTTAACTTATCGGGATAAGAAGCTGACTTATCCAGTCGTTACTTCGATGCCGTTCAGGCTGAGGAAGCGGAAATTTTGGATGTACTCCCAATGAGTAATCAACAATAGAGTGCATCGAACTGTTCCGCTTCCTTACGGTCGCGGCTCGGTTTTCTTAGCATGATGCTCTTTTGTACTCTTGATTAGCGAGGAGCAAATGAGGAAGCTACACTTAAAGATTCCTTTAATTTTTCCTCTGCTTTATCAAAATCATTTACATCGATAATCAACTGCAATTCCTGAGGTGCTGCGCCATACATCCTGTATCCTCCGGGTTGTACAAGGGTAGTGTTGTTCTGAGGTTTTTTATCGCTGCTCCATACACCTTGTCCATGAGGTCTACCCAACACCGCAGTAAGTAACTCTATGACCCGATATACTTCGGTTTCGTGATAAAAATTACGGCATCTGATGTGCGGATAAGGACGACTAACACTAACACCTGTATGAACCGTCAAATCCTGAATTATCGCATTTTCGGGAAAATTCTCTTGTAATAAAGTAAGTATTCCACTCAGATCCTCTGCAGTATTATTTTGCTGCTTTAATTGTTGGAGATAAAGTTCCAATCTCGCAGGCAGGAGTTCTTTAATAATAAAAATTACAACATCTGTACCTGTTGCCATTTTTTCTTCAAAAACTATGGCTTTATTTCTCAGTAAAGAAAATCCGGTCAATTTGGCTTTAATATTTTCTATTTCCGAATGCCCTGAGGGAAGATATACTCTGAGATCAATGGGATATAAGGGACTGCTTGATTGCAAGTACAACTGAAATCCTGTTGCCTTGTCCAGGCTCATGCAGGTATTGACTAAATGGGTAATATATTCCAGATACCCACCCGAAATAATAAAATGAGTAATACTTTGTAACAGTAGAGGATTGATACCGCTCACATGAGCAGAAGATTCAGCTGAGGGCATCAAGGTGGTATGCCGAATCAGATCTGCGTCATTTCCAGCGGATTTTACCCTGATGTAGCTTACATCAATACCGTGGGCTCCTACACGAATCGTTTCATGTTGCAGTTCAGGAGAAAAGATTGGATTGGATACTTTTAATGCATTAGTATCCGCATTCAAAAGTTTGTGCTCATCCACATGAGTGATCACAAAGAACGATGTGTTTTTATCAAAATCCTGTTTTTCCTCAAAGGCCAGTATGTTGCTTTGCTGTAAATTGGCCAAAAGCTCTCTTATTTCTTTTACCCGTATGTCATCCGTTGCCAAACCAACAGTACTTCTCAAATCAAAAGTAGAGCCCTGAGAGATCTCACGGCTCGCAGAATTGTCCAGTTGAAAAGTAAATCCTCTTACAGCGATCAAGCTATTAATTTTATCCCTAATCGCGTGAATAAGTGACTCGCCATTGCCACCTTGGGTAGCCAACAATTCAAGGATAGTTTTCATATGTTCTCTCTATAAAAAATAAAATCAGGTTACAAAATCCAGATGAGTTATGGATAAGAAGATTGATTTAAATATCTAAAAAACTGTAGCCTTGATGCAGCGATAGCGTAATCAAGGCTACGCCTATTTTAAATTAATTCCTTAACTTAATGGCAGTGATGGCACTGCTCTTCCTTGATTTCGCTTCGCTGCATTCTGGGCAAATTCTACACAAGTGCAAGTTGTTTTAATAAGGGGATGATTATATACTGGATTTTAATAGTACACAATGATAATATTTTATTATCATCCCTGTATCGAACCTTCAACTATGAATGTATTAGTCACAGGAGCTACCGGTTTTATTGCCTCCCAATTTGTTAGTGATTTGCTTGCAGAAGGACATACTGTTACCTGCTGTGTTCGCAATGTCAGTTTTGCTCAGGATTTGTTTCCGCAAGCACAAGTCATTCCCTGTGATTTTATTCATGATCAAGACCCGAAACTTTGGGTTGGCCGTCTAAAAGATATTGATGCAGTAATTAATTGCGTTGGCATTTTGTACCACCCCAATGCTCAAAATATTTGGGCGATTCATTATGCTACGCCACGCGCCTTATTTGATGCCTGTATGGTTTCTGGTGTAAAACACATCATTCAGATCTCAGCTCTGGGAGTTCATGCATCCGATTCAGCTTATGCCCAAAGCAAAAAAGCTGCTGATGACTATTTGTTGAACCTGCCTGTAGCATCAGTTATTTTACGCCCTTCTCTGGTTTATGGACGTGGTTCTTATGGCGGCAGTTCCTTATTCAGAGGACTCTCCGGTCTGCCCTGGTATATTCCTGTTCCCGGCAAAGGGGAACAGGAGTTGCAGCCTATCCATTTGCAAGACTTATCAAAGGCTGTTCTTGCTTTAATTGATACTCCAGCAGATCAGAGTATGGTACTGAATGCCGTAAGCAATGAGCGCATCAGTTTAAAAAATATTTTAGGTCACATGCGTTCCTGGCTGGGTTTTTCAAAAGCAAAATTTCTGTTTATACCTCTAAGCCTTATTCGTTTGGCGGCTTTGGCAGGAAATTTAATACCGCATTCAATTCTGAATACCGTTTCTGTTAAAATGCTGATGCAAAATAATGTGACCAGTTCTGAGGAAACGCAAAAATTTCATGATCAAATCGGTTTTATACCCCAGCCCTTTTCAACAGGCCTGTACAGGGAGCCAAGTACTGTCCAGGATCGCTGGCATGCCCGGCTGTTTTTTCTCAAGCCATTACTTAAGATAAGCATTGCTTTTATCTGGTTATTTACTGCTGCATGTTGTCTTTTTCTTTATCCTGTCACTGCATCTTACGAACTGCTGGCTCAGGTTGGGGTGAGTTCATTTTGGCAGCCGGTTTTATTTTACACTGCCTGTTTACTGGATGCCGGCATAGGTATTGCCGTCTTATTTAATATCCAGGTCCAAAAAACCAGCCTGTTACAAATCATGCTTATTACAGGATATACGGCCGTACTCACCTGGAAACTCCCTTATTTATGGTTTGAACCCTTTGCGCCACTTGCTAAAAATATTCCTCTTTTGGCCGCTATTTTAATTCACCTTGCTTTGGAGACAGACCGATAATGCTCTATCTTTGGCTTAAATTTATCCATGTGCTCAGTTCGACTATATTGTTTGGTACCGGCATTGGTACTGCCTGTACCATGCTCTATGCTCACTATACAAAAAATGTTCAGGTTATTGCCGCTACCACCCGTTATGTAGTACTTGCCGATTGGATTTTTACGGGGACCTCTGGTTTCATCCAGCCCCTTACCGGATTGTGGATGGTTTATCTGGTGGGTTATCCCTGGACTTCACTGTGGATTATGGGGTCAATTATTGGGTATGTCATTGCCGCATTGTGTTGGTTTCCGGTGGTTTATCTGCAGATCAAAATGCGTGATTTTGCGGTGGCTGCGGAAAAGGATAATACTGAATTGCCACCTGTTTATTTTCGTTATTTTAAATATTGGTTTTGTTTGGGCTGGCCTGCTTTTATTAGCCTTATTGTTGTGTTTTATTTGATGACGAATAAGCCGGCGTAGTTGTTAAAAAACTGTAGCCTTGATTACGCTATCGCTCTGAGTGATCCTCTCATATTGAGTACCATTCAGAACTATGCAGGATCGCCTTCCCCTCTCCGGGGGAAGGTGCCCGACAGGGCGGATGGGGGGATCAAAAAAGGAGTTTCTATCAAATAGACCCTGTTATTTTAGACCTTTACCTTAAATGAGTTCTCTTTTTGATCCCCCCACCCACCCTGTCGGGCACCCTCCCCCGGAGCTACTCTGCGGACATAAGTCTGTATAAAACCAGTTCATTAAAAAAATGAGGTTTATTTTTTAATGAACTGGTTGTACTAAGAGAAAAAAGGAGTATTCTGTTTTTTTTAACTGAGCAGATGACGTGATGTGGTCATGGAATTTCGTATAGTAAGCTCTTTTGTAGAAGAACGTTTAAAAAAAGTTCATCGTTGCTGTTCCAAAGGATAGTAGAAAGAATAACGGTATGTATAAAAGAGTTAAGCGATAATAGCGCGGAGAAGAAACGATTTGAACGACTTCTAAGGCATCCTGAAGTGACTCCCAATAGAATTATTCATACAGAGCAAGCCCGAGTAAAAGCCTTGATTAGTGAGCGCCATGTTTTGGCTATCCAGGATACCACAGAAAATAATTATCAATCTAAAGCAGGTCGGGTTAAAGGCTTAGGTACAGTAGGTAATGGAACAGATGCTGGTTTTTTTCTGCACCCTTTAATTGTTTTGGATGCTCATACAGGAGGTGCTATTGGATGTGCTGAAGTGACTGTATGGAATCGCACCAAAGAAGCGGATGAACAGTACCAACAGTTGCCGATAGAAGAAAAAGAATCTTATCGCTGGATTAGTACCGCTGAATCAGGGGCAAAAGTGTTGTCGAAAGCAGCCTCAGTCACCTTTATAGGCGACAGAGAAAGCGATATCTATGAATATATGGATCGTATTCCTAAACAAAACACCCACATCATCACTCGAACCCGTTGTGATAGGCTTATTGTACATAGCGATTATAGAACGCTGTATGATTATCTTGATAATACAAAAGAAGCAGGCAGGATAAGCGTTAGCATTCGTGGGGATGAACGAATAGAGCGACAAAAAAGAGAAGCGTTACTCAGCATCAAATATGGTGAAATAGAGATTAAACGGCCTAAAAAGTGCACGGATAAATGTGCTTCACCATCAATAAAACTATGGGTGGTTGAGGCAAAAGAAATAGAATGTCCTGCTGGACAAGACCCCATTCATTGGCGTTTGTATACAAGCCATCCCGTAGCGAGCTTTGAGCAAGCGCAGCAAATCATTATATGGTACCAGATGCGCTGGAACATAGAACAAGTATTCCGTACCACCAAATCAAAAGGGTTCGATATAGAGCAAAGTCAGGTTGAATCAGGGGAGTCATTGATGAAGCTCTCTTTATTTGCCCTGTTTGCGGCACTCAAGGTGATTCAATTAGTAACAGCACGAGATGGCTCTACCGAATTAAAAACATCCGATCTCTTTACACCCGATGAGCAAGTCTTTTTAAGAGGATTGTTAGTCAGAATCCAAGGCAAAACCATAAAACAGCAAAATCCTTATCCAGAAGATAATTTAGCTTGGGCTGCTTGGATTATTGCCCGTTTAGGGGGATGGCATTGTTACACGAAAAGTGAAGGACCTCCTGGACCCGTTATCCTCGCTCGAGGGCTTAAAAAATTTCATGAAATGTTCTGTGGTTGGAATTTGTACAAACTTATGTCCGCAGAGTAGCC
>NZ_KB892406.1 GCF_000373765.1 Legionella shakespearei DSM 23087 | reverse complement strand
CAGACGCTCTAACTCGTCATTGAAAACATTTTTTAATCAGCTTATTTCCGCTGGAAAGAAAAAAATGGTGGCATTAACTGCTTTAATGCGGAAAATCATTGTTATTGCTAATGCCAGAGTGAGAGATGCAGGAACGAAGTTAAATGTGTCAAATTAGGCAAATTTAAATCATTGAAAATATGTTCTGAAACATAGTTGATCTCCAAATATTGGCACCGTGCCGTTTTCAGGACGACGTAGACGAATTATCAATACTTTACTTGCGACTGGAGCATACCTGTAATAAAGTGGAGACATGACTTACAAAGTAAACTATCTCATTAAAATACTCTGCTTTATACTGGCTTTGGCTGTGTTCATTATCTGCGCCATTGCCTTTCAAAAACACTCTCTGGAGATCATCCACTGGATTGATGATCTGGGCTGGCTTGCACCTGCACTTTTTTTAATTATCTATTGCATGGCTACCCTGATGCTCTTGCCCACCATGGTATTGACCCTGGCAGGAGGTGCTATTTTTGGCCCCTTACTGGGTACAGTACTCAATTTGATTGGCGCAACTTTTGGGGCAGCCGTCTCGTTTCTTATTACAAGACATCTGATTTATGACTGGTTTTCCAGTAAAAAGGGAGAGCGCCTTGATAAATTAATTGCTGGTGTCGATCAACGGGGATGGATGTTTGTTGCCTTTTTACGCCTGTTTCCTATTATTCCCTTTAATCTCGTCAACTACGGCATGGGAATAACCGGGATAAAATTTCGTCTTTATCTTGTCACTACCTTTGTTTTTCTTATTCCTGCTGAAATTATTTATACTTATTGCGGCTATGCAGGCTTGGGCGCTTTATCAGAACCCGGCCATTTGTATCGAAACGGGGGAATAGTGCTCTGCGTGCTAGCGATATTGTTTCTTGGAGTGGTCACATTACTCAAAAGAAAGTAATTCGTTTAATTGAGGTAACAAAGGATGGTTTACTTCAAAAATAATGTCATCGAGAGAAAGAACGGCTCTTATGCCTTGCAATGAATTAGTAATAAATAATGCATCCGCCTCTTTAAGCAATGCAGTTGTGATGCTGCTCTCACGACAAATAATCTGATGTTGTTCACAGAGCAACAACAGTCTTGCCCTGATAATACCAGGCAAAACTCCATCCTCCAGGCGAGGAGTGAACACTTCATTATTTTTAATCAGAAACAGGTTAGCACAAGTTGTCTCTGTAACATGACCTTGTACATTAAAAAATAAAGCATCATCAGCTCCCTTCTCCAGGGCATGTCGTCGCGCCAGTATTGCTTCCAGATAATTAACCGTTTTCAACTGATAAATGGGATTAGCACCGTCTCTTAACCAACTGGTACCTATCAAACGGACAGGATGTTTATGCACAGAATAATTAAAGGTTTGAAATATCAGTTGACTTACGTGACCTCGCTCAGCCAGACCTCTGGGTGCCACCCCGCCACTTAAAATGGCTTTAATTCCGCCATGGTACAAATTATCCCGTTTAATTTGCGACACCAGATGCTCATGCCAATCATCAAAGGATAAATCGAAAGAAATTCCCAGTTTACGAGCGGAGCCAGCTAATCTTTGCCAATGCAAATAAGAGAAACAAGGCTTGGAACTCTCTACCTTGAGAGTTTCAAACAATCCTTCTCCTAAAAAAATGCGATCATCAATTCCAAATGCGGGAACGATATCGCCTTTTTCTGTTAACACCCTTGTATGCATTAATCTCTCAAGTTTAATAATCTACAAAATCATCCAGTTCATCGCGTAAACGCTTTTCTTCCAGCATGTTTTCCAGACGTCTTCGGGCATCAAGACCAACACCAGGTACTTCGACAATTTCCTCATCGACTTCTACGTCTTCAAAATCATCTAAAACTTCAATTACTTCTTCTTCATCTTCTTCAAACAAGTCACTCATACCATTTCTCTCAGAGAGTTAACACCAACTCGTTAAATCACTTTTATTCCAGCACGGCTATATACCTTATTTTTTTTTTTTTNCCTAGTTTTTTTTNTTTAAAAATTTTAATAGCGCAAATCTCACAATCGAAATTACCAAGTTATTATCTCTTTGTATAAATACTTGAACTTTTTCATGAAACAACCAATAATCAAAAGAGAAAATAAACAGCTGAATCTATATGCCTGACCAATTTAAAACTGCTTTAAGAAACTCGATAAAACAAGTGCGCGCGAAAGTTACCGTTCCTTATCGAACGACCTCATCCAATCAGATTTGTAATCGGATTCGCACACTGGATCAATATCGACATGCAAAGCGCATAGCACTGTATTTTGCTATCAATGGTGAGGTAGATTTAAGCAATTTATGGAATTCAGCACCCTTACATGGCAAATTTTGCTATTTTCCCGCGTTAAATGATGATGCAACCCTTTCTTTTTTACCCGCAACACCCAAGACTCCTTTTAAAAAGAATCGATACGGCATTCTCGAGCCTGATGTGAGTTTTGATTTGGCTTTACCTATTGAAGAACTGGATTTGATTATCATGCCCCTGGTTGCTTTTGATTTTCGCTGCACCAGAATGGGTATGGGAGCCGGTTACTACGACAGAACCTTACAAAACAGAACTAATGTAGCGCTGTTTGGTGTAGCCTATCAATTTCAGCGCGTGGATTATATAGAACCCCAACCCTGGGATATTCCACTTGATGCAGTGATTACACAAAAAGCGATTTACTGGCGGAATTGAAGCGAAATTCTTGAAACGCTTAAACCCGCAACGACTAACCATTCCCGGATACACATCGTCCTGAATTGAAGTATCCCCACGAAAATGATTTATTTATCAGCACTACATTTTCTGTTTGCTTATGCTCTCATTACCTAAAGAAAACCGAGCCGCGACCGTGAGGGAGCGGAACTTTTGGATGTACACCTAATGAATAATCAGCAATGGAGTGCATCGAACTGTTCCGCTTCCTTACGGTCGCGGCTCGGTTTTCTTGGCATGATGCTCTTTTGTACTCTTGATTAGCGAGTCACAATACAGGCTCAAGGGGAAATTTCGTGGGGAGATACCGCTCCCATCACACAGCAAATAACTTATTAATGGTCAGCGCAACATCTTGTGTGGCAAGGCGTTGGCGGGTGTTAAAACGTACCGTACCCGCATTTAAGCCCCCGTTAATTTCCGGAGAAAATGCAATAAAATTATTCCTCTCATACCGGCCAATAGCAGTATAGGTATAATCCAGCTTCAAGAACCAGGATGGGTTTAAAGAATAAGCCATGCCCACTTGAGCCGCCCCACCCCATCGCCAATGCGTATCAGAAAAGCGATTTAAAGTGCCTATGTAATATCCGGAAAAGCCATCAGAACTGGCATAAACAGTATCATGTATTCGTACCAAAGAAGGCCCTGCCCCTAAGTAAATAAAGCTATTGACAAAAGAATGTCCAATAAAGGCCGGCAAGACAAAAGCACTGTTTACTTTGGTTTGTATGTCCATACCAATTGCATCAGTAGTATTTACAGGCAAATTGATTAAATTAACCGTACTGTCCCTTGATTTGGCACCTGCTTTGGAATATTGATAAAGCAACTCAATACCCCACAACCAATTACTGCCACTGAAATTTTGGAAATAGCCGGCTTGAATTTGAGGGGAAACTACTGATGCTGAACCATAATTATCATTGCCAGCACCTGAAAATACACCTGTGGGCGGCATGCCACTGGCAGCATCAAGTACCGACCAAGTGCTGCTTTTGACACGTGCCTGATTGTAACTGCCCCCAAGCCCAAAGTAATATCCGCCTGGATTCATTGCGAGGGAAGAAACGGTTCCCCCTTCACCAGCATGAGCCAAAGCAGATAAGCCCAGTATTCCAGCAACCAGTAATAATTTAATACCATCCATATAAAGACTCCATTGCAATTATTTTCTGCAACTCATTTGAACTCAAAAATAGCAATTATTTAATCCATCACTTGGACAATTACACTTTCCAGAAAAAGTAATTTTTTGATTTTTAATTGCGTCTACCTTACTGGTACATGAAGGATTACCCCTTATGGTAATGCTTGCTCCAGGAAAGACCAGATATTCAGGCCAGGGAGCTCCGGGAACGGTGCCCTGGGTACCATTACTGCTCATGGTAATGGACGCATCTTTACCTGTAACCGGATTTTTTTGCGAGATAATCAAGGTATAGGGATGGGCAAATCCCACTATGGTTAACAACGTTCCTGAAGAAAAGCCCTGACATCCTGGTTCAGAAACCATGGTGTTTGTTGGCACCATTCCGGCAGCTTTTTGATTGCAGTTCGAATCAAAAAGTCCATAATGCCCTTCTGCCGAACTCACTCCCTTACTTGGCTCATCATAAGCCTCAAAGGCAAGCACGCCGATGCTATATCCAGATGTAGTGACAAAGTTACTGGTGTTTTGCTGATAAAGTGTTTGATAATAAGCCACAGCATTAGCAACAGAGGGTGCACAAGGTCCTGGAGAATTGCAGGCATACTCAGCGGTTGAACCAGTAGTTGCCCAACCTGTTTCTGCCGCCATTAATACTCGGCCTGCAGGGTAAAAATCCTTTTTAGAAGTAGTTGGGGTGGCTGAGGGATTGTCAGATCCAACAACTTGCAGATAATCCCATGCTAGTGAGTTCGGTAGTTGCTGCGTTGTGGCTAATGGTGGAGTCCACACCGCTTGATTAGCAGGGGAAACACCCCATTGAAAGGGGTATGGATCAAAAGCCAATGGGGCATCTGCAGAATAGGAATTGATAAGGGTCTGCATATCTGCGGAAATTGCTCCATCCGGAGTCACTAAATTACCACTGATCAATGCCGAACTAACCGGCGTTGTCAACGATGCTCCCTGCAAGGTTGTTTGCAAAGAAGTCACAGCATTAGTCAGATAAGTAACGTTGGATGATCCATTACATGGAGGAATGTTATTTCCCATATTACAATAATTTTCATGGCCTGCAAAAACAAGAATGACCGTGCTGTCAAAGACTGCCGGAGTCACTGTATTGATGACTGAATTTAAAGTTGCCTGCGCACAGGGAATATAATTTTGTGCCCCGCCAACAGGACACCCGGGATAATTGCTATCATCAGGCTGTTGCGGAATCACTGCCTCATAAACTACCTTCATTCCTAAAGCATGAGCCTGATTAATAATATCAACCCAGGAATAGACGGTCGTCTGATAAGAGCGAACCGTAGTGAATCCAGCCTGTTTCAATTGAGCTAACTCGGCATACACATTAGTTATCGCCTTACCTGACGAATCGTGCCCCACATAAAAAACATCATGAAAATTTAAGGTATTGGCATCTGCGGAGAAATGATTCGGTTGATAATCAACACCAATCAGGTGATCGAAAGAGGCGGCAAAGGGGTGGCTTATTACAGAAAAAAACGAGGCAACAACTGCTATTTTTTTAAAGAGTTGCATTATGTATTCTATCCTTATTATCCATCCATGAAACCTGTAACAAACGATGCTCTTTGTTATAAAGCATCGTTTCCTAATTCACCTGTGCGTATCCGCACTACTTGCTGCAAGTCATAAACAAAAATTTTGCCATCGCCAATTTTTCCAGTATAAGCTGATTTACATATGGCTTCTATGGCACTTTCAACCATATCATCAGCCAAGGCCAGTTCAATTTTAATTTTAGGGAGAAAATCAACAACGTATTCAGCCCCTCTGTACAGTTCAGTATGCCCTTTTTGCCGTCCAAACCCACGTGTTTCGGAAATGGTTATCCCTGGAACACCTATTTCCATTAAGGCTTCATGAACATCATCCAGCTTAAATGGCTTAATAATCGCAGTAAGCATTTTCATAATAATTCCACTGTTTATGTAATAAATTGAATTATGGATAAGAAGCTTGTTTTATCCGGTCGTTACTTCGATGCCGTTCGGGCTGAGGAAGCGCGATAGCCCGAACGGCATCGAAGTAAATCAAGCTTCTTATCCATAACTCACTTTAAATTAATATTCACACCCATCATCAATATGCAGGTATAGTTCTTCGCTGTCAGTTTTGCTAGACTAGGCCTTTTGCAGGCTTGCGCCAACAACATGGAGTAACTATGTTCGACCCCAAACAATTCGATGAGCTGGCAAAAAGCCTTTTTGCTACTCTTCCCAACAGTCTACAGAATATTGAAAAAGACATTCAACAAAAATTTAAAGAAGTTTTACAGGCAACCTTCACCCGCATGGATTTGATTACCCGTGACGAATTTGATGTTCAATGCAAAGTATTGGCCCGAACACGGGAAAAGCTGGAACAACTGCAAGCTCAGGTCGATGCCCTGTTACATTCTCAAAATAAAAGTAACGATTAAGTCATCGATACCAAAGCCTGATTCTCTCTAATGGAACCTGGGAATCAGGCTCGACAATTTTAGTCCAACACAACAGGAAAAATAATAATGAATCTAGCGTTTACCAAAACACGGAGCACTATAGGCATACTGGCGCAACCCGTTTCTGTCGAAGTCCATTTATCGAATGGCCTACCCAGCTTTACCATGGTGGGACTTGCTGAAACCGCAGTCAAAGAAAGCAAAGATCGCGTTCGCAGCGCTATTATCAACAGCCAGTTTGAATTTCCCTGCCGCAGAATCACGGTGAATCTCGGCCCTGCTGATTTACCCAAATCAGGCAGTGGTTTTGACCTGCCCATTGCCCTTGGAATACTTGCCGCATCGGGACAAATCCCACCGGATTATTTATCAGATCATGAATTCATCGGAGAATTGGCCTTAAGCGGTGAGCTTAGGGGTGTTTCAGCCATAATACCCGCTGTACTGGCCGTCCATAAAGAGAAAAAAACCTTGATTATTGCCAGCGCTAATGCCGAGGAAGCGGCACTGGTAGGGCATCAGGGAGTCTTTGTTGCCCACAATTTACGTCAGGTTTGCGCCTATCTTTGCCAGGAAACGCCTTTGCCCCAGTTACCGCCCAAGCCTGAGTTTAACCCCATATCTCATGATTTGGACTGGTCAGATATTAAAGGCCAGTTTCATGCAAAAAATGCAATGGAAATTGCCGCCTGCGGTGAACACAGTATTTTGTTATGTGGCGCACCGGGAAGCGGCAAAACCATGCTTGCCAGACGGTTCAATACCTTATTACCCGAATTATCTGAAACTCAGGCTCTGGAATGTGCGGCTATTACGTCCATACGCGGCAAATCGCTGGATTATTCCCAATGGCGATCCCCTCCTTTTCGCGCCCCTCATCACACCGCCTCACCTATGTCGCTGGTAGGTGGTGGGAATCCCCCCAAACCGGGGGAAATATCATTAGCTCATCATGGCGTTTTATTTCTTGATGAATTGCCCGAATTTAACAGGCAAGTTCTGGAAACATTACGCGAACCGCTGGAATCAGGGCATATCTGCATTTCAAGAGCAGCTGCCCAGATTGAATTTCCAGCCAAATTCCAATTAATTGCCGCAATGAATCCCTGCCCTTGCGGGCAATGGGGGAATAACCAGGCAGTCTGTGTCTGTACACCGGAACGAATTAATCGCTATTTAACCAAACTTTCGGCCCCTTTTCTGGATCGTATTGATATGCACATTATTGTTCAGGCCTTACCACAGGAAGAGTTAATTAAACCCAATACTAACACGGAAAAACTCAGCCAGGTCATCAGGGAAAAAGTACTTAAAGTGCGGCAGATTCAAATAGACAGGCAAAATTGCACCAATGCCAATTTGAGCCCCAAACAATGTGATCAAGTCTGTGCTTTAGGCAGTACAGAACAGGCCTTTCTCAATGAGGCAATGAATAAATTAAAGCTATCTGCCCGCGGATACCATCGCTTACTCAAGGTGGCCAGAACGATAGCTGATTTAAACAGCAGCGAGAGAGTCGGATTAAAACATTTACAGCAGGCGTTATCCTACAAACAGACGATTCAATCGCCTAAATAAAATCCGGGAGAAGTTGCTCCGGAATGGCACAGTACGTAGCCCGGTCTGCTTGCAGCCGGGATCGAAGTGGCAATAGGCTAATCCCGTATTACGGCTGACGCCTAATACGGGCTACGAAATCTGAACATGGCATGGTGCCAACATTTGGATCCTTCGCGCAAAAAGACGCGCTCAGGATGACGTTGAACGGCTCACATTAAACAAATGAATTTATTCGCTATCTTTTTACCTTTCACCAACAAAAGAACTATAATTAACCAAAAGGAATAAATTACAGGCTAAAAATGATGCGATTATCCATATTAATTACCCTGCTGCTGTTATTACTACCCTGGCAAACTGCTGCAGCGGCTGATAGTTATCCCAAAGCTGCAATAACGGAAGTAATCAACTGTTATAATAATGCGGTGAATAAAGAAGATGAAGCAGTGAAATGCATCCACCAAAAAGTGAATGAAATTCCCAATCCGCTGGACTACCACATAACCATCCGTACTTCAGACCCAGACAAACTGGGACAAATGAAAATAAAAATCTTTATGATTAATAATACCGGCTACATGGTTTACTGTAATGGCAAGGCGGACAAACAAATGATGACCGTCACCTCATGTGCGACCGATCAGGGAGAGCCTCCCTCGGCAGCACAGTCCATGTCTATAGATTCATTACTGCAGGACTTCTAAAATGGCCATACGCGCATAAACCCCATTAGTTACCTGCTGCAAAATAACTGATTGGGCACCATCAGCAACCTCACTATCGATTTCCACACCCCGGTTCATGGGACCTGGGTGCATGACTATGGCATCTGGACGGGCATAAGTGAGGCTTTGCTCTGTTAATGCAAAATGTTTTCTGTACGAGTCCAAATCAAGATGATCCGTTTCCTGTAAACGCTCACGTTGCACTCTTAAACACATCACTACATCTGCTTCAGCCAGACCTTCACGCAAATTATCAGTTACCGTGCCAAAATGTACTTTGGCAGGTTGCCACAGCTCTGGACAAATGAAAACCAATTCACCCACCCCTAAAGCACTGCACATGTATTGAAAGGAATTAGCCACACGAGAATGTTTGATATTCCCTAAAACAGCAATTTTCAACTGATCTAATCTGGGTTTGCGCTCTATAATTGTCATCATGTCCAGCATAGCCTGACTGGGATGGGCATGCGCGCCGTCACCTGCATTGACTATATGCACCAAATCACCTAACTGATTTGCCAACTGTTGCTGCAATCCGTCTTGTTTGTGGCGAATGACAAAATGTTTAATTCCCATAGCTGCCAGGGTCCGAAGAGTATCTTCAATGACTTCACCCTTACTTTCTGATGAGCTTTGCAAATCCAGATTAACTACCCGCATTCCCAGATTATTTGCCGCCAGTTCAAAGCTGACGCGAGTACGGGTGCTGTTCTCATAAAATAAATTGGCTACTGTATGTTGTGGATATAAAGGGTATTGCCTGTTTTGTTTAAAATGGAAGGCGCGCTCTAATAAATGTTCCAGTTGCTGCCGGGATAACTGACTAATTTCAAGAAAATGCTTCATCAATCTCACTCAGGATGCTGTAGCCATTGCTCAAGTATAACACAAGCGGCAATGCTATCTACTTCGGTTTTTTTTATTTTTTTATATCCGCCCTGTTCGAATAATAACCCTCTAGCTTCCACCGTTGACAAACGTTCATCCACCAGATGAACGGGCAATTCGAAGCGTTTACGTAATTGTTTTGCAAAACGACGGGCGGCAGCGGTAGTGTATAATTCTGTGTCATCAATGCAGGTAGGCAAGCCGACAATCAGCGCCTGAGGGCTCCATTGTTTCATTATTTTTTGCACATCATTCCAATCCGGAACACCAGATTTGGCATCAATAGTAGATAAGGGAGAGGCACTACAGGTTAATCGCTGACCTACTGCCACACCAATACGTTTATAACCAAAATCAAAACCTAAAAAAACACCACTAGGCATGGCCGGTATCTGTACTGATTTCATTCATTTTAACACCTAGCGTCAAGCCGGCGTATTCCCAGCGCTCTTCAAAAGGCACTTCATAAAGAATTTCTGATTTATAAGGGCAAACTAACCACACATTATCCATGACTTCTCTTTCTAATTGATTTTCTGTCCAACCGGCATAACCTAAAGTAACCAAAACATCTTTGGGTCCTTTATCATCAGCAATAGCCCGGATAATATCATTTGACGTGGTCACCGTCACCTCGTCTTGTAAAAACAGACTGGAACGCCATCCCCCCATTTGCTTATGAATGACAAAACCCCGTTCCGGCTGCACCGGGCCGCCAAACATTAAAGGTAAACGATTTTGCTCCACGCGAATAGGTTCAATCTGCAATTGTTCAAAAACAATGGATAAAGGAAATTGCATGGGTCTGTTAATGATTAACCCCACTGAACCTTGCTCATGATGTTCGCAAAGATAAATAACCGTTCGTTCAAAATTGGGATCATTCAAGGAAGGCATAGCAATCAGCAAATGATTGGCTAATGAATTGATTATTGCCATAATGCCCCCCAAAAAAAATTATCTCTGTTTCATTATAATTATACACCATATTAGGTTATATTTTTTTCTTAATGGTCTAATTTAAAACAAAACAGAATTCCCAAACCACAATTTAAAGAACCCGATTATTTACTCTGTCCTGAGGGCACAGCATTGACTACAGATACTTTGATATACAAAGTAGAGTTTTGAGAGAAAGGCCTTCCTGCAGTAAACGAAGTGGAGGATGAAGACGTATTGTTTTGAGCTCCTTCAGCACTGCCTAAAGAAACCCATTTATTTAATGGCGCCATCACGGTGGTATTAATTTGCTGGTTATCAAATTGTTGTCCACCAGCCACATTTTGTTGTTGACGAACCCGTTTAACGGACAGTTTTACCTGCGACCCCTGTAATACAGGTAATATTAATATTCCATTTTCAATATTGTGTTGCTGGTAATCTACACCAGTAAAAAATCCTACACCTACAGCACTGACTATAGGAATTTGTTGCGCGGTAGAAACAAATGCCGATTCTCCACTTAACACTCGCACTGACTGGCTGCGTTGTACCTGCCATTGAGGATTAGTACTGTAAATCACATCATTATTGTTCTGGCTGCTCAACCAGTTGGGATCACCCTGGAAGACAGAGATATTAAAGGTCACAGGAGGTACGTCTATTTTATGCAAGACATCCCGTATCATTGTTAAGGTATCAGGGCTTACATTGACGACCAGAGTCTGTCCTGTTCCACTGATTCTCTCCCCGGAATTCATCATAGGCTGAATTAACTGAATGACTTTACTAGCTGGTACGTAATTCAACTGAATCACTTTGGTTATCATGTCCTGGGCAAAAGCGTTACTCGTCACGAGAAGTAATCCCATCAACCATAGTCTCAGTTTCATCGCCTGTGCTCCCTGATAATTGCATAAACATCATCCTTTGATTTCAAGTGTAGCATCTAAATGACAAATCCGTAGATATTTCATACTGAACAGTTTTGTTCCTCTGAAAGTTTGGGTATAATCGCGTAACTCTATCTTCAGGGATATGAACACTATGGGTAGTATATTCAATATGTTTGGGCCATCACCGATAAGGCCTATAGAACAACACATACGAAAAGCGCACCAGTGCGCCAAACAGCTATACCCATTTTTTGAAGCAGTACTAAAAAATGACTGGCAAACTGCTGATGCCATTAAAGATAAAATCGTTTCTATAGAAAAAGAAGCCGATTTGATCAAGCGTGATTTACGGTTGCACTTGCCAACGGGATTATTCTTACCCGTCTCCCGTACTGACTTACTGGAACTCCTCAGTGCTCAGGATAAAATTGCCAATAAAGCAGAAGACATCGCAGGCTTAATTACCAGCAGACGGATGACTATTCCTGAACCATTGGTTTCGGCATTTATGCCCTTTTTACACCGTTGTCTGGATGCTTCCAAGCAAGCATGCAAGGCTATTAATGAGCTTGATGAATTGCTGGAAACCGGCTTCAGAGGTAGCGAAGTGAAAATTGTTGAGGAAATGATCCTCAAACTTGATGAAATTGAACACGATAGTGATGACAAACTTGCTGACATACGGCACAGGATCTTTGAACTGGAAAAGGAATTACCCGCAATAGACATCATATTCCTTTACAAGCTGGTCCAGTGGATCGGTGACTTGGCCGACCATGCTCAGACAGTGGGCGGACGACTTCAAATTCTTATAGCCCGGTAGTTATTTCTATGGATTATTCAATTATTTATCTTTTTGCAGCAATTATTCTTTGTTTTTTAATGACTTGGGGTGTGGGGGCTAATGATTTAGCCAACGTCATGAGCACCACCATGGGTTCAAAAGCAGTGACCGTCAGACAAGCGATGCTTATTGCCATAGTGTTTGAGTTTGCGGGGGCTTTTTTAGGCGGTAATGGCGTTACAGAAACCATGCGTGACGGTATCATTAATACCAGTCAATTGTCTGATGAACCGTTAATCCTTGTCGAAGGGATGCTCGCTGTTTTATTTGCCTGTACTATCTGGATGAATCTGGCCAGTTATTTAGGAGTTCCTGTATCCATTACCAATGCGTTGGTGGGTTCTATGGTGGGATTTGGTGCCATGGTTCTTGGCTCCGATGCCATACACTGGAATCAGGTTGGCCACATTGCTATAGGATGGGTTACTTCTCCTATGATTTCTGGTATTACAGCCTATGCTTTATTCATCAGCATCCAACAAACTATTTTTGTTAAACGTAATCCTTTGGCCAAAGCCAAACTTTACATCCCGATTTACCTGTTTCTTATCGGTTCTATTTTGTCTTTTATTACCGTTTTTAAAGGACTTAACCATTTTAACATTCATTTGAATTTTAAACAGGATTTAGCGGTTACCTTAGCCACCAGTATTGTTATCACTATCATTGGCATGATCTTTATCAAGCGCATACCTGAAAATCCTAAAATCAGACGTCGTGAACGTTTTATTCAGGTGGAAAAATACTTTGCCGTACTCATGGCAATGACAGCCTGTGCCATGGCCTTTGCTCATGGCTCCAATGATGTAGCATTGGCTGTGGGACCACTCACTATAGTGTACAGTCTGGTAATGAATGCCAATCAGGTATTTGATGCCAACAACTATCCTGCCTGGATTATTTTATTTGGTTGTATTGGTGTCATTTCCGGTTTACTTATGTACGGCCGCAAGGTAATAGAAACAGTGGGCAGTGCAATTACCGCACTGACACCAAGCCGTGCGTTCGCCGCAACGCTTGCTGCAGCCACTACAGTAGTTGTTGCTACCAGCACCGGTATTCCCGTATCAGCGACACAAACGCTGGTGGGAGCTGTTCTTGGTGTAGGCTTGGCAAGAGGTATTGGTGCCTTGAACCTGATTGTTATCCGCAACATATTTATGTCCTGGGTACTCACCTTACCCGCAGCGTCAATTCTGACTATCCTTTCTTACAAGATATTGCATGCCTTTTTGGGGTAGCTCGTTTGTTTGCAACTGGGATTAGCTCAACAATCCCCCTTTGTAGCCCGTATTAGCGATAGCGTAATACGGGATCAAGCTAAATCAGAAACCATGATATTTCCCGTATTACGCTATCGCTAATACGGGCTACGAATCTGTGCCACAACCCCTATCCTGGTTACAAGCAACTGTCTCTTCTACACATCTTTGCCATTCCCCGATCCACGGCGGACTTTTTACAGTAGTTTTAGAGATTTGTAGAAGAGTCGGTTGCATGCAAGCCGAGCTACGCTTACTTCAGGTCAGACTGTCCCTGCCAATATAACTGTTCCGCTTCCTGACGGTCGCGGCTCGGTTTCCGGTGCACGATGAAGTCAATACGAACGCGCGAAAACCGAGCCGCGACCGTCAGGAAGCGGAAGTTTTGTTGCGGCACAGAGCCTGATTTAGGAATGGTGTAAGGCATAGACGTAAGAGATAATCAAGAGACAGATGCAAGCAAACGAACTACGAGTCAAAAGATGCCGGTTTCTTTCGTAACGACTTTACTTCACTGTGTTTTGATTTTTCATCCAGGATCTTTTGTTTCACCCGCCTTGATCGCCTTTTCTTTTGGCGTTTTATTTTTTCAATTTTTTGCTGTTCTTTTGTCTTTTCATCACTGATTAAGGCATGTATTTTTTCACAAAGGCGTGCCCTTGCGAAGTAGCGGTTGTCTTCACGGCTTCTGGATTCCTGGCATTTAATTTCAATACCTGAAGGAATATGTTTTAAATAAACAGTGGAAGCGGTTTTATGTAATTTCTGTCCGCCTTTTCCACTGCCTACTATAAATTTCTCAAAGAGATCAGCTTCAGTTATATGAAGCTTCATCATCCAGTCAGCCAGTTTATCTGATTTATCTTTGGTAATCATAAGAATGATGGTAAGGGGAACAGTTCTATACGCACTGCCATTAAGTTAAGGAGTTCCGCCGTCCCGCGGCTTGTCCGCGGGATCCAGGAATGTCACTCTGAGCTTAGATCTCTGGATCACGCGGAAAAGCCGTGGGACGTGGGAAATGCAGCTTAAAACTCTTCCCAGATTTCACCTTTGTCCTCTTTATATTCTTTATCATCACGCATGTGGGCAATGCGCTCATGCTTTTCAATTTCTTTGATTTGAGATGCTGATTTCTTATGGGTAGCGTCAAATTCAAATAAAAATTTATCATAAGGGCTTACATAGGCTTTATCGATATCGCTAGTACTCATCACTATTCCAAAATAACTTTAAGATAAGTATTTTATCGTTTTTTTATCTAAGTTACCATTGTCCGTCTTTATAAAGAAAGGGAAAGCATGCCATGAGTTTAAAAAAAGCAGAATTACATGTCCATCTGGAAGGCTCTATTTCTCCGGAATTAGCAGCAAAACTGGCACAAAGGAATAAATTAACCTTGCCACAAGGCTTAGTCGCACCAGATGGCCAAAGCTATTTATCGAAGGACTTTCTTGATTTTCTCAAGGTATATGACACTTTGGCCGCTGTAATCAAAGTGCCACAAGATTATTATGATATTACTTTTGATTACTTAAAGAATAATGCGTTAAACGATGCCATTTACATAGAGATGATGTATTCACCTGATCACGCCGAGCAATCAAGTGGCATTCCCTCTAAAGAACATCTGGCAGCGATACAGCAGGCAATTGATGATGCAAAAGACAAGTACAATATTGTAGGGCGTATTATCAGCACCGCAGTGCGTCATTTTGGCGTAGAAGCCTGTGAGCGTGTTGCACGACGTTCTGGCATGGATGCATTTCCCTGTGTCACTGGATTTGGATTAGGTGGCGATGAAGCGAAGTTTTCTCCAAAACTGTTTACCAGGGCATACCAGATTGCTGCGGATGCTGGTTTAGAATGTACTGTACATGCTGGTGAATTTGATTCTGCCAGAGGAATGGTCGAAGCCATGGAAAATCTGCCCATAAAACGAATTGGACATGGAGTTAATGTCATCCATTCGCCGGAAACTATGACAATGGTTAAAGAAAGAGGGATTGCTCTGGAGGTATGCCCAACCAGTAATATTTTTTTAGGCTTGTTTAAGGACATGAACAGTCACCCATTTCCCAAACTTTATGAGGCAGGTATTAAAGTGAGTATCAGCTCCGATGATCCTCCCTTCATGAGCACCAACCTGGCTCAGGAATATCAAAGGGTACAGGAATCTTACCAATACAGTGACGAAACAATGAATGACATTACCAGAATGGCTATAGAAGCCGCTTTTGTCGATGAGAAAACACGTCAGGAATTAATGGCAAGGATTTAAAATAAACGGGGTATTTCATCACCCCTCACCCCGACTTACGTCGTCCTGAGCGCGTCTTTTTGCGCGAAGGACCTCCCAACATGAGCACCATATCACGTTGAGTAGAGATCCTTCGCACAAAGGCGTAAAACATTTTATAAATAGTTAGGATACCAAATCAGGCTTAGTGAAGCTTGGTTGCTTTTCATTTTTGCACTCAGATGACCAGAACCAGTTATATTTACCAGATCTTTAGATTGGTATTGAGTCTGGCTTACTTCCAGACGCAAACCCAATTGGTCATTCAAACACACTTCACTACCCAGTCCATATTCAAAACCATGCGTGTTTTGGCTGGCTGAAAGGTTTAAAGGAGGAGAGTTAGAATCAATTTCAGTTAAAGTATAATCCATCTTGGCATTGCGATAACCTAAAATCAGGAATCCATTGGTGGTATCGTTAAATGATGCACCAGGACGAACACTCACACCAAAACCATGTTTGTATTTCTGGGTAATGGTGTTGGAACTAGTACCAAACATATCGGTATCATATGAAGTAATTTCATTTTTGACTCCGGTAATCTGGCCGTCCAGTTGCAAACCCAGCATAAATTGCTCGCCAAAAAGGAAATTATAACCTAAAACCAATGAACCTAATGGACCGGTGCTCCCCAATTCAATAGATGATACGTCAGTACCGAATGCATCTACATCAGTAAAGGTTAAATCGGAAAGAACGTCTGCGACACCTAAACCAAGGCCTGCATAGAAGCCATTGTTCATAGCCATAGCACTGTTCGTGGCAATAACGGATAAGAGTAACGATTTTATTATTATTTTTTTCATTAGAACTCCAGATCACAGGATAAAATCAGAAATCCCAAACCTGTATCCATGGAAATGGAAGCAGGTCTGGAATAAAGCTAACATTATTTCTTGTCAGCTGCGGCTTTCTTTTCTTTTTCTTTGGCAATTACTGCTTCAGCTACGCTGGTTGGGCAAGGAGCATAGTGAGAGAATTCCATTGAGAATTGACCACGTCCAGAAGTCAGGGTACGTAAGGTACTGATGTAACCAAACATTTCTGAAAGTGGAACGTCAGCCTTGATACGAACACCAGCAGCACTTGGCTCCTGACCAGAGATCATGCCACGGCGTCGGTTCAAGTCCCCAATTACGTTACCCACATCTTCTTCAGTACTGTAAACGTCTACCTTCATAACTGGCTCAAGTAATTGTGGTGAAGCCTTAGGTATGGATTGACGGAAAGCACCTTTCGCAGCAATTTCAAATGCAATCGCTGAAGAGTCAACAGGGTGATAAGCACCATCAGTCAGATTCACAGCAACATCCAATACAGGGAAACCAGCTAAAGTACCGGTATCCATCATGGAACGGAAGCCCTTCTCAATTGCAGGGAAGAATTCCTTGGGAACGTTACCGCCCACAACAGAAGTCACGAATGTAAATCCGGTGTTTGGCTCACCTGGCTCAATCGTGTAATCAATTTTACCGTATTGCCCCGCACCACCTGACTGCTTCTTGTGGGTATAGCTGTCCTGAATCGTTTTAGTAATGGTTTCGCGGTAAGCAACCTGTGGTTGGCCTACGATTAATTCAACATCATAAGTACGTTTCAGAATATCTACTTTAATATCAAGATGTAATTCACCCATACCACGTAAAATGGTTTCGCCTGAATCTTCATCTGTTTCAACCCGGAACGTTGGATCTTCAGCTACCATCTTACCAATAGCAATACCCATTTTCTCAGTTGAACCTTTATCTTTCGGAGAAACCGCAATAGAAATTACTGGCTCAGGGAAAACCATCGCTTCAAGTGTACACTCATGATCAGGACTGCAGAGTGTGTGTCCGGTACGAACGTTCTTCATACCTACAATCGCAATAATGTCACCTGCTTCAGCGCTTTGTAACTCATTACGCTCGTTAGCCTGCATCTCAACCATACGGCCTACGCGTTCTGTTTTACCAGTGAAGGAGTTAAGAATGGTATCGCCTTTGTTCAGTCTTCCGGAGTAAATACGTACGAAAGTCAGGGCACCAAAACGGTCATCCATAATCTTAAACGCCAGAGCACGGAATGGCTCGTCAGGAGAAACAATAGCAAACTGACCATTGGGCTCACCTTCAGCATTAGTCAAAGGTTGTGGGTTCACTTCGTGAGGAGCTGGCAAGTAATCAACAACCGCATCAAGTAATAATTGCATCCCTTTGTTTTTAAAGGCTGAACCGCAATAAGTCGGGAAGAAGGCCAATTCGAGTGTACCTTTACGGATACAACGTTTAACGTCTTCAATTGAAGGCTCTTCTCCATCGAGGTAGGCCATCAATAATTCATCATCCATTTCCAGCGCGGTTTCAATCAGTTGAGCACGATACGTTTCAACATCGTCAACCATATCCGCTGGTACGTCAGTAACGGTGTAGTTTTCAGGCTGCCCAGACTCATCCCAAACATAGGCTTTACGGGTTAATAAATCAACAACACCAGTGAACTGATCTTCAATACCAATAGGCAACGTCATAATTAACGGATGCGCACCCAGTACTTTCTTAATTTGATCCGTTACTTTCAGGAAGTTTGCACCAATACGATCCAGTTTGTTTACGAAAATCAAACGAGATACTTTAGAATTATTCGCATAACGCCAGTTCGTTTCAGACTGAGGCTCAACACCACCAGAACCGCAGAATACACCAATACCACCATCCAGTACTTTGAGTGAACGATATACTTCAACCGTGAAATCAACGTGTCCTGGGGTATCGATAACGTTGAAACGAGTACCTTTCCAGAAACAGCTGACTGCTGCTGACTGAATGGTAATTCCGCGCTCAGCCTCTTGTTCCATGAAGTCGGTTGTTGATTCACCTTCGTGAACTTCACCCATTCTGTGAATTCTACCGGTAAGTTTTAGAATACGCTCGGTAGTGGTGGTCTTTCCGGCATCTACGTGGGCGAAAATTCCAATGTTTCTGTAAAGGTTTAAATCAGTTATAGCACTCATAGCACTCTCGTAAATTTGAATGGATTAAAAATAATTGCGTATCATACAATATAATATTCAAATTTGCAGCAAATCTGTGCGAAGAGATAATGAAATAAATGTACAGGCTTTATGAAGAGCCGCCATTTACTCAATCCAGGGTTTTTCTATATCGTTTAAATCCTATAAATAAAACAACCAGAGTAAAGAGAATAATCGGAATTACCTCTTGCCAAACCTCAAAAAAACCATTTCCCTTGAGTAAAATGCCACGAACTATAATCAAGTAGTGGGATAAAGGTAATAAATCACCTAACCATTGTGCCCACTCAGGCATTCCGCGAAACGGAAACATAAATCCGGAAAGCAAAATAGAAGGTAAAAAGAAAAACATGGAGCTTTGAGCCGCCTGCAATTGATTCGTTGCTAAAGTCGAAAAAGTAAGACCAACGGTTAAATTGGCAACGATAAACGGAAGAGTAAACAGCAATAATAAAGGCAAACTACCCGCAATGGGTACAGAAAACAGAAATTTGGCCATTAATAAAATCAACACGACCTGAATATAACCAACTACAACGAAGGGTAACAGTTTTCCCATCATCACTTCTAAAGGCCTTAGAGGAGTCGCAAGCAAGGTTTCCATTGTACCCTTCTCATGTTCCCGAGTGATGACCAAAGCAGTTACCACCACCAGCGTCATGGTCAAAACAACGCCTAATAATGCGGGTACAATATTATATGCAGTAATGGCCAAGGGGTTATATATTGCATGAACTTGCGGCTGATAGGGTGGTGATTTGGGTTTCAGGGAATTAAGTGAGCCCTGCAAATCTTCATTTAAGGACAGATAGGCTAAATCAGAAAATACTGAAACCGCTCTGCTGGTTGCGGCCGGGTCAGTTGCATCTGCCTCAAGTAATAGAGGAGGATGTAACCCCTTAATCATATTCCTTGTAAAATCGGGGGGAAAACTTACAACAAATTGTATCTTTCCCATTTTTAGTAACCGTCTGGCTTCCTTTTCATCGGTCTTCGGGCTGATAAAGCGAAAATAGGTTGAATTTTCCATACTGGCTAAAATTCTTCGGCTCATATCCGTATTATCCGAATTAACAATTGCGGTAGGGAGGTATCGCGGATTAGTATTAATTGCATAACCAAAAAGTAATAATTGAATTAATGGAATACCCACTATCATGCCCATAGTGGCCTGGTCGCGCATCATCTGCAAAAATTCCTTGATCATGACCGCCATCATGCGGTTGAAACTTTGACTAATCAAAGAGTGTCTCCGGTGCCTGATTTACCAAACTGATAAATGCATCTTCAAGGGTGGAGGGTATAGGCTTCCATTTAATCGAAAAGCGACTGCTTAACTGTTCGAGCCCCTGTTGTATCATCTCAACCTCATATCCACAGACATGAATTAAACTGCCAAACAAGGCAGCTTGCACCACTCCTGGAATTTTTTTAGCATCCTGAAGTAAGCCAGTAGTAACTTCTCCACTGATTTCCCAGGTTTTCAACTGAGTTTCCTTGATCACCTCATCCACAGTACCTGTAATGAGTAAATCACCATAAGCCAGATAAGCTATTCGTGTACAGCGTTCTGCTTCATCCATATAGTGCGTAGACACCAGTGTAGTGATACCTTGTTCACTAAAAAAATGAATCTGATCCCAAAACTCTCTTCGAGCTATAGGATCAACTCCCGCTGTAGGTTCATCTAAAAGCAGCAAAGCCGGATCATGAATTAAACAGGCAGCCAAAGCGACTCGTTGTTTCCAGCCACCAGACAATTCTCCGGTTAACTGCTTTTTCCTGTCGGTAAGCCCCAGATTTTCCAACGACTCGATCACCCTTTTCTTGCGATCTTTCACCCCATAAACCCGCGCAATGAAATCAAGATTTTCCTCAATGGACAGTTCAGTATACAAACTGAATTTTTGCGTCATATAACCAACATTAGCTTTGATTTGTTCCGACTGGGTTAAAATATCAAAGCCTAAACAGGTTCCTGTACCACCATCAGGTTTGAGTAATCCACAGATCATCCGAATGGTGGTGGTTTTACCGCTTCCATTAGGACCAAGAAAGCCAAAAACCTCGCCTTTTTTCACCATCAAATCGACATCATTCACAACGGTCTTTTGATCGAAAGACTTGCGTAATCCTTTTACATCAATAATTATCTCCCGATCGTTAATACTCATTATAAATTAACCATAACAGGTTGGCCGGGTTTAAATGCCAAGGGGTTATCAATATGTGCCTTTATCCGAAAAACGAGTTTAGAATCATTATCACGGCTATAAACCAGCGGGGGCAAATATTCCGCATCAGGTGAGACATAACTAATAACCGCTGAATTATTCTCTGCACAGCCATCGCAATCAAAACTGATTTTTTGTCCTACTTTGATTTTAGCCAAATACTCCAGGGGAACAAAAAATTCGATACGAATATTCTCCGGGGTCAGGATTGATAATACAGACTGCTGCGCAGCAACGAATTCTCCCTCCCGATAATAGGTATCGAAAATAACGCCACTTGCAGGCGCATAGAGTGTCTTTTGAGCCAGTGTCCATTTAGCCTCATTATATCTGGCAGTCAGAGCATCTATATGTTTTTGCTGCGCGATAATCTGATCGTCACGACTACCTAATTGAGCCAAAGCCAAATTGGATTCGTATTGTAATTTAAGATCTTGCTGTTGCTGCAAGGTTGCCAAAGCGGCATCGAGGCTGTCTTTGTCAGTAGCTTGTTTACTGTAGAGTTTTTGGTATCTGCTCACACGAATATCAGCAAGCTTGATCTGGGCATTGGTCTGATCTATTTGCGCCTGGATTGCTTTTATTTCAGGTGTTCGACGTGGCTTTTTCAAGTCAGCCAGAGTACTCTTCGCTTGCTCCAATTCTGCTTGCACCTGTCCTAAATTAATAATTTGCGGATTATTATCCAGATTAAATAAGAGTTCCCCCTTTTTAACCTGTTGACCTCTGTGTACTGCCAATTTTTCTAATACCCCATAAAATGGAGATGCCAGATAAATATTTTCACCTTCAACATATCCGGCAAATTGCTGATGCGGCTCATCACTACTGCACGCAGCAATAAGCGGAATCAGCACAAAAATTAATATCCGTCTTAAAACCATAAATAATTATTCTTATGGATAAACTATATATTAATAGTGGTATCATTTTACTGTTTGCGCAAGTACAGCTTAGCGTTTCAGGATGACTTTTATATAAGGGCAAAATGGGTTGGTAGGGCTGAAAGCACCTGCTAGTATAATTTAATTTTCTGGCAAATTCCTATGAAAAAACAACAATTTGATTTGATAGTATTAGGCGGTGGCAGTGGTGGTATTGCAAGCGCTGTTCGCGCTGCAAAACATGGGGCTAAAGTCGCAGTAATAGAGAAAAGCCATCTGGGGGGTACTTGCGTTAATTTAGGCTGCGTCCCCAAAAAGATAATGTTTAATGCATCAGTAATAGCGGATACATTCCATAAAGCCAATGATTACGGATTTTCTCCAGAACCAGTAATACTGGATTGGCACAAATTGGTTAATCAGCGCAATGCTTATATAGAGCGACTTAGAGAAAATTATGTCGCACGTTTTGAGCAATATAAAATTGCGCGAATACAAGGAACTGGTGTATTTCATGACAAGCATTCAATCAGCATAGATCATACACTCTATCAAGCGGAACACATCATTATTGCAACAGGAGGAGAGCCTTCGTTACCAATGATTCCAGGCATTCAGCATACCATTGATTCTGATGGATTTTTTGCCCTCACCAAACAGCCAGCAAAAGTTGCGATTATAGGCAGCGGTTATATCGGGGTGGAATTGGCAGGAATCTTTAACTGTCTGGGCAGTGAAACCCATTTACTAATGAGGGGCGAGAATCCGCTGAGCCGTTTTGATCCAATGATAGGTGATACTTTAAAAGAAATCATGCAACAGCAAGGCATATATATTCACCCTAATCATAGAGCTCAAGCAATCAACTTGCATAGTGATGGCAGGAAAAGCATTGAATGCTGTAGCGGATCAATAATCAAGGATATAGATGTTATTATTACTGCCGTCGGCCGAAAGCCAAGAACCAGTAATTTAAATCTGGATAAAATCAAAGTTAAAATGGATGACAAAGGACTCATTCAAGTAGATGCCTTTCAGAATACTTCTGTAAAGGGTATTTACGCTATTGGAGACGTAACTGATGCTCCAGCGCTCACACCTGTAGCTATTGCAGCCGGCAGGCGGCTTGCTGACAGGCTGTTTGGTAATCAACCTGAAGCCTGTTTAGACTATGAAAACATATGTTCCGTAGTGTTTAGTCATCCTCCATCTGGTTCTGTAGGCTTAACCGAACCTGAAGCTATTAAAAAGTATGGAAAGAAAAGAATTAAAATCTATCAAACCCGTTTTAATCCAATGTACGATGCCTTAAGCGTTGAGAAAACACCAACAGCAATGAAACTGGTAACATTGGGGAAAAAAGAGAAAATTATTGGTTTACATGTTATTGGCTATGGGGCCGATGAAATGCTGCAAGGGTTTGGAGTTGCTGTCAAGATGGGCGCTAGTAAAAAGGATTTTGATAATACAGTAGCAATTCATCCGACCAGTGCTGAAGAATTTGTAACTATGGTGTAATTTTATGACTCATTCTATTCGTAAGTTTCAGGGTAAATATCCCGTTAGTGGACAACGTGTCTATATAGATCCGCAATCAACTGTAATAGGTGATGTTACCTTGGGTGATGACGTATCTGTATGGCCTATGGCGGTTATTCGTGGCGATGTGAATTTTATTACAATAGGTAAGGAGTGCAGTATTCAGGATGGAGCTGTCCTTCATGTCACCCACGACGGACCTTATACTCCTGGCGGCAAACCTTTGATCCTGGGGCAGGGTATTACTGTTGGTCACAAGGCAGTATTGCATGGCTGCACTGTTGATGATTTTTGCCTGATTGGTATGGGGGCACTTATTTTAGATGCAGTACATATAAAAAAACATGTCATGATTGCGGCCGGCAGTGTAGTGGCACCAGGGAAAATATTGGAAAGCGGCTATTTGTATTTAGGCAATCCCGCTCGAGCCGTAAGAAAATTGTCGATTAAAGAATTAGAGCATCTGGAATACTCCGCAGCGCATTATGTCCGCTTGAAAGATAAATATTTGTCAGATATTTAACCAATACCGTAGCCCGGTCTGCTTGCAACCGGGCTACCCCCTTATCAGATGTGGTGGGTCCCGTAGCCTGTATTAGCGAAGCGTAATACAGGAAAGATGTGGCATAGTGCCAAACGTTATTTCCCGTATTACGCTTCGCTAATACGGGCTACGGTTTCTGCGCACAATCAGTTCCATATCATGGATTTCAGGCAAAAAAAAAGCGGCTATTAGCCGCTTTTCTGGAATAAAACCCTGGCGATGACCTACTTTCGCATGAGGAAGCCTCACACTATCATCGGCGCATGTTCGTTTCACTTCTGAGTTCGAGATGGGATCAGGTGGTTCCAAACCGCTATTGTCGCCAGGAAAACTGTTATCCTTTGGCTGTACGGTTTCTCGTAACCGTCTGAGCCTAAGGCCTGGTAAAGAGTCGAGGTAACACAAGTTACATTATTTGTAGCATTTCTTCAATAACCTGAAGTAACTCAGATTATATGGTCAAGACAATCAGCCAATTAGTACAAGTTAGCTTCACACATTACTGCGCTTCCAC
>NZ_KB892405.1 GCF_000373765.1 Legionella shakespearei DSM 23087 | reverse complement strand
ATAAGATAAGTGTTTTAATACTTCTGGCTTCCATTCGTATCCTCATTCTTTGGATGATAGGATTTGCAGCAGAAAAAAGGAAACTCCACCTTCATTTTCAGGCAAATACCATTCGTACTCATCGGGTGCTGTCTTTTATCTCGTTAGCCAAACAGCTCATAATTCACGGGTTTCCCCAGTTCAATATAAGAAAATTCAGCCGTATTATTACCTTGTTTCAGTTAGAATTTAATGAAAATTCCCCTTTTAATCACTTAATAAAAGGGGATTGAAAAAAATGAGAGGATCACTCAGAGCGATAGCGGAATCAAGGTTTTCCTTTATTTTTAGCCTTTTCGGAGCGATGAAAACCTTGATTTCGCTGTCGCTGCATCAAGGCTACGATTTAAATAACGTGCTAGGATGTTCCAAGTGAAACGACACGCAATCGGTTACCGTCGGGATCCAAGGCAAGAAAGGTGTAGCCAAAAGTTACTGTGGTGGGGGTTTGAAGTATCTTTGTGCCTTTGCTTTGCCAATGGACAAACAATTCGTCTACCTTGTGAGGAGCGTCTACAGTAAAAGCCAGCTCACCTCCTCGGGTTTTCTCATCCACAGGAGGCAGGACAGATGGGCTGGCTTTTAAACCTAAACTCATGCCGTTGGATAAAGTGAATGAGTTGAAAGTAGGGGATTCTTCTTGCGGCTTTTTACCAAATAGCTCCTGGTAAAATTGGGTACTGACAGCAAGATCATCGACATAAAGTATTATAGCCTTGGGTTCAATCATCATATTTTCCTTTAGTGTAGTGGTTATTGATTGAAGCCAGTTTAATGGGCCGTGATGACAGTTTTTGTCAGTAGTTAATTTAACGTGAGTTGTGTATAAAAAGCTTGTTTTATCCAGTCGTTACTTCGATGCCGTTCGGGCTGAGGAGAGGCGGTAGCCTCGTCTCGAAGCCTTAGCACCATGCCAAGGCTTCGAGACAGCGCTATCGCGCTTCCTCAGCCCGAACGGCATCGAAGTAACGACTGGTTCAAACAACTTTCTTATCCATAACTCATAATTTATTGTTCAGGTATATCATGTAGTACGCGCCATTTTTTTACCAGGTGCTGGCGGCGCTCAGGATAGCGTAGATTTGTAGGGATTAGTGTGATGATCCTGTCGGTTCGAAAATGGCGAAAGTCTTGCCTTAGTTCACACCAGGCAATAATGACATGAGTCTCTTCAAAAAAACCGAGCGCCAGAGGCCAGATAATACGCTGAGATTCATCGCCTTTGACATCAAGATACATCATTTCCAGTTTCTGCTCTTTACGAATCGCATAACGAATCAAGGCTTCTTTTTCATCGTCATGGGGCAGCGATGTTTTTGCAGGGCCAATGAATAACCCCGAAAACTCCAGTTGATGGCGCAGATCAGCAGGGAGTACCGCTGAAATTTTGGCCAAAGCATTGGTCGCTGCCTGCTTTAATTTTTCATCCGTTCTTCTGGCTACCCAGCGTGAACCAAGGACTAAAGCTTCAATTTCTTCTTCGGAAAACATTAATGGCGGCAACATGAATCCAGGCCGTAATACGTAACCAAGGCCTGGTTCTCCTTCGATTGAGGCACCTTGAGCCTGTAATGTTGCTATGTCACGATATAAGGTTCTCAGACTTATTCCCAGTTTATCAGCCAAGTGTTGTCCACTGACTGGATAACGATGTTGACGCATCAACTGGATAAGCTCAAAAAGGCGATGGGTTCTGGACACAATAGTAATCAGTAAATAAATGCTGCCATATTTTGGCAGCATTCAGATGAAATTTCTATCCCTGGGATGAATGGCACTTACTTAAGTCCGATCTACGTCGTCCTGAGCGCGTTTTTTTGCGCGAAGGATCTCCAAATATTGGCACCATGCCGCTTTCAGGAGATCCTTCGCGCAAAAAAACGCGCTCAGGACGACGTAGATCGGGGAATAGCAAAGATGTGTAGAGAGCCAGTTGCTTGCAGCCAGGAACTGACGCTCGTTACACAGCGGAAGTTCTAACTCAGTATCCATTCCCGGCTGCAAGCAGACCGGGCTACAAAATATCTTAAACAAGTGCTATTCATCTCAATGAGTTATGTTCTTTATATATGTAATTGGATTTAAATATGCTTACTGATTATTCCCATTCCACAGATAGGTATTTAAATCAACGCGGCCATTGAGGAAGGTAATGCCTTCCTTTTCCAGCAATTCCTTTTGGCGAAGGTAGGTAGGGCTATGTGGAGGAAAAGGAATTATTCCTCCGGATTTGATGACCCGATGCCAGGGGAGCTTGTATTTGTCAGTGCAGGAATGAAGAATCCAACCGACCTGACGTGCTCCGCGGGGTTTGTCGGCCAGTTCGGCAATAGAGCCGTAGGTTGCCACTTTTCCTCTGGGAATGGCTTTAATTAATTGAATGATTAAATTTGAAAATTCAGTGGGTGCAGTACTCAAGACATTTCTCTTTTGGTTTTATCCAATTATAACTTTTAATCCATTGCAATGCTTCTTTATTTGTAGCCCGTATTAGGCGCCAGCCGTAATACGGGATCGACGTGGCAATGAACTAATTCCTGTATTACGGCTGGCGCCTAATACGGGTTACGGAATTGCAAGAGATCTTACATATACATTGAATGGCGTATTTCTTCGAATCTTGCCTTATCCCGTTCCTGCATTTTCTCCGCTAACTCCAATTCCTTTTGTTTTTGTTCTTCTTGCTCTTTGAGTTTCAGGAGTTCAATCATATTCTGGGTTTTTAATTCCTGTAAAATGGCTGCTAATAAGAACTCAGAAGTTGTTTGCAAGGTTACTTCTTGAGTGGGTTGTTCTGGTTGTTGATTTTCTTTTGTTTCTTGCATCTCTGCGGACGGGGATTTTTGTTTTTGATTAAAAAAGAGTTGAGATTCCTTATTAGAATAAGGTTGAGTTGGTCTGTTGGTTCCATTGTTCAAAACTTTTTTTGCTGATTTACTCATGGTGATCTCCTTTTCCTTATGAGTCCGTTTCAGATTAATCCAACTTGCAAATCAAATGCAAATGTTTTTTTCAATTCATGCAAATTTTATGATGTTATTGTGAATGTTGCGCATTTTAAATTGTACTATAATTAAACAGGTGCACATCAATTAAGGAGATTGTCATGCTAGGATGGGCGTTGACATTTTTAATCATTGCATTAATTGCCGGTGTATTAGGTTTTGGCGGTATTGCTGGCACAGCGATGGGAATAGCCAAAATTTTGTTTTTCATCTTTTTGGTTTTGTTTGTTTTGTTCCTGGTTTTGGGACGAAGACCACCACCAACCTAATAGGTGATTTTACAAAGTTCATTTTATAGGCTAAACCCTATATACATGGAACCACAAAGAAACAACATGAAAAAACTGGCTGGCTTTATTGTATCTTTGGCAGTGATTGTTTTGGGAGCATATTATGCAATGGGGTTTGTAGCTCAGCGAACCCTGGATAGACATGTGAAAGCGATTACGCCTAATCTCTATTATACTGTTTCACTGAATCAATACGAGCGCGGCTGGTTTTGTTCTCATGCCGTGTTAGGGATGAAAATAAATCTTCCCGAACAAAATAACCTGCTTGCCAACGGTCAGACCCAGACTCATCCCAAAATGGACATTCAATTGAATTTGCCAATCAGCGTCACTCATGGCCCATTTATCTTTAACAAAACCGGGCTGCGTTTCGGTATCGCACAGGTAACGACCCAGCCGGAAACCCATTATGGCTTTTTTATTAATTATTTAAATCGCTCCGTTATCAATTATGCTTTGCCGGCATTTTCAATGGGCAGCCAAAGTGACAATCCAAACAGCAGCTTCCATTCGGATTGGAAAGGTTTAAATGCCATGCTGAGTGTGTCGCCTGATATAGACGATGCTCAAGGTGATTTTACCATGCTGGGATTGCATGTCGTTGCGAATCAGGTAGATCTGAATCTGGGGGAAATAGAACAGAGTTTTAATTTGAACCGCTCCAAAGAGGGCTTATGGCTAGGCGATTCTCACCTACGTGTTCCAGCGATTTCAGTTAAGGGTGATAACGGGCAACAATTTGTCATGAATGGTTTGGAGTTGCTGGGTAAGTCACATGTGGCTGATGACGCATTGAGTTTTAATCTGGAGCTGTCTTTGCACGATCTGGCTGTCAACAACAAAACTTTTGGCCCTGGAAATTTAAAATTAAGTCTGACACAACTGGATCCTGGTGCAATGGCTAATATTTATAAACAACTGGGAACCCTGTCCAACAACAGTAATTCCAATCTGGCTATGTTGGCCATCATGGCTGAATTGCCCAAATTGGTTTCCAAAGGATCACAACTCGAATTTTCTGAAACCCTGAAAGTACCAGAAGGGCAAGTCGTTGGTAATTTAAGTATTTCTTTACCAAAGAATGAAGGAGGGGATCCTTCTCAAGTGTTTGCCAAAGTACAAGGTTCAGGACAATTCAGGGCACCGATGGCTACTGTCAAAGAAGCGGTGGTTGCCTCTATTCACAGTAATGGAACACCTGTCACATCACAACAACCTTCAGTAACTCCGGGAGATGCGGCAACCACAATTCAACCTGTAACAACAGTAGCACCCGTTGACCCCCAAACCCAGGCAGATAATGTATTAAAAAAATTAGTCGATAAAGGGGTATTAACGGTCGATGGCAGTGATTATGTGATCCAGTTTAAAGTTGAAAATCAGCAATTGATGGTAAACGGTAAACCCTTTGATCCATCAATGTTGAACGCTGATAATTAAAATCCTGTGCTGTACTAAGCATAGGCGGCAACTTAAGAAAAAGATCCAAATGCTTGTTCCATCATTCTCTAGATCCACGTTGTCCTGAGTGCGTCTTTTGGCGCGAAGTTGATCTCCAAATATTGGCACCATGCTGCTTTCAGGAGATCCTTCGTGCCAAAAGACGCACTCAGGACGACGTGCTTGAATTATTTGATTGCCACTTCGATCCCGTATTACGGCTGGCGCCTAATACGGGCTACACTCGCTGCTCTCATAACCTAAAGAAAACCGAGCCGCGACCGTGAGGGAGCGGAAATTTTGGGTGTACACCTAATGAGTAATCAACAATGGAGTGCATCGAACTGTTCCGCTTCCTCACGGTCGCGGCTCGGTTTTCTTAGCATGATGCTCTTTTGTACTCTTGATTAGCGAGTCACAATACAGGTTCAAGGGGAAATGTCGTGGGGATTCCTCAGGACGACGTGGATTTGGGAACTATTCGTGCTTATTTTATGACTACTGTGGCCAACTATTGAAATGCTGTTGTGTTTAAATTATGATGCCAAAAAAGAGTGCAGTTGTTTTATTTAAAACCATCCTTGCCTCTCTGAAAAAGTTCAACAGGATTTTTGCAGTAGAATATTTTTTACCAGGAGTGTTGTATGTTACCTTTTGCCTTTGCCAGTTATAGCCAGACATTACAGTCTTTAAATCAAAAACCTGTTTACAATCGGGAATCTTCGATGCTTTTTCATGAAGAATTAGCGTCAAGTCAAACAACCGTCAGTGACTCTCGCGCTAATACAACTAATCATGATAAGACCCCTGCCAAAAAAGCAAGCGCTTCTCGTGAAAGGGCAACGTTGCAACCCATAAAGTCTGAACGGGAAACAAAGCGAACCAGTGAAGAAAAAAGAGACTCTTTCTTTTCTTTAAAAATTGGAAAGTTTTCTTTTGCGACAGGTCATGATAAGGAAAAAAGAGCAAACAAGAGTAGTTTCAGGCACTAATGGATTGCCGGGAAAAAATGTTCAGTGAATTGTAGTGAGTTGTAGCCCGTATTAGGCGGCAGCCGTAATACGGGAATTCCGAGCCTAATAGTCAGCAGATATCTGCGGATAGCTCTTGGTTATCGCTTGTGCCAGAATATTCAACATCTCGTTTATTGACTTGAATGTAGTGTCGGCACCATCCAAATCAGGAATATAGGGTTCTTTGGTTTTTTTGTCAAAATCAACAAGCGATAACGATTCGGTAACGTCATTTTCACCGCGATTAACTACAAAGCGATAGCGATGAATCTGATCTCCGCTGTTATATTCTACGGTAAAGAGAAATCCTGGATATTTTCCACTGTGCCGAATCATAAAATCACCAAGAGCTGGTTTTTGCTTCGCTGTTTTTTGAAATTGAGGGTGCAATTGTGGCGTTAAATCAGCATCTGACCAGACAACGAACGAATCCTCAACGGGCAGTGAGCGGAACATTGCAGCGGTCATAATATGCTTGCCCTGCTTGAATTCATAATGTGTTACTGCCATTTGGGTGGGCAACATTAAGAATTCTTTTTCCTGATAATTTTGAGACAGGTCGCTGATATCGAGACCAACCACATTTTTGAAATGATACTCCACTTGTTTATCATGCATGGCGTTACCTGTTGTGGAAGTGCTGTTTAATCCTGAAGCGATAAACAAGTGATTCTGGGTAATCAATTTACTAAAATTCAATGCAACGCCGCTGTTGCATTGTTGGGCAATGAGAGGGCCGTTAAAAATATCTATGCGTCGTATTACCGATTCCCTGCGTTGTGGTGCACGATTCAAGGCAGAAACAAGCATGGCGGTGTGTTTGATGACGACTCTTAAGGCTTCAGGATTTTTTCTTAAAGAGCTCAACTGGTTTCTCAGTAAGGCATTAACCTTTTTATAGATATTTTCCCCTGTGTAAAGGTTAAGTGCTGCAAGTTCAGCAAAAGTAAACTGATGGTCTTTAAAATAAGTCATGTGACGATTACAGTGTTCGAAATCCTCGATTTTTGTTATCTGGCGTGAGCCTATAATGGGCTTGTCATTAGAGTTATTAAGCATTTCAATGTAACGTTGCTGCTTTTCACTATCCAGAGTACCCAAATGGGATAATTCTGCTTTAGCCAAAAGAGCGCTTAAATTAAAAATTCTGTCGCTAAACTTTAAGAAAATTTCTCCCTGATAAAGCTGAATAGTAAAGGTATCTGAAGAAAATATTCTGTGAATTAAGCTTAAGAATTCTCTGGTTTCTTCACTCAGGTTTAACGGACCATGCGGCAGGGCGATTTCAGTATGGAGTAGCTGTTCACCTTTTTGTAATTTTAAAGCCAGGTATTTTTTAAAGTTCTCAGCCAGATTTTCCTGATTAGGATGATTGATTGCAGGTGCCTGCTTTATCATATTGAGCACTGCCGGTGCTATGGCCACAGTGTAGGCTGAGGGTTTGGCAACACGAGCCATTGCCTGGATGCAGGTTCTGAAACTTTGGGAACATTGATAGAATTGTTTCGGATTATAATCAAGGGGATGAGAACTTCCTGTTACCCGGTTTCCAGTGACGACGCACAGTTGATAGTTGTAATTAAAAATACGCTCCAGTTTCTTTTGATCATTTCCAAAGTAAGGAAGAATGTCTTTTTTTATACGGTGCATCTGACTTACGCTAAAACAGCGTATCAAATCAATTTCATGTGCCAGACGAATGAGAATGGCTATTGGGTCAGAAGTTGAATGAGACATGCTCATCAGGGGGATAAATTCTTCTACTTCTTTCAGGTTATTGAAGACATCAGTAAAGCCATTTTTTATCGCGTAAGCCGTTACATTCTGGAATAATTTCTGACTGTGAGCTTTGGCCAAAGCATAAGTATTTACCGTACAAATACCCTTATCTACATTCTGCTGCGCTTCATAAAATCCAATTTCATTTTCTCTTCCCATGACGGTAAACATCATGGCAAACATCGCCTTTTTTAAATCCCTGGCAGTGACTTTTTTAAAATCTGCTTTTCCTGAAGTACCTTGCTGTAATTCTGTTAACAGCACTGGCAGAAGATGGGCACTTCTGAGACTGTGTACAAAACCATGATTAGGTCTGTATATCACTTGTGAACCAAAGGGAATGAGCCAATCTGATTTGTTGGGTTCCCTGGAAAAATCAGGATGATAAAACAGATCAGGCGACAGATTCAGTGCTTCCAGGGTAACACCCGCAGGGAATGCTATTTGGGAGCCGCCACCATTGTAGGAACGGTTTAACAAAGCTTTGATGATATATAAAAGCCGGAGCGGAAGCTCAAGTTCCAGAAAGTGTTCCGGTATAGGTTCTGGTTGGAAAAACTGATGTGCCTGTGTTGAGGGGGCTACCGCCGGGGCTACGACTGGCGTTTCTGGAGGCGCCACTGGTGGCTGAGGAATGACTAGCCCATTCTCCAGTCCCTTTTTCAAGTCTAGTGATAAAGAAGCAGTATGTTCAGGATGACTGATACCACTGAGATTTTTAAGCCCGGATAATTGCAGAAATGCGTTTCTTGATTCTGTCGATGCAAAGAGAATAGTCCTGAGCCCGGTAGCTTGATCCCAGGTAAAACTGCCATCCACGAGCTCAAAATATAATCGTTCTGATCTGTCCGAAGGGCTTTGATTATAGTGTTTCAACAGAGGACTGCCAATCGTTTTGTTATAAACCTTTTGAAAGCTCAAGGCTTCAGCTTCGTTATTGAAAGCCAAAGCAATACTCCGCTCAGTATAGGTGACAAATAATTTGCCGGGAAGCGGCGCATTTGGCAAGGGCATGCTATGTACTCAGAATCAAAATTAATTGCGCTTAATTTTATCATGAAGAGCGGTATTTGTCCAAATAAGCATGAGAAGTCAGGTTAATGCTCACTGCCATTAAGTGATACTCCGCCGTCCCGCGGCTTGTCCGCGGGATCCAGAAATCTCACTCCGAGCGTAGATCCCTGGATCCCGCGGACAAGCCGCGGGACGGCGGAGCTCCGTAACTTAATATGGATAAGAATCTTGTTATCCAGTCGTTACTTCGATGCCGTTCGGGCTGAGGAAGCGCGATAGCGCGGTCTCGAACTGAGGAATCCCCACGAAATTTCCCCTTGAGCCTGTATTGTGACTCGCAAATCAAGAGTACAAAAGAGCATCATGCTAAGAACACTGAGCCGCGACCGTAAGGAAGCGGAACAGTTCGCTGCACTCCATTGTGGATTACTCATTAGGTGTACATCCAAAATTTCCGCTCCCTCACGGTCGCGGCTCGGTTTTCTTTAGGTAATGAGAGCATAAGGAAACAGAAGATCTAATGCTGATAAATAAATCATTTTCATGGGGATACTTCAGGTCTCGAAGCCAAAATCACCAATTCTGATTCCATTTGGCGAATCTTCTGGTAATCGCGGAAAATCGATTCGCGATCTCCAGCTAATGCGACTATTCCCAGGCTTGTCAGATAGTCTATAGTTTGAGGCACGAGGTCGCCATTTTTAAACCAGATATATTTATTGAAGAAGGTTGGTAATGTGGCAAGGTCTGCAAAAGCTTCCATATTGGTTAAGGTTCCTGTCGTTGAAGACTTTAAAAAAACAGGCAGCACTGTTTTTTGGAATACATAGTCTTTGGATGCAACGTCACCATCAACATAAATCTCAACTAACTTGTCCGTCTGGCTGCTGCCAGTAGCTTCACGGGCAAAGCCAACAACAGGGCCGCCGCACATTCTGGCGCCTGTTTCTATCAGGCGAGGGCCATCTTCGGTGAGCATGATTTCAGTGTGGGCAGCGCCCCAGCGAATTCCCAAAGCATCGAGAGCCTCTTTTGTGTAAGCGAATAATTCCCCATGTGCTTCTTCGTTAAAGGGTATAAATTCAACATGATCGTATACGGTTTTCCGGCCATTAAAAGCGGTTTTATTGTATTTAATTAAATGGGTCAAATAGTGTGAGCCATTCGCACTTACCGTGCCTACGGCATATTCTGTGCCTATGGCTTCTTCCTGGACTACCACTGTTTCATTCATTGTTCCGGTAAGTTTCGATGGTTCGGTCAATACCTGATGAAAGGCCTTTTTCCAATCTCCTTGGGCTGGAATATGGAAGACCTTGTCACTGCCCGCCGATATTGGCGGCTTAATGACAAGCGATGAATCAGCAAGTCCGTTGGCTTTAATCCAGGCTTCCACTTCTTTTTCCGATGCGGTATTTAGGGTTTTCAAAGCCGGTACACCAGCCTCATGTAACGATTTTTGCATCAGTGCCTTGTGTAATCGGTTCAGTGCTTTTTCTGGATCATTGGCAAGGTGAGGTGTCAGGGCTGCTGCCAAAGCTTCCGCAAGCGGAACTCCTTCTTCATCGCCAGGAATAATGGCAAGAGGGTCATAATCCTTAAGCCGTTCGACAAGATTGGGCTGATTGGGGATAATTTCGATAAAGTCTTCATGCTGAATGTGTGTACCAAAGCCTGCCCATTCCAGGGAATGAAGTGTTATGGCTATTACAGGTATTCCGCGTGCTTTAAAGGCAGGAGCTAATTCTATTCCCGAAGATATCGGGTTCACGATAATAACCGGTCTGTTCATGGATGATACTCCTTGTTGTCCAGGGAAGTGATGGATTGAATGTATGAGTCAGGCCTGACTAAAATGGCCTGATTTTTATAGTGAGCCGCCTTTGTCCATAAAGTATCTGTGCAGGGTTCCAGATAAATCTGAATGACTTGTACCTGCTCTGGAACTGTTGGCATGCATTCACAATGACCAAAGAGGAGGAGAGTAAATTTCGTGTAATCCAAAAGGGAATACAGCCGGGTTTTCTTATTGCCGTGAAACAGATTCATGTCAAAGAGACGAGTCCCCTCAAACCCTTCATCCCCATAACGAATTCCCATTCCAGTAATATTTCCGGCACGCTTTTCAACAATCTTTACATAATCCCGGGCATGGGTTCCTGTTGGGGAATACTTTGTGGAGCGGACGAGTTCGCCTGAACTGGCGATGACACTTTGTGCCACTGGCCGGCGTTCATTTGTATAGCTTTGTAACAGTTCTTCCGGAGCGTTGTAACGCATGACCCTATGCAGTTTCCACATCAGGTTAAATGCATCAGCAAGCCCGGTGTTCAGGCCTTGACCGCCATTTACCGAATGGATATGGCAGGCATCTCCTGCAAGAAAAACGCGATTGTGAATGAAAAATTCTTCCGCTACTGATTCCTTGACAGAAAATTGGGAAAACCAGGTGATGTGTTTAAAGCTTAAAATATGCGGTTGCAGTGCGCAATTAATTTTACCCAGTGCGTCTTCGAGGGTAAATTCTTTGGTGTCCATACGGACATAAAAGCGGTCAATGTCACCTTCTCTGGGAATCCAGGCTACATCGGAGGATTCTGCCTGAAACACGATGATTTCGGGAACTTTGGGAAAGTCTGTATCGATAATCCCATCTATAACCGCCCATACAATTTGTGGCCGGATGATTTCAAAAGGGATGTTAAAGTGATTGCGGACAAAAGACCGGGAGCCATCCGCACCAATTAAATAGCGTGACTGAATTTGCGTGCCATTGTCCAAAGTGGTGAGGCAGCCTTCTTCATTAAGTTCTATATGCGCCACCGTAGTAGAACGTTTCACTGCCGCCCCCATCTTTTTTAATTGTTCATCCAACAGTTTTTCAATATATGATTGGCCAAGCATGAGGAAATGGGGATGCAAACACCCCTCCAGCGTCTCCCACCATGAAGACTGGCGTGAAACAAATTGCCCATCAGCCCAAACTGAACTGGTATTGCAGGTTTTTCCCAAAGGGTAGAGGTCGGCAAATAAATCAGCCACTTCAAGCAGTTGTAAACTGCGCGCGTTAAGGGCATCTGCTCTGCCTGTTTCCAGTGGGCCTTGTGTCTTGTCGACAATCAAGGTCTGTAAGCCGCAAAGCTGACCCAGATAAGCACACATGAGGCCAACAGGGCCGGCACCTACAATAACGATGTCTGTAACTTCTGTGTTCATTGGTAAGATTCCAGTCCGGGGTTATCAAAAGGAGGGTTGCTTAACACATGAACCCGCTGAATATGGCGAGGGGACTTGGAGGTGAATCCTTCTCTGCCATGTAAGAGTGAAAAATTATCGGCAATGACGACATCACCCGTTTGCCATTCGTGGGCATAGAAGGTATCAGGAGCATAGAGCGCGTCTTGTAAACTGGCATGAAAACGTGCTGATTCTTCATGACTGATGCCGGTAAATTCAAGATCAGGAGGATTAAGAAAATGACCTTTATCTTGAGAGGGCGGTTCATTGTAACGAATGACCTGCATGTCTTTTCGCGGGTGCCTGGTGATAATGGGTGATACGGTTTTACTATTGTAAAATTCCATTTTTCTTTGATAGATGCCGGTTACTTTATTCCAAAGATCCTTTTCCTCTGCAGCGGCTTGGTTTAATGCCAAAACAGTGTTTGAAAAAGTGGTTCTGCCACCTTGTCCGGCAAGAGGGGCTTTTACGCAATGGAATATTTGATATTCAGGAACCTGGGGGCGATACATACCATCCCAATGCAGGGGAACATAGTTATTATCAAAAATATGGTCTTCAGGGTGTTCCTGTTCTATGAGTTCCAGTACTTTTCCAAAAGGCCAAATACTGATTTCTCCCCAGCGCTCACAATAATCGGCAAAGCCATCAGCGTTTTGAAACGTTGCAAAACCTCTTAATAACAGAAGTTGTTCCTGCCAAAATAACTGGCGTAATTCTTCCATATCCAGATCATTGATGTGAATGGCATGACTTACAGGCTCAATGAGCATGCCAAAGGGTTTCATGTGGGTTATTTTATAGGTCATGTTATACCTCTGTTACCTGGTTAATTATGGGGTCAATCCGAGTCGTGTGATCCGCGTCGCGTGATCCACGTCGTGTGATCCACGTCGTCCTGAGCGCGTCTTTTTGCGCGAAGGATCTCCCCGTATTGGCACCATGCCGCTTTCGGGAGATCCTTCGCGCAAAAAGACGCGCTCAGGACGACGTGCATTCGAATAAATATCATCCTAGTAAACTGTAATGGCTTTGTCGTCCGTCTGCGTTGTGAATCAAACGAGCACCCAAGGCTTCTGCTTCGGAGCGTTTGAGCAAGATGTATCCTTTTTTGCTTTCTACTGCGACGCCATGCCATGGGGTCATCCAGCTTTCATTTCCTACCAGACGAATCCCCAGCTTTTTGGCACCACAGGTTTGCGGATGTATCGATAATCGCACCGCGTCTGGAAAATGTTTTTCAATTAAATGGCTCCAGGCATTACTTCTTCTAATCACTTCACAAGCCTTATGACGGGATTCCTTTTGGATGGCTGTGCGGCTTTTGGTTTGGTTTTGATGCATGGCATCCTCAAACAAAAAGCGGGTGATGCCGCGATACATGCGAATGGCTTCCTGTTCATCAGCACTTGCCTTAGGCTTGGTGCCGTTGCGAATTTTCTGTTTGAGATATTCTGAGCTGTTTCCATAATGTTTCATCAGTTCTTCACGCATTTGGACAAAATCCAACCCTTGGTAAAAATCATCAAGATTAAAGGTGCTCACGTCGGTCAGGGACAGTTCTGCTATCAGCTTATCCAACTCGTATTGGTAAGCGCTGACATGTTCTTCTACCATGCCAACTACATCACTGAACACTCGTCCATCAGAACAAAGAATGATTTTAATTCCAGGGACGTATATCTTTTTGATACGCTGACACAGGTTGCCGAGAAAGCGAAGGGAAAGGCGTTCGGCCAGATCGGGCAGGTGCCCCAGTACTTTTTCAGGGTTGGGCGATTTGCCAGGAAAAGCCGGTAATACAAAAGTAACCGGTTTATTCTGAGCCACTGCAGAAATTATTTTGGGTAAGTGGTGGGCGCTGCAATCAGAGCATCTCAAATCGTTGCATGAGGCTATAGTTTCAGGAACACGGCGAAAGATCATGACTTCAGCCAAAATCCTTTTCGCCATTTCGATAGCAAAATCATTATGCGATGATTCATTCATCGCGATATCATTTTCGAATGTCATTAAATTATACGCTGTGTTGCTCATGTTTACCTCATTAAAATTAAGTGGAATCCGAGCCGCTCAGATTGCTTGCCTGATAAAATAGTACTCACCTTCAGCCAATAAATAAAATGACTTATTTTAATGGTTGTGATAAATTTTATTTATGCCTGATCTTAATGAATGCTGTAATGTCTTTATTATTGAGTGATATCAAATACTTCATAACAGTGAGTGAAACCCTGAATATGACCCGGGCTTCTGAAATTGTGGGTATCTCTCAGCCCGCTTTTAGTTATGCGGTGAAACGTCTGGAAGACAGATTAGGTGGGCAGCTGCTTATCCGGCTTAAAAATGGCATTCAATTAACGAAATTGGGTGAAGAGTTTAAAAAGCGTGCCCATCGTCTGATTTATGAATGGGAGCATGCTCAGAACCTGGCTCATCCTGAATCAGGCCTGGTGCAGGGAAGTTATACCATTGCCGTTCACCCCTCCGTTGCCTTGTACACACTTGAATATTTTTTGCCAAAATTACAGCATGATTTTCCCAAACTTGATTTTAATTTCATTCATGGTCTTTCGAGAGAGATGACGGAAAAAGTGATCAGTTGGGAGGCCGATTTTGGCATTATTGTGAATCCTATAGAACATCCGGATTTGGTGATTAGTCCACTGTGTACCGATGAAGTTACTGTTTTCTATGCGGAGCGGACACAAGATAAACTGATTTATGATAAAAACCTCGCCCAATCGCAGTACATACTGAAAAACCTGAACAACAGGATACATTTTAGTGGTGTGCTCAGTTCTTCCAATCTGGAAGTTGCGGCTAAATTAACTGCGATAGGCCTGGGTTATGGCATTTTACCTTCGAGGGTTGCTTCGCAATATCCCAAACTTAAAAAACTGCAAGACGCACCAGTATTCAGAGATGATATTTGCCTGGTATATCGACCTGAAAAACACAACAATTCAGTCAGTAAAAGCATTATCCAGGCGATTAAGATTTTGTCTACAGCTCATAGGTAGCCTTGATTTCGCTGTCGCTGCATCAAGGCTACGGTTTTTATACATCACGTCAGTGTTCACTTACAAAGCATACCTATTGTCTTTTAGTTTAAAGTTTGTAACCATGTGGTCAATGGATTTTTTTTAAACTACAAGGAGGTAATATGAGTGATTTAATGAGCGCACCTAGTAATTTATTTAGGTTCTTCACTCCCAATAAGATCCAGGAAAAACTGCACATGGAAAATCTGGATGATGATTCCATTGATGATTTAGCTTTTATTGCTACCAATCTTGTCGGCGCGGCAGCAACCGCAGCGGTTGTTTTAGGTGTTGCCGGAACATTGTTGATAGCGGCTTCTCCATTATTGTTACCAGCAGTACCTTTGGTACCCTTGGCTGCAGCGGCCTGATCCTGGGCGCCACAGAATAACTGCTCCGCTTCCTGACGGTCGCGGCTCGGTTTCCGGTGCACGATAAAGTAAATACGAACGCACGAAAACCGAGCCGCGACCGTGAGGAAGCGGAATTTTTATTGCGGCACAAAACCTGATTTAGTGCGTAGCCCGGTCTGCTTGCAGCCGGGATCGAAGTGGCACGATCCCGGCTGCAAGCAGACCGGGCTACAGTTTATACTCAGATATTCGAACCCATTTTCAAATAATTACCGCATTCAGGAGCTACGGCCTGAAACAAACCTGTCGTTTCATTTGGGCGTAACAGACCAAAAAGACCCAGAGAAACAGGCGATGAGCCTGAGCAATTCATTTCAGCAGGTTTAATTTTTAATTCATTTAAGGATGCAGCAATCAATTCTGCAATAGCCGCTGGCTCGCAAGGTAATGCTTCAACTTGTTCCTGATTCATATGCGCCAGAGTATCGATAAAGGCACTGATCATTTGTCCTCTTCGGCTTAATCCGCGTACTTCATCTGAGTCTGGATAGTAATCCATAGTAACAAGTAATTGCCACGCGGCACCATCACTGCCTTTGATTTCTTTGGCAAATTCTGAGCCGGCAGTAACTCCATAACCCGTTGCAACTTTGGGTTTATTGCTTTTTTCTGCCTGGACAATAGCTGCTTTCATAAAATGAGCGGGTAATTCAATAGCTGAAGTAAGCAAGCATTGAATGTCATTAGCACCAATAAGACCTGATGAATTGGCTCCAAGCCCAATTACGGCAGCATCCTGGACAGGTTTGTCCGCATCCAAATCAGCTTCTGTAAAATCATGCATAAAGCTTTCAATCGTCACGCCATGACTGTGTTTGTCATTAACCGATACACTCACGCGGGTTTTAGCACACTCATTAGCACCCTCCAAACCAACAGGTTGTTCTGCCTGACCTGCAATTTCTTTTTTCTGAATATCAAGTTGCTTTTCGATTTCATCTAAAGTCATCATCCTTCCTTTCAATGCCAGGGACCATTGGATAAATAACTTCGATGCATCTTTCTTCAATGCTTTTTCCGAGGTCACCAAAATCTGCTCTGCAGAAGGAGAGCATTGATGCAGGAATTGAAGCAACACTGTAACATTTTCCTGCTGTTGCTGTTCAGTCAAGGGGAGAACCTGCGACACACTAAACTGCTTTCGGTATTGCACGAAGGCTGCAATTTCCCCTTCTGTTTTTTCTTTGCTTTTATCGCTACTGGCAAGTAAATTGTAGAGTTTATAATAAACAGCCTGAGCTTCTGTTTCAGTCTTTAGAGCAAAAATTGCTTTTAATTCCTGCACTGCCTGTTCCATAATCATGCTTTAATACCTCTGATGCTTTGTTATAAATGAATTGCGATTTTGATTTATTATATTACATTGTGTCAATTGCAAGATCTTATATTGTCCTTTTAGAACAGGTCGTTGTCCTCTAATGACTGATTATGGATAGGGTTTGGATACAACTGTTCCGCTCCCTCACGGTCGCGGCTTGGTTCTCGTGCGTTCGTATTCACTTTATCTTGCACCAGAAAACCGAGCCGCGACCGTCAGGAAGCGGAACAGTTATAAGAGAAACCAATAATTGCTTATAATCAGTTAATTTGATACTGTTCGCCATAAGATACAAGTCCAAAAAACCAAAGGAAAATGGTGAAATTATGTTATCAGAAAAAGCAATCCCACTTGCGTATTTTATTACATTCACTTGTTATGGAACCTGGCTGCATGGAGAAAAACCAAGTTCCGTTGATCGATTCAATAATACTCCTCAAACCAATTTTTTGCCTTTTAATAAAAAACGATCACATTTAGTAAAAATGAAAATGTCAGAAACTCCTTATTCTCTCGATGAGTCCAGGCGGTCTATTGTTTTAAATTCGATTATTAAAGCATGCAAACATCGTCAATGGGTGCTCTTGGCCGCACATGTGCGATCCAATCATGTGCACCTCGTTATTCATACGCTATTACAACCAGAAACAATTATGAATACGATAAAATCATATGCCTCCCGTCATTTAAATTTAATGCAATTGGATGGTAGTAGAATAAATCGATGGACAAGGCATGGCAGTACACGATATCTATGGAATGAATCAGAAGTTGAATCCACAATACAGTATGTAATTAATGAGCAAGGCTTGCCAATGGCTGTTTTTGAAAATAAAAATCGAATACTCCATACAAATTACTAGCTGTCCCTTACGGTATAATACCCGGCTGTGTGCTTCGACAAAAAGTTCCGCTCCTTAACAGTCGCGGCTCGGTTTTCTGGTGCACGATAAAGTGAGTACGAATGCACGAAAACCGAGCCGCGACCGTGAGGAAGCGGAACAGTTGTGCTGGCACGTACTTTATTTTTTAGCTCTACATGGATGAAGGGATACACAGGCGTTTGTGCTTCGACAAAAAGTTCCGCTCCTTAACAGTCGCGGCTCGGTTTTCTGGTGCAGGATAAGTGAATACGAACGCACGAAAACCGAGCCGCGACCGTGAGGGAGCGGAGCAGTTGTGTTGGCACGTACTTTATTTTTTTAGCTATACAGGGAAAAGGGATACACAGGCATTTGTGCTTCGACAAAAAGTTCCGCTCCTTAACAGTCGCGGCTCGGTTTTCTGGTGCAGGATAAGTGAATACGAACGCACGAAAACCGAGCCGCGACTGTGAGGGAGTGGAGCAGTTGTGCTGGCACGTACTTTATTTTTTAGCTCTACATGGATGAAGGGATACACAGGCATTTGTGCTTCGACAAAAAGTTCCGCTCCTTAACAGTCGCGGCTCGGTTTTTTGGTGCAGGATAAAGTAAATACAACGCACGAAAACCGAGCCGCGACCGTGAGGGAGCGGAGCAGTTGTGTTGGCACGTACTATCCCGGTTTTTCAATTGTTCTTAAAACATGTGAATGCATTTGGACGTCAGGCGTTCTTTGGGGGAAAAAAGATAAACCTGTAAGATTTTAAACATAGTATTCATTAGAACCAATTGTTGACTTATTGATCAATATTGATTATTATGTTTCAATTTGTACGTTGTTGGGCATTGGTTATGATAACAAAATTAGATGAAGCACTGAGAAAGCAAGATTGGAGTGAAATTTTCACGATTTGTTTTGAACCCAGTAATTCTCCTATGAAAAATTCTTCGTGGAAGGATTTTCCTTTTTCCGAAATAACCCTTAATTTATCTTTGCTCTACGGTTATTATCCACTTACTGTAAAATTATTGGAATCAGGCGTGTTACCTGATGAAGATACTTTACTCTGCGCTTTGTTTTCAGATTCCAACAATCCTGGCAGTTATCAATTTGACGGTCAGCATTTTAATTCCATCTCTGAGTATTTGTTAGCTCGAGGTGTCGATACAAGAAAATCGCTACAGCATCTGCCCTTCGCATACCAGCCAAACTCATTATTACAAAAAATTGATCCTCTTTGTCATTGCTCCGTGCCAACTGCGGCAGCTTCTTTAAGATATGCAGAAGCACATTTAACCTTCTTACAGAAGTACGGCAGCTTTTCAGGTTTGAAAAGACGGGTGGAATTAAACAGTTCCTGGCAGGGTAAACAAAAAGAAGTTAAAGATTTAAAGGGAAAATCGGTTGATTCAGGTGCATCCGAGAGAAAAGGGAAAATGAAGGAGGCTAGTGATAACTGGAATAGCTTTCCCGTTGAAACTGATTTTTTTAGTGAGATTGAAGCGTCTTCCTCTATGTTGACATTTTTTAATCCGTCCTCTCGTCGTACAGCCTATAAAGTTTTGCCTGATAGCGATTCTGAAGTTGGAATGGAGTATGAAGGTTATCAAGACGTCGATCTTTCTGATATGGCAACAAGTCCAGATAGTGAGGATGTTTCTCCACCTGCTGTTGTATTCGCTAATGCCATTGTTATTCCCAATGCAATAGTTCCTGTTGTTACCAATAATGTCCCTCTGGCACTTGGTGCATATAACCTTGATGCAGATACTGACGATTTGGAAGGATACATTAGTTTTAGCCTTTAAAACTCAGGCTAAGACTCTCGCCTGCACCAGAAAAATGTGTAATCAACTGGGTTCTAACGCGGGTTAGGGTATTAAATTGGTTGATTTAAAAATATAAAAAACTGTAGCCTTGACTTCACCGTCGCTTCATCAAGGCTACGCCTATTTTAAATCAACCCCTCTTATTACTGCCCGGGCTAAGAATCAACTAAAGCCCAGCTGAATTCTCGTGCTATCCGGTTCTTGAGCTGTGCCTCCAGAGCCAAAAAAGCTGAATAAGGAACCCAGCATTGAAGCAGAATTGGCGTAATCATACATCTGCAGAGCGGTTTCATTCTTGCTGTTTTTCTGAGTCACATCAGCTCCGTGTTTAACGAGCAAATCAATCCACTCTTTTTCCAGATTTTGTGCTGCAATATGAATAGGGAAGTTGCCGGCAGGATCTGCGATGGATAAACCCAATTTCTGCGTTATCAGATATTTAATTGATTCTCTGGGATGGTTTCTTCCTCCTGGCAGCCATGAAGGAAGCCAGTCTGAAATTTTGGGATAAGTATTAAGGCCCAGCAACAGCGGAGTGTAGGCCTGTGAGGAATTGGTTTTTACAGTCAAGAGTTCTGGTTGATGGGTATTTAAGAACTCCAGTATCCTCACGCGGTTGTTATACACAGCATAGTGTGCAATTCCCCAGCCTGATAAATAGTATTGGGTGGATGCTACTGCAGAGGGGCTGCATTGATTATAAATCATTTCAAATGCGGCAAGATTTTCCTGAATGATATCTTCCAGAAGAACCATATTTAATTCATCATTTTTGAATTCAAATAATTCGTTAATGCTTTCCAGATCATTTTTTGCGGCTGCCTGGCAAATTGCATAATTGATGCTGGCAGTGAACTGAGAGGTTAATTTGCCAAACTGTTCTGCGAAGGCGAAATCGGGTTGTCCTGCGCGTTGCATTAATAATTTATACAAGATGCGAGCGTCTTTATATTTGCTTTTTTCCAGATAGATTGAACATAAAATAATAGAAGCCATGTCTTTTTCTTTTTGAATTTTAGAATGGTTATTTATGGTTAATGCCAATTGTTCAAGAATCTCTTTTAACTGGGTGCTTTGATCAAAACGGTTTGCAACTTTTGCTTCACTAAGAAGATCACGAAGAATTGCCAGTAACTGCGGTGCTGATTCATCATTCATGATTGCTTTTGTTGCGAGATATTGGCTCAATTTAAATTGGGCTTTATCGATTTTGGAATGTTTAGTTAAAATTTGCAGTGCTATTTGATCATATTTGCTTGCTTTTAACAGGAAATTTAAACTATTAATGCGTGGTTCTTTACCCTTGAGTATTGCCTCAACATACTCTTTCATCGTGTTTTCTTCAGTTGTTTTTTCTCTGGCCATAAAGTTTTTAAGAAAATCACTGAAAGAAAAATCTGTTGCCGCTGAAACCCCAATCTGGGAAGAGGGGGTGCTGTTTAACTCATTGAGCAAGCGATCGTAAGAAGTTCTTTTTTCCCTGTCGGTCAATATCCGTTTCGCTTCTGACAGGTGCGAAAAAATTTCCGAGGCGTTTTGATCCTTGTTTCTATCCGGATGGTATCTGATTGACAGTTTTCTGTAGGACTTGTTTATTTCGTCCGTACTGGCAGAATGGGCTACTTCAAGAATATCGTAATAACTCTTTTTGGAGGCTCTATAATAGTTGCCTGCCATACTGACTTCACCATTGTCTAACATAAGTCTCCCTTTATTTACATCTACGACATCGCGGATTTTACCCATAGAATTAAAATAAAGTACAGAAGGGGTACGAAAGAAAAAAACTACGTCGTGCACTCTTAGGAGGGTGACTTGACTAACAACTAAAATGCCCTTAAGAATAGGAATTTACTCCTAACCTGGATGTTCATGGCAAGATTAATTCATTATGCGGCTTTAGGACTGTTATTCTCTTCGCCATTACATGCCTCTTTTATTGAACAGACACTGGGGGCTGCTGTGGTCAATGATGCGACCGCCGCTTATTTTAATCCCGCAGCATTAACCGTTTTATCTCAAAAGCAACTGATTACTTTAGGGACTGCTGCCCGATCTGAATTTCAATTCAGCGGCAATGCACAAAGAATATCTTTGGGTATGGCTGAGTCTGGAGTAGCCACCACCCGATCCCATTTCTTTTTGCCATCCTTGTATTTGGGCATGCCTGTCAATGATACATTTGCAGGGGGATTTGCTGTTGTTGTGAACGATTTTAATCGGGAACTGGATAATCATTCCATTCTTCGTTACGTTCAGGCGCCTAATAAAATCAAGAATGTAGATTTAGTGCCAGCTATTGGAATGAAGCTCAATGAGGTCGTGTCTCTGGGGGCGAATCTGAATTATTCTCATGCCCATTTTCTCCAGGAGCCGCTTTCAGGTCTGCCTCGTTTAAATATTCCCGAAAGCCGCAGCCGTAATGACAGCCGGGGAACCAGTTTAGGCTGGGACGCCGGGCTTTTACTCAAGCCGGGGAAAAGAACTGCCCTGGGATTTAATTACCGCAGTGCAGTTACCTATCATTTTAATGGCAGCAGTACATTGAATGGTCCCTTAGCGATTTCTTCTGCTGATTATCATTTTAAATACTGGACACCAGCCAGAAGTGTGGTGTCGGTTAGTCATTTTCTGAATGAAAAAGCGGGGCTGATAGGAACCATTCAATACCTGCAATGGGATATTTTTAAAGACACTAATATTTATAATTTTGCTGCCCTGTCGGGCTCAAAAGCAGTTATCGTAGCGAATGCACCGGTTCGTTATCATTTCCATAACAGTTGGCTTTTAACGCTGGGAAGCATTTATAAAATATCACCAAAGTGGATAGCGCGAGTCGCCGGAACTTATAATCAGTCGCCAGCAAATGGACAATTCCAGATAGCTACTGGCGACAGTTACGTCATTGGTTCTTCTGTTGGCTATAAAATCATGAAAAACCTTGCCGTAGATTGCAGTTATGCCCATGCTTTTTTCAAAGATGAAACGATTAATATTCATACCGCACAAAATAATATTAACGGGGTAAATCAAGGCGCACATGATTCGGTGTCGCTTAAATTAACTGTGTCGGTTTGAGCGAAGGTAATGGTACGCAGCTCTCCGTGCCTCAACGAAAATTCCGCTCCTTAACAGTCGCGGCTCGGTTTTCTGGTGCAGGATAAAGTGAATACGAAGGCACGAAAACCGAGCCGCGACCGTGAGGAAGCGGAGCAGTTGTACTGGCAGGTATTTTATTTCCTGCACTTATCAAGCGCGTTTACACGATACAAAACATGTTGTGACAGCTTATGATTGGGATCCAGTCTGGGATGAGCAAAAGAGCCCTCTTCATCATGCACCATGCCAATTTTCTCCATCACGTTTCTTGAGCGCAGGTTATCTGGAACCGTAAAGGCTACTATTTCATCCAGACCAAGCGGGTTAAAGCCATACTCTAAAGAAGCCAAAGCCCCTTCTGTTGCATAACCTAAACCCCAATATTGGGAGCCGAGCCGCCAGCCAATTTCAACAGCCGGGGAGAAATGAGCAGGCTTGTCAAAGTAATTGAGACCAATAAATCCGATTAACTCACCCGTCTCTTGTAATTCCGCTGCCCATAACATGTACTGACGATCTTTTAATTGCTGGTTTTGATATTCCATAAAATCGTTAACCTGTTCTTGAGACATAGGACCAGCTAAGAATTCAAGAACCTTATTGTCCTGATTCATGTGCAAGAATGGCTCTTTGTCTTTTTCCAGCCAGGGTCTGAGTATCAGGCGAGATGTTTTGAGTAGGCGCATGTCGGGTTCCTGTTAGTATTGGCGGGGGCGGGAGGATATACTGTATCAGGCTAAACTGCAATATCTAATCAAGCGTGTAGCCCGTATTAGCGAAGCGTAATACGGGATCGAAGTACTCCTGAATCCTGATTTTTTTCCCGTATTACGCTATCGCTAATACGGGCTACGGATCGGGAATGACCTTGAACATTACCAACTAACCGGTTTGGGATTTCTGCTGTCAAATCCCATTTGATGCCAGTAAGGGTAGATGGGGTGGATATGGCTGGCAGCATCCAGTTTGGCTACTTGCTCCTTGGTTAAATTCCAGCCCACAGCGCCAAGATTTTCCTTCAGTTGTACTTCATTACGAGCACCCACCACAATATTCGCCACAGTAGGGCGTTGCAGTAACCAATTGAGTGCTACCTGACTTACGGATTTTCCCGTTTCATTGGCAATACGCTCCAAGGCATCCACTACGGTGAATAAATATTCGTCCTCAACTTGCGGACCGCCTTGTGCTCCTCCTGCTTTGATACGTCCTTCGGGCAATGGCTGGCCTCGTTTGATTTTTCCAGTGAGGCGACCCCAGCCTAACGGGCTCCAAACCATCAATCCAAGCCCCTGATCCAGGCCTAAGGGCATTAACTCCCATTCATAATCACGACCAATAAGCGAATAATAGCCTTGATAAGACACATAACGTTCAAAATTATACTGTTTTGATACGGCAAGCGACTTCATCACATGCCAGCCAGAAAAGTTAGAGCACCCTATATAACGAACCTTACCGCTCTGAATTAAATCATCGAGCGTACGAAGTGTTTCTTCAACGGGTGTCAGGGCATCAAAGCCATGCATGAAGTAAATGTCTATATGATCAGTACCCAGACGTTTCAGGCTTGCTTCACAGGCACGCAACAAATGGTAGCGGGATGAACCTTGTTCATTGGCACCTTCGCCTACAGGAAAGGTGGCTTTGGTTGAAATCAAAACCTTATCGCGCTTGCCCTTAAGTGCCTTACCCAAAATTTCCTCTGAAGCGCCTTGCGAATAAATATCGGCCGTATCAAAAAGATTTATTCCCGCTTCCATGCAAATATCAATCAAACGAGAAGCCTCTTTGACATCCGTACTGCCCCATTTTTTAAAAAATTCATTAGACCCGCCAAAGGTTCCTGTACCAAGACTGAGCGCCGAAACCTTGAGGCCTGAATGCCCTAATTGCCTGAATTCCATTTGATTCTCCTTATCCTTCAGGATTACTTAGCGTTTAGACTTCTCAGTATAGACATGAAAAACTTTTCCAACAAATTATGGAGGACCCGATCTACGTCGTCCTGAGCGCGTCTTTTTTGCGCGAAGGATCTCCAAATCCTGGCATTATGCCGCTTTCAGGAGGTCCTTCGCGCAAAAAGACGCGCTCAGGACGACGTGGCTTGGTGATCCCGGCTGCAAGCAGACCGGGCTACAAACCCAATTACTACGCCCATCAAGTCACCTCTACGATGGCCTGATAATTAGTGCAATGCCAACTGTTCGTCTTGTGACCATGACTGAGCCAAATGTTCTTTTGAAACAGCTAATGCTTTTGAAGTTTTATCGATGTTGGCTTTATCCGCGTATTGTTCTCGCAGTTTTAAAGCCTGATGCAGATATTCAAGTGCACTCTCATGTTCGCCTGTTTCCTGCAAGCAACGGCCTAAATTGTAATAGGCTGAGGATAACAGTGGATTATCAGCCGTATAAACAACAATTGCTAATTTCAAAGCGCTTAAAGCCAGCGGTTTTGCAGAAGCGTATTGACCCTCCCTGAAGGACAATACAGCTCTTTCGCGCAGATTTTTTTCACGGCCCATGAAACATTCCTGCTGTTCACTTATCTTTTTAAAATGCATGCGTTCCTGTGCATGTTTATGGACAAGGAGCAGTGTAGAAAGGATGGTATCACGGTTGTCTGATGCGGGTATTTTTTTAAAGTTTTTAATGAGACTACTGAGAAAAGCTATGGCTGTTTCCAATGAGTCTATCACTTCAACTCGCTGTGCGGGGTAGCGCAGGATTTGGGCTAAGTGTTGGATGTGTCTCAGAACAATCGCTTTGCTGTCGTAATTGTTTAAATAGAGTTCTAATAGTGGGACTAAATGATCACATGTTTCCTCAACACTATTTCCAGCTTTGATGCAGGTAAAAATTTCTAAAATAAGCTGATGCATTTTAGGGTATATGGTGTCTAGCAGTTCACCCATTGCAAAGCGACTCATTTCATTCTGCGTCAAGGGGTGTTGTGAGACCAGTTGCAGTTCATTGCGTGGCACGGGAACCCAATGAATGCCATCAAAAATGTTGACCTGTTTGATTAGGCGTAATCCTGTTTCCTTTTCTTCACGCAAGCCAAACAATTGCCGCAGTTTTTGTACTGTTTCCATCGGCGTTTCCTGGGGATGGTGTGCGAGGCTAAAGGGCAGATTTTGGTGATCCTGTATAAAATTTAACTTAAAAGTCCTGGAGGAATCTTTCTCAATCTGGATGCCATCCACATCAGAAGTAACTGTATGGAAGGAGGGGGTAATAGCCAAATTCATCATTCCGAATTTTAGCAGCAGTATTTCTGTAATTACATTATGGCCACGGTAGTAAATAGACATTGATGCCCCTTCACCCACCCAATCAATATCAGCTGCCAGACAGGGAGCAATTGACGCCAGATTTCTATCCGCATGAGCTAATACCATTCGCGATTTACCGGTGATGACGATGATATTGCAGGCAGAAAAATTGTCGGTATAAAGACCGGTAAACTGACTGTCAACTGCGGTGTCTAAGCGTGCAGTGCGGCCTTGGGGAACATAGAGTACATGCTGAGTCATTATTTATATAAACCAGGGAGATTAGTGATGGGTCAAAATTATACCTTAGGGGAAATAAATTGACCATTTGTGATTGTTGAAAAATGTTCACATTGTCCTGAAATCACCGAATGTTGGCCGTTAAAAACATGATTTAATAGTACTTGATAAGTAAAATATTGGTTCACAGTGGTTTTAAAATGGTATTTTTTGGTCTTAAGTGGGGTTGATTTAAAATAAGCGTAGCCTTGATTACGCTATCGCTCTGAGTGATCCTCTCATAATTTTAATCTCGTAAAAAGATGTAAATAAACAGGATGATCATCGCAAGTAGCCCCTCCACCTTCGGGGGAGGGTGCCCGACAGGGTGGGTGGGGGATCAAAAAGAGAACTCATTTAAGGTAAAGGTCTAAAATAACATGGTCTATTTGATAGAAACTCCTTTTTTGATCCCCCCATCCGCCCTGTCGGGCACCTTCCCCCGGAGAGGGGAAGGCGATCCTGCATAGTTCTGAATGGTACTCAATATGAGAGGATCACTCAGCGCTATCGCTGCATCAAG
>NZ_KB892404.1:22881-231666 GCF_000373765.1 Legionella shakespearei DSM 23087 | reverse complement strand
GGTTAACAAAGTTTATTTTTTGAAAAAATCGCTCCGCATTTGCCGTGTCTGTTCTGCCCTGCCAGAGGGAAGGATCCGCTTTCTGATAATTAGGAAGGTGTTCAAACATTCAATGCTCCTGTATCTATCTTAAAATCCTACGTGCCGCGGCCGAAGGTCCGCGGCATCCAGAAAACTGATCAGTCAGTGACAGATTTCTTTATACAGATCATTCCATTTTGGGCTTATATTTTCAATCATTTCGACCTTCTATATCTCTCTGGATGCCGCGGACCTTCGGCCGCGGCACGTAGGATGTCTTACGAGTTTTTCATAAGTCCTGTGACTATATTATGCCAACTTAACCCAATGTCTGGTATGATATCTGATTATATAGATACATAGTGCCAAATAGTGGATGAGGATACCATGTTTATTATTACTGGGGGCGGAAGCGGACTTGGTAAAGCGTTAGCATTGGCTTTAGCGCAGCGTGGAAAATCGGTATTAATCGTGGGGCGCCGGGAGCAATTATTGCAAGAAACGGCTGCTGCCTCAGCTTTAATTAATTATTTATGTACTGATGTTTCAACAGAAGCTGGACGAAAGGTGCTGAGTGAATTTTGCAAGTCTTTACCTGCAATCACTGCGTTGATTAATAATGCGGGTACTCTCGAACCCGTGGTTGGAATTAAAAATCTGAAAGCAGAGGATTGGCATCATACTTTAAATACCAATCTTGATGCCCCACTGTTCTTGCCACAAATGCTTTATGACAAATTACTTAATGGCAGGGTGTTAAATATTGGCTCCGGAGCTGCCTATTTTGCTGTAAAAGGCTGGACTGCTTATTGTGTTTCAAAAGCTGCTTTGGCTATGTTGACCCAATGCTGGCAATTGGAATCACACCGCGTTGCATTTGCTAACGTGATGCCAGGTATCATAGACACTGACATGCAAGCTATTGCGAGAAAAGGCTCTGAGATGGATCCGGAACAGGTTGCATTTTATCAGCGTCTGAAAGATAACAATCGTCTGGTCAGTCCAGAAACAGTAGCCGAATTTTTTGTCTGGCTATTACTGGATACGGATAAAGAAACGTATACTTCAAAAGAGTGGGATCTTTATGATACCAGCCATCATTCGGCCTGGCTTAAAGCACCTCATCAAGTACTTCATTGGGATTTCTAATGTTCACCTGTGATACTTTGCTTATAAATGCCACCCTTCTCGATGCCCAAGGCGTCCAGTTACCAGGACAGGCTATTGCTATCAAAGAGGGAAAAATAAGCTGGTGTGGTATGTCTGCCGATCTTCCTGAAAGCCTGATGAAACACGCCAAATGCATAGAGGATTGTAAAGGACAGTTAGTCACGCCAGGGTTAGTTGATTGCCATACCCATCTGGTTTATGCCGGTAACCGGGCTGCTGAATTCAAGTTAAAACTGGATGGCTTAAGTTATGCCGAAATCGCCAAAGCAGGCGGCGGAATTATTTCTACAGTACGTCAAACCCGTGCTGCCTCTGAATACGAATTGCTGCAACAGTCTTTACCACGAATCCTTGCTTTGCGTAATGAAGGTGTTACCACCGTAGAAATTAAATCAGGCTATGGTCTTGATTTGGAAAATGAATTGAAAATGTTAAGGGTTGCGAGGCATTTGGCTTCTTTAAGTGGTATGAGAGTAAAAACCACTTTTCTTGGAGCTCATGCCGTAGGCCCTGAATTCAATGGTAACAGTCAGGCTTATGTTGATCATCTTTGTAATGAAATGTTGCCGGCGGTTCATGAATCAGGTTTGGCAGATGCCGTGGATGTTTTTTGTGAGTCTATTGCTTTTTCCCTTGCTCAGACTGAGCAAATTTTTACGGTCGCCCAGGCTTTGAATTTACCCATTAAATGCCATGCAGAACAGTTATCTAATTTAGGTGCCAGTGCTCTTGCTGCTAATGCGGGTGCTTTGTCTTGTGACCATCTGGAGTTTCTGGATGAAGCCGGAGCTGAGGCCATGGCCAAAGCCGGTACAGTGGCTGTTTTGCTTCCAGGCGCTTTTTATTTCCTCAGGGAAAAACACAAGCCGCCAGTAGACTTGCTGCGCCAGGCCGGGGTAGGGATAGCCATTGCAACGGATTCGAATCCAGGTTCATCACCAACAACGTCCTTGTTATTAATGATGAATATGGCGTGTCAGTTTTTTGCCCTGACAGTACCTGAGGTGCTTTCTGCTGTAACCTTTCAGGCCGCCAGAGCCTTGGGACTGGAAGAGCAGATTGGCAGTATTGCTGTAGGTAAAGCTGCAGATCTGATTTTATGGTCTATAAATGATAGTGCAGCACTTTGTTATTATTTCGCTTATCCTTTACCGCACAAAACAATGATTGCTGGTGAGTGGATATCCATTAAAAATATTATTCAGGAGTCCGGACATGTTGCATCGAACTAAGTTGATGTTAAAAGCAGGTTTTGCTTCAGGATTATTGTTCACCGCGTTTCTGGTACAGGCTGAGACGCCAGTAGTGATTAAAAAGGAAACGCCTGCATATATTCTTGATATTAAATACCCGCAAGGATTTAAAACGGATAGCGTGAATGCCGCCATTAAGAATTTTATTGATAGCACGCAAAAAGAGTTCATGAATGAATTATCAGAAGATGAAGACACACCTGCTGATGCACCCGGAAAAACCGGCCTTAATGTGACCTATTCAATTCCCTATAAATCAGACACTGCTTTGAGTGTTCAGTTTAATGTTTCAATTTATCATAAGGGAGCTGCCCATCCTGCCAATACCGTTGCGGTAGTAAACTTTGTAAAAGGACAGGAAGTAAAGCTGGCTGATTTGTTTGTTTCTGGAGCTGATTATCTGAAGCCTATATCAGCTTTCGCTAAAAAGGCAATTACGGCGAAAAAGATATCCGATGAAAAGTGGATAAGTGAAGGCACCAAGCCTACTACAGAAAATTATGCCGTCTGGTATTTTACTGATAAAGGTATTGCTGTGTTGTTTAATAGTTATCAGGTTGCAGCCTACGTCTATGGTGAACAAACTATAAACATTCCCCTGTCACTTATTTCTGCCATGCTGAAGCCGGAAATAGCAAAATCTGTGTGGGGTAATTGATGTCAGATACCCCATTTATAGCTGCGAACAAAAATGTAGCTGAATTAACGTTCAGAGTAGTGTTGTTGGCGATAATACTGACCGTGTTGTTGGCTATGTCTAATGCATATCTTGCGCTGAAGTTAGGGATTTTAACTTCAGCTTCAATTCCAGCAGCTATTATTTCCATGGGAATTTTGCGGTTTTTCAGAAACTCAACCATTCTTGAAAATAATGCCGTGCAAACCGCGGCTTCTGCTGGAGAGGCAGTGGCAGGCGGTATTGTGTACACTATTCCTGCATTAATCATTATCGGATTTTGGAATCACTTTGATTATTGGACCAATTTCTTTATCGCTGCCTGCGGTGGAATTTTAGGTGTTTTATTTTCAATTCCCCTGCGTCGGCTTTTGGTAAACGACGACACCCTAAAGTTTCCTGAAGGGCGGGCAATAGCCGAAGTATTGAAATCCTCTGCTGAAAAAGCAGGTATTAAGGATATCTTTATTGGCGGTGCTATCGGTGGTTTCATCGAACTCTTACAGCTTGGTTTCAAGATTATAGCCAACAGCTGGGGGTATTGGTTCGTCATGAAACGTTCCCTCTTTGGCCTGGGTGCAGGCTTTTCCGCTACTATGATAGGTGCAGGCTATCTTGTCGGACATGATATGGCCATCAGCATTTTTCTGGGGGCGGTCATTTCCTGGTTGGTAGCATTACCTGTTGTCAGTCGGTTTTATCCTGATTTTGTGACGCAATATCCCCCTGAGCAGGCAGCGACTTTATTGTGGAATAGCGAAATGCGCTATTTGGGAATAGGAGCTATGTTGTTTGCCGGTATGTGGACTTTTTTAAAACTGGTTAAGCCTTTATCAAAAAGTATCAGTAATTCGTTCAGTTCATTTATGTCTAAAGGTAGGGCAGGAACAGACTTTCCTCGTACTGATAAAGACATCCCCATGCCTTTCATTCTGATGGGCATTGCGACCATGGCGGGCATATTATTTTTATTCTTCCAGTTTATGTTTCCGCTGTCACAAGTGGGATTGAATAATACTTATTCGCCTACCTTAATCTTTTTTGCCGTGCTGTATGTCTTATTTATCGGCTTTTTATTTTCAGTGATTACGGCTTATTTTTCCGGGATGGTTGGTGTTACAGCAAGCCCTGGCAGTTCGGTCGTTATTTCCGGGATGCTCTTTGCCGCCTGGTTATTGCTAACAGTAATAAACCATATGCTGCCCCTTCCTTTAACACCTCATCAGGTTCAGGCGGCAGAAGCCATTACTATTATTATCGGTTCCGTGGTAACGGGTATCGCAGCCATCGCTAATGATAATACTCAGGATTTAAAAGTGGGGCAATTGGTAGGGGCAACGCCCTGGAAACAACAGGTCATGTTGTTACTTGGTGTGGTTGTTTCAGCTTTGGTTATCCCACCCGTCATGCAATTATTATTTAACGTGTACGGAATTGCAGGAGTAATGCCTCATCCTGGAATGGATGTTTCTCAATCCTTACCTGCACCTACGGCAGCATTGATGGCTGCAATTACTGAAGCGGTATTCAGTAATTCCTTGCCCTGGACCATGATGCTTATTGGTTCTGCCATTATATTGCTGTTCATCGTCGTAAACAGGATTTTTAATGTCAAACGCTTTCTGAATTTATCCATATTGGGCATCGCTATTGGTATGTATTTGCCACTTGCCTCTTCGTTTCCTCTCTTCATCGGCGGAATCATAGCCTTAATTGTGCAAAAGCGCTTGGGACGTTTGAATTTTTCTAAGGAAGATACAGTAATCAGAAAGCAGAAGGGTACATTGATTGCCTGCGGTCTTGTCGCGGGTTCCGCCATCATCGATGTGTTACTCGCCATACCTTTTTCAATTTTCCAAAGCCCCGATGCCTTACAGCTGGTAGGCCCTTCCTGGAAGAATGCAGGTATTTATTTAGGAGTGCTCTCGACACTATTGTTGGGATGGTGGATCAACCGCCGGGTCTGTGTCGATAAAATATAATGTAGCCTTGATGCAGCGACAGCGAAATCAAGGTTTTCCTTAATTTTAAGCCTTGTGTGAAGAAAGAAAACCTTGATTTCGCTGTCGCTGCATCAAGGCTACATTTTATATTATTTGCCTTGGTTAATCTAACTTCATCCTGCTTTCTGCTCCAGATTCATAACTGATTTCTTCGGCTTTCTTTATCATGAGGTTAAAGCGATTGATTGATGTGGTATTGATCAACCCAAACAAACCTAAAATGAAAGTGGTTATGTTTTGTCCCATATTCAATATATCGTAAAAAGAACTTTTATAGGTTTTTCCATCGTCATAAGAAACCAATTGACCTTTACCCGCCGCAAAAGTATCGAGAACCAAACGTATACCGTCTATATCAGTTTGAACCTGCAGTAACGTAACAACATAATTCATGATCTCGTATTTTTCCTTGTGCAAATCCAGGTTGACGCCAAAGAAGGTATGGCTGCGCTCATCATTTTTTAAGAAATCACGGTATTTAACAAAACTTTTAAACTCGTCACTTTCAAAAAATAATGTTGCTTCGGCAGTTTTGGGAAGGAGTTCTTTTGCCGCAGTTGTAACTACAGTACCAAGAAATGAGAGTGCTGCTTTTTTTATTTCACTAGTTCGACTGGTAGTTTGTGTCACATGTTCACGACTATGTACTGTTGCTTTCACGGGAGCGGGTTTTGGGGGGATGTCAGGAGAGTTATTTACCTGAATCGGCAGGATGAATGGGTGAGCAGGAGAATTGACTTTGCTATGAAGGAATCGAGTGTGTGAATCAATAAAAGACAACCTGTCCTCAGTGGGGTGACTGCCCGTTTTGCTCTTATTTACAAGATAAGTAGCGGCATTTGCCAATGCAGACGCATATACTGGTAAGAAATTTTGATTGCAAGGGGCTCTCTCACAGTCTCTTTTACGGCCGTTGAGTTCCAATTCGTGATTAAACCAATGACTGTGAAAATACACGGGCTTTTTTATATTTGAGGGGATTTTGGTTTTTACTTCATTAGCAAAACGTATAACATCTTCCAATTTAAAATGCATGAGTACAACTCTCCTGTAAAACTTCGACAAAAAAAATGATAGATGACTTCATTTTGCTCTATTGTACAATAACTTGGTCTTGGATACACCTTTACAAATCGTAGTCTGTATTAGCGAAGCGTAATACGGGAAAGAAAGTGGCAATAAGCCCTTGAATACTAAAAAAATAAGGTCTACTCTAAATTCAAAAAATAATACTAGGGACTACAATGAAAGTGATGGTAATCGGAGGTACAGGATTAATCGGTTCTGCTGTAGTGAATGAATTAAAGCCGCGACATGAAGTCATCACGGTAGGGCATAGTGATGGAGAGTACACGGTCGATATTTTGCAAATGGACTCTATAAAGGCTTTGTACAAAAAAGTCGGCAAAATCGATGCGCTGGTCATGGCTACGGGCAAAGTATCGTTCGTTACCTTAGCTAAAATAACCTGTGAAGAGATGTATGTTGGCCTCAACAGCAAGCTCATGGGGCAAGTCAATTGCGTCTTGCTCGGGTTGGATTATATGAACGATTTTGGTTCTTTCACCCTGACTAGCGGTATATTGAATCATGATCCCATTGCTTTGGGTGTATCGGCATCAATGGTGAATGGAGGTATTGATGGCTTTGTGACCGGTGCTGCAATAGAAATGCCCAGAGGTATTCGCATTAATGCAGTAAGCCCAACTGTAGTGACAGAGGCTTTAGACAGTTACGGCCCTTATTTCAGAGGCTATGAACCTGTACCGGTTGAACGCGTTGCCAGGGCTTACAGTAAAAGTGTGGAAGGATTGCAAACAGGGCAGATTTACCACTCCCGATAGTCTCTCCAATCAGTGGCAAAATGCCGTAACCCGGTCTGCTTGCAGTTGTCACTGCCAGTATAACTGTTCCGCTTCCTGACGGTCGCGGCTCGGTTTCCGGTGCACGATGAAGTATCTACGAACGCACGAAAACCGAGCCGCGACCGTCAGGAAGCGGAATTTTTGTTGCGGCACAGAGCATGATTTAGTGCTACGGCATTTTGCCTGTTGTTATTTTATTATTTTTAAATACGTGTAGCCTTGATGCAGCGATAGCGTAATCAAGGTTTTCCTTAATTTTTGACCTTATGTGAAGAAAGAAAACCTTGATTACGCTATCGCTCTGAATGATCCTCTCATATTGGGTAACACTCAGATCTATGCAGGATCGCCTTCCCCTCTCCGGGGGAAGGTGCCCGACAGGGCGGATGGGGGGATCAAAAAAGGAGTTTCTATCAAATAGACCATTTTGTTTTAGAGCTTTCTACCTTAAATGAGTTCTCTTTTTGATCCCCCCACCCGCCCTGTCGGGCACCCTCCCCCGGAGGTGGAGGGGCTACTTGCGATGATCATCCTGTTTATTTACATCTTTTTACGAGATTAAAATTATGAGAGGAGCACTCAGCGCTATCGCTGCATCAAGGCTACAGTTTTTACATTATTCAATCGGTCATAAAAGGATCCATCGATGGATCGGTGTTCAGGGTGTATTCTGCTCTCTTGGCCACATCATCGCGTACTTGAGTGCCAAACAACCTGGCGATGACATAAAGGCTCATGTCTATGCCGGCAGAAATCCCTGAAGAGGTCACAACATGGCCATCGTCAACCCAGCGTGCTTTTTTAATCCAGTTCACCTGTGGACCTTGTTCCATTACCCAGTTAAAGGCCAATTTATTAGTTGTCGCTTTATGACCATCCAAAACGCCAGCTTTAGCTAATAATGCTGCACCGGTACAGACTGAAAGAGTGATGTCTGTGTGATCGGATTTGTCTTTTATCCAGTCGAGCAAAGGCTGATTGTTTACTTCTCGTCTTGTACCCATACCCCCAGGTATCAGCATATAATCCAGATGAGGTGCATCGCCCCATCCAAAGTCAGTCTGTACTCTTTGTCCATGGATTGATTTGACCAATCCCTGATGTTGCGAAATGAATACCACATTAAGTTTGTCGGGCAACATACCAAACATTTCCAGTGGGCCAAATACATCCAAAGTTTCAAAGTCAGGGAAAAGTACTATGCCAAGAGTCTTGAGTGCAGAGTGTTGTGTCATTTCTCATCCCTTTATTTATGCAGACATCATCAAACCTAAAAGTATAGAACATATTAACTTTCATTGGGTTTTCGCTGAAACCAGGTTTCTCCCTCAACCAGTCTTGCAATTAACATACTGCTGACACTGTTTCCGGTCACATTAATCATAGTAGCCAGTGGATCAATGATAATGCTGATGGCGGCAATGGCAATCAAAACCGAGGGAGGAAAGCCGTAAACGGTGAGAATCAGCAATTCACCCAGCATACCACCACTTGGGATAGCTCCCATCACTGTGCCTACCAGTAAAGAAACACCCAATGCTGTGAATAAAACATAAGGACCGGAAAAATTTAAATGAAAAATTCCGAATAAAAATGCAATCTTAAAAACTCCGCCAATCACCGAGCCGTCTTTATGAATGATGGATCCTAAAGGTATGGCTGTTTCATATATTTCAGGAGCAACCTTCATTTTCTTTGTTGCAGTCAGATTAGCAGGAATACTGGCCGCACTACTACAGGTTGCAACAGCGGTTACCATGGGGAGGAAGACATGGGACCAAAACAATTTGATGCCTGTCATTCTTCCAGCCAGATAAGCATAAGCCGTAAACGCTAAAAGGAAATAAATTATTGAAGACGCATAATAGATTACGGTCACGCGCAAATAACTTTCCAACAGTTGCGGCCCCATTTCACTGACCAGTACTGCGAAATAAGCAAAAAAACCAATGGGTGCATAATACATAATCAGCCCAAATACGCGCATGAAAATATCTTCACCGGCTTTTAAAAAAGCACTGAAGGATTCACCCTGTGTTCCGGCTTTAGCGGTTGCAAGACCTACCATAATTGAGAATACGATTAGAGCAAGAATATGTTCATGAGACAGTAATTTGGAAAAATCAGATACGGTAAATATGTTAGTTATTTGATTGAAAAAGCTCAGTGTCGTGACTTTCTCAGGCATGGCAAGCTGCAGGCTGACATTCTGAGCGGGAGGGAAAGTGATTACAGTGAAAATCGCAAAAATAGCAGCGATTATCCCGGTAAACACGAACACAACAGACATATAAAAAATAATTTTACCTAATTTCCCTACAGAGCCAGCGCGCGCTATAGCTGAGGAAACGCTGAAAAATATCAATGGGACAATTGCGGTAAAAATCAAATTCAGGAAAATATCACCAAAAGGTTTTAAATATTGGGCATTTTGTCCACTGAGGTAACCGGTAAGCCCCCCCAGAAGAATTGAAGAAATTAGAATAAGGGGAAAGAGATACGTTTTAAATCCTTTATTTTGAGCATTCACTGTTCATTCGCCTTCTAAAATCGTCATCCTGAGCGCGGCTTTTGGCACGAAGGATCTCCTCATACAGGCACCATGCCACTCTCATAACGACGTAGAGTCGCGAATGGCAGAGTATCATAGTTTCGTAGCCCGTATTAGCGGAGCGTAATACGGGAAATTGCCACTTCCATCCTGTATTACGCTCCGCTAATACAGGCTACAAACAGTGCGTTACAAAGTCTCAATCCGTACCCTATGTTCAACCAGCTTGTCTTTAGCCAACAAAGCCTGCGCCAGTTTTTCCTGTTCTTTGGCAATAATATCCGCAGGTGCCTTGTCAGTAAATTTAGGATTGTTTAATTTACCCTGAGCCAGATCAATATCTTTATCCAGCTTTGCCAGTTCTTTGGCAAGACGTGATAATTCAGCTTCTTTATCAATCAAATCAGCCATAGGAATCAGTAATTCAATATCCCCTAAAACAGCGGTTGCTGATACCGGTACTTTTTCATCAGCCTCCAGGAAATGAAGCTGTCTAATTTTACTTAAAGCCTTTAAAATGTGCTCGTATTTCTCAAAACGTTCCTTCAAAGCTGGCGTTACATGGCGAACATTTAAAGGAATCTGCTTCGCAGGAGAAATAGACATTTCACTGCGAATGGTACGAATAGCCTGAATTGCGGCTTTTAACCAATCCAGTTCTTCTTCAACGGTTTCATTAATGAATTGCGCATCCACCTGAGGGTAAGTGCTCAACATAATGGAATTACCATTCTCATTAGTAAATTTGGTTGCCCTTTGCCAGATTTCTTCGGTAATAAAAGGCATCAGTGGATGAAGTAATTTTAAAACCTGATCTAGAATATGGAGCAGTGTTCTTCTGGTACCACGTTTCATTGCACTTAAAGCATGTTCATCCTGAAGTACTGGTTTTGACAATTCCAGATACCAGTCACAATACTCATGCCAGACAAATTCATAAAGTGTATTGGCTAATAAATCGAACCTGTAGGTTTCAAAATAATGATGTGTTTTCTCTATAGTGCGTTGCAGACGCGATAAAATCCATTGATCAGCAGGGCTGTATTGAAATGCACCGTCACCAAAATCGACTTGCTCTTCATCAGTATTAAGCATGACATAACGGGCGGCATTCCATAACTTATTACAGAAATTTCTATATCCTTCAACACGTCCCATATCAAAACGCACATTGCGCCCTGTAGATGCCAGAGAGCAATAGGTAAAGCGCAAGGCATCGGTACCGTATGCATTGATACCCTCAGGAAACTCTTTACGCGTTGCTTTGGCAATTTTATCGCGTACAGAAGTCAGCATCAGGTTGGAGGTTCGCTTGGCAACCAGAGAATCAACATCAATCCCGTCAATAATGTCCAGAGGATCGAGAACATTCCCTTTGGATTTTGACATTTTATGTCCTTCACTGTCGCGGATCAGGCCAGTAATGAAGACGTCTTTGAAAGGAATTTTTCCAGTAAATTTAAGACCCATCATAATCATCCGGGCAACCCAGAAGAAAATAATATCAAAACCGGTAACCAGCACAGAAGTGGGGTAGAACTGCTCCAGTTCAGGAGTACGTTCAGGCCAGCCTAAAGTTGAGAAAGGCCACAAGGCTGATGAAAACCAGGTATCCAATACGTCTTCGTCTTGCTTTAATGGAGTGGCTTCATCAATCTTGTATTTAAAACGAACGTCATTTTCACTGTAACCCACATAAACATTGCCGTGATTATCATACCAGGCGGGTATGCGATGTCCCCACCAGAGCTGGCGGCTGATACACCAGTCTTCGATGTTTTCCATCCATTGATAATAAGTCTTGGTCCAGGTTTCAGGAATAAAACGTATTTCACCTTTTTGAACCGCAGCAATCGCAGGTTCAGCTAAGGGTTTGGTTTTGACATACCATTGGTCAGTTAATAAGGGCTCAATGACAACGCCGGATTTTTCCCCGCGAGGCACTTTTAATTTATGCGGCTCTGTTTTTACCAGCAAGCTCACAGCTTCCAAATCTTTGATGATTTGTTCTCTGGCGACAAAACGATCCATGCCTTGATACTTAAGGGGCGAGTTTTTATTGATGGTCGCCTTTTTGGTAAGAATGTTGACCAGCGGCAATTGGTGGCGCTTACCTACTTCATGGTCATTAAAATCATGGGCTGGTGTTATTTTAACGCAGCCGCTGCCGAATTCTTTATCTACATATTCGTCTGCAATGACAGGAATTGTTCTGTCACAAAGGGGAAGATGAACCTGTTTGCCTATTAAATGTTTGAAACGCTCATCTTCAGGGTGCACTGCTACAGCAGAGTCACCGAGTAAGGTTTCCGGGCGTGTTGTAGCTACAGTAAGTGATTCCTCGGAGTCAACAACCGGGTATCGTATGTGCCAGAGGAAACCATCCTCTTCTTCAGAAAGAACTTCAAGATCAGAAACGGCAGTTCCCAGCTTGGGATCCCAATTGACCAGACGCGTACCGCGGTATATCAAACCCTCTTCATGTAACTGCACAAATACTTTTTGTACTGCTGCAGACAAGCCTTCATCCATGGTAAACCGTTCACGAGACCAGTCTACTGAAGTACCCAGGCGTCGCATTTGTTGCGTGATGGTATTTCCGGATTCACTTTTCCATTGCCATATACGTTCCAGAAATTGTTCACGAGTAAGATCTTTTCGTGATGTCCCTTGGGCTTCCAATTGGCGTTCAACGACCAATTGAGTCGATATGCCTGCATGATCGGTTCCTGGCTGCCATAAAGTTTTATCCCCCATCATACGGTGATAACGCGTCAAAGCATCCATAATCGTATGTTGAAAACCATGTCCCATGTGCAGGCTTCCTGTGACGTTAGGAGGGGGGAGCATGATACAAAAGCGGTTGCCATCACCGCGTGGTTGAAAGTAATTGTGACTTTCCCATTTTTTGTAAGAAGGCTGTTCTATCGCCTCGGGGGAATAGGTTTTATCCATGTTTTTGCCTGTGGTGTAAAAACTGTGAATTTTATCACAGACAAATACTCTTTCACAGGAGAAAAGGGGATGTGGACATCCTGAACGTTTGCGTGCCCGGGTTTTCTTCGGGCAAGCAGACGTTCGCGAAAGACAAATCTTAGGGAAAAATTACCACTTCGATCCTGTATTACGCTTTGCTAATACAGGCTACGGAATTGTGCCAATTACAGGTCTGTAGCCCGTATTAGCGAAGCGTAATACGGGATCGAGTATCGCTGAATTAAACTTCTTGCAACTCTTCAGGCTCACCAGGCTTATGGCGATGATCCTCAGCAATGTAGCTGTACATTGTAGGTACCACAAAGAGGGTAAAACAGGTACCAATTAACAGTCCTGTAGAAATAACCAATCCTATATCAAAACGGCTTACCGCACCTGCTCCGGAAGCAATCAGGAGTGGTAACACACCAAAGACCATAGCTGCCGTTGTCATCAGAATAGGCCTTAGACGAATCGCAGCTGCCTCTTCCACCGCAGCACGTTTATCCATATTCTTTTCCCGTTGCAAATGGTTCGCGAAGTCAACGATTAATATTCCATGTTTACTGATCAATCCTATCAGGGTAATCAAACCCACTTGAGTGTAAATGTTGATACTTGCCAATCCCAGATTCAAAGGAATTAACGCACCACAAATGGACATGGGGACAGAGATCAATACAATGAGTGGGTCACGGAAACTTTCATACTGTGCTGCTAATACCAGATAGATGATAATAATCGCAAAGATAAAGGCAAAAACCAGGGCACTTCCTTCCTGCATAAATTGCCTTGATTCACCACCAAAGTCATAAGTAAATCCTTTAGGCAGGGTTTCGTTCGCTGCTTCCTGCAAAAATTTCAATCCATCACCCAGAGTTTTACCTGGCATCATTACGGCTTGAATAGTTGCCGAGTTCAGCTGTTGGAAGTGAGTCGCAGCATTAGGTTCAGTTCTTTCTTTAGGAGTAACAACTGTTGAAAGCGGAACCATAACATTGTTGATGGTTTTTACATAAATCTGCCCCAGTTGCTCTGGTGTCAGGCGGAATTTACGATCCAGCTGTGGTATTACCTGATAACTGCGGCCTTGTAAATTAAAGTAGTTTACATAGTTGCCGGAAAGGGCGCTGGTCAAACTGCTGCCTATGGCCCTCATATCCAATCCCATTTCTGACGCTTTGGCACGATTAATTTCCAATTCAATCTGAGGTTGGTTAAATTTCAAGCCGTTGTCAATGTAAATGAATAAACCGCTGTTTTTGGCTTTCTCAGTTAATTTGTTAGACACGTCAAATAAACTCTGGAAATCATTCGTTGTTTTTATGACGAACTGGACTGGAGGGCCACCGCCACCACCTGGAAGGGGAGGGGGTACTATAGCGAAGGCATTAAGTCCCGCAACCTGAGATAATTTGTTTTGTAAGGGTTCTTTCATGGCAAACTGACTGGTATCACGCTCATCCCAAGGCTTTAAAACCATACCAGAAATGGGCTGAGCCATGTTGACGGTAAAATAGTTCTCAGTTTCAGGGAAACTTTTATAAATCTCATCGAAAGGCTTGGTAAATGCTTCAATGTAATTAAGAGTCGCATATTGAGGAGCCACGGCCATTACAAAGAAAAATCCCTGATCTTCATCGGGCGCGGTCTCTGCAGCAGTATTGGTATACAAATAGGGGAGCATCAAAATGACAACGGCTGCAAAAACCAGCATGATAGCGCGGGTATCTAACAAACTGTGTAAAGCATTTTGGTACTTTATTTTTAATTTGTTAAAAATATTATCCAGAAAATGCACGAACTTTCCGCTACTGATTTCTTTGGATAACACTTTGGAACACATCATTGGGGACAAGGTTAAAGCAATGACTCCCGAAATGATAACCGAGCAGGCGAGGGTAAAAGCGAATTCCTTAAAGAGTGCGCCAGTTAGTCCTCCCATGAATCCAATGGGTGCATAGACCGCTGCAAGGGTGATGGTCATAGCAATAACTGGTGTAGCAATTTCGCGGGCACCAATAATGGCTGCATCAAACGGCGACTTTCCTTCTTCTATATGCCGGTGGACATTTTCTACAACCACGATGGCATCATCCACCACCAGACCGATAGCAAGCACAAAGGCCAGAAGAGTTAAGAGGTTGACGCTATACCCGAGCATGAGCATCAGAGTGCACACACCCACCAGTGACAGAGGGATAGTTACTATAGGTATTAATACGGAACGCAAAGACCCAAGGAACAGGAAGATTACTATAATAACAATTAAAGCTGCTTCAATAATGGTGTGCATTACTTCATTAATGGATGCACGTATGAATGCTGTAGCATCGTACACAATAGTTCCTGTCAGTGAAGGAGGAAATTCTCTGACTATAGATGGCATCAGCGCTCTGACATCACTAATCACGGTGAGCGGGTTTGCTGTTGGAGTTGGTGTAATTGAGATAAAGACTGCTTTCTTGCCGTTAAATGTTACCGAGCTGTCATAACTTTGCGAACCCAGTGTCACCTCGGCAATATCACGTAAACGAATAATAGAACCTTTGTTGCTGCGTACAATCAGTCGACTGAATTCTTCCGCATCATTCAGATCGGTCTTGGCTGTGATATTAAGCGCTACATATTCATTCTTTGTGCTGCCTGCTGCGGTTAGAAAGTTATTGCTGGCCAGTACCGCGGAGACATCGGACGGGGTTACATTCAGTGCCGCCATTTTAATCGGGTCAAGGAAAATACGCATGGAATAGGTGGCACCACCCAGAATTTCCGCCTTAGCCACACCATCAACGGTCTGTAATTGAGGTTGAACTACACGGGTCGCATAATCAGTTATCTGCTGTGGTGTCATGTCCTGACTGTCGAGACTGATGTACATCAAGGCAGTTGATGAGTCAGAGGATTTTAGAATAACGGGTTGCTGCGCTTCTTTAGGTAACTGGTTCAGCGTCTGTTGCACTTTACTCATAACATCGGTAAATGCAATTTGCGGATCAAAATTTAATTTAATGTTTAGGGTAATGGTACTCAGACCCTGAACACTGGAAGAGGTCATGTAATCAATTCCCTCGGCACTGGCAACGGAGTTTTCCAATGGGGAAGTGATGAATCCTGCGATAAGCTGGGCATCAGCACCGGGATAACTGGTAGTAATAGTAATAACAGTATTATCCATACGGGGATATTGGCGAATTTGCATTTTATTGATGGAGCTAAGTCCAAAAAGAAAAATCAGCAAACTGACCACTATGGAAAGAACAGGGCGTTTGATAAAGAGATCTGTAAATTTCATAAATAATCCTGCTTATGCCACTTTGTAGCCCGTATTAGCGGAGCGTAATACGGGATTGCGATGCGGCAATGTTTTTATATTGTGGTGAAACGCTTATTATTGTCCCAAAGTGTCAGGATCGGCGACATCACTCAAGGTTACACTGTTGTTAATCACGACAGGTGTTCCATTTTGTAATTTCAAATCACCTGTACTGACAACCAATTGTCCGGCTTTAATACCTTTCTTGATAACGGTATAGTTTCCTTGCTGCTCACCTGTGGTCACGAAAATACGGTTTACCACCAATTGATCCGTGCCATCTTTATTTTTCTTGCCTGTGGTATCCTTTTCAATAACATAAATGGCATTACCATAAAGGCTGTAAGACACTGCAGTTGAAGGAACAATGACGGTTTGTGGCACAGGTGGTTGCTCTATATCAATTGATGCAAACATCCCGGGAATAAACACGAAGTTGTTTATCTTGTTTTTGGCATTTAAATCACTGTTACAGGTAACAATCAATTTATCGCCACGCTCTTCCTTGCGGGTGGTAATGAGTGATGATTTAGTTGGTTCTTTCACTGCTTCAGCAGGACAATTGGGTAATCTTGCCTGAACCAGAACGTTGTGCGTGTTTAAATCAATTTTTGAGTTAATTGCTGATAAGGTACCTTCAAACAGTGCGTTAGGGAACTCTTCTACAGAGAAGGTAATTTTTTGATTGAGTTTAATACGTTTATACAACTGCTCAGGAAGATAAAATTCAAGATACAAGGGATCCAGTGATTGCAGCGAAACGATTGCAGTTTGTCCCGGGCTTATATACTGTCCCAGGTTAACCTGGCGAATTCCCAAACGGCCAGCAAAAGGAGCGCCTATATGCTTTTGGTTAATCTGCGCCTGAATTTGTTCTACTTTTGCCTGAGCCTGTTGCAAATTAGCTTTCGCCTCATCAACACTGGAACTTGGTGTAGCTCCTTTCTTGAATAGATCAGTCTGGCGTTTGTAATTCAGTTCTTTCAGAGTCAGTTCTGACTGGTTAAATTTCAACAAAGCCTGATCAATACTGTCGTCAATAGTGATTAAAGGTGCATCTTTGTTCACATATTGTCCTGATTCAAAATCAATTTTAACAACGTTTCCAGAGGCTTCAGAGTTGACATCAACACCATTAATCGCCACGAAATTCCCTATGGCACTAATGGTTGGATGCCAGTCTACTGCTTGGGCAACAGCTGAGGAAACAGTAACCGCGGGAGGGCTATAACTGGCGAAGAACTGTTTGATCATTACTGACTTTATCAGGTTAAAAGCGATAATGCCGCCGAAAACAACAAGCAGTGCTATTGCCATAATAGTCATACGCTTTTTCATTGTCTTCCCCTACTGATTTTTTGATAAATTAATTAATTCGCCAAATATAACATAAAGATATAGTTAATCACCTTTTTGTTTTGATATGTTTCAATTTTTATTTGTTGCATGGGTATAAAAAAAACCTATTGACTAAATTGAATGCTATGTTACTATGCGGCCTCCATCATATTTAGGGGTAAACCATGAAGTTGAAGTCGTTGTTATTTATAGTTTGTTTTAGCTTATTTACCAATGTTTTTGCCGCAAACGTTCACCTGCACCCAAAAGCGGATGCCCAAGACAAGAAGACGATCCAAAAAGGTGTTAGTTATCCTGGTTATTGCCAGATTGAAATCATTAACCAAAGTTTCACCGATGTACGTGTTTTCGGTACTTTTGATGATGGTTCAACAGTAGATTTTAATATTTACCGTTATGAGTCACCACATTACATCAGCCTGTTTTATAATTTCTACTGCCATAGCGGTATGTACATTACTATTCAGTCACCTTATTACACCATTTATTCCGGTTGGACGAATGTAAACAGCACTATTCGAGTTGTTCCTTACTTGAAGCAAGCTAAAGCAGAATTGTCTACCCGATAAGTTTTATATATCACAAGCAAGGGAAGGTTCATCATAGATGCACCTTCCCTTTATCTTTTTGAGGAGTTGTAAATGAAATACCTCGTTTCCTGTTTGTTGGCTATACCTTTATTAAGTTCATGTACTGTAGTTGAAGAACAATATTATGATCCCGGTTATTATCCACCGCCACCACCACGTGTTGAAGTTCACCCCATTCAACCCCCACGCCAGTTCAACAATTATCATGGCCATCATCAGAATAATAATGGTTACAGACCGGCGCCGGGCAGACGGGTATATCAGGGGCATCCTAATAATGGTGCGCCAGTTGTTGTAAACCCACGTCCTCAGGCACATGGTAATGCGTCTCCAAACGTACATGGTCATCCTGGTACTAATACAGGAAATGTGCACGGCCATCCAGGAACTGGCAATGTTCACGGGCATACTAACAGCAATGGTACCGTTCATGGCCATGGCGGAAATACCGGCAGTGCAGTAGTCGTTCAGCCGCAGGCAAGTACCGCACCAGCTCAACCTCAGCCAAATGCAACTGGACATGCGCCACAGCAGGTGACAGTGCACGGACATGGTTGATGAGGGGTTGATTTAAAATAGGCGTAGCCTTGATTATGCTATCGCTGCATCAAGGCTACAGTTTTTTTATATATTTAAATCAATCGCCTATTACTTAACTTAACGAATTTCGGATAAGAAAGTTATTTGAGCCAGTGTTTACCTCGATCCGTTCGGGCTGAGGAGAGGCGGTAGCCTCGTCTCGAAGCCTTAGTACAGTGCCAAGGCTTCGAGACAGCGCTATCGCGCTTCCTCAGCCCGAACGGCATCGAAGTAACGACTGGATAAAACAAGCTTCTTATCCGAAAATCACGTTAACTTAATGGCAATGAGGATGACGGTAACATAAAAACGCCCCCCAAATACCAGAGCTAAAATTGTACTATTACATCTTAGTATCCCGATATATTTTGTGATACTCTATAAAGGTTTTTTCTTATAGGAGCCTTTATGCGTGACTCACTGAAGATGTTATTAGTGGGATCTATATCCATGATTATTATTGCGTGCGCTGCTTCTCCTCATGCTGAAAGTACAGGAGAGTATCTTGACAGCACCACCACGACAACTAAGGTGAAAGCCAGTTTAGTGGATCAGTTAGGAACGGATGGTTTTTCAGTGAAAGTCAAGACTTATAAAGACGAAGTGCAACTCAGCGGCTTCGTTGATACACCTCGAATAAAACAAAGGGCAGCAACTGTTGCTGCGGGTGTCGATGGTGTGCGAAGTGTCCGTAATGACATCATTGTGAAATCAAGATAAATAATATCTCAAGCTAAGGATTACTCATGTTTGATGGAAGTTACACTATAGAACGTTTTGATGAGGAATTATTTCAGGCTATAGCGAATGAAAAGCGTCGCCAGGAAGAGCATATTGAACTGATAGCCTCCGAAAATTATGTGAGTCCCAGAGTTTTACAGGCTCAAGGTTCCGTCCTGACGAATAAATACGCTGAAGGTTATCCCGGAAAACGCTATTATGGTGGTTGCGAATTCGTGGACGTTGCCGAAGATTTGGCGGTAAAGAGAGCGAAAAAACTCTTTGATGCCCATTATGCCAATGTGCAACCTCATTCAGGCTCTCAGGCCAATGCCTCAGTGATGATGGCACTTTTGTCGCCTGGCGATGTCTTTTTAGGCATGGCTCTTCCGCATGGTGGCCATTTGACTCATGGCTCCAAAGTCAATTTTTCAGGTAAGTTGTATCAGGGGATAGAATATGGTGTTGATACTAACACCGGTCTGATTGATTATGACGCTCTGGAACGTCTGGCCATAGAACATAAACCTAAATTAATTATCGCTGGATTTTCTGCCTATTCACGAGTCCTGGATTGGGCACGCTTCAGAGCAATTGCGGATAAGGTGGGTGCTTACCTGATGGCTGATATGGCTCATGTAGCGGGTCTTGTTGCAGCAGGTCTCTACCCATCACCGGTTCCCTATGCAGATGTCGTCACTACAACCACGCATAAAACCTTGAGAGGCCCTCGTGGCGGCTTGATTCTGTGCAAGGCTAATGAAGAAATTGAGAAAAAATTAAATTCAGCAGTGTTCCCGGGAATGCAGGGCGGTCCTTTGATGCATGTGATTGCAGCTAAGGCAGTTGCCTTTGCAGAAGCTTTATTGCCCGAGTTCACAGCTTATCAGCAGCAAGTTTTGCTCAATGCAAGAACCATGTGTGAGGTATTGAAAAGCAGAGGATATAATATAGTATCCGGTGGTACTGATAACCATTTGCTCCTGGTTGATCTGATGAATAAAGACATTACAGGAAAAGATGCTGATGCCGCACTGGGTAAAGCAAACATTACTGTAAATAAAAACTCGGTTCCTAATGACACGCGTTCGCCTTTCGTGACCAGTGGCTTGCGTTTGGGAACTCCAGCTGTAACGACACGAGGATTTAAAGAAAAAGAAATAACACTTTTATCCAATTGGGTAGCTGACATATTGGATAATATAAATGATGAAGTAATCAGTGCGCGAGTGAAAACTCAAGTATTACTTTTGTGTCGTGAATTTCCGGTTTATGCTTAATTATGTATTGTCCATTTTGTCATGCAGAAGAAACGAAAGTTATTGACTCACGCTTAGTCGCTGATGGTGCTCAGGTGCGCAGAAGGCGTGAGTGTCTTGAGTGTCATGAGCGTTTTACCACTTTTGAAAGCGCTGAGTTAATTATGCCGCTTATCATCAAACGCGATGGAAGGCGTGAGCCCTTTAATATTGATAATCTACGCTCAGGAATGTTGCGCGCTTTGGAAAAAAGGCCAGTGAGTGTTGATAGTCTTGAAGAAGCAATCATTTCCATTACCCAGGAACTGCGCAGAAAAGGGGAGCGTGAAGTGGACGCTCAACTGATTGGTGAGTTGGTGATGAAAGAGTTATTCAGGCTGGATCACGTAGCATATGTGCGCTTTGCATCAGTTTATAAACGGTTTAAAGATGTAAGTGACTTCAGACAGACTATAGACCAGATGAAAGAAGATAAAAATTAACATACTTCGATTTGTAGCCCGTATTAGGCGTCAGCCGTAATACGGGAATTAATTCATTGCCGCTTCGATCCCGTATTACGGCTGACGCCTAATACGGGCTACGGGAAAGGTATTATAAAATTTAAAGAGGTAAGAGTGGAAAAGCAATCGATTAACGGTAAACGACGAGCACGTAAATTGGCCCTTCAGGCACTATATCAATGGTTATTGTCAGGAGCTGATCTTCATGAAATTGAGGCTCAATTTCGAGTGATGAATAATATGGATAAAGTGGATGTAGATTATTTTTCACGCTTACTGCATGGGGTAGCGGCTCAGGTTGATGCTTTGGAATCCAGTATTCTTCCTTTTATAGACAGAGATATCAGCGGATTAAATCCTATAGAGTTGACTGTGCTTCGTATTGGCGCTTTTGAGCTTTTTCACTGTCCTGAAATTCCCTACAAAGTAGTACTGGATGAATCCATATCCTTGACTAAAGAGTTCGGCTCTCAGGATGGTCATCGTTATGTTAATGGTGTGTTAAACAACCTGGCAAAACAAGTACGTTCAGTTGAAATTAGCCTGGGAAACGAATAAATAAATAGTGCCTGATGTTCAGATTAAAGGAGCAACAATGAACCAAGTCAGTCTGGCAAATCGAGTGTGGCAAGATCCTGTTTACTTTATTGCTTTTGGTTTTGGTACCGGCTTAATGCCAATAGCCCCTGGTACCTGGGGTACTTTAGCCGCTTTTCCTGTCTATCTTTTAATGCTGAATACTCATTGGAGTATTTATCTGGGATTGACTCTTTTGGCTTTCATCCTGGGTGTTTGGGTGAGCGATAAGGTATCAAAAGATCTTGGCGTGCATGATTACAAGGGAATAGTCTGGGATGAAGTAGTAGGATATTTATTAACCATGTTTTTAGCGCCGGTTGGCGTCACATGGATGATTACAGGCTTTCTTTTATTTCGGATTTTCGACATTTGGAAACCGCAGCCCATACGTTTAATCGATAAAAAGGTTCACGGAGGCCTGGGTATTATGCTCGACGACGTGGCGGCTGCAATTCCAGCCTGGTTGATAATGCAAGCCTTGGCCTGGAGCTTTGCATAATGAATGAAAACCACAAAGAATTAATCAGTATGGGGTTAACAATAGGGATAGTTATACTTAGTATTTTTATCATTCACAAATTTATCCCATCCATGGTCTGGGCAGCAATCATAGCCATAGCGACCTATCCCTTGTATGAGAAATGGCGCAAATTTTTTGGCAAAAGAGATAATGTTTCTTCCTTACTGTTCACTACCTTGATTGGCTTACTGTTTTTGCTCCCTTTAAGCTGGCTGGTGGGCATCTTAATTAAAGAATCGCAATTGTTTATTAATTTTTTGCAGCAGATAAACAAGGATGGCGGTTCCGCACCTGATTTTTTCAAGAATTTTCCCTTCATTGGTAATGATTTGGTGCTTTACTGGGATGAGCATATTGGTAAGCCAGGGAATATAAAAGAATTCCTCTCTAATCTGCATGTGACTTTAACTCCTGCCAGTTACTACATCAAACAAATCGGTTTTAATCTGGCGCATCGCAGCTTTCAGGTAGGTTTTACCTTATTAACCCTGTTTTTCTTTTACCGTGATGGAGACAAGCTGATGGAGCAAGTCCATCACGTGGGCGAATATTGTCTGGGAGACAGATGGTTCCGGTATTCCGATCGCCTTCCCCGTGCTTTAAGGGCTACTGTTAACGGGACTATCGTAGTTGGTATCGGTGTGGGTATTTTAATGGGGATTTGCTATGCCCTGGTGCAATTTCCAGCTCCTACACTGACGGGATTTATTACAGCATTAGCAGCAATGATTCCTTTTGTGGTTCCCCTGGTATTTATCACTGTAGCTCTGGTTTTACTCTCTGTTGGCAGTGTCATCAGCGCTATTGTTGTTTTGGTCTGGGGCACTCTGGTTATGTTTGTGGCCGATCATTTCATCAAACCTGTATTGATTGGCGGCGCAATAGAATTGCCTTTTCTAGCCGTTTTATTTGGAATCCTGGGTGGGGTGGAAACTTTAGGTTTATTAGGTCTGTTTTTAGGACCCATGATCATGGTTTTATTTATTACCTTGTGGCAGGAGCCACAAAATAAGGTTCATGTCCGAGCTGTGTGAATGCATCTACGTCGCGTCCTGAGCATTACCTAAAGAAAACCGAGCCGCGACCGTCAGGGAGCGGAACAGTTCGATGTACTCCATTGTTGATTATTCATCAGATACCAGATCCAAAATTTCCGCTCCCTGACGGTCGCGGCTCGGTTTTCTTAACACTATCATTTTTGTACCCTGTATTGTGGTGAGTCACAATACAGGGGTCGGCGAACTCCTAGAGCCCACCCTTATCAAAGGCCATTCCTACATTAAAATTAAGTGTATTAATTGCGTAACGCTTATTCTCAATTTCTTTGATAGTGTTGGTGGTTAAATAGCGATAATCCATACCAATCCAGGCAAAATCATCCATAAACATACCCACACCAAGAATTCCCTGAGCTGCAGCACCGTTACTGGTAATGCTCTCGGTATGAGAGACTCCAGTATTGGTGTTTACGAAATTACCACTCATTCTGACTCGTGCATGTCCTATTCCTGCTCCAATGTAAGGAAAAACAGGATTATCAACGTCATAACGAATAAAATCGTAATAAGCATTAATCATTCCGTACAACGCACCAATGCTACCCTTAAAACCTAATTGCTTGGCCAGAAAATGATCTTGGGGGCAATAGCCGGTAGGAGTGACTACGTTGGGGCTTTGCAGGGTACAGCTGCCAACGGTAAGTGGTCCAGTACTGTTCCAGTTAAAAAGTAATTCACCTTCTAATCGGAACCCTTCGTAACGGTACCCTAACATACCACCGCCACCACCTCCAATGGGGCTATTTTTAACTGTCCCTGTGAACAGCTCGTGGTCTTCACGGAATACTGTCTGGTGACTGGATGGGCCAGTACTCATTTCACCCATGGCACCTACATAAAAGCCATTTACCAGATTCAAGGCAAAGGAAGAACCTGGCAATAAAAGGTTTGATAATAAACCCGCATAAATAAACTGCTTCATGGAAAATCCTTACTTATAAGTAGCCTGATCAAAACGGTAGACTGCTCCAAAACTTGCCAGATGTGCCTGGAATGTTCTGCCAAAACCATCGGTTTTATCTGTAGCTACATAGCGATAAGCAATATTTACGGCATAGTTCTCAGCAAAATTGTAAGTAAGTCCCGCTGTTCCCTGATAAGCAAAAGCACTGTCATTGAAGCTCAGGTAGCTGATGAAATCCGGCCCCAGGGCTGACAGGTTTGCTTGCAGATATCCATAACCAATACCCAATCCTAAATAAGGAGAAATAGCGGGCAGCATTTCAGGAAAATCATAATAAATGTTTGCCATCAGCAAATTGGCTGATGAAAATCCGGTAACGTTTGTCTGCGGTATGTAATTGATATCAAAATGTTTCAGGGTGGCGCGAAGGAAGGTATATTCGGCTTCATAACGCAGAGGATTGCTTTGATAACCTATACGACCCCCGGCATTATAGCCACTGCTGTAGCCAGAACCGTCTCTATATAAACCCCAGAAGTATTTATTGATATTAGGCTGCACATAGGTGTAACCACCGAACACGCTGGAATACCATCCGTCAACCGGAGTGGCTGCCGAAGCAATGCCAGTAGCTAATAAAGCAGCTGAAAGTAGTGTAATTCTCATGACATCCCTTTGTTATTATTTTTTAACTGATCCATGTTATCGTTTTACTTTAAATTTGCAAGTTTTCTCTAGTTCTTTGCGGTATGTTTTATTCAATCAAGGCTCACGTCATCCATAAAAAGAGCACAAAAGACATATTAATAGCATAATTGCTAATAAATAAGCATAACTTTCAGCTAATAAGCACAATCATTTTCTTACTTGTATAAAATTATGAATAAGGTATTATGAATTATGCACAATGAAATTGGAGTTTCACTATGCCTCCCAAGGAAGGAAAAAAATTGTTGGTTATTATTCATAATTTGGAAGAGTTTACCGAAAAATTATTGAATTTTATAGCAGATGAGTCACCAGAAGGCAGAGCTAATCTTATCGATGTAATTGAGTCTGCCAAAGGGCAATACAACAAGCCTATAGAGTCATGGTTAACTGGTTGGTTTTATCAATACACACGTGTCCGTGGTCCTGAAGTAGACTTGGCTATTAAAGGTATGGAAACGTTTCCAGATGCCTACACCCGACTACAGGAGTTTAAAGCTCTGGTCGGTAAAGGCGAGTGGAATGAAAGCTCATTTAATCATTTTCTCTTTGATGAATTGATTAAACGAATTCCTGGATATAAACCTTTAACGGCCACAGAGACTAATCCAGTCATTTTAGCTGCAAGAGAGCTTATCGTTAAAAAAATTGATTCTTTTATGTTTCAATATCAGGCGAACCTCAAGCTGATTGAACAAAAGAATGAGGAATTGCAAAGAACCCAACAGAGTGCGCAAAGAGCTGTTGATAATGTATTGATCACCAATAATCTGGATGAAGCCAAAGCATCAGCAACAGAGAAAGCTGATAAAATCTCGTTTTGCCTTGTCTTCCAAAAATCTCTCTGGAAGCTTTCCTGGATAGACAATACAGGAAAAGCATATCAACTGGAACCAGGAGACGAGCTGATTAAAACTCTTGTGGATCAAAATATACAAGAGCTTACGCAATTAAATCCTGTTCAATTAAAAAGACTTAAAAAAGAATGTATGAAAGCCCGGGACAATTTCCTGGATAGAACACAATTAATCATCAATCCCAGGGAACCTGTCACTCTGGCAGAATTGTCTGATTACCAATTTAGCGAATTTCTTATTACCAACAAAATTAATGCTACTTTTATTTTACGCGGCAGACCTAATCAATATTCCTTGTCATGGATTAATACTTTAGGTGTTGTTAACCCGATTGCGCTGGATGCTTACCCGAAATTGGAACAGTGGCTTAATGCACAAAAATATCCTCTTGGTGAGGAATTAATACCACAACTTAAGTCTTATTTATTGCAGGTTAATACTTCAAAAAATATTGGTATGGCTGAGTTCAAAAAAGAACTGCAAACCTGTTTGTCGAGAGCGCCTGAGGCGACGGACCTGGCTTCATCACCAGCACCTGCTAAAGAATTTACCGGTAAAAAACTGGACTTAAGTCAATTTGCAGATCTTGAGCGTTGTTTGAAAAGAGGATTAAAAAAAGATTCAGGGCCTGAACCAGTCGAAGAAGTGGCTTCCGAGCCTAAAACACCTGTTACGGCAAACAAACTGGATTTGAGCAAGTTTGCAGATCTGGATCGAGCGCTTGGCAGTCAGTTAAAAGTAAAATTGCCAACGACAGATGATACTGTGGTTGTGGCACCTGAACCTGTTCGGGCAGAGCCCACTGTGAATAAACTGGATCTTGGCAAATACAATAATCTGACCAACTTTTTTGGTCAGAAAGCCAGGGAGCTGAAGACTCCTGAAATTCAGGACGATTTAGGTAATCGACCGGCTGGACAATAAACACGATTTGGCACAATGCGTAGCCCGGTCTGCTTGCAGCCGGGATCCACGTCGTCCTGAGCGCGTCTTTTTGCGCGAAGGATCTCCAAATACTGGCACTATGCCGCTTTCAGGACGACGTGACTCGACTGTGAGTTGCTACACAAAACCATTCGTTATGGGATAACGCCAATCCTTGCCAAAAGCTACGGTGCTGATTTTAATCCCCGGAGCTGACTGACGTCGTTTGTATTCATTGCGCTTGATTAATTTAATCACCTTCGTTACTTCTTCAGGATTAAATCCCTGTTTTATAATATCCGCTTCGCTTAAATTCTTTTCCATATAGGCAACAATGATTGCATCCAGAACAGAATAATCTGGCAGGCTGTCCTGATCGGTCTGATTTTCCCTTAATTCTGCAGACGGTGCCCGGGTAATCACACGTTCCGGTATTACTTGTGACAAGGTATTTCTGTATTCTGCCAACTGATATACCTGAGTTTTAAGCACATCCTTCAATACCGAAAAGCCACCGGCCATGTCCCCATATAAAGTGGCGTAACCGACAGCAGATTCACTTTTATTACTGGTAGTCAAAACCATTTTCCCACTCTTGTTGGACATAGCCATCAACAGTAAACCACGAATCCGCGCCTGAATATTTTCCTCTGTGAGGTCCGCGGCCAAACCTTTAAAAACAGGCTCCAAAGTGGTGTTAACCGTATTAAATACAGGTTCAATAGAGAGAGTAGTGTGGCTGACCTTAAGTTGTTCCAATTGCTCTAATGCATCGTCTTTACTTATTGATGCTGTATAACGGGAAGGCATCATGACTGCGTGAACCTGATCCGCTCCCAAGGCATCTACCGCAATGGTCAAAGTCAATGCCGAATCAATTCCTCCAGATAAGCCCAACAGGACACCAGGGAATTTATTTTTCCTGACATAATCACGTGTGCCGCAAACAAGGGCTTTATAGATTAAAGCGTCTGTATTGAGTAAGGGGGTAATGGGTCCTGTTATTGATTCCTCAGACAATTGAATACTGCATAAATCCTCTTCAAAGGCGGGAGAGCGGGCACAAATAGTTCCTGTTTTATCCATAGCCATGGATTGGCCATCAAATAACAATTCATCCTGTCCACCGATCTGGTTAACGTAGATCATGGCCACACCTTTTTGAGCATGAGATTTTAACAACTCTTTTCTAATGGTGTATTTGTCACAGTCAAAAGGGGAGGAGTTCAGGCTCAAGATGGCGCAAACATTTTGTTCTATTAATTCTTCAACAGGGCCTGGTTGCCAGAGATCTTCACAGATGCAAATACCAAGTTTCATGTTTTTTACATTCAGGACGCAGGGATCTTTTTTGCCTGGGGTAAAATAGCGCTCTTCATCAAAGACTCCATAATTAGGCAAATTCTGTTTATGGTATTCCCTGATTTTTTGCCCATTATGAAAAATACTTATTCCGTTGTAACACTTATTTTTTTCAAATATGGGATGTCCGATGATTACATAACAATCCTGGGTAACTGCCTGAATCTGCTTCAAGCTCTCGTTAATCGTCTGATGAAATTCATGACGAAACAAAAGATCTTCGGGAGGATAACCGCTCAAGGCAAGCTCAGGAAAAATAATGACATCATGGCCTGCCTGTTTGCTTTTAATTATGTCACTAATTTTGTCCTGGTTAGAGGCTATAGCACCAACGACAGGATTAATTTGCGCCATGAGTATGTTTAAATTTGAATGCATAATAATCAGCCACACATATTTATTTAGTCAAAATTGTAACATCAAGAAAATAATATAAAAACTGTAGCCTTGATTTCGCTGTCGCTGCATCAAGGCTACGAACTAATTAAAAAGCACAAGACCAAGATCCAACCTGAAGGGGCAGTGCCATTAAGTTAAGGGGCTCCGCCGTCCCGCGGCTTGTCCGCGGGATCCAGAGATCTCACTTCGAGCCTGGATCCCTGGATCCCGCGGACAAGCCGCGGGACGGCGGAGTATCGCGTAACTTAATGGCAGTGACCTGAAGGGTGGCATGGTGGAGCTTTTTAGGCGCGGAGCTTGCGAGCACCTAAAAAGATCTACCATGACAGGCCCCTGAAACACAGGACAAAAAAGTCCCGCCAGAGAACAGTTATCAATTTAAATTTTGAGAATATGAAAACCTTGATTTCGCTGTCGCTGCATCAAGGCTACACTGTTTAATAATTTTAAGGAGAAGTAGGGGGCAACGATTCTGTACAAGCCAACAGAATAGATGGCTGCTTTACTTCATCGTTGCTAAACAAGGCGCGGCTTTCAGGAGCCTGATGGTCATGCTCTGCTTTTGCAACCGATGTGCCCGTTTGTTTTAGCACTGCAACATAAGATTCTTCCACTTCTTTCATAGTATGAATCGGATGAGCCACTGTCACATCTTTAATCGCTTTCGCTGGATAAAAATATTCCCCCACATTTCTGAAGAAAATATGACAGGAAGCAAAAAACTTATGAACACCATGAGCCAGAGGGATATCAAATAATCCTGCTACGCGCCCAACTGCCATGGTGAGCAGAGAAGCAATTGCCTTTACGGGAGTAGAGACGAGTGTATAGGCCAACGACGCTACATAAGTAGAAAAAACCAGTAGTCTGCTCAAATCTCTTTTACACTTGCTCAATAGATTATCTGCCTCCCTTTGCATGGGAGCAAAGGGATGACTTTTGCCATCTATCAAAGCAAAAAGAGTTAAAACAGGCGAAAAAATAAGTCGCAAAGTTGCAGGAATATAAGTCAAAGGAATAGAAAAGAGCTGGAATGCTATAGAACGTGGTGTTTCAGGATAAAGAATCTTTTTCAGTGAATCACTTTGCTCTTTTGGGAAAAGGGCTTCAATGTGCCTGGACAGTTCCAATAAAGTAAAATGTTCCAGTTTGGGGATTGCATCTGCATTGACTGACAACCAGGAAACCAGAATAAAACGTTCTATTTTTAATCGCTCTTCCGGATCCACCGTTTCTACATCATGAGCCATTTGCATCAGTTCGGTCGAAAGCTGCGGAAACTGATCGGTGTTATTTTTACTCTTTAATACTTTATAAAGTAAAATTGCACTTTTAGCACCAATGAAGGGGTAACTGAGTTCAGGTGAAGTGCCCAGATCTTCTTTTAAAAAAGCACTGATCCAGGGGATAGGGTAACCTGCAACCCCATTAACCAGGACATAACCCAAACCTGTTGCAGTCGCAAGATAAGCAGCCGCAGTTAATGGATCTTCTCCCAAATGATAAAGGCTATTAACGGCACTACTGCCAGGACCATTGATCAAGGCATCCCAACCCGTTACTGCAAGCTGTGCCTGAGCAGAGCCGCCTGCCAAAATGGCTGAAAATTTTGAAGAACTCATTGCATAGGCACAGTGGGTAAACCAGTTTACATAGGCCGCTCCAAAAATTGATGTGCTCAATGCAGGCATTAAAAGCGTGCTCGCCCCTACGGCAAAGGCGCTGGAAAACACCAGACTTGCGACAGGATCTCTGGCAAACAGATTATGACTGAATACAGTGCTGAACTCAGTAACTCCTCGAGCCATTGCTGTGAGAATATCATTTTGCTCCCCTGGTGAGAGATTGTATTCAACTGTTGCCAATAGGCTTGTTTCAGGAGATTGGTCTTGTTGATATGCCGCATCATCACATGCGTGCAAACTTTCATCCAAACGAACGTGCTCTTCTTTTTTAATCAGGGACAAATCATGTTCTGCCCCTTTCAGTAATGCTGCCAAAGGGGTTACCTCGTTACAGGCATTCCAGTCATTGCGAAGGTTATGTGGCAATTCAATGACCAGTTGAGATCCGAAATCCTGTACTCCATTGAATGCATCCATAACGGCAAAAAATAATCTTTTAAGCAAATTCACCGGTTTTTTCCATATGGGTTCATGGAGTCTGCTGTGCTTTTTCAACTCTGTAGCCGTCAGATGAAACTGCGGATTTTCCCATGCTTCTACTTCTGTGGGAGCGGTGGAAAACAAAATGCTTTTAAACATGTTAAGGATATAGAAGAAAAAACTTTCTACTGCTATCAGGAAGCTTTTGTGTTGAATCCACTTGGGGGAATTGATTGCTCTCAGTTTTTCTGAACCGCTTTCATTATAAACACTGAGTGTTTTGTTATCGAGTTTATCCCATCCCTCAATAAAGCTTATGGCAAGCATGGTGTCTCTTTCTCTTTCAGGGCTTAGAGAGTCCTCGGCAAAGTCATAACTGACAAGGGTCTCTTCGTGAGCGAACTGGCCGTGATGTTTGGCTGTTACTGCATTACGGATATCGGTTTGATAATCATCAATTTCCTTACGGGCATCTTCAATAAAGTCATTCAATTCGCCGCGGGTTAAGGCAAAATCACGTTGAGAACTGTAAGTAATGTCCTGATTAACTCCCTGAAGTTCATAAAGTCCGCGCACCATTTGCTGTTTCACAAATTCGACAATAGAGTCATTACCCCGGGCTCTGTTATAGGAGCGCAGGTTTTTTTCAGATTTTAACGCCTGGAGATAACTTTCAGCCCTTTGGATATCATCTTGCAAGTCCTGGTCGAGGCGATTAATTAAATCAGGAGTTAATCCTGAAAAGGGAGGTACATCAATAAAATAAGAGTTTAATCGGGATCTTATTTGATTAAGCCTAGTGATGTAAGCATTGAGTTTGGCTTCATAAATGTCAGCAGTATTATCTTTGTTTACCAGAGATTCCAAATCTTCAAGTGCTTCAAAACGATCTTGAAATAGATCCAGTAAACTGGTTTTGAGTACCTGAGAGTTGCTTATTAAACCTTTAGCAACACGCTTGCAGGCGCTGACCCTGTAGTTACCGAGAGTTGAAATAACTTTGCCTGTAATAGACTGTGGTTTAATAATTCCCCAGCGTACCCCTATCTTTAACTGTTCGGCGCGGGTTTGCCAGACAAAAGTATGTAACTTGTCATTTTTATAGATAAATTTTATATGCTGATCGCTTTGGGGATGCGATATTATTTTTTTATAAACATCATTTCGTTTTGAAGCCCCAATACCTGGCGCGTAGGAAATTTCAGGCAATACCAATTCCGTATCTGTATTTAGAATAAAGGTTTTATAACGTGCTTCATCAAAACGAGATAATAGTTTTTTGGCACTACTGGCACCACTCATAGGTCATCCTGAAACAGTGAAACTAAAATGATGCAATATTTTAACACTGAGATTAAATATCGTCCATAATTTTGTCTTAAGTTCATAGTTTAACGTGATAAATTCTCTGAAAAAAGTTATATTGCCCTCCTTGAGTGCCACTGCCATTAAGTTAAGGAACTCCGCCGTCCCGCGGACAAGCCGCGGGACGGCGGAGTATACAGGTTGTGTTAATTATGAGTTTGAAATCAGAATGATTAATGAAAGTGAATTAAAACCTTTTAGCCGAATCGACTTGGCTTTAAGGAATATAAAACAGTTCTTCAACCAGGATCTATCGGCGGTATTGCTGCGTCCTTTTGTTGCCATAGCCATATTTTTCATGCTGGGAAAATTATTTTATTCTGTGGTTTATCTGACGATGCTGAAAAAGCATATGATTGATACAGACTTGCTTCATAATATTTGTCATTGGGATTGCGATTGGTATAAAAGTATTATTTATCACGGATATGATCAATCCACGGAGGTAAGGCATAACGAGTTTTTCGCAGGTCAATTTAACTGGCCGTTTTTTCCCTTATTTCCCCTGCTGGCCAAAGGGTTGATAGCAGTATTTAAAACCGAATGGAGTGTGTTGGTTTTTAATCAGATACTCCTGTTTTCTTCCATGCTCTTGCTTTACAACTATGCACAGAAACAATATACACCAAAAACTGCACTCATGGCTGCATGCTTGCTGGGTATCAGTTGTGAAAATATTTATATATTCACTTTTTACACTGAGTCTTTATTCCTCTTTCTTTCCTTATCAGTACTCTACTATCTGATCCGTGAGCGCTATATTTTAGCTGCTTTATGTTGTGGCCTGTTAAGTGCTACCCGAATCCAGGGATGTATCATGGTCATTCCTTTACTTTATGAATACTGGAAAAATCAGCAGTACAGTTTAAGCGTGAAAAACGTCAGTTCTATCCTGTTACTGGGGCTGTTATCGCTATCCGGATTATTGCTGTTTATGGTCTATCTTAAGATTCTGACTAACGATTTTTTAATGTTTTATCATATTCAAGTCGCGTGGGGGCGCTTTCATCAAAGCTGGTGGAATCCGATAAAAGCGCTCATGTCATTAAAAGCCAAAGGTATTAATAAAATCTTCCCGGTTTTATCTTTGTGTGTGATTTATTTTTTTTACAAGCATAAAAAAATTAAGGAATTACTCTTTTTCTCCCTATGCTTTTTATTACCCATTATGTCGCAAAACCTGATGGGGTACACACGCTACTTTTTTGCCAATTATGCCTCTTACCTTTTTTTAGCGCATTATGGAACGGTAAACAAACGGCGTTTTTATGGGATACTCTTTTTTACAATAGTGTTGAATCTGGTATTTACCTATAGATGGCTTCTTGGCAAAGCTTCTGTGATTTAAAAGTTGAAACCCGACATGAGTATTTCAAATTTCAGTCATATTTCAATCAGATCAAAAATTGACTACAATAAACCCTTTGGCCTGGACAAAACCCGCTTATGTTAAATGAAGCAATATCAAAAATGCCTGATGCTTTTGAATCAAAAATATTGCTGCGTGGACAAGAATACTTTCAAAGTGGAAAAGTACTTAATATTCGGCTGAGCGATGGCCTGCTTAAAGGGCGAGTCAAGGGAAGTTCGAGTCAGATATACGATATCCATATGGATTTGAAAACCTGGCCAGGCAAACCTTCACGTTGTTCTTGTGCCTATCAGCATAACTGCAAACATGCTGCGGCCTGTTTATTTGCTTTGCGTGACAGGGAAAAGGTCAATCTTGCTGCCCAGCCTGCCAATAAGCTGGATAGGAAACTGGATCTCTGGCTCAAAAATCTTCGTGCTCAGGAAGTCACTGAAGTAAAAAGGCACGAGCCAACTCACCATCTGACTTATCTGATTAGCTTAAGGCTTGGTGGGCATGAGCATAAAGTCATTATTGAACTGGCTTTAGCTAAAATATTAAAACGTGGCGGTTACGGAAAAAAAGTGGTTTTTACAAGCTTAGCCGAATCAAAAAAGCAGCATTTTATCGAAGATGACAATGATATTGTGGCGCAACTCATGTTCAAATGTGGGGTATCGGGCTGGTTTGACAGTTTAACCATTCGCAACAGCGAAATTCTAACCCGGATCATTGCAACCGGAAGGGCTTTTTTTGCAGAGCAAGAAGACATGCCCATCCAAATGCCTATTCAACTTGGTGATACGCTTACAGGCACCTGTGAATGGATTCTTGCCACCAATGGCAGCCAAAGTCTGAAATTAATGCAGGGCAACAGGACTCTGGAACCTTTGCTACTGGATGAAACCTGGTATTTTGACACAGAACAGTCTCTTATGGGGCGGCTGGAAACTCCTTATCCGGTAAAACAATTACGGCATTTGCTTGAAGCTCCCCCAATACCTATAGAGCAAGCAGAGTTACTGACCCAAAAAATGGCCAGAACTTGCCCTGAATTTCCAACTCCTTACGTGTTCGATAAGCGGGAAGTGAGGGAAATAGAGCCCGTACCGGTATTAATTCTGGATGCTATCAATGAATTTAATTCAGATGCGTCCTGGTTTTACGACAGGGATGAAGACTTAAGTGCTGTGTTCATTGCAAAAATTGCCTTTGATTATTCCGGATTGGTGATTCCCGTTTCAGAAGCATGTTCCAGTGTGGTGCGTCAAGAGGACAATGCCCTTATTGAATACCGACGCGATAAAAATTTTGAAGAACAAAAAGTTGCAGAATTAAATCAGGCCATTGCTCTGAGACCTTCACATAAATGGGAAGACTATAATTGGAAATTGGGTGAGCATTCTGTCTTTGTTTTAAAAAATGTGACTGCGCCATCTGATATGGAGGTACTGTATAGTAAGTCCTTGCCGTATCTTAAGACTCAAGGGTGGCGAATAGAATTTGCCAGTTCCTTATATGAAGAAGTCGTCAGTGCCGATGATGTGGAATGGTATTCTGACATACAAGACAGCACTACCGATTTCTTTGCTTACCAATTGGGTATCCTGGTTGAAGGCAAACCTGTCAGTATAGTCCCCTTAGTTGCTGATTTAATTCAACGCTATTCTGGAAATGATTTGGACAGTGTTTCTGATGAGCAATTAGTCAAATTACCTTTAAATGATGGTCGATCCTTACAATTGCAAATGGGGCGAATAAAACCTTTGATAAGGCTGTTATTTCAATTCGGTATGCGACAAATAGATGAAAATCACCATTTGCAGATTAATAAATATCAATTAATCCTCATGCAGGAAGCCGAACTGGCCATAGCCGCGCTTAAGGCACGTTGGCAAGGTGCTGAAAATCTAAGGGATGAATTAAGAAAGTTAACCGCAATGACCGAACTGCCCGAAATCCCTGCGCCTGCTGGTCTACAGGCCAATCTCAGGGATTATCAGCAATACGGTTTAAATTGGCTGCAGTTTTTAAGAACCAGCCGTTTCAGCGGCGTTTTGGCTGACGACATGGGTTTAGGTAAGACAGTGCAAACCCTGGCTCATTTACAATATGAGAAAGAACAGGGCAGGCTAAATACTGCCACTTTGATTGTAGCGCCGACCAGCCTTGTGGGTAACTGGATGGCTGAGGCGAAAAAATTCACTCCTGAATTGTCTGTTTTAGTATACCACGGCAGCGACAGGCATCAGGACAATTTTGACGATTATGATCTCATTATTTCTACTTACGGATTAATACATCGCGATAAAGAAAAATTTATTGATTACACTTTTTATTACCTTATTTTGGATGAGGCACAATTCATTAAAAACGCGCGCACCAAAACGACCCAGATTATCCAGCAGTTAAAAGCCGAGCATCGACTGTGTTTAACGGGAACACCGCTGGAAAACCACTTAGGCGAGCTCTGGTCTCTGTTCCATTTTCTGATGCCAGGTCTTTTGGGAGATACCAAACAATTCAGGCTCTGGTTTAGAACTCCAATAGAAAAATATGCAGATTCGCAGCGACAAGAGCTGCTGGCAAAAAGGGTCAAACCCTTTATGCTGCGCCGGACAAAAAATCAGGTTGCCAGTGAACTGCCGCCAAAAACAGAAATGACTCGCACAATAGAAATCATCGGACCTCAGCGTGATCTCTATGAAGCAATCCGCATGAGTATGGAGAAAAAAGTTCGGGATGCCATAGCAAAACAAGGCTTGGGAAAAAGCCATATTCTTTTACTGGATGCCTTGCTTAAATTAAGACAAGTCTGTTGTGATCCGCGTTTGTTGTCTCTACCTGAGGCGGCAATTGCTCATGGAACATCCAGTAAACTCGAAGCCTTAATGGAATTATTGGATAATCTGGTAGAAGAGGGCAGACGGGTACTGGTGTTTTCTCAATTTACCTCCATGCTTCAATTGATTGAAGAGCAATTAATCGAGAAAAAATACAACTATCTGAAATTAACCGGCCAAACCCAAAACAGACAAGATTTGGTTGATACCTTCCAAAAAGGTGAGACTCCTATTTTTCTGATCAGTCTGAAGGCTGGGGGGACAGGACTGAATTTAACCAGGGCTGATACCGTAATTCATTATGATCCCTGGTGGAATCCAGCCGTGGAAGATCAGGCAACTGACAGAACCCACAGAATAGGCCAGGAAAATCCAGTCTTTGTTTATAAGTTAATTACTGCAGGTACTGTTGAAGAGGCAATTCTTGGCATGCAGGAAAGGAAAAGGCAATTGGTTGATGGAATTTTGTCTTCTGATGGGGGGCGGAGTGTGGCGCTGAGTGAAGAGGATCTGGCCCAATTCTTCCTCCCCCTGGAGGCAACCTCCCAATCTACGTCGTCCTGAGCGCGTCTTTTTGCGCGAAGGATCTCCAAATATTGGCACGCTCAGGACGACGTGGTTCCGGGAATGGCACAGTTTTGTAGCCCGTATTAGGCGTAGCCGTAATACGGGAGTGAGTGCCTGTTCGATCCCGTATTACGGCTACGCCTAATACGGGCTACACACTATTCCTGGCCAATGGCTTTACACCGCCCTTCATAAAAAACTGGCAAAGTATCAATTCATAGCTTATGCTTTTAGTGATTGAAATTATGGAGAAAAGTCATGAGATTATGGAAAGCAGTAATTGGTTTTGCATTTGCTGTTTGTTACTTACCTGTAGCAATGGCGGCATCTGGGTCTCCTGCCGGTACATGGACGACTATTGATGACAAAACTGGTGCTAAAAGAGCAGTAGTCAGCTTAAGCGTATCTGGAGGCACTTTAAACGGAACCATAGTTAAAGTATACCCACAAGCTGGTGACACTGGCATATGCACTAACTGCCCCGGCGCATTCAAAGGCAAAAAAATTCAAGGCCTTGGATTTGTATGGGGACTGAAAGATGAAGGTAATGGCGTATGGAGTGGTGGCCAAATCCTTGATCCTAAAACAGGCAAAATTTACAAAGCTAAAATGACTCTTAAAGGCAACAAGCTTTATGTAAGAGGTTATATTGGCGTATCTGCTCTGGGCCGTACACAAACCTGGGTTAGATAATCCACCTTTGAATTCTGTTCCGCATAAAAAGACACACTAAGGTGTGTCTTTTTTTTTAAAGAAGATTACAATAGACTAATACCTTGGCCTTTTCATTTAAAACCGCGTCATTATGCTTGATATGCAAACACCTAAGAAAACCGTTGATCCCTTAAAACGTCCGCCGCACTCAGCTGAGGCTGAGCAATCCATCATCGGTGGTTTAATGCTGGACAATCAGGTTTGGGATAAAATCAGTACCAAATTGTGTGAGGCAGATTTTTATCGAACCGAACATCGCATTCTATTTCGTACTATTGCTAATCTGGCTAAAAAAGAACAGCCCTTTGATGTGGTGACTTTGCTTGACGCCTTAAAATCACACAATGAACTTGATGATGCTGGCGGCGAGGCCTATTTATTTGAACTGGCGAATAATACCCCCAGCGTGGCTAACGTTACTGCCTATGCCGATATAGTCAGGGAAAAATCCGTACAAAGGCAGCTGATTGCTGTCGCTACTGAAATCGCTGACTCCGCATACAATCCTGTGGGAAGAGAAGTGCCAGAGCTTCTGGATCTTGCCGAATCCAAGGTTTTTGCTATTGGCGAACAAACTGGTGGTGATGGTGGTCCTGAAAACATTAAATCCATTTTAGTCAGGGCGGTCGAAAAAATTGATGCCCTTTATCATAGTGGTGATGCTATCACAGGTCTTGCAACAGGCTTAAGTGATTTGGATGAAATGACCTCCGGCCTGCAACCAGCGGATCTGGTCATTGTTGCCGGTCGTCCTTCCATGGGTAAAACAACCCTTGTAATGAACATGGCAGAACATGCCGCTATCAAAGCAGGCAAACCTGTTTTAGTGTTCTCCATGGAAATGCCTTCAGATTCTCTGGCCATGAGGATGATGTCTTCCCTGGGACGTATTGACCAGCATCGTATCAGAACAGGAAAACTGGATGATGACGATTGGCCGCGAGTTACTTCAGCTGTCCATATGCTTTCTGAAGCGCCTTTGTTCATAGACGATACACCCGCATTAAGCCCCGCGGAAATGAGAGCCCGTGCCAGACGTCTGGCAAAAGAGTATGGCTCCATAGGTCTAATCGTGGTGGACTATTTACAGTTAATGAAAGTTCCAGGTTTTGGAGCAGATAACAGAACCGCAGAAATCTCGGAAATTTCACGCAGCTTAAAGTCTTTGGCAAAAGAAGTGCAAGCGCCAGTAATTGCCTTATCACAGCTCAACCGAAGTCTGGAGCAACGTGCGGATAAACGTCCTGTCATGTCAGACTTGCGTGAATCAGGCGCGATTGAGCAGGACGCGGACTTAATCTGCTTTATTTATCGCGATGAAGTCTATAACGAAGACAGCCCCGACAAAGGGGTTGCAGAAATTATTATTGCCAAGCAAAGGAATGGCCCAATTGGACGCGTGCGTGTGGCATTCATTGGAAAATACACCCGTTTTGAAGATTTGGCCTTTAATGGTTATCAAGGGGTAGATTAGGGTGTCGAGACCTACCAGACTGCAAATAGAGCCAAGCGCTCTATTGCATAATGTTGCCCAGATAAGACGCTTTGCGCCCAATAAAAAAATCATCGCCATGGTCAAAGCCAATGCCTATGGCTGTGGCGTACGTGCTGTGGTTCCTGTATTGGAAGGCCAGGTGGATGCCTTTGGTGTCGCCTGTCTTGAAGAGGCTATGGCTATAAAGGCAATGGGCAGCCAGACCCAATGTATTCTTTTTCAGGGGGTGTTTAGCCCTGATGAGCTTTTAGTTGTGGCGGAACAGCAGTTTGCCTGCGTGCTTCATCATCCCAGACAATTACAATGGCTTTTGAATACCCCTTTGCCCAGAACCATCAAAGTGTGGGTTAAAGTAAATACTGGCATGCATCGTCTGGGCTTTAATGTTGCCGAACTTCAGGATGTAATGAGCGCTCTGCAAAGCTGTTCCTGGATTGATAAAGATATTGGGCTAATGAGTCATATGGCCTGTGCAGACGAGCCAGAGCGAGCTGAGAACCAACAGCAGATTTCTTTATTTGAAGCCATTTCAATCCCGGGCTTTTCCAAGCGTACTATGGCTAATTCTGCCGCAATCATTTCTTTCCCACAAATTCATTTTGATGTAGTCAGACCAGGGATCATGCTTTATGGTGTTTCTCCCTTTGCTCAAAAGACTGCTTTGGATTTGGGTTTAATTCCTGTAATGCGTTTCATGTCAGCGATTAGCGCCATCCGTCGCTACCCTGCAGGAGCACAAGTTGGTTACAGTGGAACATGGAACAGTGAGAAACCTTCAGTCATTGGAATTGTAGCTGCTGGATATGGCGATGGTTATCCAAGGCACATCAGTGCCAATACTCCGGTATGGGTTGGCGGTAAGGAAGTGACTATAGTCGGTCGTATTTCTATGGACATGATGGCGGTAGACTTAACCAATCATCCTGATGTCGAAGCAGGGGATCCTGTTGAACTTTGGGGCGCCCACATTTTGGTTGAGCGAATAGCACAATCTGCAGGTACTTTGGGCTATGAATTATTATGCCAAATTTCTGAAAGGGTACGTCACGATTAAAGTATGGATAATAACTGTCCGTGATGGTAGAATCTGCTCCTGTTTGTAACCCATTAATCAGGTGAACTGAGATGAAAAAATTAACTGTTGCATCATTATCTTTGTCGTTTTTGTTAGTTGGCTGTGCGCCGATCAATAACGAGGGTGTTGGTACCATAGGCGGTGGTGTCGTCGGGGGATTGCTGGGCAGTCAGTTTGGCGGTGGCTCTGGTAAAGTAATGGCAGCAGCTGGCGGCGCATTGTTAGGCGCGTACCTGGGCGGACAAATTGGTAAAACCATGGATAAGGTAGACAGGATGGAAATGCAGCGTGCGTTGGAAACTGCACCTACTGGCAGAGCAGTTGTCTGGTCTAACCCTGATAACGGAAACCGTTATACTGTTCAACCAACCAGAACGTATTATCATGCACAACAACCCTGTCGTGAATACATCACCAAGGCACTCATTGGCGGCAAGAGCCAGCAAATCTACGGTAAAGCATGCCGTCAGGCCGATGGTTCATGGCGAGTAGTTAACTAAGGATTGGGCGCTCCCCGATCTACTTCGTCCTCAGGACGACGTAGATCGGGATCGTCATTCAGGTTTGTTACTATTCAGCGTTCACATGCTGTAATATCAAATCAATAATCGACCCTATATTTTGTAAATCCTGTATTTCAATCAAACTGAATTTAATCTGAAATTCATTTTGAATAGCTACCAGCAGGCTAATATGATGCAATGAGTCCCAAGTGGCCAGATTACTCGAGCTCATTGATTCGTGAATAACCAGAGATTGATCATCAAATACATCTCTGAAAAGTTCCTGTATTCTTTCAGTAACCTGTTCTCTTTTCATTAATTTACCTTAATATGATAATTTTTCTTTTTGTAATTCTTTAGTTGCAACTGCCAGATAGAAACGTGGTTCTTATTTTCTACACATGTAAAGCCCAGATTTTTGTATAAGTCTATTACTAATCCGTTTTTAGAAGTAGGGTTATAGTAGCCTTTAATTGTTTCTATTCCTGATTCTTTGCATTTCTTTGTCAGAGCATCAAACAGGGCATATTCCATGGTACGTTTAAACACGCGACAACTCATTAACCAGGATTCAATATGACATTCCTTGTCGTGAATGTGTCCTATAATGACGCTGATAAGACCATGATCTCCATAAACATCAGCTAAGCGCCCATACAGACCAATATAGTCTGGATCATTGGAAATAGACTCAATTTCATTTGCAGTGTACGTTTTATTAGTCAGATTAAATTGATGTGTCTTATTAATTAATTGCGTGATGCGTGGCACATTCGGGGCAGAAAAGGGTTTGATTTCAGCTGACATGGCCAAACTGTCCAGATAAGCGCCGTAATCCAATCTGTGCTCTGGTTTATCATACATTGCTTTTCTGCTATAAAACTCATGCCGATTCACATCCTCAGCCGTAATGCCACTGGTTTCAAAATAATAATTTTTATCAATAATATTTATAAAATGAGCCGGGTCACTTCCTATATCAGGGACATTGACCTGCGGTAGGGCATCATGGATTAATTGCCGCTCAGCAGGATTATCATCAATAAATACAAAACTATCCAAACCCAGATTAAGTTGATCTGCTATTTTTAACAGATTTTTATCTTTGTCCTCCCAATTGGCTTCAAAAGCCGAAAAATCCTGCTCTGTTAAGACAGTATCCGGATGGGTAAAACCGTTTTTAGCCACTGCCAAATCATTTTTGGAGCAAATGGCCAGGATTATTCCTCGCGATTTAAGCAGTTTCAGGTAATGTTGAAAGTCAGCAAATACTTCGGCAAGAGCTGAGTCTCGGCCTATAGCTATACCTTCAAGACCGTCATCCCCAATTTGGCCACCCCAACAGGTATTATCCAAATCCAGTACCAGGCACTTTTTAGCCATTCCTGATAAAGCCGCTATAACTGCAGACAGGCTTTGTGCCAAATGCGGAATGGCTTCATAACTTACAGCGTATTTGGCTGTATACCACAATGGATAGTCGAACCAACGCTCTAACCCTATACGTGCAGCCAGATAATTTATGTCATGAATATGTAAGTGACTTTGCTTTTGTGCTGATTCGGCCAAAAAGCTATTGAGTTTGTTAATGTAGTTTAAGGCACCATGTGGGTCAGAACTGTCAAGGTTACCAAGAATTCTATATTGAGGCGGATCAAAATTATTTTGAATAATGGGACATTGATATTGGGCCAGAGAAGCCCAGATACGGCTTAGTTTTTCTTGCTCTTGCTGTAACAGATGCTCAATTTGTGCTAATGAGTTGTTTATTTCGGGGAAGGTATTGATGTTTTTATGAGTGAGATGTAAATAAATAATATCCGGTTTGAATGTCTGCAATGCTTTATTCTCAAAGACAGATTCCTCAAAATATCGGTTAAATTCCGACTCATAAAATTCAGGCTTGATGCCCTGATTAAGAAGGAAAAGCTCTAAAATATCTTTAATTTCACTGGTCGTTGATCCGCCTAGTATGGCAATTTTTTTAACGAGTAAAGAATCCTTCAGAAGCAGTTCTCTTTTGATGGCCTGTTTCTTTCTTAAAATCAACCCGCAATCGTAAGGATAGCTCAGCAAGCTATGTTGCCTGGAGGATTTGTTTTTATTATCTTTTTTCAAGGACGTATCCTACATTAATCGTTAAAAGCTGTTTCAGGCACTCTTCAAGTGTTTTATCAACATAAGGCAGTATGCAGCTTTCTTTAATTTTTAATCCGCACTCTAAAAAAAGCGTTTCGATTTCGCCTAAATCGTGAAACTCATAAATATGATCTATTATGGGGGCAAAAAGGCAAGTAGTAACAAAGATATAAGCATCTTTTTTCGCGAGAAGGGCTATTTTCTTTAAAAAATCCTGAGGATTTTCTACATGCTCCAATACTTCTCCCATGACAATGGCATCAAAACTCTGCTCTTGAAAAGGATAGGCGAAAAAGTCACTGCAATATAAATGAATGTTGGATTGTTCAGGATGAGTGATATCAAGCAGGTTTTTTGTTTGCTGAATGCTTGTTTCGCTCAGATCGATACCAAAAAAACGCTGGTAATTGCTTTGCTCTACAGCTGCCTTGAAAAAATACCCATGCCCCGGGCCAATTTCCAGATAATCTCCGGTTTTATTTTTCGGTAGCGTGGTGCAAAAAAAACGATAAAGCTTTAAATGATTTGGCCAGAAAAATAAACTGATCAGCACACCATGCATATATTGAGACATATATTCTTCATTGTAATACACGCTATCAGCTACCTCTGCAAAGCGAGAATACCTGTATTTCTTATGTTCCTGAAAGTACATCGTTTCCATAATAACGCTGGACATAATCGTTTTATAACTTTCTGCCATAAACTCAATGCTTCGCCCTTGCTCCTTGCTGTATACAAGATAATTATCCAATTCTGCGAGTTCTTCTTTCTGCAGCAAGGTCAGTGTTTTTAACAATTCCTTTTTATGAAAAGGAACAATCTGAAGAATAGCCTGCACAAGGGCATCTACATGAGGGGGGAGTAGAAAAGCGGTTAAATCTTCAGGATGATCCATGGTGCACTCATAAGATGACTATACTAATTATATAGACTCTGATAGATATCAACACAAGAGTCAATTGGATATGATAAATATGGGGATGGAGTGATGTCTGTTAATAGTGATACCGTGCAACAATCTGCTTCAATAAACCAGAAAATAGTGGAATACCTGCAACTGCATTGTAAGAATCAGGAAATCCATCTGGGAATGCAACTAAAAGAATTGGGTTTTGAATCAATAGACTATATTCAATTCGCAACTTATCTCTTCAATGAAACTAAGCAATGGCTGGATATTTCAAAACTTGATGAAGAGAAGCCCCTTTCTGCTCTTGGCTCCTGTTTATCCGATACAAATCCATGCGCTGTAAATTTAAAAGAATCGATAAAGCTGGACAGACTGAAGGCACGTGGTTATGCAGCTCAAATTAATGGTGAAGAGAGCAACAGAGTGTCTTATGTCGTCCATTTTTTAGCTCTGCAGGAACATGTAGATCTCAATAGATTGAAGTCAGCAATTATCGACACCTTAAATAATCATTTTATTCTTAACAGTAAACTGACCTGTGTTAATGATGAGTATTATTTAATTGCTGCAGAACGGCAAAGTGACATCTGGTTTAAAGGGTCATTCTTCTTTCCTAAAAAAGATATTAATTCCCTGGCTATTACAGTTCATTCGCCGCGATTGGCCAATATCTATCTACAAAAGAAAAAAGGGCACTCTTTTTTAATTATCAGTTTTCACCACATCATTATGGATGGCTGGAGTCATAAACTGGTGCAGGAAGAAATCTTTAGACGATATGCAGGCTTGCCCGTTGAACAGAATAATATCAGTAAAGATTTTATTTCCCTGAATAACATTTATCCGGTTTCAATGAATGAGCCATCCAATACCAAGGAATTAAAGGCGGTTTTTAATGCCATCAAGCCTGGCCATTATCGCAATTTTGATTGCCTTTTTGAAAAAAAAACGGAAACGAAATACTGCAATCTGGTTATATCCAAAGAAGAAATGGATGATTATGCTGAGAAAAACAATATCCAGGGCTATCCATACAGTACGATTTTTTCTTTTATGATGTATCATATGGTCAGACAGCTATCTGGCCACGATAAACTCTTGCTCTATATTTCCCTATCCAATCGTTTTTTACCTATACCAGGAGTGGTTGAACTGGTAGGTAATATGGTAACAGGCTTACCTCTTTTTCTGGATGAAAATCAAATGAGTTCGCAGGATTTTGCAGCCCATATTGATAAATTATTACAACTGTATTTTAAACACATGAGTTATGGTGCGGTTGTACGTTTGTTGATGGAAGGGGATGCCTTACTCAACAAATACATCTCACCCTTTACTACGCCTTATTATATTTTGCTTACCTTTACTAATAATGTAACAAAAATGGTCTATAAAGAGGACCCCATCACAGGAAACTATGTTTATTGGAATAAATCCAAATGCTACCTTCATGATAAAAATAAACGATTATTTTGTGATGTTCATGATATGGGATCTGAGTTTTATGTCCACTTTCACACTCGCATGAAAAAGGGAATGTATCATTCCATGCTCAGTAATTTTCTGGCAATTCATTTTCCCAAGGCATATGCCTTAATGAAAGAATAAGCCTTTCCCTGGAAGTTAAGCGCAACTCCACCGTACCGCGGAGCTTCTTAACTTACCCTGGATTGTCCTCAACATAAACCCTATCATTTGTGCTATATTTATACAATCAACTACTAATAAAACCAATCGTTATCATGGAGAGTAAAAATGGCACATTTAATTCACAGCGTATTACCTATGCCCCCGCGAAAAATCATTTTTATCCATCCCGAAGACAGTGTGAAAAAAAGTATTGATTTGATGACCGAATTAGATATAGGTGCTTTAGTGGTGGTTGATGAGAATGATGAATTGATTGGTATAGTAAGTGAGCGCGATATAGTCCGATCTTGCCTTCATCAATGTGTGGATTTGAATACAGCCAAAGTTGAGGATGTAGTATTTACCAAAGTCACTATTCTTAGTCCTCATGATTCTGTAGACAAGGCAATGCAGGCAATGACCGATACTAAACGACGACATGTTTTAATTTGTGAAGACGATGAGTTTCTCGCCATCTTGTCCATAGGTGACTTGCTTTATCATTTGCTCGAAGATAAAGCTCGGGAAATTGAACATTTGGAAAATTATATTCATACCTGAAACTCGATGCTATAGTATTCTTTTGACTTCAGGTATAAATACCTATGCATACGGCATTCAGATTCCTGTTATTGTTTTTTATGCTCAGTTCCAATGTATGGGCGAATGATTCCTTATCCTCATGGTATGTCCAGCAAGCAGATAAAAAGATAGTATTAAATGTTGAATTATACCTCTCCACCCAATGCCCTTATTGCCATAAGGCTGATGAGTTTTTCCGCGGAATAGAGGCTAATTCTCCCTGGCTACATATACAACGCTACAACATTAATGAAGATAAAAATGCATTAATCCGTTTTAATCAATTACTCACCGAACAAAAAATGAATGATTTTGCCGTTCCTTCGGTCTTTTTTTGCGGATCCAGATGGGTTGGCTTTGCATCAGCTCAGACAACGGGCAAAGACTTATTGTACGGTTTAAATTATTGCAAACAGCAAATTGAACAGAAGGGGACATTAACACCTGTCACTGTCGAAGTATTAAAGCGTTGGGCGAATGCCAACATGTTTGATTCCAACATCACCGGTAATCCTTCAGCCCTGAAATATATAACTACTGTGGCCTTAATGGATGCGTTTAACCCTTGCGCCCTGTTTTGTCTGGCCGGTTTCTTCGCTCTGCTCTTTGTGCAGAAAAGCCGGAAAAAGCAAATCATCACCGGATTAATCTTTATATTGGTTATAGGTGTAGTCCATTACGTTCAGCAAGTATATGCCAGTACCTTTTTTGAACTGCTTCCCTGGTTGCGAATACCGGCAGCCGCTGTGGGATTATTTGCCTTTTACCTTGCAGGCCAACACTACAGAAACAGGACTATTCATCACTTATTTTTCCTGTTGTCTTTCCTGTTCGCTTTTATGATTCAATTGCACCAACAAACTTGCGTGATGAACTGGTCCTTTATCTTCGGGCAATGGTTGTATAACCAGCATTCAGCTGGGGCACCAACCGGACTTTATCAGTTAATTTATCAGGGCGTGTATCTGATCCCCATACTATTAACCTTGATTCTCTATGTTTTAGTGAGCAGAACTCAATTCTTCATGCGCCTGAACCCCACATTAAACAATATAGGCCTGTTGTTTATTATGGCTATAGCCTTATGTTTGATTATTTATCCTCTGGCTTTATCTAATCTGGCCTTGTCACTGTTTGTAGTGATTAGCCTGATTCTCTGCGGATGGCTATTGACCAAATTCAATAATCGAGAGGTTTAAAATAAAGCGTATTATAAAAAAATAGTTCTTTTTTAACTATTTTTGGATTTATAGAATACAATTAATAGTAATTGAGGGAAAAATGGGGCAATGGATTAATGGACGATGAGTCGGATTATACACATCTGTTTCCAATCAGGCTTGAAGTTGTTCAGGGCAAAGAGTATTTCTGGTGTAGTTGTGGGGAAAGTAATACGCCACCTTTATGCGATAAAACCGAATGTGGCAGTAAAGCCGTCAGATATGTGGCTGATTTGAGTGAAGAGGTCTGTTTTTGTAATTGTAAACAAACAAAGAGCCCACCCTGGTGTGATGGATCGCACGCTAAGGTATTGCTTGAAGCAGTAAGGAAAAGACAGCAAAAAAATGAATTGTGAGAGGGATTTCGCAAATGATAGACCAGGAATTGAAGAAAAAAATTGTTAATACCATCAGCCGCTATGAATTAAAATGCGACAAAATGCAATTACAAATCAATGCATTAAAAAATGTTATTAACCAACTGATCATCACTCCCATAGGCATCAACTATGAAATGGATGAACATTTTTCTCAATTGCGAGCCCAACTGGATAATGAGATTGACCCTGTCACTATAGAAAAAAAAGTAGAACATTTAGTCCTCATCCTTTCACAGCTGCAAAAGAAGAAAGCTGAAGCGTCACGAATGATACCAAACCTGCTGAAACAAAGTACTGATTCCATAGGTCGATTGGCAAATAAGCCGCAAGATAAAAGGGCTGTAACCAAATTGCAGAAAATGATCAATACGGACGATGTGGAGAGCCAGGCAATTTTGGTGCGCTTTAATGAAGTACTGACCCAATGCGTTTCTTCGGTTATAAAAGAACTGGAAGAACACAGTCATCTGTTAAAACTCAGTACCTCTGTTGACGTAGCAGCAAATATCAGCCTAAAAGTGAATGACAGTTTACAGCAATTGTTGAATCATTTATCCATTCCTCAGGATCTTGATGCCAAACGGGAACAAATCAAAACCGTTTTAGAACATAAAATAAACAGTGATGATTTAAGTAAAATTATCGATGGCTTAACGGAATTAGTCGTTGATGCCTTTAATGTAGAGCAAAATCGATTTAAAGGATTTCTACAGCAACTGACCAACCAGTTACATGATTTTGATGTCTATTTAAAATCTGCGTCAGATACGCGCAGAAAAGCTGCAGATGACAGCCGGGAATTGGAAGATGGAATCCAGGATAATATTAATCAAATCAAAGATCATCTGGATAACTCTACAAGCATTGAAGAGTTATCCAGTAAAATCAGTGAAAACCTGAAAATGATAGGTGAGCGCCTTCAGGAATACCGTGCTAATGAAAAGCAAAGAGAACTTGAATATGAAAAACAAGTACTAAATTTACAGGGAAAACTTTCTGAATCAGAACAAAATGCTGAAGAGATTAAAAACCTCTTATCCTTCCAAAAATACAGAATCAATCACGACAGCCTGACTGGTTTACCCAATCGTGAATCCTATGACGAACACATACTCGATGCCATGCAACGTTGGAAAAGAAGCTCAAAAGTCCTATCCCTCGCTGTTTGTGATATAGACAGGTTTAAGCGTATTAACGACAGTTTTGGCCATTTAGCCGGCGACAAAGTACTCAAAAAAGTAGCCACCATCTTCAAGTCATCCATAAGAACTACTGATTTTATCGCCCGTGTGGGCGGTGAAGAATTCGTTTTTATTTTTGAGCTGACATCCAGCAAGGAAGCCAAAGTTATATTAGAAAAGTTGCGTAAACTGGTAGAAGAATGCCAGTTTTATTATCGTGAAAACAAGGTTGATGTCACTGTTTCCTTTGGATTAACCACCGTTGAGAATGGTGATGATATTGAAACATTGTTCATGCGTGCTGACAACGCCATGTATAAAGCAAAAAATGCCGGCCGTAATCGCATTGAAATTTTGTAAACCATCCCACTTTGTTATCATAATATTTTTACCATTCCCCGATCCACGTCGTCCTGAGCGCGTTTTTTTGCGCGAAGCATCTCCTTGATTTGGCATGGTGCTACTCTGATTTTGTAGCCGTAATACGGGATCAGCTCATTACCACTTCGATCCCGGCTGCAAGCAGACCGGGCTACGCACTGAGTAGTTTCAGGGTTCGAAACTCCCACCACCATCGAATCTCCGTCGTCCTGAGCGCGTCTTTTTGCGCGAAGGATCTCCTTGATTTGGCATAGTGTTACTCTGATTTTGTAGTCCTAATACGGGATTAGCTCCTTGCCACTTCGATCCCGGCTGCAAGCAGACTGGGCTACGCACTGAGTAATTTCAGGGTTCGAAACTCCTGCCACTATCGAATCTCCGTCGTCCTGAGCGCGTCTTTTTGCGCGAAGGATCTCCTTGATTTGGCATGGTGCTACTTTGATTTTGTAGCCGTAATACGGGATCAGCTCATTACCACTTCGATCCCGGCTGCAAGCAGACCGGGCTACGTACTGTGCCGGTCTGGCTGTGTATTAAATGATGACGTTTTTGATTAATTCATCTATAATGATTATATCGAACGAAATGATTGAGATAATTATGGAATCCTTGTCAGCCAATGAAGCCAAGACGCATTTTGGCGATCTTTTACTCAAAGTACAACGTGAGCCAGTCCAGATAAACCGCAACGGTAAAGCTGTAGCTGTGGTGTTATCTGTTGAAGATTACTTAAATCTGGAATCTCTCAAAATGCAATATTTAAAAACTCGTGTAGAACAGGCAAGAGAAGAAATGGCTATGGGGCGAACAATTGACGGTAATGCGTTTTTTGATGAATTATTAAATGGCACATTTGATTAATGATCCAATACCAACTTACCTCCAATGCAAAAGAAGACCTGATTCACATTCGACGCTTTACTTTAAATCACTGGGGCGCACAACACTCTGCAAAATATTTGGAAGAGATAAAAAGCCGCATCCAATTGCTAGCTGAAATGCCGCTAATCGAACAAAACTGTTTTGAAGATGTGAGAAAAGACGTTTATCGATTTTTATATGGTGCTCATACTATCTATTATATAGTGACACCTGAGACCATAACTATCATCGCCATCCTTCACCAAAGCATGATACCCGCGTCGCATTTGGGAAATCGGTTATAAAATTAGACTTGATCTTGAACCCTTGATTTGGGATTATCATGGTTCTTGTTTTTTCAGGTGGTACTATGAGTAAACTTATTAATATTCCCGTTGTTGTCGAGAGCGGACAAAAATATAAAACCTCACACGGCGTTACCGCGATTAAAGACGGGGTAAAATCAACAGGACAGGCTCATGAGCGTTTACCCAAGCCTAAATGGTTGCGCATAGTCAATCATACAACACCTGCATACAGCCAAGTGAAAGAACAAGTCCAGAAACACCGCTTAGCCACCGTTTGTGAAGAAGCCAAGTGTCCCAACATTGCAGAATGCTGGTCACACGGCACCGCCACCATTATGCTCATGGGAGCTGTCTGTACCCGAGCTTGCCGATTTTGCTCCGTAGACACAGGCAATCCCCATGGCTGGCTCGATGCCCAGGAACCTGAAAACACCGCCAACACCGTTGCACTAATGAATCTTGATTACGTTGTTTTAACATCAGTCAACAGGGATGACTTACCCGATGGCGGCGCAAACCATTACGCACAGGCAATCAGAGCAATCAAACAACGCTCTCCACGTACAAAAGTCGAAGCGCTGACCCCTGATTTTCAGGGAGTGGAAAAAGACGTAGCCACACTACTGGATAGCGGAGTTGATGTATTTGCCCAAAATGTAGAGACAGTCGAACGCCTGACTCATCCAGTACGCGACAACAGGGCAGGCTACCATCAAACTCTAAACGTTCTGGCCTTTGCAAAACGCTACAGACCCGATGTACTCACCAAAACCAGCCTGATGCTAGGCCTTGGCGAAACAGATGAAGAAATCATCCAAACCATGGACGACTTACGAGCTCACAACGTAGATATCCTGACCCTCGGACAATATCTGCAACCCACCAAAAACCATCTGCCCATAGAACGATACGTTACGCCCGAAACTTTTGCAGAATTAAGAAAAATAGGCTTACAAAAAGGCTTCTTCGAAGTAGCCTCCGGCCCCTTGGTACGATCCAGTTACAGAGCAGACAGAGTATTTAAACGCGATAATTTGGGATTGGATGAAGTAAACCAATAGTTTACCGCGAGGAGCATTTCCTCTTGAAGCCTATGTTGCGATCGCCAATACAGGGTACCAAAAATGATAATGCTAAGAAAACCGAGCCGCGACCGTAAGGAAGCGGAACAGTTCGATGTATTCCACTGTTGATTATTTACGAGGTGCACATCCAAAATTTCCGCTCCCTTACGGTCGCGGCTCGGTTTTCTTTAGGTAATGATTAAGAAGAGCAGCCAGCGCTACTGCTGCATTAAGACAAACTAAATCAAAGCACAAGACCAGGATCCAACCTGAAGGGTGGCATGGTGGAGCTTTTTAGGCGCGGAGCTTGCGAGCACCTAAAAAGATCTACCATGACAGGCCCCTGAAACACAGGGCAAAAAAGTCACGCCAAAGAGCAGTTCTTTATTTAGAACTGTGAATATGAAAACCTTGATTTCGCTGTCGCTGCATCAAGGCTACAGTATTTAATAACTCTCAAGCCAGCTCAACACCGCGAGCCCGCATAACCCTATGTAAAACCCAGGCCAGAAGATACATCAAAACCCCCAAGCCCAAAGCACAAACCCCCATAATCAGATAATAACCCTTATAATAAGGCAAACTCTCAACAGCAGAAGTAATGTTTTCAGGAATCGCTACCCAACCCGCAACACGACCCGAAATCGCATTCGACATCGAACTGGCTAAATACCAGACCCCCATAGCAAAGGCAATCGCACGACCATCACAATACAAACCTATCATACTTAAACCTATAGCACTGACCCAGAGTTCCGCGATGGTAATTAAAATATAAGTCAAAGCAATATAATTCCCATTAACTATCCCAGAAGTAGCCTGACTCGCAGCAAATGCCATCACCATTAAAGCGACACCAGACAATACGGTTCCAGCAGCAAACTGATAAGGGATAGTAAAACGAGAAAAGAAACGATAAAAACGAGGCAACTGACTGCCTATAATTAAAATAAGCATGGGATTTAACATCTGATATTGAGCAGCAGAAATACTTAATCCCAATAAATTGTGATCTGAATTATTCTCTGCAAATAACACCAGAGTACTGTTCATCTGATTGTAAATAATAAAAAATACTATAGCTTCAATAATCAATAACAAAGCAATCATTTGCTTGCTACGGGTTTCTCCCTGCAACTTAATCGTTTTTGTTAAAAACCAAAGTATCCCCAAAGTACAACCAACGCTGATAATCGTGCTGGCAATATACACATGGGTATAGGCATACAAAGTCAGGACGTAAATGACGCCAATATAAGCAACCAGACGAAGAATGCCTTGCCTGGAAAATCGTGAAGCATCCATACCCCAGACAACACTGTCATAAATAGAATATCTTCTGGCAAAATTTAACGCCGCAATCGATTTACCGACAAAAGTAAGCGTTAAAACAGAAAGAGGGCCATAACGGCTGTCTAATAAAGCCGGAGCAATTAATGTCGCCAAAAGAGCCCCAACATTAATTGCCATATAGTAATAAGTCATGGCTGATTTTGCTCTAATCGCATCATCAGAATAAATATGCGATACCATGCTCGATGCCGTACCCATCAATAAAGAATTCGTGGCTGGAATAAAAGCAAAAGCCGCAATAAACATCAAATCCCCATGAGTGCTGATGGTATAACCACTCAGCATCACCAGCAAATACGCGAAGGCCAGCATAATACTCCCAAGGAGAATCGAGCGCCTGACCCCAACAACAGTATCCGCCATATGCCCGCCCAACATCGGCATCAAATACCCCATAGCCTGCGTCACCCCCATAAAAGCATACGCTTTGCCCTGACTGTAACCCAAACCTTGCATCAATAAAGGACGAGTCAAAAACAAAACCAGGACGGTATTCAGAGCATAGACAGAAAACTGACTCCAAAAGGTGATGAATATAATATTGTTGGTTTGCTTCTGGCGGAGATTTAATTCAGGAAGATAGTTTTTTACTGCTTCAGAAATCACGTGTACACCTCATCCGTAAAGTTTTTTTAAATGCTCAATTGCGTCTGACATATGCCACCCGAAGCACCACTACAGCTCCGCCGTCCCGCGGCTTGACCGCGGGATCCAGGGATCTAAGCTCAAAGTGAGATTTCTGGATCCCGAAGACAAGCCGCGGGACGGCGGAGTAGTGGCACTCGGCATGAAGCATAATCGTGAACCCAGATTATCATTTCTTGGCAAGGACTACATCAATTATATGAGTATCATGATAAGGAAAAGTGAAGATTTTGCTAAATAAACGCTTCAGCCGCTGGATTAAAAAATATTTAGGCAACATACGTATGGATAAAGTATTGAGAAACCAGGTGCCCTCAATCCCAAAAAGCGCCAACTCATCAATATTATTCAGGGTAATAGGTATTTCCAGACGCTGATGAGCAACAATCTCAAACTGATGTTGTTTAAAGGCTAATATCAATTCATCCTGATTTGCAGCAACAGTAGTGTTTTTGACTATGGACTTATAATAATGGCCAACCATGCTACTTAAGATAGTGTCCTGAGCAATAAATTCAGCCAATTGCTGCTGTGCCACAGGAAAGGAATCATAGGTAGTTGTAATCATTGAAAAATGGCCATTGGCTCTGGTAAGCAATTTCGCTTCATCAAATAAAGAGCTGATGGGGATATACGCGTTAATAAAATGAGCAAGAACCAAATCCTGGCTGTGCGGAGGCAAAAAGCGACTGGCATCAGCAGCACTGCACTCTATAGTCTTTAACGGGAGCGTCTCACTGGCTTTTTTCAACATTTCAGATGAAACATCAATACCAGTAAATTCCGCCCGCGGCATCACGTGTTGCAGCTTTTGTAAAAATGCCCCATCACCTACACCGAGATCAAGAACCTTATAATGAGGTTTTAAGCCCAGATAAGCTTTCTTCATCTGTTCAATAGCGACATGATGACTCTCACTAATCGCACCAAAACGATTAGCAGTGGCGTAGTTCTCAGCGATTTGGTTATACATGGCCTTCAAGGACATGCAAAATTCCTGTTTAATACGGTTTTGTCAGTATATCGCTAAATAAAAGTGTTTGCGACAGCTGTTTGAGGAAAATTGTCATTTTCAACAAACAGGGAAGTATTTAAAATTATCAGGTCTTGTTTGACGCTAATTCGCAAGATTGATACCATTGCTTCTAATATTATCTCGTCCATAGATAAAGGATCATTTGTGCAATTCATTGACTTAAAGACTCAGACCCAAAGAATAGAAGCATCATTGTATGCGCGAATTAAAAAAATAATTGATCAGAGTGACTTTATTATGGGTTCTGATCTGCATGAGTTAGAGTCAGTATTGGCAGAATATGTTGGTGTATCTCATGCCCTGGCCGTTTCTAGCGGAACGGATGCGCTTCTGATTGCTTTAATGGCACTTGGTGTTAGCGCTGGTGATGAAGTAATTACCTCACCATTTAGTTTCTTTGCAACGGCCGAAGTGATTGCATTACTCGGTGCAAAACCAGTTTTTGTTGATATAGATAAAGATACTTATAACCTTGATCCATTAAAACTTGAAGTGGCTATTACTTCCAAAACGAAAGCAATTATCCCCGTCAGTTTATACGGTCAATGTGCTGATTACGATTCGATTAATGAAATAGCGGAGCGTTACAAGCTTCCAGTGATTGAAGATGCTGCCCAAAGCTTTGGTTCTACCTATAAGAAAAGAAAATCTTGCGCTTTGACAACTATTGCCTGTACGAGTTTCTTTCCATCCAAACCACTAGGGTGCTTTGGTGATGGAGGCGCTTGTTTTACGAATGATGCAGATTTAGCTGCTCGCATGAAAGAAATCAGAATTCATGGTCAAAGTAAGCGATACTACCATACCCGTATAGGAATTAATGGTCGTCTTGATACTCTTCAGGCCGCTATTTTGCTCGAAAAAATGACTATTTTTCCAGATGAAATTTTATTACGTAACGAGGTTGCAGCGAGATATAATCGCTTATTACCTGGAAATGTGAAGAAACCGGTAGTGTCGCCACACAACATGAGTGTTTATGCTCAGTATACTATACAAGTAGAAAGCAGAGAGGAACTGCGCGCCGCACTTCAGGAAAAAAATATTCCTACAGCTGTACATTATCCAATAGGTATTCATGAGCAACCTGCTTTCAAAGAGCTCTACCCTGGAGAGCAGAAACGATTTCCAATTACAGAAAAAGCAGCTAGCCAGGTATTAAGTTTACCCATGCATCCGTATTTGACGTTGGTAGAACAGGAAGAAATATGTGACGCAATCACCAGTTTTTTAAATCACAGTATTGCTGTCTGATGCTTGTCAACTTTATTTCGAAAATGAAATATAGAGTGAATCGAGGATAGTGGATAACTCAATGTGTATTTGAGTATTTAGTTTTAGAAATGTGATCCGTTATGATAAGATGCCTTGGTTTATACGATAATTTAAAGTGATGGTTATTCAATGACAATACTTGTTACTGGTTGCGCCGGTTTTATTGGCTTTCATCTTGCTTTGCAACGTCTGGCTTCCGGAGACACCGTATATGGTGTTGACAATTTAAATGATTATTACGATGTTGGGTTAAAGCAAGCACGCCTGGATATTCTGAAAAAACATAAGAATTTTAATTTTTCTCCTATAGATATCTCTGATAGAGAAGCTACTACTGCGCTTTTTAATGAGAATCCTTTTGATAAAGTGGTTAATCTGGCAGCACAGGCAGGGGTGAGATACTCCCTGGTTAATCCTCATGCTTATATTGACTCTAATGTTATTGGTTTTATGAATATTCTGGAAGGATGCAGACATAGTCAGGTAAAGCATCTGGTGTATGCATCATCAAGCTCAGTATATGGTGCCAATACCAAACAGCCATTCGCTGAGGATGAATCTGTAGATCACCCCATTGCATTGTATGCGGCTACTAAAAAAGCAAACGAATTAATGGCTCATTCTTATTCACATCTTTATAATCTCCCCACTACCGGACTACGCTTTTTTACAGCCTATGGTCCTTGGGGAAGACCTGATATGGCCTTGTTTTTGTTTACAAAAAACATATTAGAAGGTAAACCCATTAAAGTGTTTAATTACGGGCAAATGGTTCGTGATTTTACTTATATTGATGACATAGTAGCTGGCATTTCTCTTGCTATCGATAAAATTGCGGAACCGGATCCTTCCTGGGATGGTAATTTACCCAATCCAGCAACAAGCAAAGCCCCTTATCGTATTTATAATATAGGAAACAATAATCCCAGAACGGTGATGCAATATATAGCAGCCATTGAAGAGTCGTTAGGGAAAAAGGCTATTATTGAATTCGAACCGATACAACCAGGTGATGTTCCTAAAACTGAAGCGAACATAAATAGAATCAAGCATGATTTAGGTTATCAACCCACCGTTGATGTGACTACTGGTGTTGACTTATTCGTTAATTGGTATTTAAGTTATTATTGCTAAAAGAGGTGGAGATGACGCATCAAAGGACAGTTTCAATTATTGGCTTGGGTTATGTTGGCCTGCCAGTAGCAGTTGCATTCGGTAAACAAAAGGAAGTGATTGCATTTGATATTTCTGAAGAACGTATTTGGCAATTAAAAGATGGAATTGATACAACAGAGGAAGTCAGTTCTGATGAATTGAGAGAGTCTGATTTATTTTTGACTTCTAATGTCGAGGATTTAAAGAAAGCGGACTTTCATATTGTAGCAGTTCCAACTCCTATTGATGATTCAAACCAACCGGATTTAAGCCCTCTTGTTAGTGTGTCCACTATGATTGGCGGCATTATTAAAAGGGGAGACATTGTTGTATATGAATCAACAGTGTATCCAGGCGTAACTGAAGAAGTGTGTTTGCCAATTATAGAGCAACATTCAGGTCTTAAGGGTGGTGTGGATTTTTTTGTAGGTTATTCTCCTGAAAGAATTAATCCCGGTGATAAACTGCATTCTTTTACGAAAATTAAAAAAGTAGTGTCAGGACAAACGCCAGAAATCAGGAAGATAGTGTCTGCTGTATACTCTAGTGTGGTAGAGGCTGGTGTTTATGAGGCGAGTTCAATCAAAGTCGCTGAAGCTGCAAAAGTAATTGAAAATACTCAACGTGATATTAACATTGCATTTGTTAATGAACTGTCCATTATATTCCATAAAATGGGTATCCAGATACATGAAGTTTTAGAAGCAGCAAAAACAAAGTGGAATTTTTTACCTTTCGAACCCGGTTTGGTTGGCGGGCATTGTATAGGCGTAGATCCCTACTATTTAACCCATAAAGCCCAGCAATTAGGTTTTCATCCTGAAGTCATTCTGTCTGGACGCCGTACTAACGATAACATGGGAAAATATATTGCTGAGCGTGTTATCAAAACCATGATTCAAAAAGATTTACCTATCAGGGGCAGTAAAGTCGGAATTTTAGGGTTTACATTTAAAGAAAATTGTCCTGATGTTCGTAATACTAAAGTTTTTGATATTATCAATGAACTTAAAACGTATCATATTGAATCTGTTGTTTATGATCCAGTTGCCGATCATAAGCTTGCCTTGCACGAGTATGGTGTAGAATTGGCAAGTTGTGATGCGGTAAAAAATCTGGACATTGTTATTATGGCTGTTGCTCATGCTCAGTTCAAACAAATAGAGTTTCAATCACAATTTGTCCAGGCGAAAATTATTTTGGATGTTAAGAACATATTTCCTGCGCAGGATAATGTGGTAAAACTTTAATGATATTGACGTATTGATTGTGATTTAATCCAAAATCTTAAGGAAACAGACGTCAATGCTAAAAATTTTATATGTTATAGGGAGTATGCAGGTTGGCGGGGCAGAGAGACATTTGTATCGAATTGCCTCTGAATTAGCCAAATCTGATTATCAAATTCAAATTTTTGCTTTGGATCCTGAGGGACCTTTAAAGCAATTATTTGAAGAAAATGGCATTCGCGTGCGAGGGGTTCGTTTTCCTGCGTGGATAAAAAAATTCATGAAAACGAATCGCATTTTAGCATGGATTTCTCTTGTTATTTCATCCCTTTATTTATTTTTAACCCTGCTGACTTATCGTCCTAAAGTCGCTCATTTCTTTCTTCCCGCAGCTTATATCATTGGTGGGTCCATTTCTTTATTGTTTCCCAATATCAAACGAGTGATGAGTCGACGCAGTATGAACTACTATCAAGACAAGCATACTCGTTTCGCTAAAATCGAGCGATGGCTGCATCCTAAAATGGATGTCATTACTGGAAATTCGCAGGCAGTAATCGAGCAGTTGCAGGAAGAAGGAGTAGCCAAGTCTAATTTACGTCTGATTTACAATGGCATTAATACAAACGAATTCAAAGCAGTTAAAACACGCAGCCATATGAGGCAAGAATTAGGTTGCGATGAAAATACTTTAATATTCACCATGGTTGCTAATCTTATAGCATATAAGGGACATTCAGACTTGATAGATGCCTTCCATTGCATAAAAGATAAAATGCCCAAGGATTGGCTTGTTTTATTAGCAGGGCGTGATGATGGAATACAAGCTGATTTATACAATCAGGCCTTAGCCTTGGGTATAGAAAAGCATTTTCACTTTTTGGGCTCAAGAAAAGACATTCCTGACTTATTGCATGCCAGTGATGTTGGCATATTATGTTCTCATGAAGAAGGGTTCTCCAATGCAGTACTGGAAGGAATGGTATCTGGTTTACCCATGGTAGTTACTGATGTGGGTGGAAATGCCGAAGCCGTAATCGATGGTGAGGTAGGTTTGGTAGTACCGGCAAAGCAACCTGAACAATTAGCTACAGCTTTATTGGTCATGATTGATAATAATGCTAGAACTGAAATAGGGCAAAAAGCAAAAAACAGAGTTGAAACAACCTTCAGCATGCAAGCGTGTTTAGATGAGTATGAAAACATGTACAGCCAGCTTCTGGAACATAGTGGTAAAAGGTCAGTACCCATCAGGGATCGGTTGTAGTTCTGCTTTGTAGCCCGGTCTGCTTGCAGCCGGGGAGGCGACTTGTTTTATCCCGGCTGCAAGCAGACCGGGCTACGGCCGTTCCCTAATAGAGGGGCATTATCCTTGATTTGTTAATGGTGTTATTAGTTGGCTTAGTTTTTTCCTAAAATGCTCTATCAATAATAGTGAACCTACCTTTGATAAATGCGACCCATCACTATAGATAGGCTCACGATTGTCAGTGAGATTGCGACAATTTTTCTCATCACAAAAGGCCTCATAAGGGTCGAGATAATAAGTATTCTTGTGATTATTCGCATAGTCTTTTAATACTTGGTTTAAATGAATTGCATTCTGATTAGCTTGTGCAGACACGTCCTGTTTGCAAGATGCTGATTCATGAAACGGCTGTGTTAAACAGGAAAAAATATCTTGTCCTCCACTAGTAGGTACATCACCAAAAAGAATTAATTTATGCTGACCTATTAAACTCCTCAATTCATCCAGTTTATTTATTAAATCAGGATAATCCTCAGGACGTGTACTGCTTAGATTGTATGTCAATTTTTTCTTGTCGGGTAACAACCCTGCAATAGTCAATTGGCTTACCCAACTTTCAGATAATACTAATACGGAATCCTCATTTTTTTTCAACTCAACCAATGCATGTTTTAATACATCTGGACATACTGTATCCCAATCCATTTCATTGGTTAGCCTCGTAACACCAGGCAAAATCAAACAACTGCTTCCTGCCATATATATGGAAAAATTAAGTGATTTTGCAATAAGTTCGTGGAGTCCATGCTGTAGCATTTGTGCGTGGCTATCGCCCATAAGAATGATTTTAGCTGGTTGTTCATCAGAGTTTTGATACGTATAACCAAATGGGTAAGGATAGCCACTTCCTCCAAAAAATTTAATATGATACTCTTTCGGGTTGCCGGCACTGGAAGCAATCATGCGATTTTCTTCAGGCAAACGCCACAACCAACCATCTTGAAAATAAATATTGAGACTCAATACACTAATAACAGCAGCGCTGATGGTTGAACCAGCAAGATAGATTATTTTTCGCTTATTTTCATGATTTATTTTTCTGAAAGGTTGTTCAACAAAATAATATACCATAGTCGCCAGAACAAAACTGATTGAAATCAAAAGATAAGCTTTTGCAGTAGATAAGGGAGTTCCTGCAAGATAATTCCAAAATACGATTAATGGCCAATGAACAAGATAAAGAGAGTAACTAATCAGTCCAATAAATCGCGAATAGGGATTAGCCAAGATAATACTCATTCGAGAAAAGTTGCCTGCATATATTAAAAAAGCCGCTCCTAAAGCTGGCGCAACTGCATTGTATGAAGGAAACAATGTAGTGCTTGTGTAAAAGAATGCGGGTATAAAAATTAATCCGAATCCAGAAATAAACATAAGATCAAAGAAAACAGGCTGTAGAATTTTTTTGAAAGTAACATGTGAAAGTATTACGCCAAATCCAAATTCAAAAGCTCTGAATGGCATCCCGTAAAATAATAAAGAGATATTGTGTTTTTGTAATACTATATTTGCAATAAGACTGAGAGCAGACAAGCTGAGCACCAGCTTTTGAAAAGAAATCCGTCGCTTAAGGCAAAAAATTAAAAGTACAGGCCAGAACAGATAAAATTGCTCCTCAACCCCTAATGACCAAGTGTGAAGAAGCGGTTTAACGAGGGATGATAAATCAAAGTAACCACTATTGAACCAGAAATATATATTGGAGAAAGAAAGAGTTGCGGCAAAAGAAGAACCTGCTACATCTTGAAAAAGGGCAGGAGGAAAAAAGCAAAACGCGGCTAACAAAGTACAAATTAAAACAAAAAACAAGGCTGGCAATATTCTTTTTACTCTGCGAAAATAAAAATTGGAATACGAAAAGTTCCCTGTGGTATTAAATTCAGTGAGAATAATGCGCGTAATAAGAAAACCACTTATAACGAAAAATACATCAACTCCGACATATCCGCCTGGAAAAAAACCAAACCCCACATGATTAAAAAGAACTAACAGTACAGCAATAGCTCTCAAACCATCAATATGATTTAAATATTTTAAATTTGTCAAAATAGCACCATCATTTATATCACGAGCCAGATCATTTAGAAAAGTATAAAATAGCTAATCAAAATTTGAACCACTTGTTTTGGATTACAATCTTTCTTATGATTGAAAAAACCATATCAGAATCAAAGGATTGATTTGAGATGGATAGCCCTCATAATACTTTTATGTGGTTTTTTTTCTTTTATATTGAATACCTGCGCATTGTTTTATCATCCATCTCTCGATATGCATGCAACTCAAACCATGCCGGCCGGAGTCATCATATCTCAGTTGAATACTCTTTCAAAGCAACATATTAAGGATTATTATGGTTTTTCAAAAAAAGTCACGCATCTCTTTTCTATTGGTATTACCCATGATTGGCGAATATCGGAGAATCATCATTTAGAGCATCCGTTTCTTTTTAATTGGTCTTTATGGAGCTTTTCCCATTTAATACAATATGCTCCTGATTTTAATGCTCGCATCAATGGATTAAAAACATTAAGTCGCATATTAATCCATGGATATGAATATAATAATTATCGTTATGCACTTTACCGTGGAGTTGGTCTTTGTTCTCAGTACTCAATTGCATTGGCTGACTTTTTTAAAAATACCATGCACTTTGAATCAGTAGCTATAGGTTTAAATGGTCATGTTGTCAACCAGACGCGATTTCCTGATGGCTCAGTCTTTATCCTTGATGCAGACTATAATACGATATTGCCTTTTGATCTTGATTTCGCTCATGAGCATCCTGAAATCATCAAATACCATTATGGAAAACAATGGAATGAGGAACTTAAGCTAATTTATAGCCGTGAACCGTTTAATTATGAGATTTATGACACTGGTGAAATTGTAATTAGTGACTTTATAAATAAATTTACAATTTTTAATTGGCTTTTTACCTTTGTTTTGATTTTTACAGGCACTGTAGTCTACTGTTTTAGAACAGCTGACAATATAAAAAATCTATAATTATTAACCTTAAAATACTTCTTTCTGTATCGTGAGTAATCACAAAATCTCTTGATTAAAAACACGCTTTGTTGTATTTTCTGTTCATGAATAATATAGCTTCAAAAGCTATTCTATTAAGGCGGATTGATATTTTATTACATATACTTCTTAACTTTAGTGAGAAAGTTACAGGAGTGTGTTTAGATGTTTTTCTATGACGAGTTACTATATCGAAAGTCAATAGCCTTCAGTAATGATTTGGTGCGGACTTATATTATGCTCATCCGGACTGTAGATGTTATGGAATATTAGGATATTATGTCAACTCCCTCAATCTTATCTGCAATACAAAAACTGAGTTTGTTACTTACTAAAGAAGAAAAACTTAAGTGGTTTGGTATTGTCGCTTTTTCTCTATGCAGTTGCTTCTTGGAGATCGTGACAGCATCAGTAATAGTTGTGTTCGCACAAGTGTTAAATCAGCCTCATGTAGGCCAAAAATATTTAAGTATGATTGGTTTTGGTAATGACTTAGCTCCTGGACGTATTATATTTTTCATAGCTATTTCTGTGGGGATAATATATCTTATTAAAAATCTGGTTGCTGCCGCAGAAGTTCTTTATCAAACCTTTTCTATTCAAAAAATGAGTTATCATTTTAAAAACAAACTTCTTCACCGTTACGCCGAAGTGGATTATGGATCTTATTTAACTCGTAACTCTTCTTTAGGTATACAAGTGGTGGGTGGGGATGCAGAACAGATATTTACAAATGGTATGATTTCCATTGCCAGTATTTTATCGGAAAGCTTAATTTTCTTCTGTCTAATAGGCATGGTTATCTGCTTGAATCCATCTTTAGCGCTGTATATTTTTGGAGTTGGAGCTATTTTGGGAGCAATTGTAACAAAAGGAGTTCTTCCAAAATTTTATCGATTTGGTCAAAAACTGCAAGAGTCGGCTCTTTATAGTAGTCAAAATCTGATTCAGTTCTTTCATGCATTTAAAGAGATTGTTTTACTTGGAAAAAAAGATGCTTTTATTGATGCATATCGCCATCATTCCCTCAAAAGATCGCAAGTACAGGCAATGCAAACAAGCATTAATGCACTACCAAGAATCATTATTGAAATTATATTTGTAGGTTTATTTGTCACTGTAGTTGCCTTACTTAGTTTTAATCTGGAAAGCACTGACCAGATGATAGGAATCCTGGGAGGGTATTTATATGTTGGCTTCCGTTTGATGCCTGGTTTGAATCGCATTATTAACCAGCTCAATATATTTAAATCAACTATTCCATCAATTGAGCGTGTTTATAATGAATATGTTCAAGCTGGAATTAAAGTGCATTATTTAAATTTACCTGAATTGGATTTTAATGAAGATATTAAACTTGAAAATGTTAGTTTTAGTTATTTAAATACTGACAAATATGCTTTGAACTCTATTACACTACAAATAAAAAAAGGCGAATGTATTGGTATTGTAGGTGAAACAGGATCAGGAAAGTCAACTCTTGTCGATCTTATTCTTGGCCTTTTAAAGCCTTCTTCAGGTAACATCATTATCGATACTAAATATCCTGTAAATTCGTTGCAATGGCATAAAAAGATAGGTTATGTGCCGCAAACTATTTATCTGACAGATGATACTATAAAAGCGAATATAGCTTTTGGTGAATCTGATGTTGATGAACCCCGTTTATTGGCTGCAATTGAATCTGCTCAGCTTGGAAGGTTTATCAAACAACTTCCAGATGGCATTAACACAAGAGTTGGTGATAGAGGTGTTCGCCTATCAGGAGGAGAGCGACAGCGCATCGCAATCGCTCGAGCCTTATACAGAGAACCAGAGGTACTCATTTTTGATGAGGCAACTTCGGCTTTAGATAATGAGACCGAAGCAAGACTTATGGACACCATATATGAAGTAATTAAAAGCAGAACAGTTATTATGATTGCCCATAGGCTAACGACTTTAAAAGAATGCGAGCGTATTATTGTGATGGAAAAAGGACATATATCCGAGATTATTCAACAAAAAAATAATAAGCTCGAGAATAAACAAGTAGATTATATTGTATAATGCTGAATTACTAAGAGGCAGAACCCATGTTCCATTCATTTTTTCGCAAATTTTTTAGACTGCTTGACTTTTTTGCAGCGTTAGTTATTGCTTTTATAGGACTTTTAATTTTATTAATCAGAAGATGTTTTGGAAAATTTAAATTAAAACCACAAAAGAATTGCCTTCTTTCTATTTCAAAGGATGGAATTAACCGGATCATAGAATGTAATCCTCCTGGATATCTGGAGTGGTATTTTAAAAGACCACATGCTGAAAAAACTTATGTACTCTATTTAGGTAATGAAAAAAGCAAGGTATTTCGTTTTGGAAAAAAAGTTGTAGGAATCAATATTCTGATGCCTTTAGATAGGTTAAAAAGATTTTTGCCTTTTACTGCAAGGACAATGCAACAATTGTGGGGGTTAGCAATCACGCTTAATGTAGTGAGAAAGATATCACCAAAGGTAGTTGAAGTGATGTTCCCAACCAAATTAGCATTACGTGCTATGCTACTAAAATGGTTAATGCCTATAAAATTAGTGACTCAGGTAAGGGGAAACTTTAATTTAATTTATTACTTTAATCCTTTTCCAACCTTTTTCCCGTTCAAAATTAAGACTCCATTTTTTGAGGTTTTGCTGATTACTTGGGATAATTTAATCAGTTTTCTTTTTTATCGATCCTGCGATCGAGTAATAGGTTATAATTTAAACAATATGTTAAGCGCTATTTCTAGCGGGGCATCTCCTCAAAAAGCGAAATTATCCAGAATAAAAATTGATTTATCTATGTTGAATATCCAAAAGCAAGAACGAAACCAGCTTCAGGAGTTGCCGCAAACAGGAAAAATTATCTCTCTATGGTCCAGATTAGCTCCAGAAAAGCTGGTATTGGAAACTGTACAGGCCTTTGAAAAATTATGCAGTATGACTAAAGAGGAACTTTATTATGTCATTATTGGAGATGGTCCCGAGAAATCAAAAATTCAGTCATATATTTCAAACTCTCCTTTCCAAGAAAGATTTATATTATTGGGCTATAGAAACAGAGCATTTATCGCTCAAACAGCACTTCATTCTTCTCTTGCAATAATTTCATATGGAGGTAGTTCTTTGGTTGAAGCAGTTCTGCTAGAGGTTCCTGTTGTCGCTTTTGATATAGAATGGCACAATGAGCTAATTCGTGATGGGGAAACAGGGTACTTAGCTGATTTTCCAGATACTGCTCATATGGCAGAAAAGATGTTCAAGTCCATTAATGATCCTGCTCGATCAAAAGAAATGGTGTGTTCAGCCAAGAATTTGGCTCAAAGAATGTTTGATGTTAAAGTAATTGATTTGAATGAGTCCCGATATTACCTGCCTCTTTTTGAGTAAAGCATTTATTTAGAGAGTGCCATTTTTACTGTGTAAATGGTCATAATCCGGTATCCTAATCAGCCTTGAGTAAGGATGCCATTTTTAGTGAATAAGGATTTATGACTAGGAATATCAGTGACGAAATGTTGGGGCTTGGTAGGTAATGTGAAGACTCAAGATGATTTATTTTGGCTCTGGCGGGGATAATCAAAGAGTTATCTCGGCGTCTCATGGAACGGATGTTTGAGGCAGAAATGACTCGTCAGCTTGGCTACAAGAAGCACTCGCCTGAGGGACATGGCAGTTGCACTGCACGGAATGGAAAAAAACAGAAGACAGCAAGGACAGGCAATGGTTAGATTACAATTTATGTTCCCCGAGATCGTAATGCTGAGTTTCAACCCATTTTAATTGGCAAACGTCAGACCCGTTTAAATAGCCTCAATGCGCAGGGATTGACTCTGTATGCAAGGGGAATGATCAGGTTCCCGCATTAAAGGTTTGGCAATATAGATAAAAATTGATTATCTTTCGTACGCTGGAAGCAGCGTAAGATTTGTACCAATATTCAGTACCTGGCTAAAGTGATTGGTCAAATTTAGATGCGTTTACCGTGTGTCTCATCAGCATTTACTTGAGCAAGGGTATGAAGTATATTTGCCTTGTTTTAAGAAAATCTGTCGCCATGCACGCAAAACAAAAGAAAATTAGAGCCTTTCTCGTTATCTTTTTTGTGGAAATAGATTTGGATTCAGATTCATGACGTGTAAGGACGGTCGTTATAATTGCTCAATGTTGGCTATTTAGGTGTGGAGGTTGGGGAAAACTTGGCCGGTATTTGGTTTTCTATTTCCGATATATTGAATAATTTGATTGAGATGAAACGTTACGTTGATAAAAACGATACTTTTAATGAGGTGATAATGCACTTAAAAGGAAAAAAGCTGGTTATTATTGGGGGGCAGGTAGCATGATGGAGTTAGCAAAAAGCAATTTTCCTATTGCCCTTACCTTCGATATTGATTGGGCTCCTGACTTTGCTATTCGGAAGATTGTTTCTATTTTAGAAGAACACAATGTCCCTGGGACATTATTTTTAACACACCCTTCAATTTTTGTTGAAAGCTTAAAAGATCATCCTCTTATTGAATTTGGAATCCACCCTAATTTTCTTCCAAGATCTTCACATGGTCAATCTTTAGATGAAGTTTTCGATTATGTATTAAATTTATGTCCGAATACAAAAGCGATACGTACTCATGGACTCTTTCAAAATTCGCATTTGTATTTTCATATTCTAAAGAATTATCCACAAATTCAATATGATTTTTCTTTATATATACCAGACAATCCATATCTTACACCTTTTACGTTTGAAAACGAGGCGAATAATTCTCTTATACGGATCCCTTATCAGTGGGAAGATGATTTATTCCTTTTATCCCAAGCTAATTCCAACAAAAATAAACCTATCTTATTCGATCACGGCTCATATCAAATATTTGATTTCCATCCCATTCATGTTTATTTGAATTCACACAGTCTTTCACAATACGAGAATCTGAAGGTAAAGATCCAGTCATCTTTATCATGTATTGAAGAATTCGAGGCTCAATCATATGTGAGTGAGAGATATGGTGTGTGCTCTCAGTTACAAACTCTAATGACCAACACAACAATGGATCGATTTGTCTTTGCGACACAAATCCCCTATCTTTTGTCCCATAGTATGGATTTGTAGGGGAAAATATGAACATAGGAATTATTGGCAGAACAAGAACACTTTTAAATACAGTAAAAATTCTTGTAGACGAAGGCTATCCAATTAGATTTTTATATACGTGCAGATCTGAGCCTTTTTACGATTGTGAATCTGTTGAATTTGAAAATTTGGCAAATGAAATTGGCGCTGATTTTTATAATGATTTAAATATTAATACAGAAGAAAGAGTTAATACGCTTTCGTCATATCAGTGCGATTTGGCTATTAGTATGAATTGGCTGAATGTACTTCAAGCTCCTATTTGCAAAGCGTTTAAAAATGGTATTTGGAATGCGCATATGGGTGATTTGCCTCGTTATCGTGGAAATGCATGCCCCAATTGGGCTATTTTAAACGGTGAAGAAAAGATTGGCCTTTCAATTCATGAAATGGTTCCAGGAGAACTGGATAGTGGAGATATCATTTTAAAAGAATTTTTTCCTTTAACCGAAAAAACATATATTGGTGATATATATCAGTGGATGAATGTAAAAATTCCTGAACTTTTTCTTGCAGGGATCAAACAACTTCAACAAGGTGTATTGAACAAAACACAACAAAGTTTGATACCAGGAGATGCTTTGCGTTGTTACCCTAGAAAACCCAATGATGGGAAAATCAATTGGTCTGAATCAGTAAAGAATATCTATGCTCTCGTCCGTGCATCTTCTGCCCCATTTTCTGGTGCGTTTTGTTTTCAAGAAGATGGACAATGTATTTTTATATGGGAAGTAGAACCTTTTATCCATAACTCTCCGTTTTGTGCTATTCCAGGTCAAGTAATGATGAGAGATAAAACAGATCCTATTATCGCATGTGGAGATGGAGCTTTGAAAATTACAAAGGCTTCTACACCCAATGGTGAAGATGCAAAACCAACAATATTAAAATCGTTAAGGAATAGATTAATATGATTAGTGATTTAGTAAAAAACCGTGGTAGCGGAACTGAGCACAGAGATGAAGCGCTTGTTCCTGGTGCTACAGCTAATATTTTGTGATGTGAATACGGTGTAACTGCTGAAGCCAAAATTGATACCACCAGCCTCTTTTTGAGTAAAGTATTTATTTAAATTTTCAATAGATTATAATTGATCATCTCGAAATATTAGCGGAAAATTTTGTAAATGATCTTCTTCCTTTGCCCCCTTGTACTGATCTGTTGCATATTTCTTAGACTTATACCCAGAATTATATGGAAAGATTTCAATGGAACAGATATTTATTTTCATCTTTATTACATAGATCTTCTTAAGAAGAATAACAACAGACTCCCAAAACATGAAAAGCGTGTTTATGGAAGTAATGAGTGCACTTATCCTTTCTTTTACCATTGGTTATTGTCTTTTTTTCCAAATTCCTTTATCAGTTTTTGGGATAGGTTTTCTGGCTTTGTATTTGATTTGCTAAATGGTCTTCTTGTAGTTACTGTTTTATATCATATGCATTTGATTTCTTTCAATGATGCCCTTCTTGTACTATCAGCATATATTCTTGCTCCTGGTTTAACATTCTCTTTCATTGGGCCACGCCCATTCTCATTAACACCTCGCAATTTTTCTCAGTTTGTTTTTTTGTTAAGCTGCTTTTTTTTAATTATCAGTCTCTCGAATTCTTTAGAGATTTCTGATTTCAATTATGTAGCATTTTCAGTTGCTTCTATTTTATTTAGCATATTATTACTGTCATCCAAGTTTGGAACTCAAGTTCTGGTTTCTTTATTATTAGCAGGAATTTTTGATTTCAAGATTGCATTATGTATTGTATTGTCAGCCTTTTTTGCTCTATTTTTCCATAGATCATTTTTTATTCATCAAATTAAGGCGCATGTCTTACATTTGGATTGGTATTTAAAATATAACTATCCTTTTGTTAGTCATAGAAGTAACTTCTCTATCTTAATTAATTTTATAAAGAGTAGGAATTTGAGAGGTGTTTTTTATGAAGTGGTTTTTTTTAATCAGCTATTTACTTCTATTTTAAGACATCCCACTTACTTTCTGGCTCTAGTGCTGGGCATTGCTGGATACATGCATGAGACTTTAGAGGGCTATCAGTACTATCTACTAATTATCCTTACAGTGCTATTTGTCCCATTTATTGTTACTAATTTTGGTAAGGCAAGAGTTTTAGGAGAGGCAGAGAGGTATATAGAGTTTGCCTATCCTTTGCAAATAATTTTGTTCTTTTCTGTGATACCTCAAGCTTATACTTCAACCTTGATCTCATTTATTTTAATTTATAATGTCATTTGGTTTTTATATAATTTATATCAGCTCAAACACCAATATGCTGCTCGCTATTCATTTAGTAATTTATTTTCACATTTGGATCGCAAGGATATAAACCTATTTTGTTTAAATAATAATGAGTCCTGGATTTTCCTCAAAAATACTAAGGCCAATATTATTGGCTTTTTGGTCAATGTTTCAATGCAAGGTCAATATCGGATTTTTTTTGAAAAACTATTTGATAAATATCCTATGGTTAATCCTAAATATCTGCCTGAACTTTGTTTGCAGTATAATGTGACTCATATTTTACAAAATAAGCAGTCAAAATCAGGGGATGTATATGAAGGTGCTATTTCAGCATTAGGAAAATATGTAAAAATTTTCGAGGATACACAATATATACTTTATGCGCATAAACCTGAGCTGTAAAATCCGTAATAGGTCAAGGGGAGATCTTGCCCCTTGCTCCGCTGTGTAGCCCGGTCTGCTTGCAGCCAGGATAGAGCAGGCACAGTCCCCGGCTGCAAGCAGACCGGGCTACACAGCCGAGCTACGGCCGTTCTTTGATAGGGGCTGACCTTTTACTAAAAAGCTAAGTAACCGGTCTGCCGGGTACCTAACTTTTTCGTGCAATAATTGTAATCCCAGCAGGTTCAATCACTTGCCTTTCTATGGACAGGGATGCATTTTGGCACCATTGTTCCACTTCACTGATACTATGGCGATGGGCATTTTTAGGTGCATACCAATCATAATTAATGTGATTCATTTCATCCAGGGTCAAATCTTCATGATAAAAAGCTTTAAAGACATGCCAATAGAATAAGCGTTGCAGATTAATTTTTCCCGCAGGGATGTCCAGCAAATCAATAGATTCTTCTATTTCTATATCCAGATTTAATTCGCCTAAGGTTTTTCCTAAACGGGTTAATGGCATTAAAGCATCCCATCCCTGTATGGGTGTCATTGCTTGTAATTTGTCACGTAGATAATCATCAACGAACTCTCTTATTGGTCCCTTTTGATTATATACATAATACATAAAATACCCTTTTGGCTTTAACAGCTTTGCCAAAGACATAAAGGTTTGTTCTGTATTATCAGTATGATGCATGACACCTTCAGAAAAGATGATATCAACGGATGCTGCATTGACAGGTAAATTTGCGATGTCAGCCTGTAAAAATACTGCATTGTTAAGGCCTCTTTCCATAAATCGTTGTTGGCAGACATCTACTGCTGAGGAAATATCTACACCGAGATAGTTTAGTTTGTCACAATGTGAGCCCCAATATTCCAGAGCAGACAAACCAGCCCCGCATCCTGCATCAAGTAAGACGGGTTTATTTTCAAATGAATTTAATATCTTATTTGCATCATCATATCGCTCTACTAACCATTGGCGCATGCGATTCAGGCTTTGAGGGGATTCAAAAGTATCTCTTTTATTCCACTTAAAACCAAAGGTTTCCTTAGTCTGTTGCTGTTGCATCGATACTGAGCGCTCACATCTGATAAGACGTTCATTCTCTTTTATAAATGATTCATCTTTGGCTAAAAGAGGGGATAACCAAGAGGGAAATTCACTACTTTGTGCAGGATTCAATTCAGTAACTGATTCAACAAACATATGTCATCCTTTATTTTTATACTTTCATTTAGCGCTCGAAAAAACATATATTTTGTCTCAAACTAAGGAAATGTCAATAGATTCTTTTTGCTCTTCACTATATTTAATCTTTAGACTTCTTTCAACACTAATGTTAAAAGGAAGTTACTCTCTCTAGTTTCTATAAAAACTTATAGTGAGGCTGAGCTATTACAAATATAATTTATTTCAGAATAAAATTTTGGTCATATTGGATCTAAAATACTTTGATCGTAATCCAGACTTTGCTTCACTTGTAGGGGCGGCTATTCCTATCCAAACAAAACTATCAGGCTAATCGGATTTTTGTCGATGATAAAACTTGTTGAGCTGCGACTAGTTGATTATCTTGGGCTAATATTTTTTCAATTACAATTGCTTTTCCATTACCACAAGATATAACGGGATAACCAGTATGTTCCTCAAATGCTACAAGCTGACCTGGAAGTCCATAAATTATAGTATCATATGGTTTTGCGCGCGTTACCCTAATCTTTTCTTCTTTGTAAAAGAAGTATGCGCACGGATAAGGAAGTGATCTAGCTCTTATCCCCGACAGTATATTTTCTGGTTTATCAGACCAATTAATTTCTCCATCTTCTTCCAATAACTGTGCACAGTAAGTTGCATTCTCATGACATTGATGTGATTTTTCATGTGTGTCGCTTATTATTTCAGGCCAAATTATCCTAAGTTCATTTAAGACTTTTTTCTCCAATTGTTGCCTAGCTTCATCAATGTACAACCCTTTGTTACGAATACTGGTTTGCAATATAATATCACCTGAGTCCATACCCTTATCCAAATAAAATATCGATGTCCCAAGTTCTTCTTCATTGTTTATTATTTGCCATACCAAAGGTGAACCACCACGATATTTGGGCAACAGAGAATGATGTATTCCAATAACACCGAATTTTGGAATCACTAATGTTTCCTCAAGAAGGAGCTGATACCATCCATTTACAAAACATAAGTCTGGTTGGTAATCTTTGACTATTTCATGGGTCACAGATTTAGATTTTGAAACAAATAAATCCAAGTCATATTTTTTTGCATGTGCTATAAATTCATCCATTCGATTTCTTGGATCTTTACTGTCATCACATGTAATAACTCGCGTAATTAAACCTGGAGATAGCTCACTTATAAGTTTTAATGTATCTAAGCCAAATTGCTTACTGCCAATAAATAAAGCTTTCTTAATCAATGATATCTCCGGGTTTTTAAATGCTATTGATACTGTTTTAGATCTTTCTGCTAAGCTATTATTTTTGTTTCAAACACCTCTGATTTTTCTTCTGCTCAGTCGATTAGTGAGCAAAATATTTTCCTATTATAATGTATTTCGATGCATTCAAACATATGATTTTTTCTAAACTGTAGGATTTTTACCATACCTCAGCTTTCCATTGACGTATTGGATATTAAGCGCTATTAATTTGGCGATGACTATCGTTGAGAATTGCAAGATTTAGAATCTAATAGGTTTTTAATTCTTCAATGAAGGGCGCCAAGGCCTTTATCATTTTCAGTGGTATCAACATAAACAAGGACATATCTCCAGAAGGCAACCATACGAGAAACGAAGTCTATTTGTAATTACCTCCTACAAGCTATAGTAAAAATGCCTTCGATTCATTAGCTCAATTTACAGAAGGTTTTTTTATGGAGAAAACTCAGACCACGGATTAACCACAATTAGTTACCAAAAATTTCGATCCAGTAGCTAAAGTTTAATAAAGACCATATTAGCAGGCGTTGATTTTCAATACCACTAAAATGCCTCTCGATTTTAGATGAAACAAAGTCATGATCCAAATAATTATATAAAGCTGCGTTCCGGGGCAATAATCTGTGTTTAACCAAATCGATGCTTTGCCCTTTAAACCAGCTGTTATCCGGTGAAGAAAAGCCTTGCTTTGCTGCGTTCAGATACTCAGACGGCATGTATTTGCTCAATGCTTTTCTCAAAATCAGTTTACCATCTCCACCAGGTTTGATGCTGACTTGGTGTTTTGTACCAACACGGTTCTCATCAACCTGCATTTCTGCAGATGTCTTTTTCACTTTTAGATGAACTGGTATTTTTTGCGCAAAGTCTACCAAATCATTATCTAAAAAGGGGACTCTGGTTTCTAATGAGTGCGCCATTGATAATTTATCTTCTACTAACAAAAGTCCATGCAAGAAGGTTTTGGCTTCGAAGTATAACGCATTATTAATAAAATTATTTTTGCCGGAATCGATATGCTTGTTATAGACGTTATAAAAAGTATTTTTTATCAGGTCGGTATTGACATGTGCAGCCAGAGGGCCAAATGCACTATTTAAATCTGAGATTTTAATGAGGCGTTGCCAAAAATGAAAATACTCATTCACTCGTTTACTTTCATTGCCATGGCGATCACCGAGTTGATAACGCCATGGGTAGCCGGCAAATAATTCATCGCCGCCAGTTCCCGATAGAACCACTTTCACAAATTTGCTGGCGAGTTTTGCGGCATAAAAATTAGGGTAACTTTGTCCTACCCTTGGTTCTTCCATATGCCAGGCAAATTCATTGAGGCATCGCTCCATATCGCCGGATTTTAATACCATTTCATAATGTTCTGTATGATAGAGATAGGATAAGAGCTCCGATTTGGCGCGTTCGTCAAAACTGAGTTCCAACCCAGATACATTATTTAAATCAAAGCCCACGGTAAAGGTTTTCATGTAGGGCAAATGATTGGCAGCTACGGCTGTAATTGACCCGCTATCCATACCACCACTAAGATAACTGCCGATTTCCACATCACTGACAAGCTGTCTTTTTACCGCCTGTTCAAAAAGATAAGCTAGCTCACCGGAGTAATCTTCTTCGGAGCGTATTTCTGTAGATTCGGTGAAGTTAAAATCCCAATGTTGCTTGATGATGTTTTTGGGATCATTGCCAAGATAAACTTCCATATAGTGCCCTGGGGGGAGCAAATAAACATCCTGGGTTAAAGTCTGCTCTGAAATTAAATTTTGAAAAACAAAATATTCTATGATGCCGTTGGGATTTACTTTCGGTTTATCTTCAAGATACGCCAGAATTGATTTGGTTTCACTGGCAAAAACAAGTTCATTTTTTCTTGTTTTATGGTAATACAAAGGCTTTATGCCATAGCGATCGCGAGCTAAAAAAACTTTATTTCGTCTTTTATCCCATAAAGCAAAAGCAAACATGCCATTAAATCGGGTAACACATTCTATTCCCCATTCAATATAGGCATTAACTAAAACCTCAGAATCCGTTGTAGAAAAGAATTCGTAACCAATGCCCTCAAGTTCTTTACGGATTTCCTTGAAATTGTATATTTCTCCATTATAAGTAACCCATACATTTTGAGATATGTCACTTATAGGTTGAAAACCAGAGGGGCTTAAGTCCAGAATAGCTAAACGACGGTGGCCAAAATAGAGATCCCAATGATGTGCATTAAGATAGTTTCTGGCTTGGGGATCATCGATGCTGGGCAACATGCTCATTGTCGATGAATATTTTTTTTCAGTCAGCGCTTGATGGTATTGCTGTTCTCTGGGGTGATGAACCCCCGTTTGCGCAAGAAAATATCCTGCGCCATCAGGGCCGCGATGTTCTATGACATCGCACATGCTTTTAATTCGATCAGTATTTATCTTGCTACCTGATAAAGAAATAACTCCGGTTATACCACACATTCATAAGCCTTATTCATCTCTTGAATAACGTAATCAAATTCAACGGGGGTCATTTCTGCATACAAGGGTAGGGTGATACTCAAGCGATCTGAAATGTAAGAGTTGAGGAATTGTTCATCATGTAAATTGTAGCGGTTTTTGTAATAGGTCAGGGTATGAACTGCATGAGTTCCCTGACGTGTTGCTATACCGCGCTTTTCTAATTCCTGCATAAACAGGTTTCTTTTCACATTGATGGCATCAATTTTATCTTTAGTCAGTTCTGCCAGGTTGTTTCCCAAGGTAAACAGGCAAACGTAGGATTGGTAACCATGTATATAACCTTCAGAAACTGATGGTCTTTTTAGCCAACTGAATTTGCTGAGTGCTTCATCATATTGACTTGCTACTCCACGTCTTTTATTCATGATCCAATTAGCTTTTGACATTTGGCTAACACCTAAAGCACCTTGGAAATCAGTCATGCGATAGTTATAGCCGCGTATCTTGAATTCTGGTAGAAGAGAACCCCCATGCTCCTGATGACGTTGTAGATCTGATTTGGATGCCCCATGATCGCATAATTGAGTCAGTTTTGTATAAAGTTGTTCATCATCAGTCGTTAACATTCCGCCTTCACCAGTAGTGATTGATTTGCGCGGATGGAATGAAAAACAGCCAATATCACCAAAAGTCCCAGAGTGTTTGCCATCGAGCCAGGAATCAAAACCACAGGCAGAATCTTCAACAACGAAAAAATTGTACTTTTGTTTCAGCTCATTAATCTTATTGAGGTCGGCGCATAAGCCAAACAAATTAACTGGCATTACTGCTTTGATTCCCGACTCATTTTGAAGGATCTGTTCCAGTTTAACAGGGTCTATATTGAAGGTATCCAATTCTACATCACAAAATACAACTTCAGCACCTGTATATTCAACGGCATTAGCTGAGGCGACATAAGTAAATGAAGGAACCACAACTTTATCACCAGCGCCAACTCCAAGAGCTTCGAGGGCAAGGTGCAGGGCAGTGGTACAGTTACTTACTGCTTTTGCATACGATGTTTTCGTAAAGTGAACAAAATCTTGTTCGAACTGTTTTACATAGGGGCCTTGGACTACCCAGCCTGTTTTCAGAGGCTGAATAATAGCTTCCATTTCTGTTTCGTCAAATACTGCTTTAGTAATTGGAATATGCATTCTTATCGTCCAAATGTTAAACTAATTCTGCTTCTTCGCGTTTGCTAAAATCAAATTTACCGGTATCACGCCAATAAATGAGCTTTTCTAATCCCTGCGTCAAATCGTAACTATGTTCAAAGCTGATTTCTTTTTGCGCTTTGACTGGTGAGCCAATGCGATTTTTTACCAGTTGTCTGGCATCATCAGCACTGTAAGGCTTGTATATAACATTTAATTTTGAGTGCTTCAACTGTAATATAAGATCACATAAGGTCTTGATATTAGTCTGTATTCCGGTACCCACATTATAGAAGCCGAATTTTACATTTGATTCCAAGGCACAGATATTACTTCTGGCTGTATCTTCGACATAAATAAAATCATAAGCCTGTGAACCATCACCGTTGATAGTTGGCGCTTCATTTTCGTCTATTTTATTTAACATCACGGGGACAACACCGGAATAAGCCGCATGTTGATCCTGACCAGGACCATAAACATTCATGTATCTTAAGCCGACTATTTCCAGACCATAGCGGTCGTTAAAGGCGGTACACATTGCTTCACCTGAAATTTTAGTGGCACCATAAAAATTTTTATTGTTGAAGGGATGTTCTTCTGTCATAGGCACTTGCACTGCATCACCATATACAGATGCACTGGATGAATAGATTAATTTTTTAACTTTATGTTTAACGCAGGCTTCCAGCACATTAAATGTGCCGCCAATGTTTACTTCAAAAGCTGTTCTTGGAAAATCTTTACAGTGCAGAAGCCACATAGCGGCTAAATGAAAAACGTAATCTATTCCTTCAAAAGCTTTGTCAAGAACATCCAAATCACGTATATCCCCACCATATGGAAAAACAGAGCATCTGGGATCGGCAAGGCTGTCTTTAATATTATCCAATTTGCCGCGGGTAAAATTATCATAAATGATTACTTCGCCGACTTTAGATTTTAAAAGTTCTCTGACGACAAACGAACCTATAAATCCTGCGCCGCCAATGACTAATACTCTTGCGCCATTTAATTTACTCATGAATGAATTTCCTTAAATATATGCTCTTTTTATTTGGTACGCATGATATCAGATGTAACAATTAAAGTATAATGAAGGTGCTTTACTATCCATTTTTACCAATTACCAGGTCATTATCCAAAATGTAAGTCCATTCGTTAACTTGTACTGTATCACTTTTGGAAAAATCAAGTTTTTGACCCTCAATAGACACCCAGCCTACTTTGCGCGCTGGATTGCCTACTACCAAGGCAAAATCAGGAACATCTTTAGTTACTACTGCACCAGCTCCCACAAAAGCATATTGACCGATAGTAACACCACAGACAACAGTAGCGTTTGCACCTATAGATGCTCCTTTCCGGATTAAGGTCTTTTTAAATTCATTTTTGCGATTGATAAAACTTCTGGGGTTTATAACATTAGTAAACACCATAGATGGGCCAAGAAATACATCATCTTCGCATATCACGCCTTCATAAATGGAGACATTATTTTGTACTTTTACATTGGAGCCCAAAGTAACTTTGGGGCCGACGACACAGTTTTGTCCCAAAGAGGAATTAGCACCAATTTTTGTTTGTCCCAGAACATGACAAAAATGCCAGACTTTGACTCCTTCGCAGAGTTCAACATGGTCATCAATGTAACTGCTTTCATGAACAAAATACGCTTTATCCATCATAGCTCCAATGGTAAATAAATTGATTTCTTGCTCTGCGCTGAACGGTAACAGGCAATCAATAATTCCAGAGAGAGCAGACCTTCTCTACCATCAGCAATAGCCGTATCAAGATTATCCAATGCGTCTAGAACATTTTTATAATAAGGACTATGGCCATTGCCATAAACGCTGTTTGTTTGGTATCCCGCTTCATTTGCCGCTGCAAGTGAAGGGGCCAGGTTTGTTTCAAAATCCCAGACTTCAAAAGAATTTAATGCTACACCACCTAAGCGTACCGTTCCTTTTTCACCCAGAATGGTGATGGAACCTTCCATATTTTGAGGGTAAGTCAGCATGGATACACACATGGAGCCGATTGCTCCACGCCGCCATTTCATATTGACGACAACAGAATCCTCAACTTCAATATCTCTTGCCTGAGTAGCCATCATAGCCTGAACGCATTCTACAGGGCCACCTAGCCATTCAAGCAGGTCTACATAATGACTGGCCTGATTCATCAGTGCCCCACCATCAAATTCCCAGGTGCCTCTCCATTTGTCCTGATCGTAGTAGCTTTGGGGACGAGTCCAGAAAACATTGGAGTGAATGGTGTATATTTTGCCAAACCAATGCTCATCAATAGCCTTTTTTAAGAGTTGTACTGTTGGATTCAAACGGTTTTGTTTCACTACAAATAGATGTTTTCCTGCGGCATCAAATGATTTAATCATGGCTAAGCCATCTTGCCAGCGCGTTGCCATGGGTTTTTCCGTGATAACGTGTTTTCCATGTTCTGCAAAAAATATGGCTTGGGGTGGGTGAAGACCGCTCGGTGTGCACAGTGAAACCAAATCGAAATCCTGTTCTTTTACTAAAGATTCCAGTGATGTATAAAAAGGTACGTCTATGTTTACACTATCCTTCCTGGTCTGATCGATATCACATAATGCCACCAGTTCCAGTCTGTCTCTGTTTTGATAAATTGCTTCAAGATGTTTGTGTGAAATGCGCCCGCAACCAATAAGAGCAATTCTATGCTTTCTCATTAAAAAGCCTCCTAAAATCTTATAACTGAAGAATCACTTAAAAAAATATTCTCGAGTATAATGATTTCTTGGTGTAGTATTCAACATTTTAATCAATTTAAAAATTTCTTATTACCAGCATGAATAAATGCTTAAATCATTAATAGCCTGCGTTCCATGCCTAATCTGCGGAATTCCTGGTGCTGATACAGAAGGAGTTTCTTGAGTCCGTGGGGCAAGAAGCAGGGAATAGTAGAGGAAAAATTTAAGTAAGTGCCATGTAGGTAAGACGCTAGGCAGTTCCTTAAAGCCTTATACGTATGCAGTTATAACAATGAGATAAATCGTATGTGTGGAATTACAGGATATTTTACCCCATGGTGGGGACTGAATGAAGAAGATATGAGGACTATCCTGACCAGGATGACGCATTCTATCAAATCGCGTGGTCCAGATGATCATGGGCTGTGGGTTGATGCTTCTGCTGGTGTTGCCTTGGGACACAGGCGTCTTGCTATTTTAGATCTTTCTGATGCTGGACATCAGCCTATGGTTTCGTCAACGGGACGTTATGTAACTGTATTTAACGGGGAGATTTACAATCATTTATCACTCCGAAATGAGATAGAAGCATTAAATGCGGGGATTGAGTGGAGAGGACATTCAGATACTGAAACCTTATTAGCCGCAATAGAGCTTTGGGGTTTTGAAGAAACACTGAAGCGTTGTATAGGAATGTTCGCTATTGCTGTATGGGATCGCAAAGAACGTGAATTGTTTTTAGCCCGTGATCGTATGGGAGAGAAGCCCTTATATTTTGGATGGCAAGGAGAGGGTAGCAAGGCAGTATTTTTCTTTGCTTCTGAATTGAAGGCATTAAAACAATTTCCAACTTTTAAAGATACCGTTAATCGAGATGCTTTAACTTTGTTTCTTCGTCATAATTATGTTCCTGCTCCCTATACCATTTATCATGGAATCCATAAACTCATTCCGGGTACTATGCTTTGCCTTTCTGAACGTAAACGTGAGCCGCAGATCAAAGCTTTTTGGTCCATGTCACAAGTAGCCCTCAATGGTGCTGCAAATCGCATGGAGCGTTCAAAAGATACAGTACTTGATGAGCTTGAACATTTATTGAGGTCTGCGGTAAAACAACAAATGGTAGCCGATGTGCCTTTGGGAGCATTTTTGTCTGGAGGGATTGATTCTTCTACTATTGTTGCTTTAATGCAGCAGCAGTCTTCGAGGCCGGTCCGAACTTTTTCTATTGGCTTTCATGAAGAGGCTTTTAATGAAGCCGAACACGCGAAGGCGGTGGCTAATTGTTTAGGAACAGAACATACGGAACTTTATGTGACCCCTAAAGAAGCGATAGACATCATTCCCTATCTTCCTAAATATTATGACGAGCCTTTTGCTGACTCCTCTCAAATACCGACTTTTTTAATATCTCAGATGGCTCGTCAACATGTGACGGTTGCTTTGTCTGGTGATGCAGGGGATGAGCTGTTTTGTGGTTATAATAGATATCTTTTTTCATCTTATGTATGGAAAAAGATATCTCCTGTACCCATGATGATTCGTACAATGGCTGCACGAGGAATTAAATTATTTTCACCAGACTGGTGGAATGCGCTATCAAAATATTTGCCTGTCAATCGACAGCGTGGACGTTTGGGTGATATGCTGCATAAAGGTGCTGATATTTTACCCAGCTCTGATATGAATCAATTATATATGGGATTAATTTCTTATTGTATGGATCCATCCGCATTAGTTCTTAATGGAAAAGAGCCACCAACATTTTTAACGGGTTTTTCTCCGCCATTGGATGCACTTAATCCTATAGAGCGAATGATGGCCTTGGATACTATGGGTTATTTGGCAGATGATATTTTAGTTAAAGTTGATAGGGCTGCTATGGCAGTAAGTCTGGAAGTCAGAGTGCCATTACTTGACCATAGGGTAGTTGAATTTGCATGGGGCATGCCCATGGATTTTAAACTGAGAAATGGTGTTACCAAATGGGCTCTTCGCCAAGTGCTTTATAAATATGTTCCAGAATCTCTGATTAACAGGCCGAAAATGGGCTTTGGTATCCCTTTGGAACAATGGCTTAGAGGTTCTTTGCGCGAGTGGGCTGAAGATTTATTAGATGCTGATAGATTACACCGAGAAGGCTATTTAAAACCCGAACCCATTCGTACTTTGTGGAATGAACATTTGAGCGGGCGTAGAAATTGGGCTCAACATCTTTGGGGTGTGTTAATGTTTCAATCTTGGTTAGAAGAGCAAAAAAATTGAAAAAAAAATTAATATTTGTCGTCAATGTTGACTGGTTTTTTATCTCTCACCGGTTACCTATTGCAGAAGCTGCTCTTCAAATGGGATATGAAGTACACATTGCTGCCAGTCTTACATCACACGCGGAAGCATTGAAAGCAAAAGGTTTTATCGTCCATCCATTAAAAATAGATAGAAGCAGTAAAAATCTTTTTCTTAATTTAAAATTATTGTTTGATCTTGCTGTCCTTTTTCGTAGAGTCAAACCAGATATAGTCCATTTAGTTACAATCAAACCGGTTTTATTAGGGGGAATTGTTGCCAGAATACAACGTGTTCCTGCTGTAGTTGCAGCTATTTCAGGTATGGGATATGTCTTTATCGCCCAGGATAGATTTGCCTGGTTCAGGCGTTTTATTGTAACCGGGCTGTATGGAATGTCCTTGAAACATCCTAATTTTCGAATTATTGTCCAAAATCAAAACGATTGGAGTTTAATTAAAGGAGTGTGTAAGGTTCAGGATAAATTCGTGACCTTAATTCGCGGTTCAGGGGTTGATTTGAATCTGTTTGTCAGCACCCCAATTGCCCATGATGTCCCTCCCGTGGTGATGATGGCCGCGCGTTTGCTGGTAGATAAAGGTGTCCGTGAATTTGCTGCCGCAGCACGAGCCCTGGCTGGATATCATGGTGCACGTTTCATTCTTGTTGGAGATGTTGATCCGGATAATCCAAGCAGCCTTTGCCGTGATGAGATCACAGCTTGGGTTAATAAAGGTATCGTTGAATGGTGGGGGCATAAAAGTGACATGTTTAATGTGTTAACTTCAGCACATATTGTTGTATTACCGTCTTATTCTGAAGGATTGCCTAAAGTATTAGCGGAAGCAGCGGCAACAGGTCGCGCTGTGGTAACTACAGATGTTCCAGGTTGCCGTGATGCAATCATTCCCAATGAGACCGGACTTTTAGTTGCCCCTAAAGATGAATTATCCCTTACAAATGCCATTAAGCTTTTGATTGACGATAAAGATCTTTGTGAAAAGTTTGGTGCAGCCGGGCGTAATCTTGCTGAAACAACTTTTGATATTAAACAGGTAGTAAACCAGCATTTAACAGTGTATGAAGAATTGATGCCCTAAGAGCAACTAGTTTGGGAGTATGGCTTTTTGGATAAGGTGGAATGTGTTGTTGTAGGTGCTGGCGTTATTGGCTTGGCAATAGCGAGATCACTGTCGCAAAGTGGTATGGATTTGATTATTATGGAATCTAATAACGCTATTGGAACTGAAACCAGTTCCCGAAATTCTGAAGTGATCCATGCTGGAATTTACTACTCGCACAATTCGTTGAAGGCCAGAGCTTGTGTGCAAGGGCGTCAAATGTTGTATGAGTTTTGTCAATCCCATAGCGTGCCGTTTAAACAGTGCGGTAAATTGATTGTTGCAAATACCGAGTTGCAAAAGCAAGAGTTAAGTATATTAAGGCAAAAAGCTTTGCGAAATGGAGTATCTGATATTGTAGAGATGACTGCATTAGAAGTAAGTCATCTGGAACCTGACATACACTGTCTTGGTGCTTTGTTTTCACCTTCGACCGGGATTATCGATAGCCATAGCCTGATGTTGGCATACCTTGGCGATGCAGAAGCGGCTGGGGCTATGCTGGCTTTAAATTGTTCCTTAAAAAAGGTGATTTATACGGGGCAAGATTTTGAGTTGTATACGGATCAGATAAAGATTAAGACCAATATTTTAATTAACAGCACAGGATTACATGCCTCGCATGTAGCAGCGATGATTGAAGGCTTTCCCGAAGATAAAATACCCAAGACTTATTTTGCAAAAGGAAACTACTACTCGCTTAGTGGTGCTTCTCCTTTTAAACATCTGATTTATCCTGTTCCTGAGCCAGGAGGGTTAGGAGTGCATCTTACTCTTGATCTTGCCGGACAAGTCCGATTTGGACCTGATGTAGAATGGGTAGACCAGATAAATTATAACGTGGATCCTAAACGTGCTGATTCTTTTTATTCTTCAGTAAGGCATTATTGGCCCAGTTTACCAGATCATGCTCTGCAGCCTTCTTATTCAGGAATCAGGCCTAAATTGTCAGGTCCAAATGGTGCTGCTACTGATTTTATTATTCAGGGAGCCAATGACCATGGCATCCCTGGATTGGTAAATTTATTTGGTATCGAGTCTCCTGGTTTGACGTCTTCATTATACCTCGCAGAAAAGGTTGCTAAATTGGTGTAAAGATCAGCCCATATCAGGGAACGGCAGTAGCACGTCTCGTCTGTGTAGCCCGGTCTGCTTGCAGCCGGGGATTGTGCCTGCTTTATCCTGGCTGCAAGTAGACCGGGCTACGACCGTTCGATCAACCCCTCTGACCTATTACAAGTTGGCTACCTGTCGATAATTAAAGAATTTTTTCTTTTAATAGCCGCAATGAATAGTAAAGGATAAAAATAAAATAATGGTGTTAATACTTGTTTATATCTTACCGCAGAACCTGGGTTAAAAATACCAGCGGGATAATTCACTAATAAGCCTAATAATACAGCCAGACTATACCCCCAAATAATAATTGATGCATATTTGGGTTCTGTTTTTATAAGTCTTATCAATAAACAAAAAGTAACAATTAGCGTAAACAGATTAATGCATCCTTCAATAAATACAGGAAACATAACAAAACGGGCAAGTGCCTCACTCCAGGTAAAACCAACAATGCTGGCTGGTATTCCCCAACCCATGTTATAAAAAAAATGTGCTGCACTATTCCAATAAATATCCCAGCGATTTCCCAGACTATCAGTAATTTTTAAGAATGACTGCTGTTGCGTCCGCATAAAAAGAACTAAATCGCTGTCATATAAAGGCTCTAAACAAAACAGGCATAATGCTATGAGGCTTAAAAACATTAGAACTAAAAACAGGCTAACCTTCACATCAATAAACATCTTTTGCTTTCGTATTAAAATATTTATCAAATAAGAGATACCAAACAAATAGGCATAAGCTAAGGCATAATGAGGCCTAATAAGGGCTGCTATGGAAAAACCAATAATCACGGGGATTATTTTAGTCTTATTCCAAACAGATAAATCAACACATCCTTTGATCACCAAAAGAAAACCAGTAATAGCTAAAACTTCTTTTCCAACCACGCTGGTCCATATCAGGAAATGCGGTGATAACAAGATCAGGGCGAGGTAGAACTTGTCCAAATAAGCGTATTCTTCACGAAGAACATACCAAAAAATGCAACCTGTAAAAAATGAAACAAAAAGATGAACTAAAATGTTATAAATTAAGAGATGTTTCAATAAGTAATAAATTATAATGGTAAACATCGTTCTATTAAAAATCAGTGCGGTAGACCATACATTAATCTCGCTGCTCAAATAATAATTTGCATCGCGGAATGGGGCGAACTTTGCATAAAGATATACAGAGCAAACAGTGACAAGTAGTTTAACAACAAGGATAAACACAAGAAATAAAGCTGAATTTTTAAATAGTTCATTTTCAAAAAGACACGATCTGTTTGTGACATTGAAACGTCTGCTTTTTAATACTAAAGAATCCATGTAAATAAAACCTTATTAATTAATAGAGTTATATTATCTTTTTAAATTTTAATGCACAGAATCCAAATAAAAAGTAAAAAACATAATTAATTGCTTGTGCTATAGGCACCGCCTGCATTCCAAACGTGCTCTCCAACTTGACAACCAGGAGATAGAAGCTAATCGAAAAAAAGACTTCAGAAAATAAGTAAATACGAAACAAGTTCTTGGCCATATATAAGTACATCAATATCCAACTGCATACTTTGACTGTGTCAGCAATCATTTGCCACTTAAACAGCACGGCCATGCCTTTAAATTCGTTAGTAAATAGCCATGTAATAATATGCTCTTTCATAAGATAGATGAAAAATGCACATCCAATCGTAAATGGAAGAATTAATGAATAGGTTTTTATGATTTCCAGTTTAATTTTATTAGCGTCATTTAATTCAGAGAGCTTTGGAATAAAATAAACGGATAAAGTGGCGGTAACTATCATTAAATAAGCAGCGCTAATTCTCCATATAGCTTCTATATATCCGGCTGATGTCCAGTCAATGTGTACCCCAATATGGTTCCGTACTAATATTTGCGTTCCAGGTGCACATACCGCCCCAGCGATAGCCATTAGGGCATATTTAAATAAATTTTTAGCTGTGCTTTTATCTAGTCTTCCCCATAAATGACCAAATTCAAACCACTTTGTTTTTTTGCAAATAATGAGCGTAGCAAAAAACGCAAAAGACTGATAGACAGCAAGAGCAATCAATGCACCAAACAAGTTAAAATAAATGACTAAAATCGAGGTAATTAGCAGTGATAGTATACTGCCAATAATATTGGCTAACACGTATGAAGTAATTTCTTTCTTTCCATTCAAGATAGAAAGTAATATGGAGTTCATGGCTAAAAAGACTAATGCAAAAGCAAACCAGGTGAAGACATTTGCAAGATGAACATCATGCAAAAAAAACAAGGCCAGCGGTTTACGAAAAAAAAGCATGGCAAGTGCTGTGATACAAGAACCAATTAAGGTGATTTTAAAAGCAGTTTGCCATAATTGGTGTTGTTTTTCTTCCGAATAATAATATTCAGCTGTGTATTTGGTGACGCCAGTAGCTATAGCACCATTTGCAAAGGTACTTATTACAGTGATCAAATTTTGATACTGTCCCAAAAAAGCATAACCAATGGGTCCTACATAAACAGAGATTAATTTATTAATACCAAGAAAGGTTAACAACCTTACTGAAACAGCAATAAGGTTGAGAAAACTTGTTTTTATCAGGGTCATAATCCGAAGCTCCTCAATCGTCTCAAGCTATAGCCCTTGCGCGAGAAACTGGTGTCATAATGCAAACTAGAAAAAATCCTGTGACCAATCCAGAAAGAACACCCAGGAGTAATGCTTTCTTGATTTTATCGTCTATTGCAGTGTTGGTTACACTAATATCAAAAGCGAGCTGATATAATTTAAGCGATGAGGCGCTGATTTTCCTTGTGTATGAATTATAGTTTTTCTCATAAATCTGTATTAGATTAGTAAGCTGGTTTTGCTTATCTATAGCTATATTGTTAATATGATTCGTGCTCTCATCAATAATCCGCATTTTATTTAATGCGTTAATCTGCTCTTCCAGGCTCTGCATAATTTTTTTATTTCTTGTAAGCAGTAATTGTTTTAAAGAATCTGTTGCTCTTTTATTGGCTAAAGCTAAATAAGCCTCTAAAAGCATTCTTGCTGTTTCAGGATTATCCGCGTTAAAGCTAATCATAAATTTATATGGTTTTATACGTTGATATGTAGAAAAAATCATTATATCCAAATAGCTTTTATACATTTTTTCCTGTTGGCTCTGATCAAGTTGCTTTAATTTTTTATCAGGTATAACCAACTTATGATAATCTTGAGTATAAAAAATTTGTTTGGTAATAGGCGACAAAAGGTTTCTTACAAAAAGATCGTATACCGTTTCCTGATTTAATTTTTTTTGCTTTGGGGTCGTCAAATAAAAAAATGGATTTAAATTTAATCCTAAGACCTCTAGCTCTAAAGGTGGCCCAATAAGCGCCTGGGCGGTGTATATTGGTTTTTTAAATCCCAGAGCCAGAACCCATACAAGCGTAGTGAATATCATAACGAAGAAAATAACCCATTTTCGAAGCCAGAAAACTCGCATTACTCCCAAAAAGGATAGCTCATCATTTTTCTCATAATGATTCATTCTACTATAAGCTCAACAGAAACATGCGGGCAAGTTTAGCATGTTCCCTAAAAGACGTCTCTATAAAGTTACAAAGCTCGTCCGAAAGATTCATTTTGCCGGGACGGCGGTTAATGGTAGTGAATCGGGGGACTTAAGCACTACTCCACCGTCCCGCGGCTTGTCCGCGGTATCCAGAGATCTAGGTTCGGAGTGAGATTCCTGGATCCCGCGGACAAGCCGCGGGACGGCGGAACTCCTTAACTTAATGACAGTGAATCCGGGGGAATGGGTTTCTATTGTTTTTTAGAGTGTTTTAATATATCTTCGGAGCAAAATAATGTATTGCATAGTAGTGATATACAAGAGCTTGCAATTACTACTGTTGATACAGAATGTACTTTTTATGCAATGATTATTTATTTTATCTTATCGCAAAAGCATTTGCTTTCTTCAAATTACTTCTTGCTGAAAATGCAAGGAATTATTGGATAATATTATGAGTAAATTGTTGCAGAATGTACGTATAGCTCGGGTATCGACAATTCCCTTTTTTGTATTTACTCAGTTACGCACACAGCTCGAAGCATTAAATGAAGCTGGTGCAAAGGTTTCTATTATATCCAGTGATGAGTCAAGTGAAGATCTTCAAAAAATAAAAGGGTGTAAATTTCAACCTTTGTCTATCGCTCGTGAAATACAATTGTTTGCAGACTTTGTTACTTTAATTAAGTTATGGAAATTATTCCGTAAAGAACAATTTCATATCGTTCACTCCACAACGCCTAAAGCTGGTTTGTTGTGTTCTATTGCTGCAAAATTAGCCGGAGTGCCCGTTTGTATTCATACTTATACAGGACAACCCTGGGTGACTATGACCGGGATAAAAAAGCTTATTGTGAAATATAGTGATAAGCTCATTTCGTGGCTAAATCCATATTCTTATACTGATAGTTTCAGTCAGAGAGATTTTTTGATAAAAAGCAATATTGTTTCTTTAAAAAAACTCAAAGTCATTGGTAGTGGTTCCTTAGCTGGAGTGAATATCGAGCGTTTTGATGCACAAAAGTTTTCTGAATTTAATAGAAAAGAATTAAAGAGCACATTGAATATCAGTGAGTCCAGCAAAGTGTTACTTTTTGTGGGAAGAGTTACCAGAGAAAAGGGCATTTTTGAGCTCATTGATTCCATACGTGATCTATTAAAGATGGAGCATGATGTTGTTTTGTTAGTCGTTGGCCCATTTGAAAAAAATAATGAAGAGGAAATTCGGTCTTACAGTAATCACTTGTGTGGCGATAAAATAATTTTTATTGGTTATGATGCAATGCCAGAGCGTTTTATGGCTATCAGCGATTTATTATGCTTGCCAAGCTATAGAGAAGGATTCGGAACTGTTGTAATTGAAGCGGCAGCTATGGGGCTTCCTGCTGTAGGAACAGAAATTTACGGTTTGACAGATTCTATAATCAATAACTCCACTGGGATGTTAGTAGAGCCGAAGAATACCAGGCACCTTACAGAAACTTTAGATAATCTCCTGAAAGATAATGAAAAAATCAAGCACTTGGGATTGCAGGCGAGAAATAGGGCTATTGCTGAGTTTGATAGCAAAAAATGTCATAAATTGTTAATAGATGAATATATCAGTTTATTAGAACATCGAGAGATTAAGCTGTCTTCCCAATAGAGCCATATGCATGCCTCCTTGTTTTTATATTAACATATACTATAATATCCATTATATGCTTTTTTGCAATTTAATGGATATTATGATGTCTTTTTTTATGCAAACACCTCAGGAAATGTTAAAAAAGATAGCTGAAAAAGCCCGAACAAAACGGCTTTCTTTAGATTTAAGCCAGCAGACTTTATCTAAAAAATCCGGGGTGAGCTATAGCGTTATAAAGAAATTTGAACAAACAGGCAAAATATCGTTGGAGTCTTTATTAAAACTGGCCTTGACTCTTGACTCCCTGATTGATTTTGATGCCGTATTTTTGCCTCGTATGCCTGAGCAAGCCATGTCATTAGATGAACTAATGCAAGAAAGTAAAAGAAAAAGAGGAAGGAAATGACCTTTGTTCCTCAGAATCTTGTTTATGTTTATTACCAGGCATCGAATGGTAAGCAGTTGATGGAGCGTCTGCTTCTTAAAACAGATAATGGCAGTGGACTTAATGTACCTGAGGTCAGGTTTTTCCCATCAAGAAGAGGCTCTGGCTTTTTTGGGCTTAAGCGGTTGCTATGGCTTGGTCGCGAAAAAGAAGAATGTTCTGGTGAACGCGCTAAATTCAGAATGGGCTGATTTATATTCTTCGTTGTGTTGATGATGCTACCACACAAGGGAGATCCCTCGCTGCGCTCTGTCTCTTGATTACCTCTTAGTCTATGCCCTACACTAATGCTAAATCAGGCTCTGAGCCTCAACAAAAATTCCGCTTCCTCACGGTCGCGGCTCGGTTTCCGGTGTACGATGAAGCATATACGAACGCACGGAAACCGAGCCGCGACCGTGAGGAAGCGGAACAGTTATACTGGCAGGGGCAGTGTTTCTGCCCTGAACCCATGGATTCCTTGGATAAGCAGAGGGATGTCGGAGTCAATGCCAGATGGTGTTTTCGGAGATGTGTATAAGATTCAGCGCTGCGTTCGGGACGACGTGGGAGTTACGAAAATTATTAAGAGGTTAAACTTATGCCCAAAATATTAGTCACAGGAGCTACAGGTTTTGTCGGGAAAAGTCTTGTACCTGCACTGATTCAGGCTGGGCATGATGTGTTGTGCGCTGTTTCCAGCAACGCAGACTGGCTTTTGGCGAAGCAGGTAGTGATTAACAGGATAGAGCTGCAATCTGACTGGAGTGAGTTACTCCAAGGGGTGGATGTAGTCATCCATTTGGCTGCCAGAGTACATGTTATGAAGGATACTGTAGCTTCACCTTGGGATGAATTTTATAAAATTAATAGCCTGGCGACTAAAAATCTGGCGCAACAGGCAGCTCAACATGGGGTAAAACGTTTTGTCTTTTTAAGCTCTATAAAGGTTAACGGAGAATTTACTCTTGATAAGCAGCCTTTTACTGAGGACAGCATAGCGCAAACAGAAGATCCTTACGGTAAAAGCAAATTACAGGCTGAGCAATATCTAAAGACCATAAGCCAGGAAACAGGAATGGAAGTTGTTATTTTAAGGCCTCCATTAATCTTTGGTCCTGGGGTTAAAGCTAATTTTTTAAAAATGATGGACCTGGTACAAAAAGGTTGGCCTTTGCCTTTCGGTAAGATTAACAATAAAAGAACCTTTATTTATATTGATAACCTGGTATCTGCCATTTGTACCGTTGTTGTCGAACCTGAAGCAGCCAACCAGACGTATTTGTTAGCTGATGATGACTCCTGGTCTTTGTCGGAATTATTAAGCTTTTTAGCAGAACAAATGAATGTCAGGTTAACTTTGTTTAAAGTACCGGGATTAATGTTTCTTTTTAATTTACCCGGCTTAAAAAATATGAAATTAAGATTGCTTGGTTCTTTAGAAGTAAGCAATAACAAGATAAAATCGCAGCTGGGCTGGGTTCCTCCCGTAACTTCGGCGGAGGGATTATCGAAAACTGTACGGTGGTATAAAGATGAATGTAATTCTTAGTCTGATTTTAATCGCTGTTTCAGCAGCCTTGATTCGGCTGTTTTGTGTTTTGGCCCAAAACACCCGACTCATGGATAAGCCCAATGAGCGCTCCTTACATACCAACCCAACCGTGAGGGGAGGGGGGCTTGTTTTTATTGGTTTGTCTCTCATTTCTTTGCCTTTTATCTGTTACTACAATGGTACGTCTTTTGCTCAACAGGCAGTCTTCTTTGTCAGTATTATTTTACTGGCAGCAATCAGCTTTCTGGATGACTTATACCAGTTATCAGCCAAACTGCGCTTTCTTGTTCAGGGGATAGTGGCTTTAGCTGTAGTTTTTTTCATGCGGCCAGAAACTTTGGATTTTGTTGTGTTTTCCTTTAGCAATCCTTTCCTTGTCGGGGTATTTTTATTTTTCGCTACGGTCTGGGCTATTAACCATTTTAATTTCATGGATGGTTTGGATGGATTTTGCGCCTTGCAATCTGTATTTTTGTTGGCTGCTTATGCTTTTTTCTTTAGTGTGCATTCAGGCTTCATTTATCAGGATTTCTGCCTGGTTTTAATGTGTGGTCTGTTAGGATTTCTGATATTTAATTTTCCACCTGCAAAATTGTTTATGGGAGATGTTGGAAGCGCTTCTTTGGGATTTATCACTTTTGCAGTTGCAGTCATAGCGCAACAGAAATATCAAATTCCAATGATGTATTGGTTCTTGCTTAACAGCCTGTTCCTGTTTGATGCAACTCTGACTTTGGTGAGACGTATCCTGAACAAGGAAAAATGGTACACGGCGCACAGGAAACATGCTTATCAGCGTATCAAACAATTTGGGGTAAGCGCACGGACAATTTTATTGGGGCAAACGTTGATTAACGCCTCGTTCTTGCTTTTAATCCTGTTATTGCAACATAATAAACTTAATCTTCTCCTTGTATTATGCATTCAATTAGGGGGGATGGGATTGGTTTATGCCTTAATTGAAAAACGTTTTCCTATGTACGGTAATTGTTAATTTGATTTTAGGATACCTGAAAATATTAATTAATTTTTACTGGCATTTTGTCTGTTTTAGAGATAAATTAACTGTCCTTTTAGATGTATCTGATTGAATACGGTTGTGTATTCATTTGTTTCAGTGGTGTTGTACTGTTCATGGCTTTTCGTGAATGACGTATGGAAATTAAGTAAACCCTGCTGTCTGTAGCTGTAAATTTGTATCTTAATGTAATTTATTTGCAAATAAAAAGTACAATTATTTATGTTTCTTAATACTCTGTTAATAATCAGAGAGTACAATGTGATCCGAACAATAATAATTGTTTAGTTATTAGTCATTTTGTGGCTGCTGAGAACACCATGGAAGCGTTCTATGGAACAGTGAGTAGCTACTTTGTAAGGGAGATTAAGTCATGTTAATTTTGACTCGGCGTATAGGTGAAACACTAATCATTGGTGATGATGTAAACATTACTGTATTAGGTGTAAAGGGTAATCAGGTTCGTTTAGGTATTAACGCGCCCAAAGATGTTTCAGTACATCGTGAAGAAATTTATTTGCGCATACAACAAGAAAAAGAATCTGATGATTCTGAAGAAGCGGTATAGATCGATTTCCTCGCAGTTCATCCAGTTCCGGGCACTTAACACTGCTCGGGACGAACAAAAACTTCTTATCTGTTCCCCAAGTTCAAAGTAGTATCCCCAGACGATAAAAAATGGTTTAAACCATCCTCATCTTTCAGAATTAACAAGCCAGCCTGAGTTATTCCTCTTGCAATACCCGATAGTGAATGTCCCGATTGAGCCACTGTAATCTTTTTTCCCACCAGATAATCAGATTTATTCCATTCAGACATAAACACTGAAAGATCATGAGCCATAAATTTCTTTAAATAACGATCAAGATTAGCTATAAGACTGGCCAAAATCAGATTTCGGTTGTATTTCTGCTGAGTTATCTCATATAAAGAGCACCAGGGTTTATCAAGCAGCGGTTGATTTTCAGTATCACTATTCACATTGATGCCAATACCAATGATGATCTGGGCAGTGCCATTTGATTCAGCAATAATTTCAATCAGGCTGCCGCATAATTTTTTATCCCGCCACAAAATATCATTAGGCCATTTAATTTTTATGTCTGGCTCGGTAGTGAATTCATTTAAAGTACTTAACACCGCCAGGCTGGTTACAAGGCTTAATCCGGATAGTTTGCCTAAATCACAATTCAGACTCCAGCGACTGGAACAATAAATATTTTCACCAAAAGGGGAGTGCCACTGTCTGCCAAAGCGGCCTCTCCCCTGGGTTTGCAGTTCAGCACAACACACATCGAGCATTTGGCTTGGGGGCAGTTCTTTAAGAAAGCGGTTTGTTGAATCAACCGAGGTCAACACATGAAGATTTAGAGCTGATTTAAAATCTATGGCCTGGAGTTGATTTGATATGAGTTGATGGTCTAAAAGAATTAAAGGGGAGGGGAGTTGATACCCTTGATGAGCCAGTCGGGTAACGGGAATTCCAAAGTCAATCAGCTGATTGATCTGCTTCCAAATGGCAGAGCGGCTTATACCTAAAGCCTGTCCCAGTTCGTTACCACTATGACAGGCCCCATCTTTAAGCAAATGCAATAAATTGAGTTGTGGTTCGGTCAACGAAAGCATAAAGTCAAAATCTTAAGCTGGCATTTTGCGATAATTGAATTACACCATGGCGTATTTCCCGTACTGTCGGGTGATAGCACAAGGCGCCGCTGCAATTCACTTCCGGCATGAAGGAGCGCAATTGCCAGGTGGTATTGTGCAAGGGATCTTCCACCAATTGTTTTGTGGGTATAGTCGTTGGCACATGAAATTCCTTTGTCGGGTAGGACAAGCCAAGACCACTGGCTTTAATAAAGGCCTCCTTTTGTGCCCAGACATGGAAAAATACGGCTGCCCTCATTGCTGGAGGTACTTTAATGAATTCAGCAAACTCGGGTTCGGAAAATAAATTTTTGGCGATACCTTCGTAAGGCCTTGGCGAGTATTTTTCAATATCGACACCTAAGGGATATACTTTTCCTACAGCAAGCATGGCCAGATCACCGGTATGGCTGATGTTAAACTGCAGTTTTTGCGTGTTATTCACCGAGGGCTTACCATGAGAATTATAAGTAAATTCCAGACGTTCTGGTGGAATATTCAGATAACGTGCCAGAATAATTCTTAAGGTAGCTCTGGCGGTAGCAAAGCGTCGTTTATGGTGACTGAAATAAAAACGGTCGGCGCGCGCGCGTTCATCGGCATTCAATAATTGATAAGCTATGTTCAGTTCATGCTCTAAAGAGAACTGCCAAAGGTCAATACGGGACTCATTTAAAATGCAATTCTGAGTATTTAATGGGGTAAATCCTGTAATTATCATATGTTATGTTTTGAATCTGGCATCAATTAACGGTTAAGAGTATCATATACCATGATTTTTAATTCACCAAAGAGTAATGAATGAGCCGACAATTTTTGGATTTCGAACAACCCATCGAAGAGTTGAATCAGAAAATTGAAGCACTCCGCATGGTTGGCAGTGATAATGAAGTTAATTTAAGTGAAGAGATAGCCCGACTTGAAGCAAAATGCTCCGAGTTGACGGCTAATGTTTTTGCTAATCTGGAGCCATGGCAAATCGCACAAATGGCCAGGCATCCATTAAGGCCGCAAACCACCGATTATATTGAACACATCTTTACCGATTTTCAGGAGTTGCATGGAGACCGAAGTTATTCTTCAGCTCCTGCGATTATCGGGGGGATGGCACGGTTAAATGGTGAGCCGGTTATGGTGCTGGGACATCAGAAAGGCAAGCGCACTAAAGAAAAGGTGTATCGCAATTTTGGTATGGCGCGTCCTGAAGAGTACAGAAAAGCTCTGCGTTTGATGCGCATGGCAGAAAAATTCAAATTACCTATCTTTACCTTTATTGATACTGCCGGTGCTTATCCTGGAATTGGCGCTGAGGAAAGAAACCAGTCCGAAGCGATTGCGCGTAACCTTTTTGCCATGTCACGGCTTAAAACACCTATTATCTGCACGGTAACAGGTGAAGCAGGTTCTGGCGGTGCTTTGGCCATCGGTGTTGGTGACAGGGTGTTGATGCTGCAATTTGGCATTTACTCTGTAATATCACCAGAGGGCTGTGCATCCATCTTATGGAAAGATGCGGCTAAAGCCAGCGAAGCTGCCCGGGCTATGGGAATTACAGCCGACAGGATTTTAGAAAATCAATTGGTTGATATGGTAGTTCCTGAGCCATTAGGTGGCGCGCACCGTGATTTGGATGATATGACCACTCGATTAAAGAAAGTGTTAACCAATGAATTACAAGCCCTGAAAAAAATACCGGTGGACCAATTAATTGAACAAAGGTATCAAAAATTTATGGCTATGGGGGCCTGTGACTAAAGGTCAGGAAATAATCATGCTGTAGCCCGTATTAGCGTAGCGTAATACGGGAAAAACCTGGTTTCAGTGCACTGAAATCCCGTATTACGCTACGCTAATACGGGCTACGGAGTCTCAGCGATTAAAGACATTTGTGTAGGTACCTGGATTTAGGAGCTTAACTTAGTGTTATTCAATTCAGACTGGGTTTCCCGTTTGGGAAATTTTAATCAACTGATTGTAGGGTTTAGCGGTGGTCTGGACTCTACAGTTTTGTTGCATGCCCTTGCTTCTCATCCATCACTGCATAGTAAGCTTCTTGCAGTACACATTAATCATGGCATAAGCCCCAATGCAGATTTTTGGCAACAACATTGCCAGGAGCTGGCGAATCATTTATCCGTTCCGTTTATCGCACAAAAGGTTGAATTCAATCGGTCAGCAAATATAGAAGAAGAGGCCAGGAGAGCGCGTTATGCCTTTTTTTCTTCTTTATTGACAGAGAATGACTGCTTGCTTTTAGGCCATCATCTTAATGATCAGGCTGAAACGGTGCTTTTACAACTGTTTCGCGGTGCGGGTATTGATGGCTTGTCAGCCATGAAAGTTTCTGGCCATCTGGGAGCAGGACGAGTCGTCCGTCCTTTTTTATCGTATTCTCGTCACCAGTTAGAGTCTTATGCTGCATCCCGGAATTTGAAATGGATAGAAGATGAAAGTAACGAGGATGTAAATTATTCACGCAATTTTTTACGTGAACACGTTATGCCTCTGTTAGAGAGCAAATGGCCCGGGGTTGCAGGAACCATTGCCAGGACTGCTGCCCATTGCCAGCAGGCAAGGATGAATCTGGATGATTTAGCTTTGGAGGATTGTCCGGCATTAGCAACACCTGTGGGATCTTTATATATTACTCCTTTAAAATCCCTTGCTTTAGAGCGTATTACTAATGTTTTGCGGTTTTGGTTAAAGAAAAATAAAGTGCAATTACCTGGCACGGATACCTTTCAACGGCTTATCCATGAAGTAATTTTTGCCCGTCCCGATGCTATGCCTCTGGTTAGTTGGGATACGACTGAAATACGCAGGTATCAGGAGCATCTTTTTATTACGTTCAAACAAACACAACCCTTGCCTGATTGCATTGAATGGAGAGAGTTTCCCAAGTCATTAACTGTACCCGCACATGGGATATTTTTAAGCGTTGAAAAAGCAGGGCAGGGTTTAATGATTCCTGATGATGCCAAGATAACCATTCAATTCAGAACTGGTGGAGAGTCTTTTTCCTGGCGTGGGCAAAGTAAGGAGTTAAAAAAATTATTTCAGGAATGGAATATTCCTCCCTGGCTGAGAGCCAGAGTTCCTTTGCTTTACATCAATGGGAAGCTCGCAGCAGTCATCGGTTATGCTGTGAGTGATGAGTTTTTTACTCGTGATTCTGATATTGCCTTACTTATTGTTAATAAATAGTTAATACATGTTGAATATTAGACCTATTTATTAACTTATCATCAAAAACTATAATGATGATCATACCAGCTCCTCTCCCTGAACTACGTCGTCCTGAGCGCGTCTTTTTGCGCGAAGGATCTCCAAATATTGGCACTATGCCACTTCCAGGAGATCCTTCGCGCAAAAAGACGCGCTCAGGACGACGAGGATCGGAAGGGGTAACAAAGCAATACGGGCTACGAATCTGTTCCATTTGATGTAAGGGGTTAATCATGTCATTTTTCCGAGTGTTCTGGTTATTGAGTTACATATCCATTGCCTCTTTTTCTGCGGCACTCATTACTCCGGCCTTACCAGAAATTCAGCAGAATTTTGCCTTAGTCCAAGGTCAGGTGGAGTGGCTGGTTTCAGCATTTTTAATCGGGTATGTTATAGGTCAGCTCATCTACGGTCCTTTAGCTAATCGTTTCGGCCGTGTCAGTGCCTTGCGCACAGGACTGGTGATTAACCTTTTGGGTATAGCAATTTGTTTTACAGGCCTTTATTTTAATATGTATCTGATATTAATTGCAGGAAGATTCGTTAGCGCGCTGGGGGCAGCCAGCGGACTAGCCTGTACTTTTATGCTAATCAATGAATGGCTGCCGGAGCAGCAAAGAAAAACTGCTTTAGCTTATACCATTCTCTCTTTCACCTTGGGTATAGGTCTCGCTGTTCTGATTGGTGGACTGATTACCGAATACAGCCATTGGGGAAATTGTTTCTACGTGCTGCTGGGGCATGGAACCATCATGCTCTATGGTACTCGAATGTTTAGCGAAACCTTAACCAGTCCTCAAGTTCTTAATTGTAAAAACATCTTAGCGGGTTATGAATCAGCTTTATCATCGCGCACCTTGCTTTGCTATTCCATTGTAGTAGGCTTTTGTTCAGCCATTGGCTATTGCTTTTCAGCGGCAGGTCCTCAGATTGCTCTTGATCTCTTTAAATTAACTCCAGCTGAATACGGTTACTGGAATGGTTTGAATATGATGGGCATGTTGACAGGGGGCTTATTGGCACGCTTCCTGTTACAACGAATTCAGGCTAATGAGGTGGTGCTTCTGGGGTTAATGGGAACAGCCATAGGTTTGGTGGGTGTTATTCTGATTTATTATTCAGATAATGTCACACCTGTATGGTTCTTCTTCAGCACATTAGTAATGTATTTATCAAGCGGCTTATTGTTTGCTGGTGGTTCTTATTTGGCATCCAATGCTGTAGTGGATAAAGCCAGTGGTGCGGCCATGATGAGCTTTATTAATATGGTTACTGCCACTGTAGCGGTTATTGTGATGGGCTATGTCAATAAAAATTCATTAGCTGCTTTTATTGTAGTTTTATTGGCTCTGTGGGTATTGGTTTTATTGCTTTTGATGATGCGACATTCTTTACGAGATGGTAAGGTAATATCATCCTGATAGATCACCTAATCTCCACATAGTCGCCTAACCCCCGATGCTACGTCGTCCTGAGCGCGTTTTTTTGCGCGAAGGATCTCCAAATGTTGGTACTATGCCGGCCTCAGGAGCTCCTTTCAATGATTTTTATTTGACCATTTAATTTTTCCTTAAGTATTGTGCATTAAAATACCAATAATTTTTTTGTAATTGGTGTAGGCACATAGAAATGGGAATCATACATAACATTTGTAATGAAGTTCAAACTGCAGAATTAGCGAAATTACAAGGTTTTATTGCCATTTATCAAGCAGGTTACGAGTTAGTCAAAGCAATGGAAAACTCTCCAGACGCTGCTGAGCGGATCGATGACATTCACTTGCTTAAACGATGTTTGAAGCCTTACCAGGAGATTTATGCAATAGTTGGTGATGATGTCCATAAATATCTTCTTGCCAACGGTGTCCAGTTTACCCCCGAAGACAGCGATGCCGAAATTGCTAAAAAGATGTTGATTTTTGCCTCTTCAGATGCCTTTTTCGCGATTCGGAAGTCTGCAGCAGTAGCTTGCAGCCAATATTCAAAATTGAATGATCTTTATCTGAAGCATGTTGGAGACTTCTCAACGACACTAATGAGTTTTGAGCGTTTTCAATCCAAATTAATCAAGTGCGTACAGATATTTTCGCAGTTCGCTCTTTTAGGGCGTGAGTTGGTTAAGGAAACTGGCGGAAAGGCACATAATGACACTTTTGTTTTGGTGAGCACAATTTTCAAAGATTTGGCCGATTACGCAAATATCTTGCAATCAGGGCAATCCCATTCTGATAAAACAGTTACTTTTGCTTCAACAGCAATGATTCCCGGTTTTGATACAAAAAGAAGAAAAACTGAAGCACAGCTTGATGTTTTAAAACAGGAATTAAAAATATTGGAGGAACAATTAAAGGAAAAGCAGGATCATGCTGAAAAGCTGATGGCATCTCAGGCTATAATAGAACAAAGTCAACTTTTAGATACATGGAATACACTGTGGCCTGCAAGTGCTTTGGGAGCAGTTTTCCCCAAAGACACTGAAAGTATGGCCAAGATGGTTCAGGCTTTAGAGAGTGCCTTTGCACAGCAAAATACTTTAATAAAAGCGAAACAAGATGAAATAAAGAGGACGCTGGATACTTTAAAAACCATTGCAAGTGCAATGGAAAAATTTGACCCATCAACCCTTGCTGCTTTAAGAAAGGTGAATGAGATACAAGTAGATGCTGCAACGCATCTGATGCGTCAATATAATTTACATCCTGTCAGTATTATGGAAAATCCGGATAACATCATAACAGCTAAAGCAAACTTCCTGACAGAATATGATAAACCAGTCGTGGAAGTGCAAACGCCTAAAAGCCCTAAAACTTCTGGCAGTTTGATGGATTTGTTTAGAGGGAGAAGTTCAACAGGAAGAGATATGGTGCTTACCAGAAATTCACCTCCCACTTCACCCAGAGGGGAAGCGTCTGCATCCACATCTTCTTCATCTTCCTCTTCTACTGAAGATTTGCCGGTTGTAAAATCAGAGCCTGCTATCGCACCAACCTTACGATTAAAGTTCTTTGTCGGAACGTCGCGACCTTCACGTTCCGCTTCAGCACCGCCAAAACCAGAAGCAGCGCCTTCTTCACCAAGAATAGAAGTCAGAGCAGCTCCTCCGGCAGCAACTGGTACAGCATCGACTCCTGGATCACCATCAATCAAGGAGCGAATCGATAGCCTGAATGCTGCTGGCGGGATAAAGTTTTCACCACGACCACGTTAAATTAATGTATGGTTTATAAAACCGTAGCCTTGATTTCGCTACGCCGCATCAAGGCTATCCTAAAAATTAATTACTTCCATCTTACGATTTATCAACTACTTTTAAACTTATTTTGATACAAAAGCAAACAAATTGAGAAAAAAATATTATTTTCTACTATCCTTTATAGAACACGGACATTGTTTTTAATTTGGGCGGAATGGTTTAATATGCTGTTTTCTTGTTAAGCGCCCTTGGTTATCCTGACCAAACACCCAAAAAAAGGTTCTTAGATGGTTCATTAAAAGAGAACGATTATTGATGAAAACTGTTGCTGACAATGTACATCAATTAAAACGAGATAATCAGGCTCAAGACGAGCTATTATTATCGAGGGTCAGGTTTGACAGGATAGTGCTGCTTTACGCACAAATTCATATAGGCATTGCAGGTCAGTATATTGTCTCAATGATAATGTTGTATTCACTTTGGGCGGTGATACCCAAAGCGCAGATTATAAGTTGGGGACTTTACATCTCTGCCGCTACTATTATCTGGATGACTTTTACCCTTATTTTCAGATACAAACGTCAGGTATTTGATTCGGAAACGTGGCTGAAATTATTCGCCATGTGCACCTTAATCTCAGGTTGTGCCTGGGGCATTATAGGCTCATTCTTAATGCCCAACGATTTGCTCAGCCAGTCGTTTGTCATTATTATCATTATCGGAATGACTGCTGCTGGCAGTGCCTTTTTCTCTTCATTTATTACGGTTTATACGCTCTATCTTTTCCCCGCATTTATTCCACTGGACATCTGGATGTTTATACAAGGAGGATACTTCGGCCTTATAGGACTATGTGGGCTTATTTATATGGCAGTCATGTTTGGCAGTTGCTTCTATTCCAGCAGATTTTTAGTGTCATCGCTCACCTTACGCTATAAAAATATAGATTTGGATGCCTTGAATCAATTTTTAGAGCGGCGCGTAGCTGAAAAAACCAGTGATTTGGAAAAATCCCTGGCAATTACCCAGTCCACTCTGGAATCTACTGCAGATGGAATATTGGTAGTCGATACTCAGGGAAATATAGAATATTCCAATCAGAAGTTTCTGCAAATGTGGGGTATTACCGAAAATTACCTGTCTTTACGCAATACTGGGTATTATTTGGATAAGGTACTGAATCAACTGAAAAATCCGGAAGAATTTAAAAATAGAATACAGGACTTAAATGAACATAAACAGTGTGAAAGCTTTGATGAACTGTATTTCGTAGACGGTAAAGTGTTTGAAACGTACTCTAAACCTTATCAAATACGCAATAACATTGTTGGCCGTGTCTGGAGTTTCCGTGATATCACCATGCGCAAACAAATGGAACATCAATTGTTTTATCAGGCGAATCATGACTTATTGACTGGATTGCCTAACCGGACTTTGCTTTATGATCGTATCAAACAAAGTATTAATTATGTAACTCGCTATCAAAGCTATCTCAATATGCTTTTCCTCGATATAGATAACTTTAAGTTGATTAATGATAATCTGGGGCATGAATCTGGCGATATCCTGTTAAAAGAAGTGGCTAGTCGTCTGCAAGAGTGCATCAGAGATACAGATACCGTAGCGCGATTTGGAGGTGATGAATTTGTTATTTTATTCATCACTAACCATGCTGATGCTCTGTCTAATCTATCGCAAAAAGTTCTGGAACGTGTCTCTCAACCCATTCAACTGCTTTCTCATGAAATTGTAGTCACTACCAGTATTGGCGTCAGTATTTACCCTAAAGATGGTAATGATGCAGCCACATTAATGAAAAATGCTGATATTGCCATGTACCTGGCTAAAAAGCAGGGTAGAAATAACTTCAAGCTTTATGATAATTCGTATAATCAAAGCTCAAAAGCATTGCAACTTCAAAGTGAATTGCGTAATGCATTGGAAAATAATGAATTTATTCCTATGTATCAACCCATTATTGAACTGGATTCCGGAAAAATAGTAGCAGCAGAAATTTTGGTGCGCTGGCTTCATCCTGAAAGAGGAATGATTATGCCGCAAGAATTTATTTCTATAGCTGAAGAGTCCGGACTTATAGTACCACTAGGGGCATGGATATTTCGCACGGCCTGCTTTCAAAACAAACAATGGCAAAATATGGGGTTAAATCCTATCAGGATGGCCATTAATATTTCAGGTATCCAGTTAAAACGGGATAACTTTATCTCTATGGTAGAAGAATGTTTGCATGATTCAGGACTCGATCCACGTTATCTGGAATTGGAATTGACAGAAAGTGTGATTATGAGCGATTCAACAAAGAATCTGCAGTCGCTAAGATATTGTCACCAATTGGGAATACACCTGACTATTGATGACTTTGGTACAGGCTATTCAAGCCTGAATTATCTCAAACAATTCCCGGTAAGCAAGTTAAAAATTGATCGTGGATTTGTGCAAAATTGTACTAAAGATATTAGTGATTCGTCTATTATTGAAGCAATTATTGCCATGGGGCATCGTTTAAAACTCAGTATTCTGGCTGAGGGTATAGAGAAAATGGCACAGTTATCGTTTTTGGAATCTAATGGATGTAATGAAGGACAGGGATTTTTATTCAGCAAACCTGTATCTGCAGAAGCGTTTGCTGAACTTCTGGCTCAGGAAAAAATGCTGGTACGAAAGAAAAAAGCCAGTTAAATCTATTAATGTCCCAACCGGGTTTGTAGCCTGTATTAGCGAAGCGTAATACAGGATCGAAGTGGCAATTTTCCGTATTACGCTTCGCTAATACGGGCTACGACACTGCATCGAGGCTACAATCAACTAACACTTACTTATAAAGCAATTGGCAGCTACAATTAATATATGAAAAGCAAAGTTGATTAGCAAAATGAATGACTCTGATTGTGTAGAATTGATCATTAACCCTCGCATTGATGATCTTGGACATTTCGAAGTAATGCGTGCTCTTCCGTTCAAAAAGAAACGTATGGTGGGGCCTTTTATCTTTTGGGATCAGATGGGTCCTGGTTCCTTTTCCAGTGGGCAGGGTCTGGATGTGCGTCCGCATCCCCATATTGGGTTGTCTACTGTTACCTATTTGTTTGAGGGATCTATGGATCATAAAGATTCCCTCGGAAATGATGTGCGCATTGTACCCGGAGATATTAATTTGATGACCGCCGGGTCTGGTATTGTCCATTCGGAGCGTACAGGGATGGATATACGCCAACAGCCGTCAAAACTGTCCGGGATTCAAAGCTGGCTTGCCCAACCCAAGAGCCAGGAAGACGGAAAGGCTGCTTTTGAACATACTGATGCTGAAAAATTACCGGTCATTAATGCTCATGATGTTAAAGGGCGAGTGATTTTTGGTGAGTTTGAAGGAATTGTATCTCCTCTGCAAACGCAATGGGAAACCATTTATGTGGATTTGTATCTGCAGCAAGGCGCTCAAATTGAGTTTAGCCGTTTAATTGAAGAGCGTGCTCTTTATGTTTTGAGTGGTTCTATAGAAATCAGAGGAGTCAGGTGTGATGCGCATCAAATGATAGTACTGCGTCCCGGACATTCTGTGAGTGTCAAAGCGCTTGAGCCAGTGCATTTGATGTTATTAGGGGGAGCCACTATGGATGGTCCGCGGTTTATTTACTGGAATTTTGTTTCTTCTTCTAAAGAAAGATTAGATCAGGCAAAAGAAGATTGGCGCATGGGAAGGTTTGCAAAAATACCGGGTGATGACAAAGAGTTTATACCTTTACCTGATTAAGCCGTGAATGTTACCCAGATGCACGTCGTCCTGAGCGCGTCTTTTTGCGCGAAGGATCTCCACAAAACGGCATGGTGCCAATATTAGGAGACGTGCATTCGGGTAACGGTCGCGGCTCGGTTTTCTTTGTATTGTTTAACATTCCGGCAAATTAACTGCCAAACCACCCATAGACGTTTCTTTATAAATACTTTGCATATCCATTCCGGTCTGCTTCATGGTCTTAATGACTTTATCTAAAGAAATATGATGCTGTCCGTCACCAATCAAGGCCATCCGTGTGGCATTAACCGCTTTTACTGAGCCCATTGCATTACGTTCAATACATGGTATTTGCACCAGGCCAAGCACCGGATCGCAGGTCATGCCTAAATGGTGTTCCATTGCGATTTCCGCAGCATTTTCCACTTGCTCGATTGTACCACCCAGTACGGCGGTTAATCCTGCCGCTGCCATGGACGATGCGACTCCAACCTCACCCTGACAACCTACTTCAGCTCCGGAAATAGAGGCTCCCTTTTTATAAAGGATACCTATGGCTGCTGCAGTCAGAAAGTAAGTGAAAATATCTTCCTTGCTCATTCTATCATGTGCTTCCTGGCAGTATTTAAGTACTGCAGGGATGATTCCAGCGGCACCATTAGTCGGTGCTGTCACGATTCTTCCACCAGCGGCGTTTTCTTCATTTACTGCCATGGCGTAAAGATTCAGGTGATTCATGATATCAGACTGTTCAAAAATACTTTTCACCCCTTTTTTCTCTGTGAGCTTTCTATACAGATCGGGGGCGCGTCTTTTGAGGTTCAAGCCACCGGGCAGGGTGCCATCATGTTTGCAGCCATTCATAATGCAATCATCCATTACTTTGGCTATAGCCAGTATGCCTTCATGAATTTCGTCAGCACTACGCCAGGTTAATTCATTAGCGAACATGAGCTCAGCTATGCTTATATTATTCTTCTGGCATAACTTTAATAATTGCTCTGCTGTTGAAAATGGATAGGGAGGGGGATTAGCTTCTTCTGTAGTTTTATCAAAGTCAGCTTCGGTAGTGATAAAACCACCGCCGATAGAATAATAAATTTCGCTGATTAATTCATTACCTTGTCCATCAAAGGCGCTGAAACGCATACCATTAGTATGCCTGGGTAACAATTCTTTTTGTAAAAACAGGAAATCAGTAGCTTCATTAAAAGAGATGTTTTTCTTGCCGGCCAGATGCAGGATATGAGTTTCCAATATTTCATGCATGCGTGGTACCATAGACTCAGGTACTACGGTTTCTGGCGATTTATTTTCAAGTCCGTTGACTATGGCTTTATCTGTACCATGTCCTTTACCTGTAAGCGCCAGTGAGCCATATAATTCTACTTTTACTCTTTCGGTCAGGTCTAAAAGTGATTGTTCTTCCAGCAAATGTAAAAAAGCATTAGCGGACAGCATGGGACCTACAGTATGTGAGCTGGAGGGGCCAATTCCTATAGAAAATAAATCAAATACACTGATATTCATACCGGAAAAATCTCTTGTTCATTTAGTGGCAAGTTTAGAAGGATATTGGCTATTTGTCTATTTGTAATTAAATCATAGCTTATGACTGGTAATTTTATGTGAATTTAGGCAGAATGAGTGGGCATTTTTACAATGTTCTATATCTTTCTAAATTACTTTAGGGAAGATATGTACTTTAAAGAAAGACTATAAAGGGGATTGTTTATGAAGATGAAATTGGTCACTGCGGCCGTCATGGGACTGGCACTGTCAACAGCAATGGCTGCACCCGATGCTACATCATTACCTACAGACAAAGATAAATTGTCTTACAGTATTGGTGCTGATTTAGGAAAAAATTTCAAAACTCAAGGTATTGATATTAATCCAGAAGCATTAGCAAAAGGAATGCAAGATGGTATGAGCGGTACCCAATTGATTTTGACTGAACAACAAATGAAAGATGTCTTAAATAAATTCCAGAAAGATTTAATGGCAAAACGCACTTCTGAATTTAATAAAAAAGCAGATGAAAACAAGTCAAAAGGCGAAGCGTTTTTAGTTGAAAATAAAGGTAAAACAGGCGTGGTGGTATTACCAAGCGGCTTGCAATACAAAATTATCGACGCGGGTACTGGCGCTAAACCAGGAAAATCAGATACGGTAACTGTGGAATACACTGGACGTTTGATTGATGGTACTGTATTTGACAGCACTGATAAAACTGGTAAACCAGCTACATTCCAGGTTTCTCAGGTTATTCCTGGCTGGACTGAAGCCTTGCAATTAATGCCTGCTGGCTCTACCTGGGAAATTTATGTTCCTTCAGCTCTGGCTTATGGTTCACGCAGTGTTGGCGGACCAATCGGACCAAATGAAACTTTAATTTTCAAAATTCATTTGATTTCAGTTAAAAAGACTGAAGCTTAATCACTGAGCTAAGCTGTAACGTCTGAAACTACCTCAAAGCCGTAGCCCGCATTAGGCGATAGCCGTAATGCGGGGATTTGGTACCACACCAACCCGCATTGCGGCTATCGCCTAATGCAGGCTACAAAATAACTTTAAGGCGTGCCGGATTTACAGTTCAGCCTGCTCATTTGTTTTTAAGTGAACTTATAAAAATGAACAAACGTTTATTTATCGTTTTCATTTTGGGCTTTTCTTCCGGCTTGCCCATGTCATTGATCAGCAGTACCTTGCAGGCATGGTATGCGTACAGTGGCATGTCTGTTCTTGCTACGGGCGCTTTAAGCCTTGTCAGTTTGCCTTATGCTTACCGAATTTTCTGGGGGCCTGTACTCGATCGTTATTCCTTGTTCGCGCTTGGCAAAAGACGCAGCTGGATTTTAACGATGCAATTTTTATTGCTTGTCGGTTTCAATTTTATGGCCTGGTTTACTCCAGAGCAATATCCTGGATTTCTAGCCTTTCTTGCTTTGATTCTCGCATGCTTTTCTGCTACCCAGGATGTAGCGATTGATGCCCATAGGGCAGAATATCTTCCCGTCACAGAACACGCCTTAGGCGCTTCTTTAGCTGTATTTGGTTATCGGCTGGCCTTATTGCTGTCTGGCGGCTTTGCCTTGATCATGGCAGAAAAAATGGGCTGGGCTTTTACCTATCGCTTTATGGGGCTAGTGATGGGGATTGGAATGGTAGCAGTGCTATTCAGCCGGGAACCTTCTATAGAAATTAAAGAAAAAAGCAGCTTTGCTTATTCTTTTATTGCTCCAATTAAAGAATTATTTTCACGTCCTAAAATTATTTATCTCTTATTATTCATTTTTTGTTACAAATTAGGTGAGGCCTTTACAACAACAACCAGTGGTATTGTAATGCCTTTCCTTATCCAGGGCATAGGGTTCTCTCTGGACACCATTGGTTATGTCAACAAAATGCTTGGTGTGGGTTCTATACTCTTGGGTGGCTTGACCGCCGGCTTTATTCTGATGCGTTATTCCTTGTACTGCTCACTGTTTTCCTTTGGTTTGTTACAAGCGCTCACTAATGTGCTTTTTGTCGCTTTGGCAATGGTTGGCAAGAATGTGACTTTATTGTCTGTAGCGGTCGTCTCGGATAATTTTGCTGCGGGAATGGGTTCTACGGCTTTGGTCGCTTTGTTCATGCGTCTCGTCAACAAACAATTTACAGGAACCCAATTTTCCATGTTAGTGGCTTTGTCTACATTACCGCGTATCATGTCAGGCCCTGTAGCTGCTACCATCCAGATGAATATTGGTTGGGTCGGCTTATATCAATTATCTATAGTATTTGCTTTGGCTTTTATTCCATTTTTGATATTAATTAAAGATGAGACTAAAGAGAGAAAACAAGAAGAAGTACAACTGGAAAAAGAGGGAACTTTAAACCCTATCAGATAATTGGTACCGAGGGTCGGACTCGAACCGACACGATGTCACCATCACCGGATTTTGAATCCGGCGCGTCTACCAATTCCGCCACCCCGGCACGCGCGACCATTATAACAAACAAATCAATTCAAACAATGGGTTGAGCGAATTATTCTTAAAAATAAATTGAACTGAGTAAAATTAGACCTTTTCAATGCATTGATTTTTTATTTTTCCTTGAGAAAAGAAAAAGAGCAGCATACAATGGTCAAAAATTGTGGTATTAGCGACCTGCAATCCAAAATATTCAAGTTTCAACATCAATGGAGTAAACAATGGAAAAAAAGAATAGTGAGTCTAATAAGACGGAAAGAGGCCTGGTGAAAAAACTTGCTGGTGCCGCTTTAGGTTCTATTGCAGGATCAGCAAGTGGAGTCGTTGAAGGAGGCATTTTGCTTACTAATGGCCCATTGCATGAATGTGAAGATGAGGGAACCAATCTCTTGGCTCACGGTGTAGGTGAACAACTTCTTACTATAGGTGGTACACCTCTTTGGGCACTTATTTTGTTGGGAGCAGCTGTTTATTCTTATCCAAAAAGCTGCGGTAAGGCGGGATGGAAAGAGGGTGTTGACGGCATTAAGGAAAATCTGAGGGTAAGTGAAGTGACTTCCAGTTTTTTCCGTCCCAGTCATATGGGGGAGCGCGCTGATTTTGCCGAGCAACACCGTTTTGTAGAGGATTTGCCTTCACTGAATAATGGTATGAAGAATAACTTCATAGGAAAAGGCTGGGGTTTCTAGCTAATACCGAATGATCATTGTGATGAGTATTTTAGTGGTGAACTAATTTACTCATCCTAATCTGTCCAGGTTGAATCCTTTAAATGTTCATCCAAAGCTTTTCCGGGCGCGCATTCACTGGAAAAATATCTGCCTTTTCGTTTCATGTAATAAAGTTGATAGTAGTCGAGTGCATTTTTTTTGGCTATATAGTATGGTACTCCCAATAATTTTGCCGTCCTGTAGTTTCTTTGCACTGCTTCACATTCAGTTTTGGCTTCATCGTATTCGCCACGTGCGTGCATGCTTTCGTGTGTTAATACATTCAGGCTGATAATTTCCTCTTTACCTGCACGTTCAGGATGAGCTATGTAAGCCCTGAGTATGGAACATCTGGGGTATTGAATAACGATATATCCTGTTTTGGGGTTGGCATGCCCTGCAACGCCAATGTCTTCATCAAAAAGAGTATCAAACAAGGTATTGCAATGTACTTTGGCATAATTATTTTCTGCCAGTTGCTGGGCTATGCTTGTTAAAAAACGTTCGAAATACCAGCTTTTAAGTGGTAACCAGGTAAAAAATATGGCTAGAAACAAGAGGATAATCATATAAGGTTTATGTATTAGTGCGGGTCTTCTGATTTCGCGGTATATGAGCCACCAGAAAAACAAGGCAATTGGTATCCAGAGCATAGTTAGTCCAGTGTAAGTAAGGGGAGATTGATTTGACTTTTAAACTCACTATACTAAATAATGATCGTCAGATAAAGCGTACATAGATGAGTTATTTTTTGATGAGGTGTATATGAGACAATACGGAACTGTTCTTTCAAGCCTGTTTTTACTGTGCTGCAGTATGGCAGCTCAAGCGACAATTTGCCCTGATCCCAATACAACATCACTGCAGTGGGGTGAGCCTCCAGCACCTTGGGCAGAAAATCCCTTTTCACCGAACAAGCCTCAAGGTGAGGAAGGAACTCAATTTGTACGCGCTAATATTTTGGTAGCAAAATACGGCCGGGGTGTTACCTGTACCTATAAAAATTCGATAGGTGAATATTCGATTTGGTGGCAGGTTTTAACCAAGATACCTGCACGTACGGACAATAACTGGATTGATACTTTGGGTGGGTATGTGTGTACCCAGGGTTTGTCAGAATGTCAGTTTTATGTAGCAGCGGCGAAAAATTAAACGATATTGTAGCCCGTATTAGGCGCCAGCCGTAATACGGGATCGAAGTGGCAATGAACTCCATTCCCGTATTACGGCTATGCCTAATACGGGCTACAAGGGCGTCTTCATCCTTCATCATGATTTGTATTATTTTCTTCCAATACTATACTTTATTTAGACTTAAGCTGTGAAAATGGAATGAATTATGGAAGATAAAGCCCCAGAGCAGAATGTAGCAGGTAATCAGGTAAACACGAGAATTCTTCCTCAGGACAAAATAGTTCAGGAGGAAGTGCTGAATCAATTAAAGCTAATCCGTGATGACATCCAAAAACAATTGTACGACACCGCCTCTCCGGCACGGGAAGCTTATGTGCAAAAAGCCAATTTTACTTATGCCTTGATCTACAAGGTAAAAGATGAGTTTCAGTCGCCAAAGGATATCATGAAGTTCATCCATGAACTGGAAAAGAAATATCCTTTAGCTATTGATACCATTGATCAGGTGAAACACTTACCCGGTATGCAGGCTTTTCTCTAAATCCTGTCTTCAGTGATGTTAATCATCATTTGCAAGGATTTTTTTGCATTGTCTATAACCCATTGCTGATCATTTAGAGGCAGTCTGTTCCTGGTGCCTGTAAACTCATTGACTACATCACCTGCTTTGACTTCGTTATAAGCCATGGTTTTACCCTGACGCAGTAAATCGAGTAAAGCAACCAGATGGGGTGGATCATTACGTGACATGGTAGCACAACCACAGCCTACACCTTTTTCATTATCGTTTTGAGGAGCTTCAGCCAGATTGATTACTTCTATGCCTAGCGCCTTGCAATACTGCTTCAGATTGGCAACCATGTGGTTTTCTGTTCCAATCGCATAGTGTTTTGTACCGGCTCGATCATGTACTACATAATCCCAGATAAAAGCAGTAGAGCCCGCATGCTGAGCAACCCGGATTACGTCATTACGGCATTCAGGATGAACAATAGTAGTATAGCCTTTGCTATGCCAGTACTCGCACATTTCCGGTTGATAGACAGTATGTACAGCACATTGACTGGAAAACAGAATCAATTCCGCCTTATCAAATTGATTTAATGTGCTCTGCTCCTGCTCCGCTAAAGAGTAATGCGCACCTGCAGTACCACCAGGCCAATAAGCCAGGTTTTTAATACCTAACCAATAAGCAACGTTTTCGCCCATGTGCTGATCTGGAATGAACAGAATCTTCTTATTTTGCTTCTGTGCCCATTGGAATATCTTCTTCACATTCGAACTGGTACATACGGCACCACCCTGAGAACCAGTCATCGCTTTAACTCGTCCCGAGGTATTCATATAACAAACAGGGATAATGTTTTCCGCGCCATAACGTTCATTTAAATCGATAAAGGCAGGTTCTACCATGAAATCTTTGGCCAGCATTTCCATAGTGCATCCCGATTTGGGATTGGTAATGTAAACCTGTTGGTTTTGATGTGCCAGAATACTGATGGATTCAGCCATAAAGTGTACTGCGGATTCAATGATTACTGACTTTTCAGGATGTTCAGCAGCCATGAGGGCTAATTGATAGGAGTCACCTATTTTACCGCCAAATTGTTCAATCAGGCGTACAATATCTCCACCCATATAATAATGGGCGAGAAGTAATAATTTATCACCGAAATGATCTTGCGCCTTTTTCATATAAGGCTTCATCCACTCAAGAACCGTAGTCAGTTTACGATCGGGCAAAGCCTGATATTCTTCAGCATAAGGAATAAAGTCTTCTTGATACCAGTCAATTGGATAGTCACTCTGACAGATGCTCATGTCATTACGAATGTGCATTAAAGTGGCTTCAGGCTGGTAAATAGTAGAGTTTTTAAACATCAAATCGGCCTCTAAATAAAATCTCAAACAAGCGAAATGTCAACAGGTCCCAGTTTGGCAATACTTTCCTGAGCCTTGGCACTCTTATGGGGAAAATCCTCACGGTAATGACCGCCACGCGATTCTCTTCGTGACAGGGCAGCCCTTACAATCAATTCGGCATTAAGAATAATGTTTCTCAACTCAATAAAATCCCGGGTTATGGAATGCTTCCAATAATATTCTTCAACAATTTTTTTACGTTTCATTATTAATTGTAGTAGATCCTGAAGGCCTGCTTCAGTACGGACAATACCTGCATAGGAAGTCATCTCACCGCGTAAACCGCGCCACTGCGCATTAATCTGGCTGGCACGTCGTGCATTAACTTCACCAGGCGAACTCCAGTTGGGGATTGTATCCAGAGATTTTATTGGGGTGGCTATATCTTTCAGAGTACAACGTGCCGCATTGGCGCCCATTACCAAAGCTTCCAGCAAAGAATTACTTGCCAGTCGATTAGCCCCATGTAAACCGGTAAAGGCCACTTCGCCAATGGCATAAAGGCGTTTTAAATCAGTCCGGCCATCCACATCACTAAGCACTCCACCACATTGGTAGTGGGCTGCAGGCACTACAGGAATCATGTCCTGGCTCATATCAATGCCTATGGACAGCAAAGTAGTATAAATTTGCGGGAATCTCTTTTGCAGGAAGGCTTTGCTCTGGTGAGTGATATCAAGATTGACATAACCCGCCTGACTTTGTTCTATTTCACTGAAAATGGCTCTGGCAACAACATCACGGGTTGCCAGTTCCATTTGTTCGGGAGCGTAACGTTTCATAAACCGTTCGCCTGTTTCGGGATTTTTAAGTATTCCGCCTTCTCCACGCACTGCTTCGGAGATTAAAAAATTGTTTAACGAATGATGATGCAGCAGGGTAGGGTGGAACTGGTAAAATTCCATATTTCCTATTCGTGCACCAGCCCTGTAAGCCATAGCAACGCCATCACCAGTGGCTACCATAGGATTGGTAGTATAACGATAAGTTTTCCCTGCGCCTCCGGTAGCTAAAATCACACAATTAGCCAGGAAGGTATGAATCTTGTTCTGGTTGCAATCAAGGATATAAGCGCCCAGCACTTCACCCTGATTATCCGTGCGATGCGGAAGGTATTGGGTGATAAGATTCACTGCTATATGATGTTCAAACAGTTTGATTTGCTTATGCTGTTGCACCAGATGATTCAGGGTTTGCGTTACGGTCAAGCCGGTTTGATCGCCGCAATTAAAAATCCGGCGATGGGAATGTCCGCCTTCCTGGGCTAAATGAAAGTCACCACTGTTTTCCCGTTTAAACTGTACAGTGTACTCACCCAGTTGCTTGATGATATCAGGGCCTTGGCGCACGATGAACTCTACTGCGGGTTCATAGCACAGGCCATCCCCGGCAATCAGGGTATCAGAAACATGAGATTCCAGAGAGTCTTCCGAAGAATAAGCAGCAGCAATGCCGCCTTGGGCATAGCGGCTGTTACTTTCAATCGATTCTGCCTTGCTGATTAAGGCAATATTTAAATGAGGCTGAATGGCTAAAATCTGCAAACAATAATGCAAACCAGCTAATCCCGTTCCTATAACAAGAACATCGTATTTGAAGGTTTGTCCTTGTTGTGACAGAGTATCATTCATGAAAAAGCCTTAACCAACAGGGTCGCCAGGCCTGTATAAGTTGCTGGAGTCAGATTGATTAATTGAGTTTTTGCCTCTTCAGGAATCGCAAGAGTACTGATGAATTCCTTGAGGCTGTTTGCATCAATTCCCTGGCCGCGGGTCAGTGCTTTTAATTGTTCATAAGCATCGGGCACATTATAGCGTCTCATCACCGTTTGCACGGCTTCTGCCAAAATTTCCCAGTTTGCATCTAAATCTTCTTCTAAAGCCTGTTTATTGATTTGCAGTTTATCATTGCCTTTGGCTATTGAATGATAAGCAATGAGACTATAGGAAAATGCCACGCCCAAATTACGCAGTACAGTTGAGTCCGATAAGTCTCGTTGCAAACGTGATTGGGTTAATTTGTTGGCGAAATGGATAAATAAGGCATTTGCCATACCCAGGTTTCCTTCGGCATTTTCAAAATCAATGGGATTGACTTTGTGGGGCATAGTTGATGAGCCTACTTCAGCAGCTATTGTCTTTTGCTTGAAGTAGCCCAGAGAAATATAACTCCATATATCCTGTGTGTAATCGAGCAGGATATTATTGATTCTCATCATGATTTGCGATACTTCAGCGATGCCATCATGAGGTTCAATTTGAGTGGTATACGGATTAAACGACAAGCCTAGCGAAGTGACAAACCCGGCACAATGCTTACGCCAGTCAACATCAGGATAAGCAATCAGGTGCGCATTATAATTGCCCACAGCGCCATTAAATTTGCCTGGAATTAATACCTCAGCCAATTGTTGTTGCGGCCTTTTGAGACGAGCTACAAAGTTGACCAACTCTTTACCCATGGTAGTAGGTGTTGCCGGTTGACCATGTGTTCTGGACAACATGGCCGCATCGCCGTGTTGTTTGCCCAGAAGAGTTATACCGCCCATAATTTCAGCAAGAGTAGGCTGGATGACCTGAGCAATGGCTTGTTTTACCATTAAGGCATAAGCCAGGTTATTGATGTCTTCTGAAGTACATGCAAAATGAATAAAGCCAACCATCGCCTTAAGCTGGTCATTATGCTGAAATTTGTCTTTGAGATAATATTCAATCGCTTTTACATCATGATTGGTCTGTCTTTCAAATTCCTTGATTGTTTCAGCTTCTGTTTCGTCAAAATTGGCGATGATTTCAGATAAAAACTGTTTCGATTGTTCCGTCAGTTTAGGCACTTCAGGAATAGTCTCATTGGCAGCCAGGGATTCCAGCCAACGAACTTCAACCGTTAAACGGTAAAAAATCAAAGCGAATTCGCTAAAATAGGGACTTAAAGACCTTGTTTTATTGATGTAACGACCATCTATGGGAGATATTGCATTTAAAGCTGTAAGAGTCATTGATAGCTTACCCTGGGTGATAAAGCGTATATGATATTAGAAGCGAGGCAAGATGTGAATTAAAGCGAGAAATTTTCCAGCAAAATTAACATATTTTTGTTCTTTATGTGTATAATAGCTGCAAATATTTAATTAGGTCGACGCATTATCTATGAATATACTCATCGAATCTTACAAAGCTGGATTATTTCAGAAAAAATATTGGTTACAAAACATCATTTCAGGCTTAATTGTCGGAGTGGTTGCTTTACCGCTGGCAATGGCTTTTGCTATTGCCTCGGGAGCCAAGCCGGAACAGGGCTTGTATACTGCAATAGTGGCTGGTTTAATCGTGTCCATGATGGGCGGAAGCCGGTTACAAATTGCGGGTCCAACAGGGGCTTTTATTGTTGTCCTTTCAGGAATCACCGCGCAATACGGCATTTCGGGTTTGCAAATTGCTACTTTAATGGCTGGCTTTATGCTGTTTTTTTTCGGCTTGGCCCGGCTTGGGGGGATCATCAAATTCATACCCACTCCTGTAATTGTCGGTTTTACTTCAGGAATAGCGGTAGTCATCTGGGTTGGACAGTGGCAGTACTTTTTTGGTTTACCAGCAACTGGCGGTGGTCACTTTCATGAAAAACTCTGGCATTTGCTGCAGGCCTTTCCTCAGATGAACCTGACTACGACAGCTCTTGGCTTTGGCGCGTTGTTTCTTGTTCTTTTTTCTAATAAATTTCCCGGTTGCAAACGTATACCAGGTCCGTTGGTTGCTTTGGTGATTGCTACTGTGTTGCAATCTATTTTTCATTTTGAAGGCGTTGCTACCATTGGGAGCATGTTTGGCGGTATTCCTCAGGGTTTGCCCGCTTTTGTTATTCCTGATATTACTGTCAACCGACTTATTGAGCTGATTAGTCCGGCATTCACGATTGCGATGTTAGGAGCAATAGAATCCTTATTGTCTGCAGTGGTTGCTGATGGTATGTCCGGAACGCAGCATAACTCCAATCGGGAATTGATTGGGCAGGGTATCGCTAATATATGTGCACCATTGTTTGGCGGGTTTGCAGCTACTGGAGCAATAGCTCGTACTGCGACCAATATTCGCAATGGCGGTAACAGTCCTTTGGCCGGGATTATTCATGCAGTTACCTTAATTTTAATTATTCTCTTTCTCGCTCCTTTGGCAGTAAATGTCCCGCTGGCCGCTCTGGCCGCAATACTGTTTGTTGTGGCATGGAACATGAGTGAGGTGCACCATTTTATTAAACTGGTAAAAGTTGCCCCTAAAGCGGATGTGTTTGTTTTACTGGTAACCTTCGTGTTGACTGTTTTTGTTGATTTGGTGGTCGCGGTTAATATCGGGGTAATTCTAGCGGTCTTGCAGTTTATTCGCCGCATGTCATCCAGTGTGGAAGTGAAGCATATGTCAGAAGAGCAACTGGCTGAGGAATTACAACAGCAAAATCTGACTGTTTTACCAGAAGGTGTTTTAGTCTACGCCATGGAAGGGCCTTTCTTCTTTGGGGCTGTTGAAATGTTTCAACGAGCTTTGGCAGTGACTCATACCGATCCTAAAACGCTGATTATCAGAATGCGGTGGGTTCCTTTTATGGACATCACCGGAATACAAACTCTTGAGGAAGCAATTTCTGGTTTATTGCATCGTGGTGTGCGGGTAATGATTAGCGGCGCTAATGCACGGGTAACGGCTAAGTTGCGTAAGACGGGGATCATTAAAATGATTAATGAAAATAATTTCTTTAAAGATTTCCCACAAGCGCTCTCGGCATTGTGAGACTTTTAGTACGTCGTCCTGAGCACCACTCAGGACGACGTACCATACAGGCTACAGGCTTGTTCTAACCACGCATAGACTTGAATTGCTCTACCACATTCCCGTAAAAATGCTGATACGCATTGATGGATAAAGGCTCTGACAAAGTATCAAAATTTATATCAGCAAAAGGAATAACCCTGACACTGGCTTCATTCACGCTACGGAAATAAATGGTTTTGGTGGGTATATCAAAAACCATGCTTAATTGTGTAGGCTGTGGAGTGCCTGGTGCCTGAGCTACATCACTCAGCCCGTTAAAGGCGTATGCTATGTGCTCTTCATTGGCTACAAAGCTTGGCAATCTCTTCATATAATGAGCAGCCCTTACAAAGCGAGAGTTTGAATCATAGCCGCCAGGCAGTGCTTTTGAGCCGCCAAAATCACGGTATTCGCTCAACAGTGAAACAGAAGAGTTATAATCTGTGTTAGTCAGAACTGAGGGTTTTAATTCATCCTGGGTATGAATGACCAGTTGCCCATCCAGATATTCCAAGACGGCAGATTTGCCTTCAGCATCGTTAATCACCATATGCAAATTCATAGCTACATCACGATAAGTGCCAGGTAATAGCTGATAATTGGCACTGTCATCGATGACTTCCTGTACGCTTTGGAAATTATCGAGGACATACTGCACCCATTCTGAAGTATTTAAGGTGGGTAACTCATTATTTTGGGGGTAACTGGATGATTTAAGAACCAGAACTGATGCCGTCAGACCTTTTTCGTTCATTCCATCTGCTGCAGGGCCGGCTTTAAAGCGGTTGCCACCGTGAAATATGACGCTGCCATAACGACTTTTCCACATCAGCGGATGGTATTCGGGAGAGTCGATACTGGAAACCATCAGCGTATTACGTGGATGAATGACCACAGTACCTTCCCTGTACTTCCAGTCCAGATTTACTGCTACAGTAGATGGCTTGTTTTTATTAAAAATCAAGGCTGAACAGGCGATACTGGGTAAGGAGATAGTATTTAAAGATAAGGCAACAGATATGAGTGCTATATGTTTAAACATTGTAGCGTCCTTGTAATAAAGTGAGCTCGTCGAACAGATGTCTGGGTTGCATGGTTCGTCTGACTTGATATAGGCAATTTATAAACTAAAACGTTTTTGCGAATGAAAGCAATCCATTAATGAGCTGGATACTTCGCTAAGGCTTACAAAGACTGTTCAAAGTGCGTTTATAAAGGCTAAATCGAGAGACGAATGTCTACAACTTTGTATGTTTCTGTTCATCCTGAAAAACAACAACACTACATCTTAGCGCATAACACACACTTTTGTCATTTTTTGTTTATTATGGGAAAAAATGCCCCTTAATGTCGTAGCTGAGCCACGTCGTCCTGTATTACGGCTACGCCTAATACAGGCTACGAAATCCCACCAAAATTCTGGCAGGGTCTGTAGCCCGGTCTGCTTGCAGCCGGGATCGAAGTGGTACAATTCTCAGCTATAGCAGACCGGGCTACACATCGAGCGAGTTTCAAGTCCAGTGTTTTTCTAAGCTTTGTAATTCTTTTTCAAGTCATGAGCAGTTCTAATTCCAATAGACCAACAATTTAAGTAGAATGTTCATCATTTTATGGATTAGAGGTAGTTATAATGGTCAAGACACATACTATTGATTTAGCGCAATTGGGCATGCGGGACCTGGAGCAGGTGGGTGGTAAAAATGCTTCTCTTGGTGAAATGATCAGTCATTTGTCTTCCGCAGGAGTGTCTGTACCAGGAGGCTTTGCCACTACAGCTGATTCGTTTAAAGAATTTTTATCCCGTGATGGACTGGATAAAAAAATCTACCAGAAACTGGAAACTCTGGACACCGATGATGTCTGTAAATTAGCCATTGTAGGAAAAGAAATCCGGGAATTGATTATCAACACACCCTTCACTCCTGAATTTGAAAATGCCGTACGCAACTCTTATCAGCAACTTTCCCAACAAATAGGACATGATGATTTTAGTGTGGCAGTACGTTCATCAGCTACTGCTGAAGATTTGCCTGACGCTTCTTTTGCCGGACAACAGGAAACCTTTTTAAACATCAAAGGCATTGATTCTGTTCTTTTGGCAATCAAACACGTTTTTGCCTCTTTATTTAATGACCGGGCTATTGCTTATCGTGTTCATCACAATTTTGCGCACAATGATGTGGCTTTATCTGCCGGAATTCAGCAAATGATCCGCAGCGATTTGGCGGTGAGCGGTGTTATGTTCACTATGGATACTGAATCAGGCTTTGATCAGGTTGTCTTTATTACTTCCTCCTACGGTTTAGGGGAAATGGTAGTACAAGGTGCTGTCAATCCAGACGAATTCTATGTCCATAAACCAGGACTTAAGGCAGGTAAGCCTGCTGTAATCAGGAGAAATCTGGGCAGTAAAGCATTGAAAATGGTGTATTGTGATGATCCAGCCCTGGAACGCCGCGTTAAAACCGTCGAGGTTGACGCAGCAGAGCGCTTACTGTTTTCCCTTAATGCCAAAGAAGTGGAACAGTTAGCGCAACAGGCTCTGATTATTGAACAACATTATGGCCGCCCCATGGATATAGAATGGGCTAAAGACGGTTCTAACGGCAAACTCTATATCTTGCAGGCACGTCCTGAAACAGTAAAAAGCAGGGACAACAAACAAGTTCTTGAGCGCTATACCTTGCAACAGCATTCCGAGATTCTGGCTGAAGGCCGAAGCATTGGGCAGCGTATTGGCCAAGGGAAAGCAAGAATAATCAAAGACATTAGTGAAATGCATAAAGTACAGCCAGGTGACGTACTCATTTCCGACATGACTGATCCTGATTGGGAACCGGTTATGAAGCGTGCATCTGCCATCGTGACCAATCGTGGTGGAAGAACCTGTCACGCGGCAATTATTGCCCGTGAGTTAGGGATTCCTGCAGTAGTCGGTTGTGGTGATGCAACGAAAACCATAGTCGATGGAGATGAAGTGACGGTTAGCTGTGCGGAAGGGGATACCGGTTTTGTTTATGCAGGGCTTTTACCTTTTGAACAAATACGCCTCGATGTAGAAACCATGCCTGAATTACCCATGAAAGTGATGCTGAACGTAGGCAATCCTGAACGGGCGTTTGCCTTTCAATCCATACCCAATTCTGGTGTAGGCCTGGCACGTCTGGAGTTTTTGATTTCAAATACCATAGGCATTCACCCGAGGGCCTTACTTGATTTTGATATTTTAAAAGATAAAGAGCTAAAGAAATTCATTAGCGAGAAAACAGCGGCTTACGATTCACCGGTTGAATATTATATTGAACGTCTGAAAGAAGGGATTGCTACTATTGCTGCGGCATTTTATCCCAAGCCCGTAATCGTACGTTTGTCTGATTTTAAATCCAACGAATACGCAAATCTGGTTGGCGGTACTTTGTATGAACCTGAAGAAGAGAATCCAATGCTAGGATTCAGAGGAGCATCACGCTATGTTTCTTCATCATTCGCTGAGTGTTTTGCCCTCGAATGCAAAGCGGTGAGAAGGGTTCGTGAAGACATGGGCCTGACCAATGTAGAGGTCATGATTCCTTTTGTGCGTACTGTTTCCGAAGCCAGTGGTGTTATTGATGTTCTTAAACAACATGGGCTTGAGCGCGGTAAACAGGGGCTGCGTGTTATTATGATGTGCGAACTGCCTTCAAATGCTCTGTTGGCAAGTCAGTTTTTAGAGCATTTTGATGGCTTTTCCATTGGATCTAATGACCTTACCCAGCTAACTCTGGGGCTGGACCGCGATTCAGGTTTGGTTGCTGCTCAGTTCGATGAACGCAATGACGCGGTGAAAGCATTACTCCATATGGCCATTTCTACCTGTAAAAAAGCAGGCAAATACATAGGTATCTGTGGCCAGGGCCCTTCAGACCATCAGGATTTTGCTGAGTGGCTGATGAAAGAGGGAATTGAAAGTGTTTCATTAAACCCTGATTCAGTTCTGGAAACCTGCCTGTTTTTAGCGAAACAATAATGCACGTTATAAAGAAAAGAGTACTTTTCATCGCGTGTTTGTCTCCAGTAATTGCTCATGCAGCAGCTGGAGGCGAACACGCAGATCCTATAGCCTCGGTTCTTCTCGGTGTAACAGCCATTTTTTTCTTCGCCATTCTTGGCCGCTACATAGCAAGACGATTGCATCAGCCAGGAGTTCTTGGTGAATTATTGATGGGTGTTTTGGTAGGAAACATTGCTTATCTTTGTGGCAATGAACTGGTTGTCATCCTCAGAGAAGGCTCATCTATTTTTAATATTATGAAAGAAATGCTTGCCGGTACACCACTAAATCAATCGGTAGCTTCAATTATACCCAATTCTTTTTATGCTCAGCAGGTAACCCAGGCACTTAGTGGTCCAGAAGGCACAGAATATCTGAAAATTGCGTACATTGTTGATATTTTTTCCCGCTATGGCGTTATCTTTTTGCTATTTATGGTGGGGCTGGAGAGTTCCATTGAAGAGTTAAAACATACTGGCCGTGAATCCATGCAGGTGGCAATTATCGGTGTAATAGCACCAATGCTTTTGGGGTTTGGGGCTGCCTATGTTTTAATTCCACACTCATCATTTCAGTCTGATTTATTTATTGCTGCAACCTTGAGTGCAACAAGCATAGGTATCACCGCACGAGTATTGAAAGAAATGAATAAACTCAGAACCAGAGAGGCTAGAACCATACTGGGCGCGGCCATGCTGGACGATATTCTGGGATTGATTATACTGGCTGTGGTCAGCAGTGTTGTTATTGGTGGTATCGTTGATATTACTATGGTAGTGCGCATCATTATTTATTCGCTGCTCTTCTTCATTGGATCGCTGGCTCTGGGACCAATATTGTTACGCAAATCAGTTCATTTTTTCCGTTTTCTGGAGCCTTGGGAATCTAAATTATTTATTTCTTTCCTCTTTGTAATGTCCCTGTCCTGGTTAGCTTCATTCGTTCAGCTTGCTGCTATTATTGGTGCATTTGCTGCTGGAGTAATTCTTCATGATGACTATTTTAAAACAGAGAATAGCAACCATAAAGACAATCGCAGTATTCAACAATTAGTTGCCCCTCTTGAATCAATTTTAGCCCCTATGTTTTTCATGGTTATAGGCATCCAGGTTAAACTGGAAACATTTTATAACTGGAAAGTACTGGTTTTGGCAGGCGGTTTAATTATTGCTGCCATTCTTGGAAAATTGATCAGTGGCTACGGAGCCAACAAAAAAGATGACCGCTTGCTTATTGGAATTGGCATGTTGCCGCGCGGAGAGGTCGGTTTGGTTTTTGCTTCCATAGGGCGAACCTTAGGCGTTATTTCTGATGAATTATTTTCTGCAATTGTTTTAATGGTTATGATTACGACATTTATCGCCCCGCCTTTATTAAAGGCCCGTTATACATATAAAAAGAAGGAAGTTAACGCATGAAAATAGAAGCAGCCCAGGTACGTTCTGATGTTGAGCATGCTTTAGCTGAAGATGTGGGCAGTGGTGATGTAACTGCTGCATTATTACCCTTAAATCTTGTCGTTGAAGCAGAAATTATTTCTCGTGAACCCATGCTGGTTTGTGGTCAGCCCTGGGTGAATGAAGTATTTCATCAGATTGATTCTAAAATTGAAATTGAATGGCATGTAACCGAAGGGGAGTGGCTCAATGCGCCATCGTCCTTATGTACTCTGCATGGTACTGCCAGCAGTATTCTCACCGCAGAGCGTACGGCATTGAATTTTCTGCAAACCCTGTCTGCTACGGCAACACAAACCTGGCATTACGTACAAAAACTCAAAGGTACCCAGACGCGATTGCTGGATACACGCAAGACTTTGCCTGGTTTGAGAATGGCACAGAAGTATGCCGTACGTTGTGGCGGCGGAGTGAACCATCGTATGGGGCTTTACGATGCTTTTTTAATCAAGGAAAACCATATTAAAGCCTGTGGCTCTATTGCCAAAGCCATTAATCTGGCAAGAAAAACAGATAAGTATCTGTTAGTCGAAATTGAAGTTGAAACGCTCGATGAGTTAAGAGAAGCTTTTGATGCCCATCCTGATCGGGTATTGCTGGATAACTTCAGTGTGGACATGTTGGCTCAGGCAGTGAGAATGAATCAGCCCAAATATTGTGAGCTGGAAGCCTCTGGCGGAATTAACAGGGAAAATATCAGCGCGGTTGCTGAGGCTGGAGTTGATTTTATTTCTGTCGGTGCTATCACCAAATCAATCAAAGCCATTGATTTAAGTTTATTGGTTAGGGAAGTCTTATGAGTTTAAGCATTGTTTTTACTGGTGGCGGTACAGCAGGACATGTGACACCTAATATAGCGCTGATTAAAGAATTCAGGCAGGAAGGATGGGCTGTCAATTATGTAGGTTCAGCTGAGGGAATTGAACATGACATGATAAAAAAAATGGATATTCCTTTCCATTCGGTCAGTAGTGGTAAATTACGCCGTTATTTTAGCTTTAAAAACCTGTTGGATCCGTTCAAAATTTTTTGCGGTATCCTGCAATCAACCTGGTTGTTTTTCAGGTTAAAGCCCGATGTGGTTTTTTCTAAAGGAGGCTTTGTCGCTTTTCCTGTGGTTGTTGGTGCCTGGATAAATCGTATTCCTGTTATTGCCCATGAATCAGATATGAGTCCTGGCCTTGCCAATCGCTTGTCATTCCCTTTTGTAAACAAAATTTGCCTTACCTTTGATGCAGGCAAAAAGCATTTTAAGAATCAGGATAAAATCGAAGTGACTGGCACCCCGATTCGTCAGCAATTATTCCAGGGAAACAAGGAAAGGGGACTGGAGCTATGTGGCTTTAATGAATCAAAACCTTGTCTTCTTATTGTGGGAGGAAGTTTGGGGGCAGGTTCAATTAATAGCAGTATAAGAGCTGCTCTGAACGAGTTAACCAGTGAATTTCAGGTTATCCATGTTTGTGGGAAGGGAAAAATAGAACCCTCATTAAATGCCAGAGAGGGCTACAAGCAATTTGAGTACGTCAATGAAGAACTTCCCGATTTGTTTGCCGCGGCCTCCATTGTGATTTCCCGGGCAGGTGCTAATTCTTTATATGAAATCCTTGCTCTGGGGAAACCTCATGTTTTAATTCCTCTCTCGGCACAAGTAAGCCGTGGGGATCAGATTCAAAATGCGCGCTACTTTAAAGGCTTAGGCATAAGCACAGTAATTCAGGATGAATCCTTGAGTAAAGAAACGCTGTTGGCTTCCTTACACGAGGTAGTGACGAATAAAAAGGACATTGATAATAAAATCAAAGCATTAAAAATTGAGTCCGCCACCAATAAGATAGTGGCCATTATCAAGGAGCAGGCACATGTTCAATCCCCAAGGACTGTATGACTATATACGCCAACAGTGGCAGGAAGAAATACTACCCAGTTTATGTGATTACATAAGAATTCCTAATAAATCTCCCCATTTTGATGCCCAATGGCAAGAACATGGTTATATGGAACAGGCTGTTTCACATATTGCAAACTGGTGTAAGGCTCACGCTCCAAAAGGGATGGCTCTGGAAGTGATGCGTCTGGAAAACAGAACGCCATTGATTTATATGGAAGTGCCAGGCCAGATCGATGAAACTGTTTTACTCTATGGCCATTTGGACAAACAGCCAGAAATGTCGGGCTGGAATGACGATTTACATCCCTGGAAGCCTGTATTGAAAGAGGGTCTTTTATATGGACGAGGAGGGGCTGATGATGGTTATTCAGCTTATGCATCCCTGACTGCTATCCGTGCTTTGGAAGAGCAGGGCGTTCCTTATCCGCGTTGTGTCTTGATCATAGAAGCATGCGAAGAAAGCGGCAGCTACGATTTGCCCTTTTATATTGAAGAATTGAAAGATCGAATAGGCAAGCCCTCTTTAGTCATATGCCTGGATTCAGGAGCCGGTAACTATGAACAGCTTTGGATGACCACATCATTACGTGGCAATGTGGTAGGCGAGCTTTCTGTAGAGTTAATTCATGAAGGTGTCCATTCAGGAAATGCCAGTGGCATTGTGGCAGACAGTTTCCGAGTAGCAAGACAATTAATCAGTCGTATTGAAGATGAAGAGACTGGGGAAGTAAAGTTATCACAATTGTATTGTGATATCCCCGAAGAAAGGGTAAAGCAGGCGGAACATTGCGCTCAGACCTTGGGTGATCAGGTTTATACCGAGTTTCCCTGGCATAAAGGAGTAGAACCAGTACAAAAGGATAAGTCACAATTAATTTTAAATCGCACCTGGCGTCCCGCTCTGACTGTCACTGGTGCGGATGGCTTTCCACCTATTGCCAATGCCGGTAATGTCATGCGTCCAGTAACAGCACTGAAATTATCCATGCGCCTCCCGCCTCTGGTTAATCCTAAAGAAGCCGCGTCATTAATGCAGGAGGCCCTGACCCATAACCCACTTTATAATGCCAAAGTGTCTTTCAGAGTGGATGATGGTTCTAAAGGCTGGAATGCACCGCAGCTTTCTGACTGGTTGGCAAAGGCAGCAGACGAGGCATCCATGACTTATTATGGAAAGCCCGCTGCTTACATGGGAGAAGGCGGAACTATTCCCTTTATGGGAATGTTGGGTGAACAGTTTCCTCAAGCCCAATTTATGATTACGGGAGTACTAGGCCCACACTCCAATGCACATGGTCCTAATGAATTCCTTCATTTGGATATGGTTGAAAAACTGACATCATGTGTTTCATATGTTCTTTATAGTTTTTCCCGGCAAAAATAATTAAAAATTTTCTCGACAAGACTACAAAATCTTGGGATACTTTGCGCGGCTCCGGAACGAGCCGCTTAGTCCAACAATTAGGAGAAAATTATGAAAGCAAGATTCCTTGCTGTTTTATTGTCGTTATTCGTTATCACCATTCCTGCTCAGGCAGCCAATAGTCCCAAGACACCACCTATAGTGCATACAAAAATTGATATTAATCATGCTGATTTATCAACTCTTACAGGCTCGTTTAAGGGGATTGGGAAAAAGCGTGCTGAAGCAATTATTGCCTACAGAGAAAGTCATCAGGGCTTTAAGTCCCTGGAAGAGCTGGCTGAGGTAAAAGGTTTTGGCCAGAAATTTGTTGACAAAAACAGAGACCAGTTGAAGGAGGTTTTTGTTCTGAATTAACACGTAGAATGACATTTGAGTCAGTAGCCCGTATTAGCGAAGCGTAATACGGGATCGACGTGGTACTTTCCCGTATTACGCTTCGCTAATACGGGCTACAAATCTGAGGTGTGACTGTGAAATCGTATCCTCAAAATTTACACAATTATTTAAAATTCTTACAATACAACTGTCGATCTTTACCCAAATATAGGATAAAGTAGCACACAAAAAGAAGAACGGAGTAGTACCGCATATGTTCAGAAAATTACGGGGCGTGTTTTCCAACGATTTATCCATCGATTTGGGAACGGCTAACACATTGATTTATGTAAGAGATAAAGGAATTGTTCTCAACGAACCTTCTGTAGTTGCCTTACGCAATGAATCAGGTCAAAAGCGTGTAGCGGCAGTCGGTATCGAAGCCAAACGCATGCTGGGAAGAACTCCTGGTAACATTAATGCAATCAGACCAATGAAAGATGGCGTTATCGCTGACTTCTTTGTTACTGAAAAAATGTTGCAGCATTTCATTCATAAAGTGCATGAAAATAAATTCCTAAGACCCAGTCCACGAGTTCTGGTTTGCGTTCCCTGTGGTTCTACCCAGGTTGAGCGAAGAGCCATTCGTGAGTCAGCAATGGGTGCTGGTGCACGTGAAGTCTTCCTGATTGAAGAACCAATGGCAGCAGCCCTGGGTTCAGGCATGCCAGTTGAAGAAGCAAGCGGTTCCATGGTAGTTGATATTGGTGGCGGAACTACTGAAGTTGCGATTATTTCTTTGAGTGGTATTGTCTATCATCAATCAGTACGTATTGGTGGTGACAAATTCGATGATGCTATTGTTTCTTACGTGCGCCGTAATTACGGTACGCTGATTGGTGAAACTACAGCAGAACGTATTAAACACGAAATTGGTTCTGCATTCCCAAGTCGTGACCTGTTTGAAATAGAAGTACGTGGACGAAATCTTGCTGAAGGTGTGCCACGCAGCTTTACATTGACAAGTGCTGAAATTCTTGAAGCTTTACAAGAACCTTTATCAGGTATCGTTGGTGCGGTAAGAGCTGCACTGGAATTAGCGCCGCCTGAATTGGCTGCTGATATTGCTGAGCGTGGTATGGTATTGACCGGAGGCGGGGCTTTGTTAAAGAACATTGATACCTTACTGATGGAAGAGACTGGATTACCTGTATTAATTGCTGAAGATCCATTAACCTGTGTTGCACGTGGTGGTGGTAAAGCTTTAGAAACCATGGATTTGCGTGGCGGTGATTTCCTCTCAACAGAATAACAAACACAGCAGATTATTTATCAAGGGCGGACACAGCTTCATTGGATTTGTGTTCGCTCTTGTTGTTTCTGTGTTTCTCATGTTTTCCGATTATCATTATCGCTATCTCGATAGTGTGCGTAGCGGTTTTTCTTTAATTGTTTCTCCTTTGCAATATGCCGTAGATTATCCTGTCAGGGTAATTGGCTGGGTTCAGTCTTTGGTGAGCGCCAAGAAAGCCCTGATCGATGAAAACATGCAGTTACGCTATCAGCAAACCATGCTGGAAGCAGAATTACAGAAGTTGCTGGTCATTCAAAGGGAAAATTCCCAGTTAAAAGAATTATTATTAACATCCAGTAAAGCCGATATGCGAGCTATGGCTGCTCAGATTCTTGCTGTAGATACCAGCACGGCACGGCAAATAGTGGTGTTAAACAAAGGCAAACGTGATGGGGTTTACACCGGACAGCCTATCCTTGATGCTAAAGGGGTTATGGGGCAAGTCATTGATGTAGGGCCTATGACAAGCACAGTCTTGCTTATTTCAGACTCCAAAAGTGCTGTACCCGTTCGTAACAATCGTACTGGTGAACGCGCGATACTTGTGGGGAATAACAGTATTGATGAATTGTCATTAATTAATTTACCCAAAACGTCTTCCATACATCCTGGCGACATGCTGGTAACCTCCGGTTTGGGCCGACGTTATCCGGAAGGTTATCCGGTAGGGCGTGTTGAGCAGGTTAACAGTATTCCCGGTGAGGATTTTGTGAAGGTCAAGGTGAGTCCTATTGCATTACTCAACCGTAATCGCCTGGTTTTATTAATCTGGCCTGATCCGGAACAAGAAGAATTAACGGCTCAGATTAATGAGCGTTTGAATGCTGAGGAGAGTGCCTGATGACTAATCTTCGCATACGATTGGGAATAGGATTTATTGCCGCGCTGATTTTATCTATATTACCCATGCCCGAATTACTCTCTGCTTTTCGCCCACCCTGGGTTTTATTATTGGTTCTTTATATAGAATATTATTTACCAGGCAACTTTAAATTAACTACTTTATTGTTTGTGGGCCTAACTCTGGATATTTTGCTTTCTACAGTTATCGGCGAACATTCTTTTGCCCTGTTACTGACAACCTGGTTGGCCTCAACCAAATCAAGACGGTTCCAGTTTTTCTCCATTATGCAGCAAATCTGTCTTATCGGCTTTTTCTGCCTTCTGTATCAGGCAACAATTTCTTGCACTGATGCGCTCCTAGGCTTCAATTACAGCCTGTTTATGCCGGTGACCAGCGCTATTCTCGGAATGTTTATCTGGCCCTGGATACGTTTGCTGGGTGATGGTTCTCTCCTAACACGTCTGGCATATCGTTAGGATGTAGATATCATTTCTACGATTTACGTCGTCCTGAGCGCGTCTTTTTGCGCGAAGGATCTCCAAAATACTGGCACCATGCTGCCTTCGGGAGATCCTTCGCGCAAAAAGACGCGCTCAGGACGACGTAGATCCGAGAAATGGCAAAAAGAGGTGTAGATAGCCAACTGCTTGCAGCCGGGATGGTGCCACTTCGATCCCGGCTGCAAGCAGACCGGGCTACGGTTCAAATTTGGTATCAGTGTTGTACAAGCTTAAACTCACCGGGCTTTAAGCCACCCAGCTTCCAATCACCAATTCTATGCCTTACCAATCGTAATGTTGGAAAACCAATAGCCGCGGTCATCTTTCTTATTTGGTGATTTTTACCTTCTTTTAAAATGATTTCTAACCAACTTGTGGGAATACTCTTTCTTTCGCGTATGGGAGGATTGCGTGGCCAGAGGTCAGGTTCCGCAATTAACCGGGCTTGAGCTGGCAGAAAAGTCAGGTCTTTAATCCTTAATCCTGATCTTAGTGGTTGCAGATCCTCTTCTGTTGGTATTCCTTCTACCTGTACCCAGTAATATTTACTCTTTTCGAATTTGGGATGGGTGAGTTTATGCTGTAGTGAACCATCATTTGTCAGCAATAATAAGCCTTCACTATTCTTATCCAGACGGCCTGCTGCATAAAAGCCGGGCATTTTTATAAATGCGGCCAGGGTTTCTTCATGTACTTCTCCAGTGAACTGGGTGACGACCCCATAAGGTTTGTTAAAAAGAATTAATTGAGTCATGAATTATGATAGTAAAAGCTATTGAAGGCATGATGGTAAATTGAATGGCAGGGATGAGCAAAGTATTTTTTCAGATGTAACACTTTCTAGCCCCTATGAATGCATTGTCTTTTGAGTTTTATCGCTATACAATGAGAGAAATTTACTCTTAATGGTGAAAATTGTTCATGAAATGGATGATACTTGGATTGTTGGCTTTAACTCAGGTGGGTTGTGCGGTGAATCATAAAGTAATGGTTGGTGATGAACCCGTTGTAATTCAGCAGTATAAAGGAAAAGGGAAAGCCTATATTCATGTTCATAATAATGAAACAACGGCTCTAAAAGCAGCAAAGGCAGTAATCCATAAAGAAGGCGGGAGCCTTTTAACTCTCGTGCATTCAGGCGGGCGTAACATAGTTTTTCATTTGAACAATCAACGCTATGAATTTGATCCAAATAGAATTTATACCGATAAGGGCATTAAAAAGACTCTGGCACAATTCAGTTATTACACTCCTGAAGCACATCGCGAAGTAAAGAAATTGGCCAGTAAAATAAAAGAGTTATTACCTGAAGGCAAAGTCATAGCGGTACACAATAACTCGTCTTATTCATTAAAGGATTATTTACCCGGGCATGAATTGGCCAAAGATGCAAAGGCATTGCACATGAGTCCTGATAACTATTACCGTAACTTTTATCTGGTAACCCGGCTCAGTGACTTTCTGCGATTAAAACTGGAAGGTTTTAACGGCATCTTACAAAAACCCTCCGCAACCGACGATGGGTCTCTGTCGATTTATCTGGCTAAAAGCGAATACATCAATGTAGAAGCAGGCTATGATCAATTGCCCGAACAGATCAAAATGTTAGAGAGGGCGTAAGATCCACATCGTTCTGAGCGCAGCGTGGTGCCAGTATTTGGAGATCCTTCGCGCAAAAAGACGCGCTCAGGACGACGTGGAGCGGAGAATGGCACAGCGAGTGTAGCCCGTATTAGGCTCCAGCCGTAATACGGGATCGAAGTGGCAATGTACGGCTACGAAATCTGAAGTGCTCAGGACGACGTGGAGCGGAGAATAACAAAGATATATGGAAGAGTCAGTTGCAGGCAACCAGGAAAACTCACTTTAGGCACCAACCTCTTCATTCCCCCCAATCTACGTCGTCCTGAGCGCGTCTTTTTGCGCGAAGGATCTCCTCGGACTGGCATTATCTTTCGCACAAAGAGCCGCGCTCAGGACGACGTGCATCGGGGTAATGAGCCGTTTCGTGAATGTTTGCGTACCCGTCTGCGTGCCCGAATAAAATCTCAAAAACTCAAACAAAAACACAAATGTTCACCTTCGAGAAATACAGAACCCATCTCAAATTTCCTACCTGATATTTATTATCAAATAAATCCAAATTCATATTTGGGATTCCTCATTATGGCATGCTATGATTGATCTCTCTAAAATTTACGGAGTGATCAATGACGTACGATAAAATTAAAGTGCCTGCTCAAGGCGAGGCGATTACAGTTGCTGCTGATCTTTCCCTGAACGTTCCCAATAATCCGATAATTCCATTTATCGAAGGGGATGGTATCGGGGTTGATGTTACACCACCAATGATTCGTGTTGTTGATGCTGCAGTTGAAAAAGCTTACGGTAACAAGAGAAAAATTGCCTGGATGGAAGTTTATGCCGGCGAAAAGGCGACTAAAGTTTATGGTAGCGATCAATGGTTACCTAAAGAAACAATTGATGCTATGAAGAAATTTGTCGTATCAATTAAAGGTCCTTTAACGACTCCAGTTGGCGGTGGTATCCGTTCATTGAACGTGGCAATTCGCCAGGATATGGACTTGTTCACCTGCCTGCGTCCAATCCGTTATTTTAAAGGTGTTCCGAGCCCGGTAAAAGAGCCTTGGAAAACCGATATGGTTATTTTCCGTGAAAACTCGGAAGATATCTATGCAGGTATTGAATGGCAAGCTGATTCTCCTGAAGCAAAAAAAGTAATTCAATTCTTACAGAATGAAATGGGCGTTAAAAAAATCCGTTTTCCTGAGCATTGCGGTATAGGCATTAAACCTGTTTCCAAAGAAGGTACAACACGTTTGGTTAAAGCAGCAATTCAATATGCGATTGATAATGACCGTCAGACAGTCACTTTAGTCCATAAAGGTAACATTATGAAGTTTACCGAAGGCTCCTTCAAAGATTGGGGTTATCAGGTAGCTCGTGACGTATTTGGCGCTAAAGAATATCAGGGCGGCCCATGGATGGAGTTTAAAAATCCTAAAACGGGCAAACAAATCATTATCAATGATGTAATTGCTGATGCCTTCCTGCAACAAATTCTGTTAAGACCAGAAGATTACAGCGTAATTGCTACTCTTAATCTGAACGGAGACTACATTTCTGATGCTCTGGCAGCTCAGGTTGGCGGTATTGGTATTGCTCCAGGGGCAAATATTGGCGATGAAGTTGCCGTTTTTGAAGCAACTCATGGAACAGCGCCAAAATATGCCGGCCAAAATAAGGTAAATCCAGGTTCTATTATCCTGTCTGCTGAAATGATGTTAAGGCATATGGGCTGGACTGAAGCTGCTGATTTGATTATCAAAGGCATGGAAGGTGCTATTGAAGCGAAGACTGTGACTTATGATTTCGAGCGCGGCATGCCAGGCTCTACTTTAGTAAGCAGTTCCGGCTTTGGCGATGCCATGATCAAGCACATGTAAATCAGGTCTGAATCTTGCATCAATAAAAAGGGTTATCTAGTAAAGAAATCCGAGCCGCGACCGTGAGGGAGCGGAACTTTTAAATGCAGTGGAATGCTCTTGTTCAGTTCTCTGCTCTAAAGTTCCGCTTCCTCACGGTCGCGGCTCGGATTAAACCCAAAGTGCCGATATTGGCTGAAGCATTAATTTTTATACGTCCCCGATAAACGAAATTGATTTTTTACCCGAAATAAGAAATGGTTGCGATAAATTTACAATTGAGTGAATGCAATCTAATCAATATGCCATGGATTATTTCAACGGTTAAAAAATTATTGAAAAATAGCTGATTTTACTGGCCAAATGTGTGTAGGGAGTCTATAAAAATAGTAAGAGGTTGTAAGTTATGAGTGGGCAGAATTTAGAGGAATATGTCAGGCATGAGATAGCGGATACTGAAATAAGTACCGAAATCAAGGCGCCCAGAAAATATAAAGTTGTATTGCTCAACGATGACTATACACCAATGGATTTTGTAGTAGAAGTGCTGAAGCATTTTTTTCATTTGAATGAGGAGACTGCAATTCAGGTGATGTTACAGGTTCATATTCAAGGGAAAGGCGTTTGTGGGGTATTTACTCGCGACATAGCAGAAACCAAAGTCGCCCTGGTAAATGAATACGCCAGAATGAATCAACATCCATTGCTATCTAGTATGGAGCCGGAATGACTGGTGATGGGCTGGAAAGGAGCAACGACAATGTTAAATAAAGAACTAGAATTCACCTTGAATCTAGCCTTCAAGGAAGCAAAAGAAAAGCGTCATGAATTTATGACTGTAGAACATTTGCTGTTGTCATTGCTTGATAATCCAGCAGCAGGTAATGTGTTGCAGGCTTGTGACGCCAATATTGAAGCCCTACGCCGTGATCTGATGGAATTCATCGATGAAACAACTCCGAGAATTCCCGAAGATGAACTGGATAGAGAAACTCAACCCACTCTAGGTTTTCAGCGGGTATTACAACGCGCAGTGTTCCATGTGCAATCTGCTGGTAAAACAGAAGTTACCGGAGCCAATGTCCTGGCTGCTATTTTTAGTGAACAGGAAAGCCAGGCTGTCTACTTTTTGCGCCGCGAAAACATTACCCGGCTTGATGTTATTAATTATATTTCTCATGGTGTGTCCAAATACCAAAATAATGACATGCATGAAAACATGAATGCCTCTATGGATGAAGACATGATGTCTCCTGAAGGCAATGAATCACCACTGGATAGTTATTGCACTAACCTGAACCGACGTGCCAAACAAGGCAAAATCGATCCTCTGATTGGTCGCCATGAAGAAATTCAACGTACCATCCAGGTATTATGCCGACGCCGTAAAAACAACCCTTTACTGGTTGGTGAGGCAGGGGTTGGCAAAACTGCTATAGCAGAAGGTCTGGCAAGACGTATCGTTGATGGCGAAATTCCTGAAGCCATTCGTGGCTGTGTTGTCTATTCACTCGATTTGGGAGCCTTATTAGCAGGAACCAAATATCGCGGTGATTTTGAGAAACGATTAAAAGCGGTACTAAAACAATTAGGCCAGCAAGAAGGTGCCGTTTTATTCATTGATGAAATTCATACCATCATCGGTGCAGGAGCCGCTTCTGGCGGTGTGATGGATGCATCAAACCTGATTAAACCCCTGTTGGCAAATGGTGAACTGAAATGTATAGGTTCTACCACTTATCAGGAATACCGAGGCATTTTTGAAAAAGACCGTGCTTTAGCGAGACGATTCCAAAAAATCGATATTTCTGAGCCGACTGTTGATGAAACCTATGAAATATTAAAAGGCTTAAAAGGACGACTTGAAGAGCATCATGGCGTTAAATTCTCTATCGCGTCATTAAAAGCTGCTGCTGAGCTGTCAGCAAAATACATTAATGACCGCTTCTTGCCCGATAAGGCAATAGACGTGGTGGATGAGGCAGGTGCTTATCAGAATCTGTTAACTGCTAACAAACGCAAAAAAATTATCAGTGTTACCGAAATTGAGAGTGTGGTAGCAAAAATTGCCCGTATCCCGATTAAGAAAGTATCTGCCCGTGATAAAGATACCTTACGCAATTTGGAACGCGATTTGAAACTGTTGGTTTATGGACAAGATCAGGCTATTACTGCCTTGTCGTCAGCAATTAAACTGGGTAGATCAGGTCTTAGAGAACCGCAAAAACCAGTAGGATGCTTCCTGTTTGCAGGACCTACAGGGGTGGGTAAAACTGAGGTTACTCGCCAATTGGCTAATGTTTTGGGCATAGAACTGCTGCGTTTTGACATGTCTGAATACATGGAAAAACATACTGTTTCCCGCTTGATTGGAGCACCTCCTGGATACGTAGGCTATGACCAGGGTGGCCTGTTAACAGAAGCCGTGACCAAGAACCCTCATTCAGTGTTACTGCTCGATGAAATTGAAAAAGCACATCCTGATGTCTTTAATTTGTTACTGCAGATTATGGATCATGGTACCTTGACTGATACTAACGGCCGTCAGGCAGATTTCAGACATGTTATTCTGGTCATGACCAGTAACGCTGGAGCCAGCGAAATTGTCCGTAATTCAATCGGTTTTTCCAGACAGGATAATTCCAATGACGGTCTGGAAGTAATTAAAAAGCAATTTACCCCTGAGTTCAGGAATCGCCTGGATGCAATAATTAACTTTGCTCCTTTAGATTCTCAGACTATAGGTTTGGTGGTTGATAAATTCATCATGGAACTGGATGAACAGCTCAGTCATAAGGGCGTTACCTTTACTGTTGATAAATCAGCTCGGGAATGGTTAATTGAGCATGGTTATGACAAGGCGATGGGTGCTCGTCCCATGGCCAGATTGATACAGGAAAATGTGAAAAAACCGTTGGCTGATGAGCTGTTGTTCGGTAAGTTAATGCATGGTGGCCATGTTACCCTTAAAGTTAAAGATGGCAAATTGCATTTTGACAGCCACGATCATAGGGAAGGGGTGTGCTAACTGTATGCACATTGTTCAGAACGCCCTCTGATATTAGGACTCTTGAAATTCAGGGTGGGTAATGTATCCACTGCCATTAAGTTAAGGAGTTCCGCCGTCCCGCCGCTTGTCCGCGGGCTCCAGGAATCTAGATCTCTGGATACCGCGGACAAGCCGCGGGACGGTGGAGTATCGCACTCCCACGCTGAATTTTTTATATATTCAACGTAGTTACAATCCTTATTAATTACCGATATACTATTCACTTTTATCTCATTGGCTATTTAAGTTTATGTTATCAGTAATAATAATAACTAAAAATGAAGAGGCAAATATCAGACGATGTCTGGAATCAGTGCGTTTCGCTAATGAAATAATTGTTCTTGATTCAGGCAGTACTGACAATACAGTCGCTATAGCGCAGGAATATACCGAACATGTCTTTTTAACGGATTGGCGCGGTTACGGGGTGCAAAAGCAAAGAGCTTTATTGCGCGCTACCGGTGACTGGGTACTAAATCTTGATGCTGATGAATCATTAAGCAAAGAATTGCAAGAAGAAATAATAGAAGCTATTTCCTCTGATGAAGCTGATGCATACAGGGTTCCTATCAGAATGCTATTTTATAATCAGTTGTTAAAGTATTCAGGAAGCCCCCAAAGGCACATACGGCTGTTCAAGAGGGCTAATGCCTTTTATAGCAAGGACATAGTCCATGAAAAAATAATGATGTCTCCTGAGAGTCGTATTGGCAAATTGGAGCACGCCATTATGCATCATTCATACAAGGATTTAAGCCATGTACTTTACAAATTGAATAAATATTCTTCCTATACTGCAAAGATACGTATTGAATCAAATAAAAAAGCAGGATTTATTCGCACTTTAATCAGCACAGGATGGATGTTTGGTCGTTGTTTTATTCTGCAGCGCGGCTTTTTAGATGGAAGATTGGGACTGTTATTCGCTATTTTTCAAGCCCAGGGTACTTTCTATCGCGGAATGAAACAGATATACAGAGATCGTAATCTGAATCAGTTACCTAACTTAAATATAAATAATGAGGATATATTGTGAGAGCAGCATTAAAAGAAAAGAGTTTTCTGTTAGCTCCTGTTTTATTTGCTTTATTCATTTTTTTTATTCCTATCAGCCCCTCGCTTAAATCAATATTCTTTGGTTGTGTGGTAGCGCTTGTTTTATTTACACCTCAATATAATAAGCATATTTTTTACGCATTTAATGCCTGGTGGGGACGAGCCGCCCTCGCTTTGTTTGCCTTCATTGCCATAGCTTGTTTATGGAGTCCTGCTCCTTATTCCATGCAGTTAATGGTATTAGGCAAATATTGTAAATTAATTTATCTTCCAGTCCTTGCTGCCGGTTTTATTAATCCCAAAGCACGTTCCTGGTGTATTAACAGTTATCTGGCTGCCATGCTGTTTACCTGCGTTGTGTCTATCTTAAAAGCGAATGGGCTGGTACATATAGGAGATCCTGGAGATCCGGGTGATGTATTTTACAATCATATTCTGACTGGGTTTATGATGGCTTTTGCAGCTTATTTGGCAGCCCTTTACGCATTTAAGTATACTGGTTGGCAACGAAATGTTTATGCTGTGTTATTTGCCCTGATGAGCTATCAATTGTTTTTCTGTAATACAGGAAGAACCGGTTATATCATTTATTTTATTTTAATGACTTTGTTGCTCTTGCAAAAACTGGATTTGAAAAAGACATCACTTGGGGTAGTGGTTCTCACCAGTCTGATTTTATTAGCGTATACTCAAAGTCACGTAATGCAAACCAGGATTAATGATTTAGTCAGCGATGTTAAATTCCTGCAACATCATAATCCCAATACGTCTTTAGGCTATAGAATACAGTTTCATGACTATGCTCATTCTCTCTGGGATACTCATCCTTTTATAGGTATAGGTACCGGTGGTTTTAAGTACAGTTTTAAACGTGATAATCCTGTTCCAACCTGGGGGCCAGAGCTGACTGATCCGCATAGCCAATACTGGATGACCTTGGTAGAGCAGGGGGTTATTGGACTATCGCTATTAATTCTATTCTTTGTCAGTTTGTTCATGACCTTGTTCAAACTTACTGAAACACGCCCTGTATTATTAGGTATTTTAGTTTCTTTTTGTGTTGGCTGCATTTCGGATACCATTTTGTGTTATTCAACAGCGGGTTATTTACTTGTAGTGATGAGTGCTTTGTGTTTTGGTGAGTTACTTGAAAAACGCGCTCTCAGGGTTGCGAATGAGAGTAAATTAACTGCAGCAAATGAGCCGATTGATGCTATTCCTGCGTGATGGCGTATAGCCCCGTCATCCTCACGGATGACGGATTAGATTTATTACCAGCTTGCAATGCTTTGTTGAGGATTTACCAGCGAACATTCTTCAGATATAGAACCGTCATTGCAGACTATCAGGCCACCTATTGTAGTTTCTGGCAATACACCACCATGCCACATACAACAGCCTCTGAGCAATTGTAAATCCATAACTGCATGCCGGGTGCAGTAACAGGTTGAATAAAATCCGTTATTACAGACGAGGCGCCCCGCAGAAGAGTCACAATAATTCACTCCGCCCATTTTATTACAGCAGGCGTCTGCAAATACCGGAGAGATAGATAGACTTAACATACCAGTTAATATTATTCTTTTTAGTGATAGCATGTTGATTTCTCATGTAGTTTATAATTTTAGAATAGCACAGAGTTTCAAAGAATATTAGAGGCGATTAGCACAGGACATAAAAATTAAAACATTGTAGCCCGGTCTGCTTGCAGCCGGGAAACATCATGACCGCTCCCGGTTGCGAGCAACCGGGCTACGCCTCACTCCGATTCGTGTCCTTGCCAGCATAACTGTTCCGCTCCCTCACGGTCGCGGCTCGGTTTTCGTGCGTTCGTATTGACTTCATCGTGCACCGGAAACCGAGCCGCGACCGTNAGGAAGCGGAATTTTTGTTGCGGCACAGAGCCTGATTTAACATTGGTGTAGAGCATAAGCAGGTGGGTTGGATCATTTTGATTCAACCTACATAAAATTTTGCAGGGAATACATTTCAAAGAGATAGCTTGTTGCTATTCCTGCCAATAAGCCAAATAAATGTCCTTGCCATGAAACGCCTTTTTCACCGGGAAAAATGCCGAGGAAAATACCCGCAAAATAGTAAAGGCTGATGATCCCCAGAATAATCGTTGTCACTGTACCATTCTGATATATATTACAGATTAAAAAGCCCCAATACCCGGTAATCAGTGCACTGGCTCCAATATGCAATCCGGGCTTGGCAAAACACCAGATAGCGAGTCCGCTAAGCAGGGTAATTATTAATGTGACAGCAAGGTAATAGTTAAGGCCATTGATCAGGATAAAATTACTCAACACCAATAACGGAATTGAATTAAAAAATATATGATTAAAGTTGGCGTGAAGCAGGGGAGCGAAGAGAATCCCTGGCAAACCACGTATTTGTCGCGGGATGATACCAAGTAACAGAATCCTGTTACTTATAAAATGACTGACAAAAAAGACACTCCAGGGAATAAGAAGAATAATCCCCAGAATCTTTAAGTTATTTTGTGTTTGGCTAATGATTAAATTAAGGCTGTCCATTAATTCATTAATCATGATTTTACCGCCGTCGGTTGTGGTGTTTTAGCAGCCGGCTTGGGGACTGTTGCAATATTGCGTACAGGCACAAACAATAAAGGCTCAACCAATGTTTGATTCATGATCATGGTCCAGTGAAGATGCGGACCAGTAACTCTGCCTGTCATTCCAACCAAACCCAGTTCCTGGCCTTGCTTTATCGACTCACCAGGTTGCACCATTATTTTGCTTAAATGGGCATAAAGGGAAAATACCCCCATTCCGTGATCAATAATAACTGTATTACCCGTAAAGAAATAATCGCCTGTTTCAGCTACTATACCGTTAGCAATGGCGTGTATCGGCTCACCTACAGGTCCTGCAATATCTAAACCTGAATGAGGATCTCTGGGCTGTTTATTATAAAGTCGTTTTAAACCAAACAAACTGCTTACAGGACCGCGCAGGGGTGCAGTGAATGACTTTTCAAATGGATTAACATTTGAGTAATGGGCGAATATTTTTTTAAGTTTCATGGTTTCGTTATCGATACGAATCATATCTTCAGGCTGGGGATCAACCTTACTTAAATCTTTAATCGTTAACGATTGGGTGTTATAAAATTTTTCACTGACATGAAATGGAATGGATGCTTTATAGGGTTTGGTGACCTCTATGTATTGAATGGGATCGGTAACATTCAGCGGAATAGCAACAATCAACAACCATTGATTGGTTTTGCTGCCAGGCAAGACAGGAATTCTGTTGCCATGGTAATAGGCCTCTGGCTGCTTGTCTACATCAACCGGGATAATGGTCAGACCGCCGTTTACCGCATGATTTTCGGGTAAGGCGAACCCCAAAGTAACATGTGATAAACAGAATAAGGAAAGGAGGGTTATTGTTCTTATTATTTTATTCATAGCTGTTTAATCCTTAATTGCAGTAACTGCGCAAGTCAGAACACCCTGTGCCAAACGGACTTCAACGGGATCTCCTTCTCTAACCTGTTGGGTACTGAACAATATTTTATTTTTACTGGTAGCAATCGCATAGCCTCTATCTAGTGTAGCCAAGGGACTGACAGCATGCAAAGTGGATAAACTGGTATTCATTCGCTGTTTCAGACTGTTGATTTTGAGTACTATTTGCTGCCTCAATTGTTCAACCAGGCGGGTGAGCTGAATTTGTGTTTGCTCAATCTGCATTTTAGGATTTTGAGCCTGCAATTGGGTAATGCTGATGTGAGTCTGATATTTTTTCTGATTAACGATTTGGATCATACTGGACAAGAGTTGACGTTCCAGATAATCCACTGTTTGCCAATAAGAGCGAATGGCCTGTTGTGGAGAAGAGATTTTATCCATTAAATGTTTTAACCGCAGGCGATAATTCTGCATTCTTGCCAAGAGTGCTTTATACAATTGGATCGTGTAATTATTTAATACGGCGGATAATTCCATACAATCAGGCGATACGGCTGCTGCAGCGGCAGTTGGAGTTTCAGCCCTATAATCGGCGACAAAATCAGCTATAGTAAAGTCAGTTTCATGACCCACACCAGATACTACAGGAATCAGGCTGGCAGCTATCTGCCTTGCCAGTTGTTCGTCATTGAATGCCCATAAGTCTTCTATACTGCCGCCGCCTCGAGCCAGAATAAGTACGTCACAACGCTGGTCCGAATTGGCAGATTGCAGAGCCTTTATCAATTGTTGTGGCGCTGTAGTACCTTGAACGTCACTGGGGTAAATAAAAATTGGAGCTAAAGGGTAGCGGCGCGCTAAAGTAGAAAGTATGTCGCGAATCGCAGCACCACTGGTGGAGGTAATAATTCCTATGGACCGAGGAATGGCAGGTAATGATTTTTTCTTTGCTGGATGAAACAATCCTTCGGCGGCCAGCTTGTTTTTTAATTCCTCAAAACGCTGATACAGTTCCCCAAGACCAGCCTCAGTAAGCTGTTCAACGATTAACTGATAATCACCTCGTGCTTCATAGAGGCTTAATCTGCCGCTGACCACAATTTTCTGGCCATCACAGAGTTTTGAACTTAAGGGACGGACATGGCGGTTTTTAAAAAATACGCATTTAATCTGTGCTGCATTATCTTTCAAGGTGAAATAATAATGGCCTGAGGCTGGTTTACTCAAATTTGATACTTCTCCCTCAACATGAATAATACCTATTTCATTTTCAAGATAACTTTTCACTTGTCTGTTCAATTGGCTTACAGACAATATTGAAATTTGAGCAACCATAATGAAAAAAATTCCAGCAAATCAACCAGTTGATAATGGTAACAGATTAAAAAAGAATACAAAATCTATTGAAGCAAGTTGTTATTTGATTTAACTTAAGAGGTTAATATATCATGTTTATGAACTGAGGCTGGAACTTGGCCAAACTTAAAGTTTTGTGGCCAAAAACAGTAAAATGTTACAACTTCTATACACAGTGATGAGGATGTGGAATGAAATACGGGCTAATAATGGCAGCAATATTGACTTCATCGTCTGCGCTTGCAGATACACTATATGAAGCTGTCCAGCACGGTATGATCGCAAACCCTGATGTATTATCTAACACAGCCAAAGGCCTGTCTGCCAAGCAGGCGACCGATAAGGCCAAAGGGGGATATTATCCCAGCATAGATGTTAATACCGGCTTTGGTCGCGAAAGAAGCCTTAACCCCACCACGGCAGCAATTGACGACACACAAGTCGCTATCCTTAATCGTACTGAATCTGCCGTTGAATTGAGACAAAATTTGTTTGCTGGTGGCGGTATAGTCAATGAAGTAAAACGAAACCAGTACATCACTGAGTCTCAACGTTGGAAAACACAAGGGGTTGCTGAAGATCTGGCTCTTGAAATTACAAAAGACTATCTTGCTGTTTTAATGCACCAACGCTTATATGCCTATTCGATTTCCAATCTTCAGGCGCATAAATCCGTATTCAAGATGATTAAAGAACGTTCTGATGCCGGTATTTCCAGGGAAGCAGAACTGGATCAGGCCATTGCACGGCTTGCATTAGCTGAGTCCAATAAGATAAGTGCGCAGGCAAATTTGCAGGAAGCAAAAATTAATTACGCCAAAGTTGTCGGTAAATGGCCTGAGAATTTAACCTGGCCTCGGTTTCCTACCCCTAAAGAATTACCCGATAATCTTGCCAAAGCACTGGAAAAGGGCTTGGATAATCATCCTACAGTTAAATCCAGCTATGCCGATGTGAAACAGGCGAAGGCGCAATATAAAGTCGCACGGGCAGCCTATTACCCAAAAGTTGATTTGGTTTTGAGTAGTTCCAAAAACAGAAACCTTAGTGGTCTGGTAGGTCCAAACAATTCTGATTTGGCAGCAATTCGTATGAACTATAATGCGTTTCGCGGTGGAGCAGACTTGGCTCACATCAAAGAAACAGCCTACCAGGTACAGGAAGCATACGAAATTAAAAACCGTACCTTGCTGCAATTGAAAGAAGCGATTCGTTTGTCCTGGAACGCATACACATCAGCTGCGTTACGTTTGAAACCGCTAAAAACCCACGTTGAGGCATCCAAACGGACACGTCTTGCCTATCAGGATGAGTTTAAGGTCGGTAAAAGAACCTTGCTCGATTTGCTGGATTCGCAAAATGAATATTACCAATCAGAAATTGAATTGGCTCACGGTCAAAATGATGAAATACTTTCCCGCTACCGAATTCTCAACGGCATGGGTAATTTATTATCCTACCTGAAATTAAGATTACCGGTTAATGTGGTCAATAATGATGTGTTTACCTCAGCTCAAACCAATATCTTGCTTAACAAGAGCATGGATGAATTGCCTTATCCTGATGACAGTGATAATGCCATGGCTTTAGCTCATCCAGTTGAAAATATGGAAACAGCTCGCTTAACTAAGGCTATAATAGATAAGAATACCACTTATCCTCAGCAGGTGAATCCAAAGATATGGTATGTATCTGCTGGTACTTTCAAAGATAAAAGCAAAGCTGAAGCTTTGGTGAATCATTTGAGTGGGCTTGGTTTTACAGTCTTTATGACTCCTTATCGTGAGTTGATGACTGTGCTTGTTGGCCCATATGAATATCGTGGACATGCTGGTAATGGAATGGAACGACTGAAGGAACTGGCACATGTTCAAGGGGTACTGGTTACATTTAAAAAGCCGCCTAAAAAAGTCTGCTGCAAAGCCGGTTAAAAAGCCAGGCATGGCGGGGCCCAAATCTTTTGGGTACCTGCTAATATGCCTGGTTTTGTTTTATACCCCATTCTCTCCGAGCCAAGCATCTATTACTTTAAAAACAGAAAAAATTCAACGTATGGCCCAAAATTCCCAGGGCAACATTCAAAAGCGATTTCGAGCATGGGCTAAATTAATTGAGTCTTTAGAACATCAACCTGTAGATGCACAACTGGATAAAGTGAATTCATTTTTTAACCAGTTTGCTTTTCAATCCGATATAAAGTCTCGCGGTGTTGACGATTATTGGAAATCCCCTGAGGAATTCATTATTGATGGGGGAGGGGATTGTGAGGATTATGCCATAATCAAATATTTTACCTTGGTTACATTAGGGATTCCAACAGAAAAACTAAGAATCACTTATGTTACTTCTCTTAAATTAAATCAGGCTCACATGGTTTTATCTTATTATGCGAGCCCAGAAGCTGAGCCATTAATTTTAGATAGTCTTGAAAGTAAAATATTGAAAGCGTCACAACGACAAGACTTGAAACCCGTTTACAGCTTTAATGGAGATGGCTTATGGCTTGCTAAGCAGCGTGGTCAAAATACTTTAATGGGGCAACCCAACAGTTTGGGTAAGTGGGATGAATTAATGAAACGGATGCAATAATAAGGTGAAAACCATGACACTTATAAAGAAAATGGCTCTGGGTGTGCTCGTAATGTTATTTGTGGTTTTTATTGGCACCTATATAATAACCATGAACAATGCACGTAATTTTTTTATTGAGCAAATTGAAAGCAATGCGCAGGACACGGCCACTTCTCTGGGCTTGTCCTTATCGCAGTCATTGTCGACTCATGACATTCCGACAATGAACTCTATGGTTCAGGCTGTTTTTGACAGAGGCTATTTTTCGTCAATCCAGGTTAAAAACATAAAGGGTAAGACACTTGTTTCCAAGAAACTGCCTCCCCAGCAAACGAATATTCCGCAGTGGTTTGTTAATTTGATTGAATGGCCCCCTACGGATAAAACGTCATTGATTATGGACGGATGGATGCAGGCTGGTGAAATTTCTGTTACCAGTGATCCAAGCTATGTCTATGCTTCCTTATGGCGTAATGCGGTAGAGATGGTAAAAGCGTACCTTCTTTTTGGTGTAGTATCCTTGTTATTGGTGTATTGTTTTATCCAATATTTGCTAAGGCCTTTGAAAAGGGTAACTGCCCAGGCACTGGCTATTTCCGAGCATGAGTTTCCTATTGAAACCAAAATACCCAAAACTCCAGAGTTAAAGCAAGTGACTTTAGCGATGAACCAGATGGTTATCAAGATCAAATCATTATTCCAGGAGCAAATGCAGCAAACGGAATTACTCAGAATACAGGTTTATCAGGATCCTTTAACTGGTTTAAGTAACAGACGCTATTTCCTGCAACAATTGTCTTCGATTCTGGATAATGAAGACGAATTCATACCCGGCTATATTTTAATGATAGTAATAGACGGGCTGGATGAATTGAATCAGCAGCAAGGCTACCAGCAGGGGGATAATCTGGTTTTAATTGTTGCCAAGGCATGCAAGGATTTTTGGACTCAGGCTTCGGTAAGTACGGTAGCAAGAATCAATGGCAGTACTTTTGCTATAGTAAATCACGAACGGGACCCTGAGGTTTTTGATGCACAATGCAAAGACTTCGAGCATATTCTTCGCCGAGCGATCAGCGGCATAAAATTATGTAATGCCCATATGGGAGCCTCTGGATATTTTGCTCACCAAACCGTATCCAATTTGTTAACCATGGTTGATTTATCGGTTAAAAAAGCGCGTGAAAATGGTGTTTTCTATTGTCAGAAAGAACATGATACCTTTAAATACCCTCGCTTGATTACTGAAGAGGATATCAGGAATTCTATAGAGCAAAAAACAATAAGCCTGCATGCGCAAGCTGTCACCAATGGGGGGACAGATACCCTGCACAATGAAATATTCGTACGTTTACAGAATTACAGCGGAAATGAGTTGGGTGCTGGTTATTTTATGCCGGTCGCAGAAAAATTGGGGGCTGCTCATCTTATTGACCTTTATGTGATTAATGAATTGGCAGGGAAAAATCTTATTGTTGCCGAGCAGTGCTATGCAGTAAATATTTCTGCTGATACGCTGATTAATGAAGAACACAGTGTAAATTATCTCAATCAACTAAAATCTATTCCACCGGCAATACTAAAAAATCTGGCTTTGGAAATTAATGAATCCATGATTGTTACCCATTTTACCGCGGTTAAAGCATTCGTGAAACAGGCTAAAAAACTGGGTTTAAAAATTGGCGTAGACAGGGTGGGTATACATTTTTCGCCCTTGCACTATTTAAGTGATTTGCATATAGATTATTTAAAACTGCATGGCAGTCTGGTGCAGGATATAGATGAAAATGAAAGCAAACAGTTTTTCATTCATTATTTTAATGAAATGGCCAAAACCCTTGATATTCAGGTAGTTGCAACTCAGGTAGAACATCAGACCCAATGGAAGGCTTTGGAAGTAGTTCATATTCCATGGGGACAGGGACGTTATTTGGCACCTGTAATCTTGTTATCGTCTGGATCCAAAGTAAAAGGAAACTGAGTATTAGGAATTAGCCAGTATTGGCGTTTCCATATCGTCCCCAGATCCCCGTCGACCTGAGCGCGTCTTTTTGCGCGAAGGATCTCCTGAAAGCGGCATGGTGCCACTTTGATCCCGGCTGCAAGCAGACCGGGCTACACACCGTGCCAGGATTCAGCGCGATCTACGTCGTCCTGAGCGCGTTTTTTTTGCGCGAAGGATCTCCTGAAAGCGGCATGGTGCCAGTACTTGGTGCTCCTTCGCGTCAAAAGACGACGTAGATTGGGGGAAAACCACTACATCCCGCTTCGTTAATAGGGCTACAGTTGATATTTCTCTGTAAAATAATCATGGAATACGTTATGATAAAGTTTCGAAAAACTACAATAAAAATATCATGACCCACTATAACAAACAGCCAAAAAGTCTTCTTTTTCCTCTGCCTTTGTTGTTAATGACCTTTACATTGAGTGGATGTATTGATTTATCAGTTACCCGTAGTAATTATCGAAAAGATATTCCAGATTACTCCAAAGAAGAAGTTGCTCCTTCGGATAAAAAGAAAGGAAAACAAATCAAGACCGTTGCTGCCAAGAAAGGTGAGGTCTATACCATGCTCGGAGGTTTGGGCTTGTTCAGTATTGGTATGTATCAGCTCAGGGATTCCGTCATGGATCACTATAAATATGAAGTCCCTGCTCAGAGCACCATGTGGTATAACGCAGGCGCTGAAAGTCGTGAGATTATAAATGCCTATTACAAAGAAAAAGTACACAAGCCTATCATCCTGATGGGACACTCCCTGGGAGCAAATGAACAAATCAAAGTGGCTCGTAATCTGAATGCGGCAGGTGTGCCTGTGGATCTGTTGGTCACTATCGATGCAGTGTCTCAAAGTATTGTTCCCCCTAATGTGAAGCTGGCCGTAAATATGTACAAGCCAGGCTATGTACCCATGTTTAGTGGATTAAAGCTTAAGGCAGTTGATCCGGCTAAAACCAGGATAGAAAACATTAATGTTGAAACACTGAAAAATGTGAATGTAAATCACTTTACTATAGATAAAAATAAAATTGTTCAAGCCATGATCATGGATAAAGTAGAAAAGGTGTTAGCTGATGGAAATAAAAAAGGCGCTTAAGATGCAAGCTTCTCCCCGCATCTGTGTTATTGGCGCTGGCCCTAGTGGTCTTGCTGCAATTAAAAATCTGCAAGAGCAGGGGCTAAGCTCAATTACCGCCTTTGAAAAGAATAATCAGGTTGGCGGTAATTGGGTGTTTGACGAAAATAATGCTCATTCCAGTGTTTATGAAACAACGCATATTATCAGTTCCAGAAGATGGTCTGAGTTTGAAGACTTTCCCATGCCGGTGCATTATACCGATTACCCATCGCATGCTTTGCTGTTAAAGTATTTTCAGAGTTATGCCCAGCATTTCGACTTATATAAATACATTTCATTTAATACTACCGTGCTGAAAGTGACCCGTACAGACGACAATATATGGCAGGTTGTCTATGAAAATGAGCAAGGTATCCATGAAACCTGTTTTGATTATTTACTTGTAGCGAATGGGCACCACTGGGATCCCTTTTTGCCTGAATACGAAGGTGAGTTTTCAGGAGAGCTTCTCCATTCGCATCAGTATAAAAAGGCTTCCGTTTTTACAGGCAAACGTGTACTTGTAGTTGGCGGGGGAAATTCAGCTTGCGATGTAGCCGTTGAGATATCACGGGTTACGCCCCAGACCTCTATCAGTATGCGCCGAGGCTATCATATATTTCCAAAATTCATCATAGGCAAACCTACGGATGTTGCCTTTGCAAAAATTCGCTGGATGCCGGCCTGGCTAAGACAAAAGTGTATTCAGATTGTCATCAGACTGTTACAAGGGAGATATGACAAATACAAGCTGATGAAACCTGATTGCGGACCCTTGGAAATTCATCCGACAATTAATTCTGAATTGCTTTATTCTATTCGTCATGGAAAAGTAGCTCCGCGTCCGGGAATAGACCATTTTGAGGGAAATAAAGTTCATTTCAGTGACGGTAGAACAGAAGAATATGATACAGTCATTTTCGCTACCGGCTATAAAATCAGTTTTCCATTCTTTGATAAAGAATGTATTGATTTCACTAACTCCACAGAAGTTCCTCTTTATCGAAAAATGATGCATGCAGATTTCGATAATCTGTATTTTATTGGTTTATGCCAACCGCAAGGGTGTATCTGGCCTTTGGCAGATTATCAGTCAAAAATTGTCGCACGCATTATTAATGGCACTTTAAACAGGCCTGAAGAATTACATAAGAAAATTGCGAAAGAAATTAAAAAGCCGCATTACCGCTTTAAATCCCATAGACGCCACGCATTGGAAGTGGACTATCATATGTTCCGGCGTGAGTTGTTGCAAATGCTGGGACAAAAGCGTTTTGGTTTTAAGTTGTAATCCTGCTCCGGTTGCAACGAATGGCACTTACTTAAGCAGTTTTTGTAGCCCGGTCTGTTTGCAGCTGAATCTCTACACATCTTCGCCTCTACATATCTTCACCATTCCCCGATCCACGTCGTCCTGAGCGCGTCTTTTTGCGCGAAGGATCTCCAAATATTGGCACCATGCCGCTTTCAGGAGATCCTTCGCGCAAAAAGACGCGCTCAGGACGACGTGGATCGGGGAATGGCGCTAGGAACGCACGAAAACCGAGCCGCGACCGTCAGGAAGCGGAACAGTTATAATGGCACGTACTTTATTTCCTGCACCCATACACAGAGTTCCCAGAGATGTCTGGAATAATCAGTTGCTCTCAACCGGACTACAGAGCTCAAGTTCAGGAAGCCCGCCTCTTTCGCTTCATCAAAGATCCCATCAGTTTTTCAATGCTGTTCACATGAGGATTTTCCTGCAACAGGATCGCTTTAGTACGATCTTCGCAATATCCTTTCACTTCCTTGTCCGGCAAAATATAAAACTTTTTATGCTCTACTTCCTGCACCACATGAAGGGCAACATCCTCAGCAGGTCTTGAATGGGCTAAAAGCGAATTCAAGGTATTCTGAAATGTTGCATCAACCTCGGATGGTTTGGATAATAGTGAAGTATCTGTAAAAGATGGAAAAACGACAGAGACATCAACCCTATGTCCCATACGTTGAATATCAAAATGCAGCGATTCTGACAAGGCCAGAACGGCATGCTTTGACATGGAGTAGGCTGCCATTTGCGACCCTGAGCAAAGGGCATATAAACTCGCCATATTGATAATGTGCGCTGGATTATCCTGTTTGATTAAATAGGGCATAAATACACGAATCATGTGAATCATGCCATATAAATTTACGTCCATAACCTGATGAATGTGCTCTGGTTTTAAATCCCACACCGGAGCCAGATTTCCTATAATTCCCGCATTATTAAAAATCCAGTCCACACGGCCCAATTTTTTATCAACAGCAACAAGTAACTCTTCTATTTCCAGAGGCTTTGTGACATCACAAGGAACACAAAGAATCTGATCAGGGTATTGGGCTGTTAGCCGGGTTGCCTCATTGTCGAGTTTTACACTGTCTTTATCCACCATAACTACTGCCATGTCCCGCTGAAGACAAACAAGGCTTAAAGCCAGCCCTATGCCACTTGCAGCACCAGTGATTACAGCTACCTTCATCTTTATTCCCTCTTCAAATACAGAACACCACAATAGCCCGAAGATTATCATAGAATATTGCCAGTTTTGAAGTGTAACTGGTTCAACTGAGAAGTGATCCTAGTGAGCCTCGCTAATTAATTTGTTCTTTATCTTGCTACTTAGTGTTAATTATTTGATCTTTGTGCTAAAATGATTCTCATTTGTTGTGCCCAGAGTTTTAAGGGCTAGTTAAGAGGAACTATTATGCAAAGCAGAGAAGATCTAACAACAGTCTCCAATGAAGACAATAATAAAGTGATTAGTGAAATGATCACTTCAGAAAACACCTACAATGAAAAATTGGGCGATTTGGGAGTTGCCTTAACTCTCGATGTTAATGTTGGCCAGGATGTGCTTTTACTGCAACTGCGTGAAGTAGTTTTTAAGCTTAAAGGGATTTCTGATACCTTGCTTTTAAATGCAAAAGTAGCCTATGACCCGCAAATTACCAGTTTAGATGCCCATTTATTATTAAGGGTTCAGCGTGTAAGCCTTTTAAAGTCGTTTTATACTGAATACAAAGAATACTTAAAACTTTATGATGGGTTTATGGTAGCAAATAAAGCAGATCCAGAGCGCTTTAAAACAATTAAGGGATATTTTACGTTAAATAGTAAATCCTTTAAAAATCTGTCCCTGGATGATTATCTCATCGAACCGATTCAGAGAGGCTTTCGTTATCAATTATTGATTAATGAAGCTTTGGGAAGGAAAGATGGTTTGACGGAACAGAATTTGAAAGAGTTAAACGAATTGCTGGGTTTGGTTAAAGGCTGTATGCAAGAGGTGAATAGCAGTTCCAATCTTGCCTCGATTAATAAAGGATATCAATTTGGTGACTTACTGTTAAAACCTGTAGGAAAGAGTCTGTATTCCTGGTGGTATGGTTCTTCTGCAGCATCAGACAGCAAAACAACTTTGGAAAAAGAATCGTCTGTGTCTGCTTCTGACTCCGATAATGAGCTCGCCAGCCACTCTCCAGAAAACGTCTGATCTTCCATATTTGTAGCTTGTATTAGCGGAGCGTAATACGGGATCATTACCACTTCGATCCCGTATTACGCTCCGCTAATACGGGCTACATACTAATCCAGAATTTCTCTTGATAACCTCAGATTTTGCTATACTTAAAACATGGATACCTGACAAAAGGATTTTATTATGAACAATGGAGAAGTACCTGATGAGCCTGATGAGTTTCCGATAGAACCTATAGAGTATCCATTCGAGCCACAGCCCTTTGAACCAGAAGATCCTCAGTTACCAGAGCCTGAGCCAAGAGAGACACCTGAGCCATAATGTTTGAGGTAGTTTTGTAGCTCGTATTAGCAAAGCGTAATACAGGAGATCGATGTACACCCGATCCACGTCGTCCTGAGCGTGTCTTTTGGCGCGAAGGACGACGTAGAGAAGAGACCAAAACATCTTAAGTAAGTACCATTCAATTGATTCAACCAGGTAAAAATTTGGAACCTGTCTTTCTTACGTCGGGGTTAATCCACTAATGCTGCTTACGAATCAAAGAATGGATCAGATAAGATTGCCTCCATTTATCAATATCCTCAACGCATATCCAATATCAGGAGCTCTCATTAAACTTTCACCTACAAGAAAAGTATTAATTCCATGCGATTGCATTAATTCAATATCATCATGAGTATTAATACCACTTTCAGTAATAATCAGCCTGTCTTCTGGTACCATGTCTTTCAATTCAATACTAAGCTGTATATCCGTTTTAAAAGTATGAAGGCTGCGGTTGTTAATGCCAATAAGTGGGGTAGGGAGTTTTAAGGCTCTGTTCAATTCTTCTCTGGTATGGCTTTCGACAAGGACTGCCATATGCAACTCTTGCGCCGTCTGACAAAAATCCATCAATTGCACGTCATCGAGCATCGCAACAATAAGTAAAATACAATCAGCACCTAAAGCAAGACTTTCATGAATCTGATAAGGATCAATAATAAAATCCTTACGCAGTACAGGCAATTGGCAATGGTTTTTGGCTGCAAGCAAATAGTCGGGATGTCCCTGGAAAAATTCAATATCAGTAAGAACAGAAAGACATTTAGCGCCATTTTGCTCATAAGTTGCAGCAATTTCAGCAACATCAAACTGCTCTCTGATTAATCCTTTACTGGGAGATGCCTTTTTAATTTCTGCAATAATAGATGGGGTTTTATTATTTTTTAATGCCGCCACAAAATCACGCTGCGGTACTGGTGGGTGCGTGGGCAGACTCTGCAAAGGTTTGTTTTTCTTAGCGATCGAGACTTCTGTCGCTTTATGATCGGCTATACGTTGTAAAATACTATTCATGATGTGATTCTTTATTTAAAGTTTGGGTTAATTGACGCAGTTTGGTAAAACATTCAGAGGCTTTTCCACTATCAATAGCGCTTTTTGCCAGATCAACAGCATCAGCAAAAGTAAGGTTGTCTCTGGCGCAATAAATAGCAGCGGCTGAATTGAGCACCACCATATCTCGTGCCGCCCCTTTTTCACCAGTAAAGACAGACACTATCTTTTCAAGACTTTCCTCGGGTGAGTCTACGGTTATTGCATCCAAAGAAGAATGCGTCACTCCATATTCCTCAGGGACAAGAAGCCACTTTTTAAACGAACCTTGACGATATTCTATAACTGCAGTAGGTGCTACGATACTGATTTCATCCATACCGTCCTGAGAACTGATAACCAAAGCTCTCTCGCTGCCTAAATTAGCCAGAACAGTTGCCAAAGGTCGTTGCCATGTTGTTGAAAACACACCAACAACCTGACGCTTGACCTGTGCCGGATTAACCAGCGGCCCGAGCAAATTAAACAGAGTTCTTATTCCCAATTGTTGGCGTGCAGTCCTTGCATGTTGCATGGCTGGGTGGTAATGCGGTGCGAATAAAAAAGCAAGACCACATTGTTTGATGCATTCATTCATATCTTGGTCTGCAAGATTTAATACAAAACCCGCCTGCTCCAGTAAATCGGCACTGCCACTGCGGCTGGAAACAGAACGATTACCATGTTTGGCAACGGGTACTCCAGCAGCTGCCACCACAAAACTGCAGGCAGTAGATACGTTGAACGTATTTTTACCATCTCCACCAGTACCTACAATATCAACCAGATTATCACCCAAATCAAGATGATGGGCTAACTGGCGCATTACTTCAGCCGCTGCGGTGAGTTCATGTACCGTCTCACCTTTCATGCGCATCAAGGCTAAAAAAGTAGCGATTTGTAAATCATTGAATTGTCCAGTCATGCAGGCATGAATGACTTCCTGCATTTGCGCAGGACTTAAATCCTTTTTATCAATGAGATGTTCAAATAATTGTTTGGGTATCATAATTTAAGAAGTTCTCTAATAAGTGCAAACCATGTTGGCTTAATATGGCCTCTGGATGAAATTGTAGACCAAAAAGCGGGTATTGACGATGCGAAATTGCCATGATGGTTTTATCCGCCCAGGCATCTATTGAAAAGCAGTCAGGCAAAGTGGCTGCATCAACTGCTAATGAATGATAACGGGTTGCTTTGAAGTAATTAGGTATGTCTTTAAATATCCCCTGACGATGATGAAGAATATCTGATGTTTTGCCATGAATGATTTCGGGGGCGGGGATAATTGTACCGCCAAAAGCCTGAGCCAGACATTGATGCCCAAGGCAAATACCCAATACAGGTATCTCCTGATGAAACTCCTTAATTGCTGCCATGGAAATACCCGCTTTATCCGGAGCATTGGGTCCTGGGGATATGACCAGATATTGGGGGGAGAGTTTTCTTATCTGTTCCAAATCAATTTTGTCATGTTCATAGATAAGAACCTCTTGTTGCAGACATTGAAAATAGTGCACCAGATTGTAAGTAAAGGAATCGTAATTATCGATGAGTAAAAGCATGGCTATAAAGTAAACTCTTCCCCAAGATAAACCGCTCTGACTTGCTGGTTTGCCAGGATCAGTTCCGGAGTTCCTTCACAAAGTATTTTCCCCTGGCTGACAATATAGGCGCGTTCGCAAATGTCCAGGGTTTCCCTGACATTGTGATCGGTAATCAAGACACCAATGCCTTTATTACACAGATGCTGGATAATTTTTTTGATGTCTATAACAGAAATCGGATCCACACCGGCAAAGGGTTCATCAAGTAAAATGAAAGAGGGCTCTATAGCCAATGCCCGGGCTATTTCAACCCGGCGGCGTTCTCCACCTGATAAGGACATCCCCATGCTTTTTTCTATATGGCTAATGTGAAATTCCTGCAGCAGGAGATCCAGCTTTTCTTCCCGGGCTTGTTCATCCAAATCGGGCCTGAGTTGCAATATGGCCATGATGTTGTCAGCAACTGTCAGTTTACGGAATACAGAGGCTTCCTGAGGCAAATAACTGATCCCTAAACGTGCTCTTTGATGCATGGCATCCTGGGTGATGTCCTGCCCGTTCAGAATGATTTGCCCTTCATCACAAGACTGCAGGCCTACTATCATATAAAAGCAGGTGGTTTTACCCGCACCATTAGGGCCTAACAAACCGACACATTCACCCTGTTTCACATGGATGCTTACCCCATTAACTACCGTTCGGGTTTTGAATGACTTTTTTAAATTTACGGCTTCCAATCGACTCATGATGTTTTCTTTTCAGGATACAGAATTATAGTGGTTCTGCTTTTTCCGTTATTTTGGGTTACTACATGCTGCTTTAAGGTATCATAGATTATTTTAGGTGCTGACATGGAATTTGGCCCTTGCTCTATGCGCGCATTACCGCTTAATTCAATGATATGCTTCAATGGATAATACTTTATAGTATCCGCATATGCATGAAAAGCAGGCTTATTAGGTCCGGTTTCAGTCCAATAGTGGGCTTGTTTACCCTTAGTGCCATTGGCAATGGCCAGGGTCAACTGGTTTTTAGCATCCCCCTGAGTGATTGCCTTTGCTGCATGCAGGTTAGTTGTTCCCTGGGTAAATTCAACATTACCGGTATAAACACCCTTATGATTTTGCTGGCTTAAATCTGCAGAGTCGGAAACCACATGCATGATTTGTTCTTTATCAGTAGGCAGGGCGTAACCCATGACCCAGGCCATCATTAACAGCAGAGCAAGACAGAACTTAACCTTTAGCTGGGTCATAGCTTCCTCGGGCTCTATGGAGTAATTCGACTCGCTTTTCATCAAGATAGGCATTCATGCCGTGGGACTGGATTATATTTCCGGGTTGTTCGAAGGTAACGAACAGGTTAGTGGTTGCCTTTTTTTCCTTGGGAAAATAGGTGACTTCCTCTGTTTTTAAAGTGCTTTCCGAGGTTTTATCACCAGGTTTTTGATGAACTACCACTTGTTCCATAAAGGTAATGCGTTGACCGCCTTCGAATGATTTGGCTTTTACAGAGTTAATTTCCCAGGCTGGCTGATCTTCCTGTTTGATAACGATATGAGGATTTTGCAACAAATGAATGTCTTCCTTGGGAATGTGCTCCATCAGCGGCGTTGTCAGCAGGTTGACCAATACTCCATCGGTATTAAACTGGCGGACAGTAAGTCCGGTTATTGTGGTATCAACAGTTGATGACAGCGTGTCATTGTCCAGTTGTTCTACTTTTTCCATACCGGAAAAATACCACCCTGAGCCCGCCAGGATGATTAAAGTGAACAACAGTACAAGGGTTTGTTTCGCACTATTCATTGTTTCAGATAACCTTCCAGAGCTGCCTCTGCCTTATTTTGTGCATTAAGGATTAAATCACAGAGTTCACGGACAGCACCTCGGCCACCGGTTTTCTCTGTTTGCCAGTCAGCAAATTCTTTCACCTGAGGCACAGCATTACGCACGGCAACGCCTAATCCCACTTGTTGAATCAGGGGTAAATCAGGTAAATCATCACCAATATAGGCAAATTGATCATCCTGTAAATTCAGGGTTTTCTTAAGTTGCTGATAGGCGTCACGCTTATCAACCTGACCTTTAAAATAATGGACAACACCAAGCTGCTGCATGCGGTGATCTACAACAGCATTACGTGCTGTGGTGATTACGGCAACTTCAATATCGGCAGCCATCAGCAGCTTTAAACCCATGCCATCCTGCACATGAAATGACTTTAATTCATTGCCATGATTATCGATATGCAGCAGGCCGTCACTTAGAACTCCGTCAACATCACAAACAAGGCATTTTACTCTTTTCGCTTTTTCCAATAATTCGTTCATTTTATCCTCTGATTAAAAAACACCGGCTCGTAACAAATCATGTAAATGGAGCACTGCGTGAGGTCTGTTTTCTTCGGTTACTACTAATGAAGTGATGCTGTGCTTTTGCATGATTGCCAAAGCTTCTGCAGCAAGCATCCCTTTCTGGATGGTTCTGCAATTTCGCGTCATGACTTCAGTCAACTGGGTGGTATTGATGTCATACTCACGGGTTAAGGTACGGCGAATATCTCCATCCGTGTAGATGCCTACCAGGGTACCCTGATTATTCACTACACAGGTCATGCCCAGTTTTTTATCGGTTACTTCAATCAAGGCTTCACTGATGGTTGCTTTTTCATTAATTATCGGCAACTGTTCACCCGTGTGACATAACTCGTCAATGCGTAGTAACAGTCTTTTACCGAGGCTGCCGCCAGGATGGGACAGGGCAAAGTCTTCAGCGCTAAAGCCTCTTGCCTGCAACAGGGCAATGGCCAATGCATCCCCCATAACCAATGATACTGTTGTACTTGTAGTTGGCGCTAACCCGAGAGGGCAGGCTTCCTGTTTAATACTGACATCAAGATTCACATCTGCTGATTTGGCCAAAATGGATTCGGTATTACCTGTCAAGGTAATCAGCGGTACTTCAAGGCGTTTTAACAATGGCAACAAGGTAACAATTTCTGCAGTGTTCCCTGAATGCGAAATAGCAATTACTGTATCCTGGCGGGTGATCATACCCAGATCACCATGGCTTGCTTCACCTGGATGCATAAAAAAGGAGGGGCTTCCGGTGCTGGACAAAGTAGCCGCCAGTTTGTTTGCTATGTGGCCTGATTTCCCCATTCCTGTTACTACTATGCGTCCTTTACACGCGAGCAATAGTTCACAAGCCTTTTCAAAGCGCTCGTCAATACGTTGGGTTAGCTCGAAGACAGCTTGTGCTTCAGTTTCAATAACTGCCAGACCAAGTGTGCAAAAATTCATAGGCTATTTTGTCTGTTTTTTGTTTATTTTTCATTCTAACACAATGCTTTTCAATGATGTATCCCTATTTATTTTAATAATCCAACTTTTTTTGATTTAAACTTGCTTAAAAAGCAATTTTTTTTCCATAACCTGGTATATACTTCTAAGTTCAGACCAAAATTGGAAATGAAAAGCATGCCTGAAAATTGGGTTGAAATAAAAAATCTGACCTTTACACGGGATGAGCGCTGCATTTTTGATGGCATTGATATGGTTGTGAAACAAGGAAAAATCACTGCAATCATGGGACCCAGCGGCTCAGGTAAAACTACTTTGCTGCGTTTGATCGGTGCTCAATTGACGCCAGATCACGGGGCAGTCTATGTACAAGGAAAGAACATTCATCAATTATCACGCAAGGCTTTGTACGAAACACGGCGAAATATGGGTTTGCTTTTTCAAAGCAGCGCCTTATTTACCCATCTCTCAGTTTTTGAAAACGTGGCTTTTCCTCTGAGAGAACACACCAGACTGAACGCATCCATGTTGCGTGATATAGTCCTAATGAAACTTGAAGCAGTTGGCTTACGGGGTGCGGCCGACCTGATGCCTGCCCAGTTATCCGGGGGTATGGCCAGACGAGTGGCTTTGGCAAGAACCATAGCACTGGATCCGGAATTAATGATGTACGATGAGCCTTTTACAGGACAAGATCCAATTTCCATGGGGGTTTTGGTGCGTTTGATTCGCCGTTTGAATCAACTGTTACATACAACAACGATTATAGTATCTCACGATGTAGAGGAAACCTGCTCTATTGCGGACTATGTGTATCTGATTTCCGGTGGAACAATAATAGGCCAGGGTACTCCTGAAGAGTTAATCCATTCTTCAGAACCTCAGGTAAAACAATTTATGCATGGGGAAGCAGATGGGGCTGTGCCTTTTCATTATCCTGCCAGACCCTATACAGAGGAGTTATTAGATGCTTGATACTATCGCGCGTCTTGGTAATCGTGGTGTACATGTATTACAGAGCATAGGAAATTCCGGCTTATTTTTGTTTACCATGCTGTTTAGAAAGCCCAATATTGCTAAACTATGGCCATTATTACGCCACCAGATTTTTTTTATTGGTGTTTTATCTTGCCTAATCATTGTAGTATCTGCTTTATTTATAGGTATGGTTGTTGGATTGCAAGGATATAATACCTTGCAAAAATTTGGAGCAGCAAGCCAGCTTGGCCAGTTATTGGCATTAACTATTGCCAGAGAACTGGGGCCAGTGGTAAGTGCCTTGCTGTTTGCGGGACGTGCCGGTTCTGCACTGACAGCCGAAATTGGCCTGATGAAAGCAACAGAACAATTGTCCAGTATGGATATGATGGGGGTTGACCCCTTGGGCAGAGTGATTTATCCCCGTTTTATCGGCGGATTTATTGCCTTGCCAGTATTGGCTCTGATCTTTTCTGCGGTAGCAATCTACGGCGGATATTTTATTGGAGTGCATTGGTTAGGAGTAGATGCTGGAAGTTTTTGGTCCAACATGCAGGCAGCAGTAAATTTTCGCCTTGATGTATTCAGTGGAATTATCAAGAGTTTGGTTTTTGCTTTTGTAGTGACCTGGATTGCTGTATTCCAGGGATTTGAGTGTGTGCCAACAGCGGAGGGCATCAGCCAGGCGACGACTAAAACAGTAGTTTACTCATCGCTTGCAGTTCTGGGGCTTGATTTTTTGTTGACTGCAATGATGATTGGAGATTGGTAAATGAATAAGCAACGTTATGTAGACATAAGTGTAGGAATATTTATGTTGCTTGGCCTTTTGGCTTTATGTGTCATGGTAATGAAAGTCAGTGGGATTAACAGTTTTCTGTCTCATAAGGATTATCATGTGACAGCAAATTTTACTGACATAGGCGGATTAAAGGTGAGGGCTCCCGTCACAGTTGCCGGGGTACGTATTGGTGAGGTAAGCAAGATTGAATTACAACCAGGCGAACTGAATGCCCGTGTTACTATGACCTTGAGAAGCGATAAACGGATTCCTTATGAAGATTCTTCTGCACGAATTTTGACAGAAGGCTTGATTGGTTCCAATTATATTAGTATTGTTCCCGGTTTTGAAGATGAAGAGAGCAAGGATCATCCCTATTTACGTGATGGCGATGAAATTGCAAAGACTCAGGAAGCTATTATTCTTGAGAATCTTATAGGCCAATTATTATTTAATATTAAAAAATAGGTGAAATATGAGAGCATTAAAAAGCATTTTATTCGTTGCCTGTCTTGGAGTAACGCAAATTATATTTGCTCAATCATCACCCGTTCCCATGCTGGAAAATGCTGCAAATCAAATTATTGCCACCTTAAAGGCAAATAAAGCCAATTTGCAAAGTAATCCTGCCATTATTTATAAAGCAGTTGAATCGCATCTGTTGCCAAATGTGGACGTAGCTGGAATGTCACGTTCTGTTTTGGGACGTCAGGCATGGACTAAAGCCACACCAGCTGAGCGTGCCCAGTTTTCCCAGGCCTTTACCCGTCTGGTGATTCGCACTTACGCGAGTCCTCTGGCTCAATACTCAGATGAAACCGTGCAATTTTTACCCTTGCGTGGATCATTGAGCAGTCGTTTCATCCGTGTGAACAGTGTGATCGTTCGTACACAAGGACAAAATATTCCTCTGACGTACAGCCTCGTTGCCAAAAATGGACAATGGAAAATTTATGACATCAGCGTTGAAGGTGTCAGTTTACTGCAAAGTTTCAAATCGCAGTTCGCTCAGGCATTACAACATTCCAGCATCAATGATTTAATTGCTGAAATGCAAAAGAAACAAGTTAAAAAGGCTTCATAATTGTGGATAACATTAATTTCAAGCCTGATACAGAACTCACTTTTAAATCGGTGGTGTCTGTTCGCGCCAAGCTTTCTAAAGCTTTAACGAATAACACCAGCAATAAATTTTGCCTCGATTTAAGTGATGTAACTCATTGCGACAGTGCTGGTCTGGCACTGTTAATTGAAGCAAGAAAATTGTGTAAACAAAATAACAAGATTTTTGAGGTGATAGGGATGTCTCCTGAAACCCAATCCCTCGCGGAGTTTTGTGGAGTAAAGAATATATTAGAAACAGCATAAGATGTAATCACCCGATATCAAAGTTTTTGGAATGACTGTATCTCCCTCGTTTAAATTTTTTTTAGCAACTAGCGTAAAAAAATTGTATTTATTTCAATTAGTGAGCTAACTTTATGTTAAGTAATGAAGAAATTGCGCAAAGGCTTCGAGACATTGATGATGTGTTTCATGTCGAAGTTGATGGTGACGGTTATCAATACAAACTAATAATAGTAACCGACATCTTTATAAATAAATCGAAAGTAGCCAGGCAACAATGGGTCTATGCACAACTTAACGATTTAATTACCACCGGCAGGCTTCATGCTTTAAGTATGAAGACATGGACAAAAGAAGAATGGGGGAAGCAACATGGATAAATTATTGATAAATGGTGGTAAGGCATTGCATGGAGAAGTGGTCATATCGGGAGCAAAAAATGCAGCGTTACCGATTATGGCTGCAACCTTGCTCGCCAGCGATCATGTCACTGTTTCTAATGTGCCTCACCTCAAAGACATAACCACAATGATGGAATTATTAGGCCAGCTTGGCGCTCATTTGATTGTTGATGAAAAAATGAATGTCCAGGTTGATGCAAGTCAGGTGAATGAGTTTGTCGCACCTTATGATCTGGTTAAAACCATGCGTGCCTCAATTCTTGTGTTAGGGCCCATGCTGGCGCGATTTGGTAAAGCAGATGTTTCCCTTCCAGGCGGTTGCGCTATAGGCACCAGACCGGTTGATTTGCATTTAAAAGCCTTAAAAGCAATGGGTGCTGATATTACAGTTAAAAATGGCTATATCAATGCACGTTGCAAAAAAGGACGTTTGCAGGGACGCCGTTTGATGTTTGATACCGTGACAGTAACCGGTACAGAAAATATATTGATGGCTGCTGTTCTTGCAGAAGGTACTACGGTTATTAAAAATGCTGCACGTGAACCAGAGGTAGTTGATCTGGCTCATTTCCTGACTCAAATGGGAGCAAAAATTTCTGGAGCAGGTACTTCAACTATTGAAGTTGAAGGAGTGGAAGCACTGTCTGGAGGTACTTATTCAGTAATGTCTGACCGAATCGAGGCTGGAACTTATCTGGCAGCCGGAGCGCTGACTCGAGGCCATGTAACCGTTAAGAGAGTACGCCCTGATACTTTGTTATCTCAATTATGCAAATTTGAAGAAGCTGGCGCTGAATTAACCATAGGTGAAGATTGGGTGAGTCTGAATATGAATGGCAAGCGCCCTGAAGCGGTGAACATTGCTACGGCTCCTTATCCTGCTTTTGCTACTGACATGCAAGCCCAGTTTATGGCGATGAACTCTGTAGCTGAAGGCCAGTCTACTATAGTAGAAACCATTTTCGAAAACCGTTTTATGCACGTTCAGGAATTGCAGCGTATGGGTGCTCAGATTCAATTGAATGGCAATACTGCCATCATCAATGGAGTTGAAAAACTGACCGGTGCTCCTGTAATGGCGACTGATTTACGTGCATCAGCGAGCTTGATTTTAGCGGGATTGGTTGCTGATGGTGAGACCACTGTTGAGCGGATTTATCATGTTGACAGAGGTTATGAGCGTATCGAAGAAAAGTTATCCTTATTGGGTGCTGATATTAAGCGAGTTTCTGAAAGGTGATTACCCGTAATAAATTAGCCCTTTACCTGAATGAGTTTTTAAGTTGTAGCCAGTTTAATGACTATGCTCCGAATGGAATTCAGGTAGAAGGTAAAGAACAGATCAAGCGAATCTGTACCGCCGTTACGGCATCAGATGATGTCATCAGCAAAGCAATTGATTGGAAGGCCGATGCACTTTTAGTGCATCACGGCTATTTCTGGCGTGGTGAAGATCCTGTCATCACCGGGATTAAACGGCAAAGAATCAGTAAATTGCTTCATGCCGACCTTAATTTATTTGCCTATCATTTGCCTTTGGATTGTCATGTAGAATTGGGTAATAATGCCTGCATTGCCAAATTGTTATCTCTTGAATCCATCAAGATGCATAAAGCAGGCAATACCAACAACATCCTTTGGTCGGGCACTTTAGCCAAAGCTATTGATGCTGAGCAGTTTTCTGCTGTACTGGAACAAAAGCTTGGACGCAAACCCTTGCATATATCAGGTGGTGGCAAACTCATTCATTCAGTGGCTTTATGTACGGGTGCAGCCCAGGATTATATCGATAATGCCCATCAGCTAGGTGTTGATGCCTATCTAAGCGGCGAAGTCTCTGAGCGAACTTATTATCAAGCCAAAGAATCAGGCATCCATTATTATTCCTGTGGTCATCACGCAACAGAGCGATATGGAATTCAGTCTCTGGGAAATCATCTTGCCTCTGAATATGGCCTGGAACATCAATTTATCGACAGCGATAATCCAGTCTAGCACTGACTTGTAGCCTGGTCTGCTCGCAGCCGGGATCGAAGTGGCAATGAGCTTCAAGATAATTCCCAGAGTTTCGAGTCCTGTGCAAGAAACCCCTTAACCTCGCTTGTCTTTCAGGGAAACCTGCATCCATGCGGTCGGTGTGCGCGTCCCTGCGCACAACGCCCTGAAAGCCAAGCGAGGTCAAGGTGTTTCCGAGAGATTGTGCCAGAGTTGTAGCGATACGGCTACGAAAAATCTTTGTCATTCCCCGAACCCCGTCGTCCTGAGCGCGTCTTTTTGCGCGAAGGATCTCCAAATATTGGCACCATGCCGCTGGAATGAGATCCTTCGCGCAAAAAGACGCGCTCAGGACGACGTAGATCGGGATGTGTAGAAGAGACAGCGCCTGTAGCCCGTATTAGGCGCCAGCCGTAATACGGGAATGAGTTCATTGCTACTTCGATCCCGTATTACGGCTGGCGCCTAATACGGGCTACACTCCATACAATAAAAAAAATAACAACCCCGTTTTACCCCAAACTCTTGTGCCTGCACAGTATACTAAGCTAACATGTGAGAATAGTTGCTAACAGGTTGTTATAATGATCAATTTTCGCAAATTTATGGTATTTATATTTTTAATTTGCTCCTTTTTAGGTCATTCCTACGCTGCAGGTGTAAAAAACAAAGCATTTAGAACCATTTGGCACCCAACCTTTTTAGGAGAGCGTCTCGATTACTGTACGCTTGATGGTAAAGCCTGTGGTAAAGAGGTGGCAAAGCGCTATTGTCAAATGCTGGGTTATGATTATTCCACCCAGAATGTTATTGCTTATAATGTGGGTTTAACTAACTATTTAGCAAGCAGGGCTCAATGTAAAGGTTGGCGTTGCAATGGGTTTATGAGTATTAGCTGTGCCGTTGGCCTATCTCATAATCCACCAAAATCTTACCACTATCGGGAAAAAAGATTTGTTGTGCCCCGTTACAATGATTATCGCGTTGACTGGTGTTACAACAAAAATCAGGGTTGTGGACGCCGGGCAGCTAATTCTTTCTGCAGCCGTATGGGCTTCATGCAGGCAAAGCGTTTTGAAAGAGAAAACCATATCAGTGCAACCAAAGCGATAGGCAGTCAGGAATTATGCTTTGGAAATCAATGTAATGCGTTTAAATCGATAGTGTGTTACCGATAAATCTGATACTTTAATAGCATGTGGTTTTGCATAAAACATGGCAGATGCTAAAAGGTTTTTTGCGGATTTGTAGCCAGTATTAGCGATGCTCCGCCGTCCCGCGGCTTGACCGCGGGATCCAGAGATCTCACCTCGAGCCTAGATCCTGGATCCTGGGGGCAAGCCGCGGGACGGCGGAACCAGAATTTAATTTTTAGTAGGTTTTATGACAGATAAGTAAAGTTAATGCCATATATTTGACAGTTGTCTGGTGAGTGTCCGATACTTAAAAGTAAATAACTCAAGCTTAAGGATAGGTTTATGAGTGGCAATGACAAGATTTATATCATTGATGATAACGAAGATCGTTGTGCCAAGCTCCGTACTATATTTGATTTTATTGGCCAATCCACTGAAGTGACGAAATTTACGTCCTGGCAAATAATATCCGATCCTGACCCCAGCATAATCATTCTTGGTGCCGCTTCTTCATTCGAGCACACCATGGATGAACTTGATGCTTTAGTCAAGCAGTTTTCAAAAGTACCCGTTTTGGTTATTGGCGAACAGCTTAACTCAGCTCAATGTGCTGATCGCAATGTTGTTGCCTGTTTACCTTTCCCCTTTAGTTATGCCCAAATGCTTGAATCATTGCACCGTTGCCAGATTGCCAGAGAAGCCGTTAAATTTATTACAGCCAGCACTCATAAAACCCCTTTATTCCGCAGCCTGGTAGGAAATAGCGATGGAATACGCCAGGTTCGTAAACTCATAGAGCAAGTTGCCAATACTGAGGCGAGCGTTTTAATTTTAGGAGAGTCAGGAACCGGTAAAGAAGTGGTTGCACGTAACATACACTCACTATCATCCCGATCAAACAAACCTTTCATTCCTATTAATTGCGGCGCTATTCCTGGTGAGCTTTTGGAAAGTGAATTATTTGGCCATGAGAAAGGTGCATTCACAGGAGCTATTACTTCGCGGCAAGGTCGTTTTGAGTTAGCAAATGGTGGAACTTTATTCCTGGACGAAATAGGCGATATGCCACTGGCCATGCAGGTTAAACTATTACGCGTGTTACAGGAGCGTTGCTTTGAACGCGTAGGCTCTAATAAAAGCATTGAAGTGAATGTACGTATTATTGCGGCGACACACCGCAATCTTGAGATGGCTATTGAAGAAGGCAAATTCAGAGAAGATTTATTTTACAGACTTAATGTATTTCCTATAGAGATGCCGCCTTTACGAAACAGAAACGGCGATGTTTCCCTTTTATTTAACGAATTAATTTCGCGTATTGAAGGAGAGGGCAGACCCACTGTAAGGCTTATGGCGGATGCAATGGATGCCTTAAGTTGCTACAGCTGGCCAGGAAATGTCAGGGAACTGGCGAATCTGGTAGAGCGATTGTCTATCCTTTATCCCAATGGCATAGTATGTAAAACAGATTTACCACAGCGTTTTCAGGGCGAATACAAACCATCATATGTTGAGTTTTCACCCTCAGGAACTGAGCGTGAAACGTTAATGCAAATCATTAGTCAGGAGCAAATGCCTAATACCGATGGCATTGACTTAAAAGAGCATCTGGTAAAAACAGAATTGGCGTTAATCAGCCAGGCTCTTGATGAGTCGGACTGGGTTGTAGCCCATGCCGCCAGTTACCTCAACATGAGAAGAACGACCTTGGTTGAGAAAATGCGAAAATACGGGCTAACCCGCCCGGAACGAGCAGAACGTTAAGCAGTGAATTGATTTATAGCCCGGCCTGTTTGCAGCCGGGAATTGTGCCACTTCGATCCCGGCTGCAAGCAGACCGGGCTACGCACTAAATCATGCTCTGTGCCGCAACAAAAATTCCGCTTCCTGACGGTCGCGGCTCGGTTTCCGGTGCACGATGAAGTCAATACGAACACACGAAAACCGAGCCGCGACCGTCAGGAAGCGGAACAGTTATACTGGCAAGGACAGTGTTTCTGCTCTGAACCAATGGATCACTCGGACAATACGAGGGAGGTCGGAGTCAATTCCGGATGGTGTTCTCAGAGATGTGTAGACGACTCAGCGCTTGCAGCCGGGATCGAAATGGCAATGAATTCGTTCCCATATTACGGCTACGGTCAAAGTATAAGCCGATTATACTTCGTCTTTTTTACTCTCGGTTTCTGCAACATCCACAGGTTTAGCTTCTTCCTTTTTCACTTCTTCAGCAGGAGCTTCCTGAGTTTCATCCTCAGCCCTTTTTTTCTTGTAATCCTCAATGATCTCACCCACACTGTCTTTTAGCCCCTTAAATAATTTACTGGTCATAGAAGTCAATTCTTGAAAATCGGGTAATTTGGATTTGAAATCACTCATTTCGTTCATCCTTAAAAAAATTACATTTATTAATAATTATATACCTTTCCTGAGTTTTGTGTGAAATGTAACCCAGCTCCACGTTGTCCTGAGCGCAAAAAGACGTGCTCAGGACAACGTGGATCGAGATACAATCAAGCCCAAGGATGCATTAAACGCATGGCGGGTTTTAACAACTTGCTCACTAAGGATGATTTTGGCTGTATTGCTAATTTAAAGGCTTTGAATTTATCCATTTTTTCAATGAGATAATCATCACTTGTTAATAATTTATCAACAAGTTTCAGCTCATAAGCATCCTTTGCCAACCAGTGTTCACCAGTTGACACTTTATCTATATCCAATTGATTGCGATTGGCAAAAACATAATCTCTGAACACAATATGAATTTTTTCCAGATCTTCCTGGAATTTCTGTCTGCCTTTCTCCGTGTTTTCACCAAACAAAGTTAATGTCCGTTTGTATTCGCCAGCAGTTAACAATTCAACATCAATATTATTCTTTTTCAGCCAGCGATGAAAATTAGGAATTTGCGCGACCACACCTATAGAGCCGATTATGGCAAAAGGGGCTGCAATAATCTGATTGGCTACGCAGGCCATCAGATAGCCCCCACTTGCCGCTACTTTATCAATACAGACTGTTAAAGGGATATTTTTATCACGAATCCTTTGTAATTGTGAGGCAGCAAGGCCATAGCCATTTACAGCCCCACCAGGGCTATCCAGACGCACCATGATTTCGTCTTCAGGTTTCGCTATAGACAAGATAGAAGTAATTTCATCCCTCAATTGCTCAACCTGAGAGGCTTTAATATCCCCGTTAAAATCAATAACAAAAAGAGTAGGCTTTTTTTCCTTTTTCTCTTTTTTCTTTTTACTGGTTTTATTACCCAGAACTTCTTTATTCATGAATGAATGAATTTCTTCATATTGTTCATTGAGCGACGTAATTTCCATTTTAGGTTTGGGTTTTCGTCCTATTGCAAAAATACCGGCTAGAAGAACTAAAAATGCGACAACCAATGTTACGCATTTTAATAAAAACATACCGTATTCACTTAAAAATTCCATGGTTTACCTTTTAGAATAAATAAAAAAAGATTATCCCTCATCATTAGATGATTTCGCAAGAAATAGATTTTGTAGCCGGGATGGTGCCACTTCGATCCCGGCTGCAAGCAGACCGGGCTACGAGCCTGTGCCATTCCCTGAACCACGTCGTCCTGAGCGCGTCTTTTTGCGCGAAGGATCTCCTGAAAGCGGCATGGTGCCAATATTTGGAGATCCTTCGCGCAAAAAGACGCGCCCAGGACGACGTAAATCGGGTTACTACAACAAAACTTATTTGATATCTTTAATTTTTTGATAATCACAAAGCATTGTTTCCTGATTAAAACCAGAAAGAGAGCTATCGGTTTGATAATGATGACCTGAAACAATCAAACGCTGGCTTTCTAATGACATAGTTACTTTACTAAAAAAGACATTTAAACGTTCTTCAGGATTGGTAAACATAGTACTATTAATAAAAATTAAAGCCGTTTTATCATCACTCCAACGTACGGTTGTATTATTATGTTCGGAAACATTAGCGGCCATTCGTACTTCTGATTTAACTTCTCCTAAAACATAATGCTCTTCCATAAATCCATAAGAAATATCAAGTGTGTTATTGTGATGCTTAATCCTGAGATCAACTGCTGGCTTGTTGTCGCATTGGCCTGCCCAGACTCCGGAGAAATTAACTGGATCCATTTGAACAGGCAGGGGCTTTGATATGGATTGTTTTATTAACTCCGTATGAAACCAAGGGAGGGCAAAAGCATCATGAATAAAACCGGATAGAATTAATGCAACGGCGGCAGTATAACGTTTCATTGGGAACCTCCTTGTAAGTCCAATTCTGAATTCAGTCTAACTGAACTGCATTCAATGAAACAAGATCCGGAATTAATTTAAAATAGGCGCCTTGATGCAGCGATAGCGTAATCAAGGTTTTCCTATGGTCTTTAAGACTTACTGTATGAAAACATTGATTACGCTATCGCTCTGAGTGATCCTCTCATATTGAGTACCACTCAGACCTATGCAGGATCGCCTTCCCCTCTCCGGGGGAAGGTGCCCGACAGGGCGGATGGGGGGATCAAAAAAGGAGTTTCTATTAAATAGACCATTTTGTTTTAGACCTTTCTACCTTAAATAAGTTCTCTTTTTGATCCCCCCACCCGCCCTGTCGGGCACCCTCCCCCGGAGGTGGAGGGGCTACTTGCGCTGATCATCCTGCTTATTTGCATCTTTTTACAGGTTAAAATTATGAGAGGATCACTCAGCGCTATCGCTGCATCAAGGCTACAGTTTTTTATATATTTTAATCAATCTTCTTATCCATAACCTACGCTAATTTAGAAGAACCTATACGATGTTTCTTCTTCACATTCATTTTGCTCTTCTTCAATCACTGTATTGTCAGCTTTTAACGCTGCGTCTTCTACAAACTCATCAAGATCGAAGGGCTTATCAAATTTTTTTACCAGTTGTGGGGGAAACATATAAAAGTATTTTTCTTTATTAGATTCTGAAAATAATCTCTCATATCGTGGATCAACGAATGTACATCTCAATAGATCTTGAAATAGCACCAAGTGAGGTGTTGCTACAGGAGAGCCTGTTTTTGCATATATACCTGATAACGCCCTTTGGAATACTAATCTGTTCATTCTTGTATCTGGCAAAGACAATAAATCATTCAATAATTTTTCTAAGGCATCTGATGTAATTTTGTAGTACGTTAACAGTTCTTCACGGGTCATTTGTTTTTCCTTAAGCTAGTGTGGATAATAGAATCTTCCTGTGTTCAAATAACAGGCATAATTCTATTCTAATTGATTCGTTTAATTGTGGTCTTTTAGGGACAATTTATAGTTATTGAGGGACAATATTACTCTCGATCGTAAGAGAGTGATGCATGATTTATTTTCAATTCTCGTACATTTCCTGCCATTTTTTAATGGGCTCTAAATCAGCCATAAGAAAGTACTTGTTTTGTCTTATATTTCTGGTTAGTCTCGCTTTTTTAAGTTAAGTAACCATTCCTGAGTTTATGCTTGAAGTAATTAACCTTGATTTTGATTATCACGATCAACCTTTGTTAAACAATGTATCCTTTCATTTGCCAGCCGGTGGGCTATTGCATTTAAAAGGAGCTAATGGCGCTGGAAAAACGACTTTGTTGAAATTAATTGCGGGGTTACATCATCCTTCACAGGGGCAAATTAATTATCAGGGACAGCCAGTTCATCAGGATTTGTCAGCATATCAACGGCAATTATGTTTTGTCGGCCATAAAACAGGGATCAATCCGTATCTGACCATCAGGGAAAACTGCTTGTTTGATTTGCACTGCACTGAATCAAATGAAACCATTGAGGCACTTACGGCAGTTTTTAAACTGGAAACGCATCTGGATCAGCCTTGTGGTTTGCTCTCAGCAGGGCAAAGAAGACAGGTAGGGTTATTACGATTATGGATGTCTGATGCCAAATTATGGCTGTTAGATGAACCTTTAGTAGCGTTAGATAATAAAGCTCTTGAGGTGATTATGGACAAAATTGAGATGCACAGGTCACATGGCGGGGCTGTATTACTTACGTCACATCAGAGTTTACCCGGAAATACAGCATCTTATCAGGAGTATCGTTTGTGACCTCCAGTTTTGCTCTATTTATCAAACAGTTCAAACGTGAACTTTTAATTCAAATGCGCCAAATTCGTTACTTGGTCAATTCATGCCTGTTTTTTTTAATGTTGTTGTTCCTGTTTCCTCTGACCCTTAGGCCTGAGTTGGCATTAATGCGGACCATAGCTCCAGGATTAATCTGGATGGCAATTTTATTGTCCATGCTTTTATCATCAGAACGCTTGTTTCAACAAGATTATGAACAAGGTGTTACTGAACAATGGCTGGTTTCTGGCCAATCATTAAGTCTTATTGTGGGCGCCAAAATGATTGCCAACTGGTTTTTTAATGTAATTCCGTTTCTGGTTTTAGCGCCAATAATTGCCGTATTCTTTTCTTTTAGCCCCTGGGAAACCTGGATATTAGTGCTCAGCCTTCTGTGCGGCACTCCAGCCTTGCTGGCTTTATGCGCCTTGGCTTCGGCATTTGGTGTGGGGGTTAATCAGCGTGGTGCCTTGATGGCATTGATTTTATTACCTTTAACCTTGCCCTTGCTTATCTTTGGCAGTGGCACGCTGGCCATTGCAATGCAGGGCTTGCCAGTTAATGGTTATTTGGCTTTGTTACTGGCCATGTCCGTTTTGGCAATGGGATTCATTCCGTATGCTATAGCGGGAGTTGTTCGCATTAGTCATGTTGATTAGGGTGGGGTAGGTATCAAGTTCGGGTTTGTAGCCCGTTTACCATTCCCCGATCTACGTCGTCCTGAGCGCGTCTTTTTGCGCGAAGGATCTCCAAATATTGGCACTATGCTGCTTTCAGGAGATCCTTCGCGCAAAAAGACGCGCTCAGGACGACGTAGATCGGAGTAATACAACGATTTGTAGAAGAGACAGCTTCTACGACCCGCTCGAAATCTTGTGGATGCGACCCTTTGGCTTTATTTTACGAAAACCTTCAAGCATGTTAAAATTCCCCTCTTTTTCTGATTTGATTGTTTCCTATGTGGAAGTTTTTGTATCAACTGGCATCGCCCAGAACTTTTTATGCTCTGTCGGGTCGCATGATTCCATGGCTTATGGCCTTTGCTCTGCTGACTTTAGCGGTTGGAATTACCTGGGGTTTAGTTTTTGCACCACCAGATTACCAACAGGGTGATGCATATCGCATTATCTTTATTCATGTGCCCAGCGCCTTTTTATCAATGGCTCTTTATGGCTGGATGGGNTTTTTGGCTGTGTTGCTGCTGGTCTGGCGAATAAAAATTGCGGGTCTCTTGATTAACCTGGTTGCCCAATTAGGGGCTTGCATGGCTTTTCTGGCCTTACTGACAGGCAGCATCTGGGGTAAACCCATGTGGGGTGCCTGGTGGGTTTGGGATGCACGTCTGACTTCCGAGCTGGTCTTGCTGTTACTCTATGCAGCCATTCTGGCAACTTATCAAGCGGTAAAGAATAAAGAAGATGGTGATAAGATCATTGCTATTTTAACTCTGGTTGGCTTAATTGACTTACCCATTATTCATTATTCCGTGTACTGGTGGAATACTTTGCACCAGGGGAGTACCTTGTCCGTTTTTGCGAAACCTAAAATTGATGTCAGTATGCTTTATCCCTTGCTCCTGACTTTGTCAGGATTTGGTTTCTATTGCCTGTGGGTGATTTTGGCAAAAGCACGTAACGAAATATTAATACGTGAACGAAAACAAGCATGGGTTAAAGTCGCGTTTGAAGGAGAATTCAAATGAATCAATTTTGGGAATGGTTAGATATGGGGGGATACTCTCTGTACGTATGGCCAGCCTATGGTGCTGTCTGTGTGGTTTTGGTAATGAACCTCCTTGGTATTAAATGGCAAAAGACACGTACCCGCCAAAAACTGCAACGCTGGTTTAAGAGATAAATTATATGGTTCCTGCAAGAAAGCGTAAACTTTGGATGATCCTCTTTGTCATGAGCATTTTGTCTTTGGCAGTCGCTCTGGTTTTGTATGCTTTAAGACAAAACATTAGCCTGTTTTATACTCCAACTCAAGTTGCTGCTGGCGAAGCACCACTTAAGCATTCAATCCGTGTCGGTGGAATGGTTGAAAAAAACAGTATTGTCCGTGCCAGTGAAGGTTTGGAAGTACAATTTAAAATTACCGATTATGAAAAAACCATTACTGTAACTTATAAAGGAATATTGCCCGACTTGTTCAGAGAAGAGCAGGGGATAGTTGCTGAAGGAGAAGCCATTGATTCACAACACTTTAGAGCCACGCAAGTATTGGCGAAACATGATGCCAATTATATGCCCCCCGAAGTTAAAGCCGCACTGGCTAAAAAGGTGAATTCATGATTGCTGAACTAGGCCTGTTTTCTTTAATTCTGGCGCTCATTGTTTCCATAATGCTAGCTCTGATTCCTCTGGCAGGTTTGCAGTTAAAGCACATTGACTGGATGGATTCGGCTAAAACCTATGCAGCCTTGCAGTTTTTCTTTATTGCACTTTCCTATCTATGCCTGACTTTTTGCTTTTTGAGTGATGACTTTTCAGTAATTTACGTAGTAAGTAATTCGAGTATACAGTTACCCTGGTTTTATAAAATGTGCGCCGTCTGGGGCGGACATGAAGGTTCAATGCTGCTTTGGGTGGCCATTCTCAGCTTCTGGATGATTTTGGTAGGCTTTTTAAGTTCCAGTCTGGAAAAAGAAATGCGTACCCGGGTATTGGTAGTGTTAGGCTGGCTAAGTATAGGGTTCATACTGTTTCTACTCACTACATCGAATCCTTTCCTGCGTCAATTTGAAGTATTAAATACTCATGGCCGTGATTTGAATCCACTCTTACAAGATCCCGGCTTTTTATTTCATCCCCCTATGCTTTACATGGGCTATGTTGGCTTTTCTGTAGCCTTTGCTTTCGCAATCGCCGCATTATGGGCTGGTAAAGTAGAAGCCAGTTGGTCTAAATGGACCAGACCATGGACTTTAGCTGCCTGGTGCTGTTTAACCGCAGGAATTACCCTGGGAAGCTGGTGGGCATACAGGGAGTTAGGCTGGGGCGGCTGGTGGTTTTGGGATCCCGTAGAAAATGCGTCGTTTATGCCTTGGCTTGTTGGTACAGCACTTATTCATTCCCTTGCTGTTACTGAACAGCGCCAGCAATTTAAAGCCTGGACTATGTTACTTGCTATAGCTGCTTTTTCGTTAAGCCTTATCGGAACTTTTCTTGTTCGTTCCGGGGTTTTAACTTCAGTTCATGCTTTTGCTGTAGACCCGCAACGAGGGTTGTTTATTTTAGGATTCCTCCTGTTTGTGATTGGTGGTTCTCTCTTGTTGTTTTTATTCAGGGCGCAAACCCTGCAAACTGGAAGTAGCCCAAGTCCTGTTTCCAGAGAAAGCGCTTTACTGTTAAACAATGTCTTTTTAGTCGTCATCATGTTGACCGTGTTAATGGGAACAGTCTATCCCTTATTAGTTGAAGGTTTAGGCTTAGGCAAATTATCAGTTGGCGCCCCTTATTTTAATGCGGTATTTGTACCTTTAATGGTTCCAATGCTTATTCTCATGGGGATTGGCATTCATTTAAGATGGAATAGTGATCATTGGATATCGGTATTTAAAAAACTGAATTTGACTGCTCTGGCAAGCATCATACTGCCAGCAATTTTATTATGGGCAACCACTAATGAGTTTGATGTATCCGCCTTTGTTGGACTGGTGCTGGCTAGCTGGGTAATTTTAAGTACGCTAAGCGCTGTGTTTAAACGAATTTCAGAAAGGGGACTGATGGGTGTTGGGCAAACCTACTGGGGTATGGTTATCGCTCATTGCGGTGTTGCTGCCTCCGTAATTGGTATAGCCGTTTCCACCGCTTATGGCATACAGGATGATGTTCAGATGTTTCCAGGTAAAAAAGTGGATTTAGCCGGATATCAAATCGAATTTATCAGCCAATCTGCTTTGAAAGGCCCTAATTATAAAGGCACTCGAACTCGCTTTGAAATCAGCCATGATGGTAAAAGTAAAGTGATTTATCCTGAAAAGAGAGTATATAACATTGGTCAAATGGCCATGACTGAATCGGCAATTGATGTGACCCCGTTTCGTGATATTTATGTGGCTTTAGGTGAACCTTTATCCACTGATTCTTGGTCAGTCCGTGTGTATTTCAAGCCTTTTGTCCGCTGGATTTGGGCTGGCGGCTTCATGATACTGGCTGGTGGCTTTTTGGCTCTGACTGACAGGCGTTATTACCAGAAAAGGCGAGTAGTTGCTGTGCAGGCTAAGGAGTTAACTGCATGAAAAGAATAGGGTGGCGCATTATTCCGGTTGTTCTTTTTTTGTTGCTGAGTTTTTTTCTCTGGCGCGGCTTGTCTTTAGACCCACACCATTTGCCTTCGGTGCAGGTAGGTAAGCCTTTACCTGTTTTTGCCTTACCTGAATTGCAGAACCCTGACACACTGTTTGACTCAAGCACACTTCGTGGTCAGGTGGTATTACTTAACGTATGGGCGAGCTGGTGTCAGGCCTGTGTTGAAGAGCAGGTATTTATGCTGCAGCTGGCACGAGAAGGTGTACCTCTTTACGGTTTGAATTATAAAGATAAGGCCGATGATGCCTTGCAATGGTTGAATCAGTGGGGTAATCCTTACAAAATGGTGGTGCAGGATATTAATGGCAAAGCTGCAATTGATTTGGGTGTTTATGGTGCTCCGGAAACTTTTGTTATTGATAAAAAAGGGATAATTCAATATCGCCATGTGGGGGTTATGAATCAGAAAACCTGGTTAAACGATGTTTTGCCTTTGATGAAGAAACTGGAACAGGCCTCATGAGAATAGTTTATCTGCTTTTGTGTTTTTTGTTTGCATCGATGGGTCATACCAACAGTATTTATCCTTTAGATTCGGCCAAACAGGAAGCGCAGTTTAACCATTTATTAAAAGATTTACGCTGTCTCGTTTGTCAGAATCAGGATTTGGCGGATTCCAATGCCGAGTTGGCCAAAGACCTGCGTTTACAGGTTTATCAGTTAGTCAAAGAGGGTAAAAGTGATAGTGAAATTACAGGCTATCTGACTTCTCGTTATGGTGACTTTATTCTCTTTAAGCCTCCGGTTAAGGGCGCGACTTTATTGTTATGGTTTGGTCCTTTTCTGTTTTTATTGCTGGGATTTTTAATTTTCTGGCGTACCTGTTTTAAGCGGATTTCTCATGAATGAATGGTGGTTGATTGGTTTACTGATAGCCTTGGTTTTTATCGCGGGCATTTTTATTGTTTACCCTCTAAGATGCAATAGGGGCTTTAGTGTCCTGCTTATGCCACTTGTTATGGTATTGGCTTTTACCGGGTATTATTTCTGGGGTGGTTTTGCGCAATGGCAAGAATATCTGCACAAGAAGGAAACTCAGGCACTTGCGCAAGAGATGCTTAAATCCATAAAAAGCCCTCAGGAACTTATAGAAAAACTCAAGGCAAAATTGGACGATAGCCCTGGAAGTGCCAAAGGTTGGTATCTTTTGGGAAGGTTATATACCAGCCAAAGTGAAAACAAGCTTGCGGCGGAGGCCTTTGCCAAGGCTCATCATTTCAAGCCGGACGATGAGCAGTATGCGGTTAATTACGCTCACAGCTTGTGGTTGCTGAATAATCAGCAATTTAACCCAGAGATTTTGGCTATTTTCCAGACTTTGTTGAATAAGAATCCCAATCAACCTGATGCTTTAGCCATGCTTGCCATGAACGCATTCATGAGCCATGCTTATGAGGATGCAATAAGTTATTGGCAAAGGCTATTGAAAATGACCCCAGAGCAATCGGAGGAATCACTAGCCATACGTAAGGCTATTGCCAAAGCTCAGGAACAAATGAATTCAGGGAGTGAACATCATGAATGATAAGGTATATCAGATAATTGAATTGGTAGGGACTTCGCAAGAGGGTATAGAGCAGGCTATTGATAATGCAATAAGCCAGGCCTCCAAAACCCATGGCAAGCTGGACTGGTTTGAGGTATTGGAAACCCGTGGATTTATTGATGATAACAAAGTCAAATATTATCAGGTTCATGTGAAAATCGGGTGTAATAAGTAATTGATCATTTCGCGTTGACCTGAGGCTAAGAAATACCATCGGTGTGTAACCCGATCTCCGTCGTCCTGAGCGCGTCTTTTTGCGCGAAGGATCTCCAAATATTGGCACCATGCCGCTTTCAGGAGATCCTTCGCGCAAAAAGACGCGCTCAGGACGACGTAGATCGGGGAATGGCAAAGATGTGTAGAAGGAGCAGAAGTGGCACCATCCCGGCTGCGAGCAGACCGGGCTACGGCTTCCTGCCACCAGGTCCCTTAAAAATTCCTGCGATGTCTCATCGCTTTGAAACATAGGCATTTCCCATTATATAAAAGCGTAATAATTCATCAGCCCACTCTTTGGCATAATGAACCCCTATCCTTGGTTTTTCTATGATGGAAAAGGGTTGTTCGTCACACCCTTCGGCAATATAAAAGATATTCCCGGTTAAATCATGCTGGTTTAGTTGCTTGTCGATGTGCATGGCTTTGGATAAGAGTCCCGGGCCCTGGGTTCGTCCCTCAATATGCTGGACTGGTTCCAGCGCGCGGATTAAAACAGCAGAGCCTGTCCCCGCAGTTTCTGTGACTACATTAGTGCAATAATACATGCCGTAGATTAAATAAACATAAGCAAAACCTGCAGGGCCAAACATCACTTCAGTTCTTTTGGTTAAACCTTTGGACGAATGGCAAGCCAGATCATGTTGTCCGAGATAAGCTTCAACCTCTACAATTTTTCCTATACGTTCTGTAAGCCCATCATGATGAACCAGATATTTGCCTAACAAATCTTTAGCAACACAAATGGTGTCTCGCGCATAAAAAGAACGTAACAGTTTTTGCATTATTTACCCAAACCTCTGACTTGGTTTCAAAAGCAGTTTGCCCGAGATTATAGCTAAATTCAGCTTACAGTGGTATCTGGTAAAAGGCCCTGCAATATTTGATGCAGTGACAGCGTGCTACAGTCCCCTCGAGATCCAAAAATAGAATTGATCAAAATTAGATCAAGTGGTACAATCATATTTCCTTCCTACAGGAGACTAATATGTTTTTTGAACTCAATAAAGTTTTACTGTCAAATTCTGGTGCAAGTGGTAGTTTATTAGCAATCACTGAACGTTCTGAGGAGTCTGATCTCGAATTGAATGGTTTTTTTACCCCGTTCGAATCCTCAGCAGATTTTTTTCACAGAGCAATATGTGTTTTTACTGCACCATTGTGTTTAAGCATTCTCTTTGTGGAAAAATTAATAGCCTCAGTTGTATTTGGTGCATTTGTCGCGGCTAATTTGGTGCTATTGGAGCCTGAAGCTGCATTTGATTCTTTCTTATCCGCAGCAACGTGTGTGATGGAAAGTCCTTTAGTACTTCTTGTTGCTGCTGTGAGTCCTGTATTAAATGCTGTAGATCTTGCAGTCAGTACCGCATTTTCCTGTGTGTGAGTACATTGAAACCTTAATCTTAATAAGGGTGTAGCCTTGATTACGCTGTCGTGTCGCTGCATCAAGGCTACGGTTTTTATATTTTAGTACTCTTGGTTCTATTCAAGGCCATCAATTTCGACATATTCATTTAAGGTTTTGAGAAAATCATTGCCGTAGTGGGTCAGTTTGTGTTGGCCAACTCCTGATACGTCAAGCAACTCATCGATGGTTTTGGGTCTTTTTTGTGCCATTTCATGCAGGGTGGCATCACTGAAAATCATAAAGGGTGGTTTGTTTTCTTCATCAGCAAGCTTGCGCCTTAAAGTACGCAATACCTCAAATAAGGGACTGCTGACGGGTTTAATCGAGTTTCGTTCTTTGGTTTTCTTTTTTGTTCCTTTAAGGTCATTATTAGGAATAGTAAGCGATATTTTCTCTTCGCCTTTAAGCAGGGGAATAGCTTTCTGAGTTAATTTCAGGACATTGAAATGATTGATGTCCTGAAGGCAATAGTCCCTATGAATAAGTTGCCAGGCTAATTGCTTCCAATAGTTGGTGGATTTGTCTTTACCTATGCCAAAAGTACTTAAGGTATCATGTCCAAATTGTTTGATTTTATCTGTTTGAGCACCGCGCAACACATCAATAGTATGGGTCATACCAAAACTTTGTTTTAACCTGTAAATACAGGAAAGAAGTTTTTGCGCTTCTTCTGTTGCATCAGCCATTACTGGCGGGTTATCGCATACATCACAATATTTGCATTCGCTATCGCATGGTTCATCAAAATAGCGTAAGAGAATCTGGCGGCGGCAGTGGGTTGCCTCTGCAAAAGCCAGCATATGATTCAGTTTATTGGTTTCAACCCGCCTTTGTTCATCAAGGGGAGTATTAATAATCCAGGAACGCAGTCTGGCACTGTCTGCTGCATCATAAAGCAACAAGGCTCGAGCAGGCAAACCATCGCGTCCGGCACGGCCGGTTTCCTGGTAATACCCTTCAATATTTTTGGGTAAGTCATGATGAATCACAAAACGGACATTGGGTTTATCTATGCCCATACCAAAGGCAAGAGTAGCAACTACAATATCAATGCGATCGTGGCGAAACAGCGTTTGCACTTCACGCCGTTCACTATGGGCAAGCCCCGCATGATAAGCCCTGGCTTTAAAACCCAGTTCCTGCAATTTTTCCGCAAGGCGTTCCACGCTGTTACGCGTACCGCAATAAATAATTCCTGACTGTTGCTCTTCTGACTCTAAAAATTGATTTAACTGTTTGACTGCATTGGTTTTGGGAACAACCTTATAATGAATATTCGGCCGATTAAACGATGCAATATACCTTTTCGGACGATAATTCAGCTTTACAACAATATCTTCACGGGTTTGCTTGTCTGCGGTTGCCGTCAAGGCAATGATGGGAACTGCAGGAAAATGTTCTTTCAGTAATCCCAGAGCCGAATATTCCGGACGAAAATCATGTCCCCATTGAGAAATACAATGCGCTTCATCAATTGCAAACAAGGAAATCTCACATTCGCTCAATCGCTCTAAAAAAGAATGGCTGATGAGACGCTCCGGAGCAATGTACAATAAATCCAGTTCATTATTATGCAATTGGGCCAACACTCTACGCGCTTCTTCACTGGATAGAGATGAGTTATAGTATGCAGCACTTATGCCTTGTAATTTAAGGGCAGCGACCTGATCTTCCATCAGGGCAATCAGAGGCGATACAACAATGCCAACTCCTGACCTGACTATCGATGGAATTTGATAGCATAATGATTTACCCCCACCTGTTGGCATGAGGACGAGCACATCCATCCCGAAAATAACATCGTTTATTATGTCTTCCTGGGGCGAACGGAACGAATCAAAGCCAAAGTAGTTTTTTAAAACAGTCAGGGCATTTTTATTTATTATTGTAGGTTGCGCTAAAGTTTCCATGTGACTATTCTTATTATTATCTTTCACGGGCGCTGAAAATTCGCAATAATATCACCTTTTTAACTCAGCGTCATAAACAAACTTTCTAAGGACGGTCTATGGATTTTGAATTTTCTGATGAACATCTGGCTTTTCGCGAGATGGCGGCTGATTTTGCACGTGATAAATTGGCTCCTATGGCAGACAGTTGGGATGAGCACAGCCATTTTCCTGTTGATGTATTACGTGAAGCGGCACAATTAGGCATGGCCGGTATGGTTGCAAAAGAGGATATTGGTGGTGCGCAACTGACTCGCCTTGATGCGGCTTTGATATTTGAACAATTAGCCACGGGATGTATTCCTACCAGCGCTTATCTTTCTATCCATAACATGGTTACGGCACTTATTGACCGCTATGCCGATCAAAAACTGCGTGCTCACTGGGGGCCTAAATTAACCAGTATGGAACTTATTGCCAGTTATTGTCTGACGGAACCTGAAGCAGGCTCTGATGCCGCGTCATTAAAGACACGTGCCGTGAAAGATGGGGAACATTATGTTCTTAACGGCTGTAAAGCCTTCATCTCTGGGGGTAGTGTCAGCGATCTTTATTTATGTATGGTAAGAACAGGTGATGATACCCATCATGGGATTAGTTGTCTGTTAATAGAAAAAGACACCCCAGGATTAACTTTTGGCAAACTGGAAAAGAAAATGGGCTGGCGTAATCAGCCAACCTGTATGCTGTACTTCGAAAACTGCAGGGTGCCTGTAACGAACCTTGTGGGTGACGAAGGCATGGGTTTTAAAATTGCTTTGAATGCGTTGAACGGCGGACGGATTAACATTGCCTCATGTTCTCTGGGCGGGGCACTTGCATGTCTGCGTCTGACACAGGCTTATTTGAATGAACGTAAACAGTTCGGCAGGCCACTGAGTAAAATGCAGGCTTTACGCTTTTATTTTTCAGATATGCTGACGGATTATGAAGCTGCACGGCTCATGGTGTACAGAGCTGCTGCTGCAATGGATAAAGAGGATGTGGATGCTCCTATGTATTGTGCCATGGCCAAACGTCTGGCAACTGATGTAGCCTTTCGTATCAGTGATAAAGCCATGCAATTGCACGGAGGTTACGGGTATTTACGTGATTACCATATAGAGCGAATATTCAGAGATTTGCGCGTGCATCAAATTCTCGAAGGAACTAATGAAATCATGCGGGAAATTGTAGCCAAAGCCAGTTTGGATGAAGAGTTTTTTATCGATTAGGACAGGCTCGAAGGGCACGGCTTTTGTAGCCCGTATTAGCGGAGCGTAATACGGGATCGATGTGGTAATGAACCAATCTTTCCCGCATTACGCTGACGCTAATGCGGGCTACGAATCTGGATCCCGCGGACAAGGGGTAGGGGAACAGTTAAGCCGAATGGTACAGAATTATTTAACAGGAGTCATGAATGAATATAATAGAACAAGAATTGGATGCACATGGAATTTTAACCCTGACCTTAAACAGGCCTGAAAAACTTAATGCCTTAAGCACGGAAGTTCTTCATGCTTTGGAAGAGTTATTTCATTCTGCAAAAACCAATCCCAAAGTTAAAGCCTTGCTGATTACAGGCAATGGTAAAGCCTTTTGTGCAGGAGCTGATATTAATCGCCTTGCTGAGTGCACAGCCCAATCAGGTTATGAATTTGCCTGTCAGGGCCAGGAAGTATTCCGTCTGCTGGAAACTATGGGTAAACCTTCTCTTTCTGCCGTAAATGGTTTTGCCTTTGGCGGCGGATGTGAATTAGCTATTTCAACGACTTTAAGAATCGCCTCAAACAAAGCCATGTTTGGCCAGCCAGAAGTGAAATTGGGCGTTATTCCCGGTTATGGCGGTACGCAACGCCTGGCGCGCCTTGTGGGTAAAGGACGAGCTATGGATTTATGCCTGACCGGTCGTTTTATTGATGCTGCAACTGCTTTGAACTGGGGTTTGGTTTCTGAGGTAGTCGAGCCAGAGCAGTTAATAGAGCAGGGCAAAAATATATTAAAAGGCATACTGAGTATGGCACCTTTAGCGGTTGCCGGAGTGATGGAAGTTATTGATCATGGTTATGATTTATCCTTGACCGAAGCTCTGCATCTGGAAGCAATTCACTTTGCAAAAGTATGTGCTTCTGAAGACAAAAAGGAAGGGGTCTCTGCGTTTCTTAACAAACGGACAGCTGAATTTAAAGGGGTTTAAGTATGTTTGAGGACGTTCTTTTTTCTCAGGAAAATCAGTTGGGTGTTATTACTCTGAACAGGCCTGCCGCGCTTAATGCGCTTTCCTTGCCGATGATATTGGCAATGCAAAAGCAATTGGAGACCTGGAAAGGGGATAGCAGTATTCACGCGGTGGTTATCAAGGCAGTTCCTGGAAATGCATTTTGTGCTGGTGGTGATGTGCGTTGGTTGTATAATTCCGGACGCAGCAAAGAATCGGAACAAATGCAGTTTTTCTGGCATGAATACAGGCTTAACCATTTTATCCATCATTTAGGGAAGCCTTATATTGCGTTGATGGATGGCATTACCATGGGGGGCGGTGTTGGTGTTTCTCTGCATGGCAGCCATCCCATTGCCAGTGAGCGTTTTGTTTTTGCCATGCCTGAAACGGGAATTGGTTTTTTCCCTGATATAGGGGCCAGCCACCTTTTAACCCGTTGCCCTGGTGCCTTGGGTATTTATTTAGGGTTGACGGGTAATCGATTGGGACCTCAGGATGCAATGAAAGCTGGTTTGGTCAGGCATATAGTCTCTTCGGAAAGGATGGAGCAACTGTTTGATGCCTTGAAAAATGAAGATTTGTCTGAAGATGCTCATGCGCGAGTCGATCAATGCGTGCGCGCTTATGCCAGAGAACACAGTGACGCTGAAATCAGCCAGATTAAACCTTTAATTGATGTTTGTTTTGCCCAACCTACCATTGAAAAAATAAGGGCAGCCCTGCAAAAAGCGGAAGGAGTCTGGGCTACGGGGGTGGATAATACCTTGGGGCAAAAATCTCCCTTGAGTTTGAAAGTGACTTTGGCTCAATTACAAAAGGCAAAAGGCTTATCTTTAGCTGAATGTCTGAAAATGGATTTTGATTTGGTTGAACATTTTATGCATAGCAGTGATTTTTATGAAGGGGTACGATCGTTATTGATTGTTAAAGATAAAAATCCACAATGGAAACCACCAACTCTTGATTTGGTTACCGAAAGCATGGTGGTCAATTATTTTGAGCGGTCGCACACGGGCCTTGAATTGATTATTTGTTAAAAAGCAGGAGGTAAATACCTCCTGCTTTCTTTACGCCAGACAGCGATGGTTTTCATGTCTTTCACATACATGTGAAAAATAGTACTTCAGACCAGATACAAATATCTTTTCTCCATTGTCCATCAGGAAGATTCGTTCAGGTTGTAATTCAACATAATTTGAATCCTTCAGAGCGGCCTGATAAACGCTGCCGGCAAAACTGAATACCCATCTGTCTAAAAAAGGTAAGATTTTTTCCGGATCGTTAGAGAAGAAATTTTGGTAGATATCAGTAAACAGTTTATTACTCATTTCATAATTACTGCTGAAATAGAAGTTACTTCTGTCTTGCTGGTATTCAATAAATGGCGGAGTGTTTGGCTTTTTCTTCATTCCAGCTGCAATATTCAAGGCTATAACAACCCCTTTGGCCGATTCGATATTAAGTTTTGTACCTAAAAAGTCAGTGCCGTTGTTCTGGCTCAGATAATCTTTAAGATAATCAATTGCTTCATCGGTTTTAGGATCAAAATAGCTGTTAATAAAGAAAGAGGTGGCATAATTAGTGTCAGGATCGTAACCACAACTAATCAGGATATTGTATATAAATTTATCGGAAGTAATATGGCTGAATACGGTTTCCTCAATTTGTGCATTGACCTGTTCACAAGTGATCTCCTTACCTTTCAGTTCATTGGAAATACGGATAATTTGAGTGGGAAAATCAACAGTCCTTGTTAATGATTGCAGCTGATTCAATCCTTCTGATTCATTGCTGTATGTGTTCACAATGGTGTTTTTACTTACCGGATTTTGTAAAAACCTTAATTTATCGGTGGAGGGTTCGGTATGTCCGAAAGCGTATAAAGGGAACAAAACCAGAGGGACAACAAAATAGTTAAATCTCATGGCAAACTCCTTTTGTTTGTATAAATTAAATCCTTTAATTTATTGCACTGATAGAGTGGCTTCACTTCGAGTATACATGAATCAATTTAAATGGCTATAGAGGAGTAGTCCAATCTGCGTCGCGCTTAGGACGACGTAGATTGGGGAATCTAAATCATGCTCTGTGCCGCAACAAAAATTCCGCTTCCTGACGGTCGCGGCTCGGTTTCCGGTGCACGATGAAGTAAATGCGAAAGCACGAAAACCGAGCCGCGACCGTCAGGAAGCGGAACAGTTATATTGGCAGGAACACGAGTCGGAGTAAGGCGTAGCCCGGTTGCTCGCAACCGGGATCGGTCATGATGTTTCCCGGCTGCAAGCAGACCGGGCTACAGATCGAAGTGGAAGCGAAGTCCGGATCAATAAAGTATATTCAGGCTATGGCAAAGCGAAATTCCAACATAAACAATAATGGGCAGGCTTCTGACTAATTTCTTATTCATCATTATGTTCTCCTGAAAGGGCTAATGATTTCTTACATCAAGAATTGTGCCTGTTTTCCGCAGATCATCCCCGATCCCCGTCGTCCTGAGCGCGTCTTTTGGCGCGAAGGACCTCCAAGTATTGGCACCATGCCGTTTTCAGGAGATCCTTCGCGCCAAAAGACGCGCTCAGGACGACGGGGATCGGGGAACGGCGGCAAATGCGGAAATAAATTGCCGCTTATTGGACAGAAATTCGCTTTGTTTTCATGAATGGTTCACAAAAAATTGTTAGTTTCCCGCTTTTGCCTTAGAATTCACCCTAATTATTGAATTATAGTTAGAGAGCATTATGTCTGATTTTTATCAGGACTTTAATAAAAGACGTACTTTTGCGATTATTTCGCATCCTGACGCCGGTAAAACGACGGTCACAGAAAAATTACTGCTGTTCGGAGGTGCTATTCAGTTAGCGGGTACTGTAAAAGGCCGTAAGGCTGACAGGCATGCCACTTCAGACTGGATGGAAATGGAGAAGGAAAGGGGAATTTCCATTACAACCTCAGTAATGCAGTTTGTCCATAACAACCATGTCATGAACTTGCTCGATACACCGGGACACGAAGACTTCTCTGAAGATACGTATCGTACCTTAACCGCGGTAGACTCTGCCTTAATGGTTATAGATGTGGCTAAAGGGGTAGAGGACAGGACGGTTAAATTGATGGAAGTATGCCGTCTTCGTGATACGCCCATCATGACCTTTATTAACAAGCTTGACCGCGAGGGACGTGAACCTATAGATTTGCTGGATGAAGTAGAGTCAGTCCTGGGAATTCAATGTGCTCCAATTACCTGGCCTGTTGGCATGGGCAAGCGATTTAAAGGAATTTATCATCGTTATGAAGATGTAGTATACCTTTATCAACATGGTAAGAACGCACAAAAGCAGGAAGCGGTACAGATTAAAGGTCTTGATAATCCTCAACTCGATGAGTTATTGGGAGAAAGCGCCCAGGAACTGCGTGACGAAATTGAATTGGTGAAAGGGGCTTCACATGAATTCAACCTTGAAGATTACCTTGCCGGTAAAATGACTCCTGTCTATTTTGGTTCGGCGATAAACAATTTCGGTATTAAAGAGTTATTAGATGATTTCGTCCAATACGCCCCAGGTCCTCAGGCACGTGCAACCCAGGAGCGAATTGTAGAGCCAGGTGAGGAGGCATTTAGCGGTTTTGTCTTTAAAATTCAGGCTAATATGGATCCTAAACATCGCGACAGAATAGCATTCGTCCGTGTATGTTCTGGTGCTTATAAAAAGGGTATGAAACTGAGTCACTTGCGTATAGGTAAAGAAGTGCAAATTGCTAATGCCTTAACGTTCATGGCCGGTGATCGATCCCATACCGAAATTGCTTTATCAGGCGATATTATTGGTTTGCATAATCACGGAACGATAAGAATCGGCGATACCTTTACTCAGGGAGAACAACTCAAATTTACCGGAATTCCCAATTTTGCTCCAGAGCTATTTCGTCTGGTGCGTTTAAAAGATCCGTTGAAAAGTAAGGCCTTATTGAAGGGTTTAATTGAGCTTTCAGAAGAGGGGGCGACACAGGTATTCAGACCATTAAACAGCAATCAGCTGATTTTGGGGGCGGTGGGCATACTGCAGTTTGATGTGGTTGCTCATCGTTTGAAGCATGAGTATAAAGTAGATTGTATTTATGAATCAGTCAGTGTCACTTGCGCGCGCTGGGTTTATGCCGAAGACGATAAGGCAATGACTGAATTTCGTGACAGAGCTTACGATTATCTGGCTCTGGATGGCAGTGATACGCTTATGTATCTTGCTCCAACCCGAGTTAATTTAACTATGGCGGAAGAGCGCTACCCTAAAATCAAATTCAGGGCAACGCGAGAGCATTAAGGCTGAGTGAGGATTGTAGCCTGTATTAGCGAAGCGTAATACAGGATCAAAGCGGCACAATTCCCTGCTTCCGCCAATACGCACGGGCGTCCCCCTCTCAAGACGATGGGGAGGCCCCATATGGCCACCCTACCAAGTTGACATCGAGCTGGAATCATCCAAACCAATGAATGGTTTTTCTCCTTCGGCCCTTTGCAAAAAGCTCCTTATTTGCGCGTCTTCAAAATCCTCTATCATGCTCGTAAAATGAGTCAAAGGGAAAGCCTGTGATTTATTCAGTTCACGAATTAATTGCACCAAAAAGAGCCCTTCAGGGTTTTTAAAACAAGGTTGATCAAAATTATATCTATTTTTCCAATCCGGCTGATGGGTTATCTCGGGAATGGGTAATTTTCCACAAGCTAATTCATATAAGGTATTTGCCAAAGTCTGACGTTGCAGCCGATCAAGATGTACGTCCTTATCATCATAAACTGAGGATTGATAATATGCTGGTGTCATGCTTACCCTATTTCGTCTTATTTTATTATTTGGCGATAAAATAAGCCCTTTGATGTCATTAATCACTACATAGTCTTCATTTGCCAACATAGGTAACAGGATATTTTCTGGTTTCAAGTCTGTATACCAAATATTCTGCAGATTTATCTTTCTCAAGAATGCAATTATCTTTTGGGCATAAATGAGCACTAACTGATTTGTATCAATTGATTTTTTATCTTTCTGCTCACGAAGCTTTTTAAAATGATCTGCCAATGAGCCGCGCTCATAATACGGGCTAAACTCTAAATAAGTGACTTCCTGGCGATCATCTTCGACGGGGGTTAATAAATAGGGCATAGGTAATTCATCAACATTCTGTAATGAATCTCTAAGGCAACGTGGTGAAATACCGGCAGAGTCTTCCTGACTTCCGACTCGCAAAAAGCGCATGATAAAAAAGCGATCTTTATCCAGCTTCACCCTCACTACGGGATTATTACTCCCACCCAGATTAACGACCTCTATACCTTCATCGATTTCATGCAATTGTTGTTCAATTAAGGTTCTGAAGCTGTCCTTGCCTTCATATCGTCTGTATATAGCTATCATGTCAGCTTGTTCTGACAACTCATTGATTGACGTTATTATCGTTTTCTCTTTGATAGTTTGTTGAATGACCCGGTCTATCTGAAATAAAGGATGTGCAGCAAACCAATTCTTAATAGGTTGTTTCGCTGAACCACCACCCACTTTCTTGCGGTGAAAAGCCACCAGCTTTTGATATAAAGGGGTTAATTGTTCTGGTTGATTCAAAGCGCACTCATTCATCGCCTTTAATATTTTGTTTAACGATTTGATTTGCTGCTTTGTGGTACGACTATAACTTAGTCCTTTAGTAGGTAGTAAATTAAACATAGCTATCCAATCCTTGGTAAACTTAGTTTAATAATAGTACATTGAGCACAAAAATAAATAAATAATTTGTATCAGACAGGTGGAATAAAGATAATTGGTGATTTGCAGCGGCAAATCACCAGTCTAAAAAGGAGGGGGACTAGGTACTGCAAGTCGCTTTAATTGTGTGCTTGCCTTCGTTGGTAATTTCTACCTTTGCGCCTGATTCAGCACTTAATTTGATTACATCACCATTGTGAACGGTCAGTCGCAGACTGTCTCCTTTAGATAAAGGGATGTCATTAACTTTCCCTTTTTTAGCTTTTGCAATAGCAACAAGATCATTGCTGGCATCCTGGGTCGTAATTTTACAATTTGCACTTACTTCCCAGTACATATAATTAATAAATTCCTGAGGTTGATTAGGGGGTAAATCGTATTCAACAGTAACACCAGCTTTCAATACGTGGCTGGTTGCTGCATAAAGGCCTGTACTTAATGATGCAGTTGCGCAGAGCAGGGTAAGACCGATTTTTCGTAGCATAGATGTCTCTCCAGTGTGAAAAATTAACGGGCTAAGATACATTTATTTTGCTTCTTTGGCAAATTTAACGTCATTTACGCAGTGACTGTAAGAAAATCAGTCGAATTTCAAGTATAGTTCAAAAATAACTATGTACCTAGTTTTTGTTTAGTGGCGGAGTTTGTAGCCCGGTCTGCAAGCAACTGATCTTTGCTCTTCCCCGATCTACGTCGTCCTGAGCGCGTCTTTTTGCGCGAAGGATCTCCTGAAAGCGGCATGGTGCCAGTATTTGGAGATCCTTCGCGCAAAAAGACGCGCTCAGGACGACGTAGATCGGGGAAGGTAAACCACTACAGGCAAAGATGTGTAGATGAGTCAGCTAGTAGCCCGGTCTGCTTGCAGCCGGGATCGTGCCACCTCGATCCCGGCTGCAAGCAGACCGGTCTACGGTAATTACATTTCGTTCAGGGCTTTGGATATTGATTCTGTCATTACTTTTGCGTCTCCAAATAACATGTACGTGTTATCGTGGAAGAATAAACTGTTTTCAACACCGGCATAGCCTGGCGCCATACCTCGTTTAACAAATAAAACTGTTTTTGCTTTTTCTACTTCCAATACAGGCATACCATAAATAGGCGAGCTGGCATCTGTCTTTGCAGCAGGGTTGGTAATGTCATTGGCACCGATAACAAAGGCAACATCACAAGCCGCAAAATCACGGTTAATTTCACTCTGCTCAAATACACGATCATAGGGAATATTGGCTTCGGCAAGCAATACATTCATATGTCCGGGCATGCGTCCGGCCACTGGATGAATCGCAAAGCGTACCTTGATATTACGGGCTTCCAGTGCATCGACTAACTCTTTAACGGCATGTTGTGCATGGGCGACTGCCATTCCATAACCAGGTACTATAATAACGTCTTTGGCATTACTTAACAGAAAGGCTGCATCTTCTCCATTACCCTGTCTTACCGTTTTTGACTCATCGCCAGCATGGTGTTGCAACTCATTTCCTGCACTGCTGATGCCACCGAAAATAACATTGAAAATGGAGCGGTTCATACCAACGCACATGATATAACTTAAGATGGCGCCACTTGCACCCACTAAAGCCCCGGTGATAACCAGCAAGTCATTACTCAGGGTAAATCCTATACCTGCTGCGGCCCATCCTGAATAGGAGTTAAGCATGGAGATAACCACCGGCATATCCGCACCACCTATAGGGATGATAAGTAATACCCCAAGCAGGAATGCAAGTCCGGCCAAGGTGCCAAAGAGTATTAAACTTTGATTCATGACGAATAAAATGAATAAAACTACAATAGCCAGGCCAATAACCAAATTAACCATTCCCTGCCCAGGAAAGCGTACTGGCACGCCTGACATGATTCCCTGCAATTTTAGAAAGGCAATAACAGAACCAGAGAAGGTGATAGCACCAATGATTAAGCCCAGGCTCATTTCTATAAGACTGGCTTTAGCGATTGCCCCGGGATAACCAATATGAAATGATTCTGGCGACAGGAAGGCACAAAATGCTACCAAAACCGCTGCCATACCGACTAACGAATGGAATGCCGCTACCAACTGGGGTATGGCGGTCATATTAATCTTCAAGGCAATCAGGGTGCCGACAATCCCACCTGCTGCGATTAAACCCAGCAAAAGATAATGATGGAATATTCCGGGCATCATCAGCGTAGAGCCAATTGCCAGGGTCATACCTAAAATTCCCAGCACATTTCCCCTTCTGGATGTGGAGGGGCTGGCCAATCCTTTCAGTGCCAGAATAAAACATATTGCTGCTAATAAATAAAATAGTGGAACAATTGAGTTCATAGCTGATTCCATCCGTTAAATCACATTATTTTTTGTACATGCGAAGCATGCGTTGCGTCACCACAAATCCACCAAAAATATTAATTGACGTGATGAATATGGCCAATCCACCTAACCAGGTAATGGGGCCAACCAACGGACTGCCAGCGGCAATCAAGGCTCCTAAAACGATAATACTGGAGATGGCATTGGTGACTGACATTAATGGGGTATGCAGGGCGGGCGTTACTTTCCACACCACATAATAACCAACGAAACATGCCAGGACAAAAATGGTAAGAATGGTGATGTAGGGGTTGCCTGCCGCATTAATTTCATGCATTTTGTTTCTCCTTTGTAGCCTGGAAGGGTAAATAATTACCTGCATGGCATAAGACGGCCTGCTGAATGATTTCATCTTCAGGATTTAATTTCATTTCAGCAGGTTTGGGTGCCAGAAGGCTGATGAGATGCACCAGATTATTGGCATACAGATCGCTTGCGGTTGCCGGGACTAATCCTGCCATATTGCTTAAGCCAATTACTGTAATTTCGTCATGTTTTACTGTTTTATCCAGCACACTGATTTCACAGTTGCCGCCGCGGGATGTGGCCAAATCAACGATGACTGATCCGGGCTTCATTTCATCTACAGTTTTTTTATACAGCAGAATAGGGGCTTTACGGCCGGGTATTAAGGCGGTTGAAATGACAATGTCAGATATTCTAGCATAATGGTCTATGAGTTCGGCCTGGAGTTTTTTATATTCTTCACTGACTTCAGCTGCATATCCGCCTTTGGTCTCACCGTCTTGTTCCTGGCTTACCTGAATGAACTCTGCACCCAGGCTTTCAACCTGTTCTTTGGCTGCAAGCCTGACATCGAAAGCATAAACAACGCCTCCCAAGCGTTTCGCTGTAGCGATGGCCTGCAAACCAGCAACTCCAGCGCCGAGAACCAATATCTTGGCAGGTTGAATCATGCCAGCAGCGGTCATCATCATGGGAACTGCGCGATGGTAGTGGGTGACTGCTTCTAATACAGCCCTATAACCTGCCAGGTTTGCCTGAGAGGATAAACTGTCCATGCTTTGTGCACGGCTGATGCGTGGAACCAGATTCATTGAAAATAAGTTAATCCGATTTTTTTGACACCATTGAATCAGCTTGCTTTGGGGATCATTATCAATATGACCAATGATTAAAGAACCTTCCGCCAAACCCTCCACATCTTTGGGGGCGGGTTCATTGACGCAAAGAAGAATAGCAGTTTGCTTGAGAAGCGCTTTTTTATCATCACTTATTTGCGCACCAGCTTTTTGGTATTGCTCATCAGCAAAACCGGAACTAAGGCCTGCGTCCTTTTCTATAACAACGTCAAACCCCATTTTTATGTATTGTTTAGCAGAATTTGGAGTTATCGCTACTCGAGTTTCATACCCTTTTTCCAATAAGGCTGCAATTATCATGGTGAGTCCTTTTGACCAATGTAGAATCTATCCTATTGTAAATTAGAATAATTTGCTACAGGTTCAAAAGTCAAATGCATGCAAGAGGGTAATAAAAAGGGCGCATACAATGCGCCCCGTTTAATGAATTTGAAGGTATAGACAGCAAGATTGAATACAGTCCTGGTCACTAAAGTGGACTCCTCCGGAATGCTTTTGGCTTCTTAGTCGAGCTAAGCGTGCTCACCACATTCTCAATCTGGCTTCCTGGATTGTGATATTGGCTGAACAATGATTACCGTCTATGGTTCAATAATAGGCCACTATCTTTCTATATTCCACTGATAGGGCACGGTTTATTGCAAAGATATCGTTAAGTAATACCTCAAGCCTGTCTTTTAAACAGAGACATGCCAAAAGGCAGCGATACATTTCGTCTGGCCACATGTTTCGTTGCCGCACCTGTTTTTAAAAAAATCTGGGTAAAATAAATTTTACCTTTTTGATCACGGGCAATGCCTATGCCGGTAAGATTATAATTTCCATCAATATTTCTCTTGTGTCCTGGGCTGCGTAACCAGTTCCTTACTACATCCTGAGCATCTTTATAGTTATAAGCAACATTTTCAGCACCAGCATTTGAGTTTTTGATTTGCGCATGCAACCTGTCGATACGACTTTTGAAATACTTATGACCGAAAGGCATGGTATGGTTGGCCATATCAATAGAGTGATTTTTTGCTTCTCTCACAATGCGCTCATCCATTTTCAACGGAGCCAGGCCACGTTTTTGTCTGTATTCATTAATGTGCACCAGAATGGCATTTTGAATCGCCGTGTCACTACGTTTACTCACAGCTTGCTTTTGGGCATAAGCAGACTGGAAAAAAGTGATTAAAAAGAAAAGTAAAACAAATGCGTTTTTTATTTTATTAGAATACATCGCTACAGCCTCATGAGAGTTAGAAAACTTATTGGGCTGAATGGTTACTAAAAATCAGGCATTTGTCTATAGTTTGGAAGAAGTAAAAATAATCAACTGGATTTTAATGTATACATTTGGAAATAAAATAAATATAAATGTAGCTTGGTCTGCTTGCAGCCGGGATGTCGTTCCCCGATCTACGTCGTCCTGAGCGCGTCTTTTGGCGCGAAGGATCTCCAAATATTGGCACTATGCCGCTTTCAGGAGTTCCTTCGCGCCAAAAGACGCGCTCAGGACGACGTAGATCGGAGTAATGGCAAAAGAGACATCTGCTTGCAACTGGGCAACGTTCATTGGCTTAATTTTTTAATTGCATCCTGTAAGCCTTCTACCTCTCCTGAGTAATGGTAATAAATTCTGCTCTGGGAGCAATCGATAATAGATAAAGGTTCCTGTGGTTTATCACCAAATTGTTTGAATATCCAGAACAATCCTTCTGAATAGTCATTATCAATTTCGGTCAGTAAATCCAGCATTTTATCTTCTTCTATTTCAGAGTGAGTACAGACCATGTCAGAAGATGATTGGGTTATTCGGTACGCGTAATGTTTTTCTTTCATGATGATACTCCATTAACTTCATCACTGATGCGAGGGAATTGTCTAAATTATAGCAGATCTGTGGGGCGGTGAAATATTGATCCCGTATTACGGCTGGCGCCTAATACGGGCTACGGACTATGGGAAGAGAACGGATTGTAGCCCGTATTAGGCGCCAGCCGTAATACGGGAAAATCACATGGATATGATCAAAGATTAACTGAAAGCCCCAACAAGACCGCATGTAAAACAGGTATGTTAGAGATTCGTCCGGTTTTAGTATAAGTATCCAGTTTAAGATTAGGATCACTGCCATACACGCCTTGATACAGAAGATTCAAACTGGCTAGTGCGGTCACAGGGTAGCCCAATCCAGCCTGAATTTCACCCGCAAGTTGAGTCAGTTCATTTATTGGCTTATGCTCAATTTGCCAATATCGATAAGCGATACCACCCTTTAATTGAGCAAAGAAAGAACTGCCAAACAAAGGATCACTTTTAGCTGTAACTAATAAATCCAGCATTGGGCCAAGTGTTGTTTTTACCGGAAGCCATTCCAGCATTGCTAAAGTTTCATAGGGAATATCGAGTTTCATATGATTGCCATTTTGCAACCCTAACTCCAGCCCCCAGGCTAAATCTCCAGTAAGTAATAGTTCATTGCCTAATGCCAGGCGAGCCAAGGCTGTTTTACCGTCTTTGGAATGGACATTTTGATATTTGCCATTTCCTACACTTGCAGTAATAGACCATGGCTGATCCTGGGAGGTTAATTCAGGAGAGTAGCCGTCAGCACAGGCATTAAGTGATAATAAAATTCCTAAAGCAATTGATTTCATTTTCATTTGTCGTATCCCAAATTGAATGGGTTTATTCTGACATTGAATTGTGCTTCTGTTAAGACATATAAAGCAGATATTATGAGATATTTTGAGAAATTATTTTGGCGGAGAGAGAGGGATTCGAACCCTCGATACGTTTCCGTATACACACTTTCCAGGCGTGCGCCTTCAACCACTCGGCCACCTCTCCAAGCGGGCAAGAATATACTTGTCAGGGAATAAATGCAAGAACCAGATGCAGATATCAGGATGCAATAAGGTCTTAAGCATGTATTAATCATTTCGCATTGACTAAAAATTATTGATTTTGTGTTAATAATGATGTATTTTGTGCGCAATTTATCAGGATAGAGGTTTTCTGTATGTCATTTCAACATTCTATGCAAAAGGGTGTTTCTGATTTTAGTTACATCATTGGCCAGGGTTTAATTTATGGCGGAGGTGCAAGCCTTTTGGTTATGGCTGCGGTAGGCACAGTGGCTATTGACCTCGTGTTGCTGGCTTATGCAGATAAAACGCATAACGACTTTTTAACCGGATTTATTCTTGGATCCATGTTTTTCGGCCCTCAGGTTGATCCATTACCCTTGTTGATTGCCTCTCCCATCACTTCCCTGATTGCTGTAGGTTTATCAGTAGCTTTGGGTGTGCCTATGATTGGCGCTGCAATCCTGGCTGGCTGGGCATTTGCTGCGACATTACTGGCAGTAGGCTTTGGTCTGGTTGCATTATCTGAAGCAATTGAGCCTGAACCAGAAGAATCTTATATTTTTGCGCCTTGCTAAGAGCAGTGCCCGTATTAGCGCATAGGCTCTCTCCGATCCACGTCGTCCTGAGCGCGTCTTTTTGCGCGAAGGATCTCCTGAAAGCGGTATGGTGCCAATATTTGGAGATCCTTCGCGCAAAAAGACGCGCTCAGGACGACGGGCTTCTAACATAGAATGGGAATAGGCGGAATGGGGGTGAGCGTTTTATGTGCATTTTGAGCAATCATTGATTATACTTAAGTTAATCTGGAATAATCCTCATAGGTTGCATCATGATACGTCGTACTTTGGCAGCTTCTTTGATGGTTGTATTGAGCAGTCCTGTCTGGTCATTTGAGTGTTTTCTTACCTTGGTAAAAGACAGTTGCTGGACCAACTATAACGTATCTGTGGATGTCGTTGATGCGTCAACGTTACAAAAACTCTTTACAGTGACCGCACCTGCCGGACAATCATGGGCAAGGGAGAAATTTGCCTGTACGCCACAGCAGACGCTACAATATATTGCAAGTTTTAATCCCATTTTTTGGCAAAATGACGAAGGTAAAACATACCCTGGTGTCAGAAGCTGGACTCTTCCCGCTAAAGTTAATCCTAGTGATTTGGCCTGGACTATCCCTGTATGCTATTCAGAGGAATTTTCTCAAGTACCTTTGCCGCCAGAAGCCAAAGGTAATTGTACCTGTGATTTTGACAGTATTCCTGCTCCTAAACCGAACTAGAATTTTAAATCAACGGGCGAAATGCACAAAGATACCAGTTAACTCGTGGTGTTAGCTTGGATCTTTGTGTATTATTCCTAGCTTAATTATTGATGGAGCAGGTAATTGATTACTCTAAGAAATAAAATCGGCCAAATGCTGGTCATGGGATTTAGTGGCACGGAGATTAATGACAATAGTCCGGTTGCCCAATGGTTATCCAATGATGGTTTAGGTGGTGTTTTATTATTCGATAAGGATTTATCTACTAATCTTTATGGCAAAAATTTAAAAAGTCAGGCGCAAATCAAACATTTAATATATCAGCTTCAGGATTATGCATCACGAGTTCCTTTTTATAATGAAGAACAGCCACTGTTAACTGCTCTCGATTATGAGGGGGGTGTTGTAGACAGATTGACCCATATTGATGGCTGCATGTCTACTATGAGACCTGCCGAGCTTGCCAAATTATCTTTATCCGAGTTTAACGAAGAGGCAGGGCAAATGGCTATGACTCTAAGTTCTTTAGGTTTTAATCTTAATTTTGCCCCGGTAGTTGATTTGAATTTAAATGATCACGAGGGGATTATCGGCAAGTTAGGCCGCAGCTTTTCTGCCGATCCTGAATTGGTTGTTCGGGTTGCCAGACAGTTTGTTGAAGTGTTTAACCGTCATGGGATCGCATGTTGTTATAAGCACTTTCCTGGACATGGCAGTGCGGTAGGAGATACTCATGAAGGTTTTGTTGATGTGACCGAAAGCTTCCATTTCGATGAGTTAGCGCCTTACCAGGCTTTGCTGGGAGATGTCTATAAACCGGTAATGGTCATGACGGCACATGTGGTAAACAAACATTTGGATAGCAAAGGCTTGCCCGCTACACTGTCTTATGAAATTCTCACCGGCTTATTACGCGAAACTGTAGGCTATGATGGTGTTATTATCAGTGATGATTTACAAATGCAGGCCATAGCTAATCATTACTCTTTGGAAGAGGCTTTGTGCCTGACCATTAATGCCGGTTCTGACATGATAATATTCGGTAATCAGTTAGGTAGTATTTCTGCGCCAGAAGTTATTGATCATATAGAACAGCTGGTATTGCATAAAAAAATTGATATCAATCGTATTGATGATGCTTATAGACGAATCGCTCGGTTTAAGCAACAGATTAAACGTATTGAATTAGTTAGTAGTTAGTATAGGACTCACTGCCATTAAGGTAAGGAGTTCCGCCGTCCCGCGGCTTGTCCGCGGGATCCAGGAATCTCACTTCGAACTTAGATCTCTGGATACCGCGGACAAGCCGCGGTACGGTGGAGTATCGCTTAACTTAATGGCAGTGAATATAGGACTGTAGCCCGGTCTGCTTGCAGCCGGGATGTTGTCCCCAGATCTACGTCGTCCTGAGCGCGTCTTTTTGCGCGAAGGATCTCCAGATACTGGCACCATGCCACTTCCAGGAGATCCTTCGCGCAAAAAGACGCGCTCAGGACGACGTGGATCGGGGAATGGCATTGGCTCCTGCGTCCTCGGTTTGTCCCGGCTGCAAGCAGACCGGGCTACGGTCCTGGGATTTAATTATGATAAATCTATTGACGAAATTTATTAATGTGTTAAAATATTTCGAAATGTTTAAAAATTAATCAATTGTGACGGTGTTTATGATAATCAAATTGCTGCATTTTACCCACCCATTCTCAAGTTCTGATATCAAGTCAGTATGTTGTTGCTGTTAAATCCGTAACTCTTTATTTTTATTCCCTATTTTAAGGATTTAAACATGTGTGCAGCACACCAGCAAAAAACAAAATTTATTTTCAGTACCCCGGTAATTTATGCGTTAATGATAGGTCTTGGTATTGCCAGCGGAATGTCCGACATTGCCTTTTTGAAAAGTCTTGGCTTGCTGATATCTGATTTATTTATCAAAATTTTCAAATGCATCAGTTTACCTATTATTTCTTTGTCCATTATTGTTACTCTGGCCAACTACAAAACTGACGGAGTAATGAAGCGTATCTGGCAAAGAACAATTAAATATACCTTTCTGACTACTATTGTGGCCGCCTTAATCAGCTGCGTGCTGTATATTTTGATTAATCCAAGTACTGTACAGGTTAATCTGGATGCACATGCATCCAATGCAGCAACTAATCTGGGCTATTTGGGTTATCTTGCCAATATTATACCCACTAATATCTTATCACCTTTCCTTGAACAACAAGTGATGGGCGTATTGGTATTAAGTATTGTCATAGGATTTGCTGTTCGCCAAATACCTGAAGACGAATCACGTGAAACCATTACCCGCTTTTTCCGTGGGGCTCACGGCATGTTTTTAGTCATGACTCGCTGGATTATTACTTTAATTCCTTTAGGCTTGTTTGGTTTTATAACTTCGACAGTAGTTCAGTTACGTTCTGGTATGGATATTAAAGGAATAGGCGAGTATTTACTGATTATCGTTATGGCCAATTTGATTCAGGGCTTTGTGATTTTGCCTCTGTGGTTGAAAATGAATGGCATCAACCCCTTTGCTACCATGCGCAAAATGATACCTGCTTTATCTGTCGCGTTTTTCTCCAAGTCTTCGGTAGGAACTTTACCGGTTACTATGAATACGGTAGAGAATAATCTGCAGGTTAAACCACAGATTAGCCGTTTCGTTTTGCCCTTATGCACCAGTATTAACATGAATGGCTGTGCGGCTTTTATCTTTGCCACGGTGATTTATTTAATGCAAAACCATGGTATGCCAGTGTCTTATTCCATGATGGGTGTCTGGGTTGTAGTTGCGACTATTGCTGCAATTGGTAATGCGGGCGTTCCCATGGGATGCTTCTTCCTGAGCGTCAGCCTGTTATCCAGTATGAATGTTCCAATTACCTTAATGGGAGTTATCTTACCCTTTTATGGATTAATTGACATGTTGGAAACAGCCTTAAACGTCTGGTCAGATGCCTGTGTTACTAAAGTGGTGAATGATAAGGCTATCGCAGATGAAACTGTTAGTGCACAGCTTCCAAAAGCATCTCTGACAGAATTGGAATTGGGATAAATTCCCGGTTGCAAGCAACCGGGCTACACCAGGACAAAGGTGCCTGGTAGTTTTTTCATTCCCCGAGCTACGTCGTCCTGAGCGCGTCTTTTTGCGCGAAGGATCTCCAAATATTGGCACCATGCCGCGCTCAGGACGTCGTGGATCGTAAGGTCTACTAACCTAATAATAATTTCTCGCACAGCGAAAAATATATCGCTTCCAATAATTCTAAATCACGCAAAGAGACACATTCATTAACCTGATGGATGGTGGCATTGCATGGTCCCAATTCAACTACTTCAACTCCATATGGAGCGATAAAGCGGCCATCAGATGTACCTCCACTGGTAGACAACTCTGCGATTAACCCTGTCTGTTCGAATATTGCTGCTTTTGTACTTTCAACCAGCCGTCCCTTATCCGTCAAAAAAGGCTCGCCATTTAATCGCCATTCAATAGTAGGGTGTAAATCATAGTGATTAAACGTATTGATCACGGCCTCTTTCAACGTCGATTCTGTTTGTTCCGTGGAATATCTGAAATTGAGATGCAATTCGAGTTCACCAGGAATTATATTGCTGGCATGCCCACCTGAATGAAGATAAGTGATTTGCATTGATGTGGGAGGGAAATACGCATTACCTTGATCCCACTCTCTAGCGGTTAACTGTGCAAGGGCAGGGCTAATCCTGTGGATGGGATTTTCTGCCAAATGCGGGTAAGCGACATGCCCTTGTTTGCCATGCAAGCTGATTTTGGCACTTAACGAACCACGGCGGCCAATTTTAATCACATCACCAACCTGATGGGTACTTGATGGCTCGCCAACCACACAATAATCAATGGCAATACCCTGTTGTTCCAATTGCTGCATTACATAAGGGGTTCCGAAGTCGAAATCATTGCCTTCTTCACCGCTGGTAATCAGAAATCCTAAACGTCCTTCAAAAGAAGGATAAGTTTTTATAAAGCGTTCAGCCATGATCAGCATGGAAGCAAGACTGCCTTTCATATCTGCAGTTCCACGCCCATAAAGCATGCCTTCCCGTTCCTCCATAGTGAAAGGGGGGCTAAGCCATTTGCCTGTATCACCAACAGGAACAACATCAGTGTGACCTGCAAATACCAATAGAGGGCCAACGGTTCCATAAATGGCAAAAAAATTGAATACCGGGCCTTGATCCAGTCTTTGACAGCGAAACCCTGATTGTTCCAGAAATTCAATCATGTATTCCTGACAGCCAGCATCATTGGGAGTAATAGAAGGCAGGCTGACCAGTTTGGCTAATAGTTCTTTCAAGTCGGTTTGGGCATTCATCTTAATTGGCTCGTAACAGTTCATTAATGCTTACTTTGGCACGTGTCTTTTCATCGACCTGTTTTACTATTACGGCGCAATATAAACTATGACTGCCATCTTCACTGGGAAGATTACCGGCTACCACTACAGAGCCTTCAGGAATTCGTCCATAGGTTATGGTGCCTGTCATTCTGTTATATATTTTGGTACTTTGACCTAAAAAGACTCCCATGGAAATTACGGAGTTTTTCTCAACTATAACCCCTTCAACAACTTCGGAGCGGGCACCAATAAAGCAGTTGTCTTCAATAATGGTTGGGTTAGCCTGTAACGGTTCCAAAACACCACCAATACCGGCTCCACCCGAGAGGTGAACGTTTTTACCAATCTGGGCACAAGAACCAACGGTTGCCCAGGTATCCACCATAACCCCTTCGTCAATATAGGCACCCACATTGACATAAGAGGGCATCAGAATGGTATTTTTGGCAATATAGGCGCCTCGCCGCACCATGGCATGTGGCACAACCCTTACGCCAGATTGCTGGAATTGCTCATTGGTATATCCAGAATACTTCAGGGGAACTTTGTCATAAAACTGACAAAAACCCGAATCGATTACTTGATTAGGGAAGAGCTTGAAGGACAAGAGTACCGCTTTTTTTATCCATTGATGTACTACCCAATCTCCGTCAATTTTTTCCGCAACCCGATATTGACCGTTATCCAGACAAGAGAGCACTTCATTTACTGCTGCAATCAATTCAGGAGCTGCGCTATCAGGCGACAGGGAGTGGCGCTGTTCAAAAGCCTGTTCAATAATGGTTTGTAATGAGTTCATGTAATTCCCCTGAATTATCCTCGTAATGAAGCGATTAAATTATCTTTTTCTGCCCATTGCTGGTTTAGCCATTCTTTAAAATCATTTTGCATCTGATTGTCATTCATCAGTTTTCCATCAGTGAAGCGAGTTGGGATAGGTATATTGCGGATGTTAATTTTCACCGATTTTACTCTCTTGCTGAGAAAATCCCAAAGTGAATGATTCTTTTCTCCATAAACAATAGTAACGTCCAGCAGACTGCTGATTTGTTCGCCCATAGAATTGATAACAAAGCTGATTCCACCTGCTTTAGGTTTTAGCAAATGGGTGTAAGGCGATTGTTGCAGTTCCTTTTTGGATGCAGTAAAGCGCGTACCTTCGACAAAATTCATAATAGAGGCAGGGGTGCGTTTAAAATTTTCTATGGCTTTATGAGTTGCAATTAAATCTTTGCCTTTTTTATGCGGTTTTCTTTTCAGGTATTCTTTACTGTACCGCTTCATAAAGGGGCATCCCATAGCCCACCAGGAAAAGCCGAGCAAGGGAACCCATTTTAACTGGTCTTTAATGAAAAATTTCAACACTGGAATTTTTCTGTTAAACAGGCGCTGGAGAATGACTATATCCAGCCAGCTTTGATGATTGGCGACAACTAAATACCAGTTACTGGATTTTAAACTCTCCAGCCCTGTAATAGTCCAATGTACCTTTTGTACCTTATCCATATAAAAATTATTGATGCCACACCATAGGGTCGCAATGGCATCAACCGTGCGAGTGCATACATCCTGCCAAGGTTTAACCGGAATCAGTTTGAATAAACCCACAAAAAGAATGGGGATAAAACACAAGGTAGTGGTTACAATAAGGATTAGGGTGGCAGCAATTGCATGCAATTGCCCCGTGGATTTTTTAGTTGTCTGCATCGACATAGTACTCCTGATTTCAACTTAAAGCATGTGCCAGATCAGCACGCAAATCATCGATATGCTCTATACCTACTGATAGACGGATAAAGCCATCTTCTATTCCCAAGGCTCTGCGCTTTTCGGCAGGAATTGAAGCATGAGTCATGATTGCAGGGTGCTCAATCAGGCTTTCAACTCCACCAAGGCTTTCTGCCAGGGTAAACAATTCACAGCGAGCGAGGAAACGCCTGGCATCATCAAGGCCGCCATGAATAACCATAGATATCATACCACCAAATTCGTGCATTTGTTCTTTGGCCAAAGCATATTGGGGATGACTTTCCAATCCGGGATATATGACTTTTTTAACTTGTGGTTGCATGCTGAGCCAATGGGCTAATTCTTTGGCATTTTCACAATGTCTTTGCATGCGAATGGACAGGGTTTTTAAACTGCGTAAAACAAGAAAACTGTCGAAGGGACCAGCTACTCCGCCACACGAATTTTGCAGATAGCCTACACGCTCTGCCAAATCAGCATTATCACCAACAACGACTACACCACTGACTACATCAGAATGGCCATTAAGGTATTTGGTTGCTGAATGGAGCACTATATCAAAACCACATTCAATAGGGCGCTGTATCCAGGGAGTTGCAAAGGTATTATCTGCGACAGTAATCAGGTTATGCTTTTTGGCTATAGCTGCAATTTTACGTAAATCTGCCAGTTTCAACATGGGGTTTGATGGCGTTTCCAACCATAATAAACGAGTTTCAGGGCGGATAGCTGCTTCAATTGTGGCAGGATCTGACATGTCTATAAATGAGAAAGAAAGTTTTGATGTGCGCGTTTTTACTTTATCAAATAGTCGGAATGTGCCTCCGTACAGATCATCCATGGCAATAACATGATCTCCTGCATCAAGCAGATCAATAACAGTATTAATGGCTGCCATCCCTGAGGCAAAAGCAAAGCCATGCTTTCCCGACTCCAGACTGGCAATACATGCTTCATAAGCACTGCGTGTCGGATTTTGGGTACGTGAATATTCATAGCCTGAATGTTCGCCTGGAGCACTTTGTTTGTAAGTTGATGTGGCATAAATAGGAGTCATTACTGCTCCCGTACTGGGACATGGTTCCTGCCCGGCATGAATGGCGCGAGTGTCAAAGTGGCTTTTTTTCATTTTTTATTCCTTTTAAAAATTCTAAAATTGAAGTATTTGATTAGATGAACATTTTGATTTAAATTTGTACTTTCGGCGTATTCTTTGCTAAAGTAATAATAGACATTGCCGATGTAATTTGTGATGGATATTCTAGAGAGGGATGCATGCGTAGGCAAGAAATCAATTATGAAAAAGTTGCCTCTGCCGCAGAAATAGTTAAAAGGAGGGGCAAGGAACCTTCTGTCACCGATATCTGCGAGGAATTGGGCGTTGTTGGAAGTCACCCCGAAATGTCCGGACTTTTGGAGCAATGGTATCACAATCAACCTGAATTCAGACGTTTGGATAATTCCCCATTGACTGAAAATATTTCCATCAAAGCGGACAAGATTCTTGAAAAAAATGTTGAGCTTGAAAAATCTTTGTCGCTTCTTCGTGCAACCCTTGAATCCACCGCAGATGGCATTATGATTGTGAATGGACATGGCGGCCTGGTTGACTGGAATCAAAAATTCATTGAAATGTGGCGTATTCCTTCTTACATGGTGGAGTCCGGCAATGAATACATGTGTTTTGAATACATCATGGAACAAGTTCTTGATCCTCAAACCTTAATTGCTGATGTGACCTATCTTTATGAGAATCCGGAATGGCAGGGCGAACTCCCTGAACTTTATTTTAAAGATGGCAGAATATATGAACGGTTTACCCAACCTCAACGAGTTGGCAATCAAATTGTTGGAAGAGTGTACAGTTTTAGAAATGTGACGCAAAAGCGTATGGCGCAGGACGAATTGCGCATTCGCGAGCGGGCTATAGAAGCAAGCACACACGGTATTGCCATTATTGATATATCCACGAATGAACATACGGTAATTTATGTTAATAAGGCCTTTGAACGTACTACAGGATATTCAGAGCAGCAGGCATTAGGTAAAAATTTAATTACTTTACAAGGCTCCAGTGCTGAGGAAGTGAATAATAAAAGAATTGAGCTTGCCATACGCGAATTACGTGAAGAAACGGTAGAAATGGAAAGTACTCGCCGAAATGGTGAGGTATTCTGGTGTGAAATCAGTGTGGCTCCAGTTAAAGATTCTTTTGGAAATGTGAAACATTATGTATGTATACTTAATGATATTACCTTGCGCCGGGATATGGAAAATCAACTCCTGATGCAGGCGACTTATGACTCATTAACGAATTTACCCAATCGTGTTTTGTTAATAGATCGTGTGGAACAAGCGGTTCTCCAGGCTAAAAAGAAAAATACCATGCTGGCATTTTTGTTTTTAGATTTAGACCGATTTAAAATGACTAATGATACATTAGGTCATAATATGGGTGATAAATTATTGCAATCAATAGCCAACAGGCTCCTGATTGCCACTGATGATTTTGATACAGTTGCCCGCTTAGGTGGCGATGAATTTATCATTCTCTTGACAGACCTTGAAAATCAGCAAGAGGCAGAAACCATAGCACAGAATATTTTACATGCTATTGAAAAACCGATACAAATAGAACAGCATAGTTTGAAAATTACGGCGAGTCTTGGAATCAGTTACTACCCTCGCGATGGTGTCGATTATGAGTCTTTAATGAAAAGTGCCGATTTATCTATGTATCATGCAAAAGATAACGGAAGGAATACATACAGGGTTTATGAACCTGAAATGAACAGGCGAGTAATTAATCATATGCAACTAGATAACGCTTTACGAGATGCCTTAAAAAACCATGAGCTCTTTTTGGTCTATCAGCCATTAATTGATTTGAAGCAATCAAGAGTTATTGGTTTTGAAGCTTTAATGCGTTGGCATTCAAAAACTCTTGGGCTAGTGAGCCCGGTTGATTTCATTCCCATGGCTGAAGAAAATGGCCTGATCCTTGAGATGGGCGAGTGGGCAATGCATGAGGCTTGCCAGCAAATGAAAACCTGGCAAAAAATGGGACTTAAAAATTTAAGTGTCGCTGTTAATATTTCAGGACGCCAATTCCGGCAAAATAATTTGCTCGAAATGATTGCGCGAGTATTAAAAAATACCGGTTTACAGGCAAAATATCTGGAGTTGGAATTAACTGAAAGCCTGTTGATAGAAGACATAGATCATGTTGTTGAAACCATGTATGCCCTGAAAGATATGGGCACAAAACTGGTGATTGATGATTTTGGAACAGGCTACTCCAGCCTTTCCTATTTAAAACAATTCCCCGTGGATAAATTGAAAATTGATCGTTCATTTATCAGCGAAATGGCAACGAATCCCAATGATGCTGCTATAGCTAAGGCAATTATCGATTTAGGACATAGCCTGAACATACAAGTTTTGGCTGAAGGCATAGAAAACGAATTCCAAAGAGATTTTGTCGTTTCTCATGGCTGTGATTTTGCCCAAGGGTATTTATATAGGGCACCTGATCTTCCCGATAAAATTTTTGAATTTTTAGGCTCTCTGTCCCAGTTCAAAATTAAAAGCGCTTAAGTAAAACTCGTTTACTCTCCGCGATTTTCTCATTCAGAAGTTACTTGTCAAAAAAAATATACAAATCATTCTTTAAAACGCTCCAGCACATGTCATCGGGCTCTATCGTTCAGATCCACGTCGTTCTGAGCGTGGTATGGTGCCAGTATTTGGAGATCCTTCGCGCAAAAAGACGCGCTCAGGACGACGTAGATCGGGCTACCCCCGCTGCATCAAGGCTACAGTTTTTTATATATTTAAATCAATCGTTTATTCTGCATGCTTATATCAATCTTCTTTTTCAGTTATCATAACAAGCTCCCCAAAGCAGGATAAAACCCCTAGTGAGGTGGCACTATGATTGTTGAACTATTATCAAGAGCGCAGTTTGGATTCAGTATTGGATTCCACATTTTATTTCCTACGTTAAATCTGGGATTGGCCATTTTTCTGGTCATCATGGAGGCGACCTGGCTTAAAACCAAAAATCCTGTTTATATGAGTATTTGTAAATTCTGGACTAAAATTTTTGCCCTGACTTTTGGTATGGGTGTTGTGTCAGGAATAGTGCTTGCCTACCAGATAGGAACCAATTTTGGCCCCTTTATCTCCCAGTTTGGTAACGTTCTGGGTGCTTTATTTGCCTATGAAACCTTAACCGCCTTTTTCCTGGAAGCAGGATTTCTGGGGGTAATGCTTTTTGGCTGGAAGCGCGTACCGCCGAGTCTGCATTTTATTGCGACTTTGCTTGTTGCGGTAGGTACTACTATTTCCGCTTTTTGGATTATGTCGGCAAACTCATGGATGCAAACTCCTTCCGGTTATGAAGTGAATGCAGGAAAATATATAGTCGGCAGTTGGTGGGATGTGGTGTTTAATCCCTCGTTTATCCCACGTTTTATCCATATGGTACTTGCCTCTTATACAACAACCTGTTTTGTGGTAGCTGCGGTTGCCTCCTATCATTTGATAAAACAGAAACATGTTGAAGTTGCCCGAACCTGTTTGTCTTTTGCCATGTGGGCGGCTGTGGTTATTGTTCCCACCCAGATTTTTGTTGGTGATGTCGTTGGCCTGAAAGTGGAAGAATTCCAGCCTTTAAAAACTGCTGCAATAGAGGCAGTATGGGAAACCCAAAAAGGAGCGCCACTGGTGCTTTTCGCCATTCCTTCACAAAAAGAACAAAGAAATCTGTATGCTATCGAAATTCCCAGATTAGCCAGCCTGTTGAATACTCATGAGTGGGATGGCGAGTTAATTGGCCTTAATACCGTAAGTCCTGAAGATCAACCTGATGTAGCCAGTGTCTTTTTTACCTTCCGTATTATGGTAGGAATAGGCCTTCTTATGCTGCTCACTGCAATTAGTGCTTTATTTTTACGAGGAAGGAACAAGTTATACGAAGCAAACTGGTTTCATCGCTGGTGTCTTTGGATTGCCCCACTTGGTTTCGTAGCCAGTATCGCTGGGTGGTTAACTGCTGAAATAGGCAGACAACCCTGGGTTGTATACAATTTGTTGCGAACCAAAGATGCGGTATCAGCTATAGGAATGGAAGAAGTGATTATTTCATTCATTCTGTTGATTTTGGCTTATTTCATTGTATTCGGTTTTTATCTGGTCTATCTATTTAAGACTATTAAAATTGGTCCCGAAGCTATTGACGATGAGTCTGAGCATCATGCCTTCCAGTACATGACCAACCAAAAAGGAGGGAATTAACCATGTTACCTTTTATCTTTGCAGGGATTCTTGCCTTCATTATTATTATGTATGTGATTCTGGATGGTTTTGATCTGGGAATCGGTATTTTATTTCCATTCACTCATAGTGAAAAAGAACGTGATCAAATGATGAATTCTGTAGCACCAGTCTGGGACGGTAACGAAACCTGGTTGGTATTTGGAGGTGCCATGCTCTACGGTGCTTTTCCCCAGGTTTATGGTTTTTTATTACCTATTTTATACATGCCCATTATGTTGATGCTGATCGCCTTGATTTTCCGTGGCGTCAGTTTTGAGTTTCGTTTCAAAGCCGACAGCACCAAGCCTTTGTGGAATTGGGTTTTTGCCCTAAGCTCCATAGCGGCTACCTTTTTCCAGGGGGTGGTGTTGGGTTGTTTTGTCCAGGGGTTCCAGATTGATGAAGCGGCAATGACTATTAATAATCCCGATTGGTTAACGCCGTTCAGTTTATTAACCGGTGTTGCCTTGATTTGCGGCTATGCTTTATTAGGCGCAACCTGGATGATCATAAAATGTGAAAACAGATTACAGCAAAAAATGGTGCATTATGCTAAGGGCTTGTTAGTGTTGCTGAGTTTCTTTCTGGTGTTTGTGAGTATCTGGACTCCTTTGCATAATACAGAAATATTTTATCGCTGGTATAGTTTTCCTGATATTCTTTATCTGGCTCCCTTACCTTTAATTACGGCGCTGATGATTTATCTGACCTGGAATAGTTTGGGGAAAGGGCACGAACAAAAGCCCTTCATTTTCAGCATCATTATATTTTTATGTTCTTATGCGGGCATCGCTATAAGTGTCTATCCTTATCTGATTCCTCATCAGGTAACCATATGGGAAGCGGCAGCCCCTGATTCCACATTACGCTTTATCCTGGTGGGGGTGGCTATTATGTTACCTATCCTGTTTGTTTATACCTTATACGCTTATCACGTCTTTCGTGGGAAAACACAAGACGGTTACCACTAATTCTTTCTATGGTGCAAGATAGGTACAATTCTTGCACAACTCCATTTGATATAGATAAATACTGTGTTGCCTGGGCTTTTGTCCAGGCAAGTGCTTATAGCGTCCGGATTTTCTGTGGCGCTGTTTGCTGTATTTGCGTGGGAGAGACACAAATACAGCAAACAGTACCACAGATCTGTGAGTCGTATTAGCAGACTGTTCCGCTTCCTCACGGTCGCGGCTTGGTTTTTATTAGATAGCTGGGGAGCGTTGCCTGCGAATGGCACAATGCCGTAACCCGGCCTGCTTGCAGCCAGGATCGTGCCACTTCGATCCCGGTTGCAAGCAGACCGGGCTACCAACTCGCAAAAAGCTTGTGAGCACAGCAGATCCGTGACCCGTATTAGCGGACTGTTCCGCTCCCTCAGGGGCGCGGCTCGAACGCAGGAGACGGATAAATGATAGCAGGATAAAGGTCTTTTACAACCTTTGGCCTAACTGGTTCAACTTAGCGTCTTTGGAGGATCTGTAAAATAGTATGTTATTAACTCAAAACTTATTTTATTAAGGAGTTAAATGGACGTAATATGAACATTAAATGATCTTTATGACAAAAAATTGGCGAAATTCGCTTATTTAAAAATATCTCATTGATTTTATGGGAATTTCGCAGTCAAAATTTTGTCGTAAAAACTGGTTTCAGGGACATTTTTTTGTCGCTTCCTGAGATTTAATAGCGGGAATTAATAAAAAAAGCAAATAAAATAGGTGTTTATATGTGCAAATAGGTTAAAAAGTTGGCATGGCGGCTGCAACATTAAATTTGTCGAAACAGAATACATTTGGAGTCAGTCATGAAAACAGTACAATTATATATAGATTCTAAACAAAATGAATTTATGAATCATCCTTTCTTTAATTTACTGGAAGGCCTGAATACCCTTGAAGAAATCAGTTACTTTGTTCCAGAGTTAACATTTTGGGCTATGACTTTTCAAGACATACTCCGCATTAATGAAGAGAGAGTAACCGACCCCTACCTGAAAAAAGTAGCACGCCATCACCGCATGGAAGATGCCGGTCACGAAAAATGGTTTTTGAGTGACAAAAAGTACATGAGCGAAATCTCAGGAGATGAATCATGTGCACGAGACGATGTTGCCTGGCTTTACAGCAAAGATTCTCAGCTGGTTAGAGATGCTGCCTATGCCATCATGTCAGAGATTTACAAGTTGGATGAAGAAATTTTGAATGTTGCTTTACTCTTGACTCTGGAATCTTCCGGACATGTATTTTTCGAAAAAGTAGTACAACAGGTTAAAAAGACAGGTCAAGATAAGAATCTGAAATATTTTTCAAGCTCACATCTTGAAGTAGAAATGGCACATGCCTTATTTGAAGAAGAAATGGAAAGGAAAATATTTGAAAGAAAGTTATCAATCAGCTCACGCCGCAAAGCCTTGCAAATGATAGACCGCTGCTACGATGCCTTTAACAAAATGTTCGATGGATTAATTCTTGCATGCAACAAGAGAACCGAACAAGCGAAAGAAAGGAATGTGGAACATGTCATTAAACCAGTGGAATACCAACCAAATCAAACTTTGTGAGAAGGAAACAGGACAAGCGTTGCTCAGCGATGAGCAAACGCTTGTTTCTTTTAGTGAAGATTTTGGAAAATTGATTCAATCACTTCCATCTGCAGTATGTATCCCTAAAGATATAAAAGCACTTCAATCTCTTATTTCATTTGCCAATCAGCATAAATTGCCAATTACGATTCGTGGCAATGGCTTGAGCCAGTGCGGACAGTCTTTGTCAGTGCCAGGCGGCCTGACTCTTTCCATGCAGCATTTTATTAAGCCTGTTACGCTTAATGGGGATTCCATATGGGTTGAAGCGAATGCCAGTTGGTCGAGCTTGTTGGAAGTCAGTCTTAAACAGCATAAAGCTCCCTTTGTCTTACCCTATAACTGTAATTTATCAGTGGCAGGTGTTTTGTCGGCTGGTGGCGTTGGTGCTTCTTCTTTTAAATACGGGGCGGTCAATGCCCATGTTACAGCGCTGGAAGTCATTGATGGAACGGGAGTAAAGCAGACCATTGATAACAGTTCGCCATTATTCCATGCCTGCCTTTCAGGTCAGGGGCGTTTTGCGGTAATTACCAAAGCGTGTATTCAGCTAAAACCAGTGAAAGCTCATGTTAAAACCTTTTGCCTGGTTTATAACGATCAGGCGCAGTGGTTTGCGGATATAGAAAAAGCAAAAGACAGAGCAGATTATATGGAACTGTTTTGTTCGCCATCAATCCAGGGGGCAAAATTAAAAGAGGGCAGGCGGGTTCCTATGGCGCAATGGCTGTATGCCTTACATCTTTCTGTGGAATATGAAAATGAGCCTCCTGAGCAGGAAGCAATAATCGGTGACCTGAAACCTTGGGATCTTATCAACATTCAGGAAGAGACCATTTCTTCTTATCTCTTACGTCATAATTCACGCTTTGAGGTGATGAAAATGTTAGGGCAGTGGGATTTACTCCATCCCTGGTATGAGTGTTTCGTTCCCACCTCTGTCTTGAAGGAGCATTTGTCTGAGCTATTGCAGGAATTGCCAGTCCATTATGCTAATCTTGTTCATGTGGTACCTATGGCAAAAATGAAAGCAGGCTTTTTGATGCTCCCTGAAGATGATTCGGTCTGTTCTTTTATGATTTTGAATCCCGGTGTGCCGGCGCCTTTGAAAGAAAGTTGCTTACAGGCTATTCGTAATTTGGACGAGCATTTAATTCAATTAGGCGGAAAACGCTATTTGTCTGGATTTTTAGGCACTGATTTGACCAAAGATTATTGGAAAAAGCACTTTGGTGAAGAGCATGCACTCTGGATAAATCTGAAAAAGCAATTTGACCCTGCGGGTATATTTACCTCGGTATTGCATCAGGCTTGAGGTCACTGCCATTAAGTTAAGCGATACTCCGCCGTACCGCGGCTTGTCCGCGGTATCCAGAGATCTAGGTTCGGAGTGAGACTCCTGGATCCCGCGGACAAGCCGCGGGACGGCGGAGCTCTGTGCACCTCCCGGAGAGGAACACTGATTCCTCAGCACATCTCCGAGAGCTCGGTGTATCGGTGCAGGAAATAAAGTACGTACCAGTATAACTGTTCCGCTTCCTGACGGTCGCGGCTCGGTTTTCGTGTGTTTGTATTGACTTCATCGTGCACCAGAAAACCGAGCCGCGACTGTAAAGGAGCGGAATTTTTGTTAGGGCACTGGTCTGGTATAGCTCGATCTATGTATCGGTGCAGAAAATAAAGTACGTACAGGTATAACTGTTCCGCTTCCTGACGGTCGCGGCTCGGTTTTCGTGCGTTTGTATTTACTTTATCGTGCACCAGAAAACCGAGCCGCGACTGTAAAGGAGCGGAATTTTTGTTAGGGCACTGGTATGGTATAGCTCGATCTATGTATCGGTGCAGAAAATAAAGTACGTGCCAGTATAACTGTTCCGCTTCCTGA
>NZ_KB892404.1:19190-22616 GCF_000373765.1 Legionella shakespearei DSM 23087 | reverse complement strand
AGTATAACTGTTCCGCTTCCTGACGGTCGCGGCTCGGTTTTCGTGGGTTTGTATTGACTTCATCGTGCACCGGAAACCGAGCCGCGACTGTAAAGGAGCGGAATTTTTGTTAGGGCACGTTCACAATACCAGTTGAAATTCCATCACAGTGAACAGTCCCTTCGTAGCTGTGCTGCTTTTTAATGCAAATCCCACTGACTCCACCAGTTCACACCAGTTATTGAGGGTACGTTGTTGTCCACCCACTAAAACCATCATAATAATATCCATTGTTTTGTTCGTATGAGGGAGGGAATTGTCCGGGATCACCTGTTCGGCTATAAGCAAGGTTGACCCTCTGGACATTTGTTGACGGCAATTACTCAGAATTATCTTGATCTGCTCGTCATTAAAGACATGTAATCTTCCCCTAAACAGATAAGCATCAGCAACAGGTAAGCTTGAAAACAAATCATCTCCAGCCTGTTGTACTAATTCAGGATGAAAATTAAATTGTTCTATAACCAGATCAGGATATTGATTGGTAATGTGTTCAACTAAAGATGTACTCCCAGTCCCAATATTTACCAGCGAGCGAAATTTGGCGAAATTAAAACTTTGCGCTATTACCGGCTCATCAATAGCAGATAACTTAGCCATTCCCGTATTATAGCGAGCCCTCTTTTCAGGTATTGCGTTGAGAAAATCAAAAAAATCGGTCTTATGCTCTAGCCTGAATCCAGGGGTGCCCGTTTTAAGCACATTCTCCAGATGAGCGAAAGCCTGCCACCAGCTTTCATCAAACATACCTAAAACATCCTTCATGGAAAAGGGGTGATCTTGTCTTAGGGGATAAGATAAAGGGGTTAAGGCATAGCCATCCTCAGTTTTTAAAAACAAACCATAATCACTGAGAAAAGTGAGTAAGCGGTCTAATAAGTCAGGTATGGTAGCGCTTAATCCGGCCAGTTCCTTTACCGAAACGGGCTGGTCAGACATGTGGTCTGCTATACCCAAATGGGCAATAGCATGAATGGCGCGTGACACTACATATCCTCGTGACATGATTGCCAGTTGCATGTGAGGGGGCGGCGACTCATTATTCATGGTAATCCTGTTTATTCGGGACTGACGTCAAGCTTGGCTTTATACTCAGTCTTTATTTATGTTAGGATGAGATACATAAATTATTTTTAGCATAGAATGAAGAACTTCGCCTCTTTCATTCATTGAACAAAGGTTTTGGGTACATGAAATTTGATATTCATTATTTGTTATCAGCCAAATATGCCAAATGGATTATTATTGGTTTTATTTCATTGTTTTCTCTGTTGATCATTTGGGAATATGCCAGCCTTTTCTTTTCTCCGCTCACTGTTGAAACCACTGTTGAAACAAGCTCAGCTTCAGAGCAAACAGTAAAACAGGATTTGTTCAGCGATATTTTAAATGCCCCTTTATTTGGTGTGTACGTTCCCAATGATTTAAATGAAGATAATGTGAAGAAATCGATGCTGGATGTGACTTTAGTGGGTATCATGTTCGATGATAACATAGAGGAGTCACAGGTAATTATTCGTTCGGCAAGCGGTGATGAAAAAACTTATAAAATCGGTGATAAGATACCTGGCGGCGCATTGATCAAGCGAATTATGGCCGGAGGGGTTCTGGTTGAGCATAATGGTGCTCTGGAGAGTTTAAGTTTACCTAAAAATGATTTAACCTTTGAACCTGTAGCAAAGCCTTTGAAAGGGGAATAAATAGCATGACACGTCTACTGAGGTTTTTCATAGTACTGATTTTTATTCCCATGATGATGGCTTGTGTTTCTGGTGCATTGAATTTGCGTGAAGGGATACAGAGCTTTAAAGCCCAGGATTACCGCAGAGCGTTTATCCGTTTAAAGCCTGAAGCAGAAAAAGGCCAGCCTGATGCCCAATATGCTGTGGGATATATGTATTATTATGGTCAGGGGGTAGTTGAAGACCGCAAAAAGGCCTGGTTTTGGATCAACATGGCAGCCCAATTAGGCCAACCCGATGCAATTACGGCAAAAAAGATTCTCGAAGATGGCAGCCTCGAAAAGAAAAGAGTATTCCAGAGCAGTAAATTACAGCATTATCCAGTGAACAAGATTTTATATTAATTTTATATTAAATGTATGCTTGTGCTTGTAGCCCGTATTAGGCGTCAGCCGTAATACGGGATCGAAGTGGTAATGAACTCATTCCCGTATTACGGCTACGCCTAATACGGGCTACCAGCCCCATCTTCCCATTCAAGGATGTGCTTTAATCACTATCGATGCAATGTAACTGCAATACACCAGAATCAGAATTCCCCCATGCCAGGGCGATAATTTCTTTTTATAATAGTAATTTAAAAAGAAGAGCAAAACAGTTAACGCAATCAACACCGGCATATCTCTGCTTAACACCACATTGCTGATTTTTTCGGGATTAATAATCGCCGGAAAAGCCAATATTAATAATAAATTATAAATATTGGAGCCAAGGATTGTCCCTATTGCAATATCTTCCTCTCCCTTTAAAGCAGCAGTCACTGCCGTGGCCAGTTCGGGTAAAGTGGTACCAAAGGCAATAACAGTCAACCCTATGGTTAATTGGCTTATTCCCCACCATTGGGCAATAGTTGCGGCACTCAGGATGATGTATTTAGCACTGACCGGAAGAATGACCAGACCCAGCAGGATACTGAGTAAATTGGTATGTAGTGAGCGATTGGAATGGATTGCGGCTTTAAATTCATTAAAAAACTGATCTTTTTTGGGGGCATGATTGGCCAGGTAAATGAAAAAAGAAATGACCGCGATACAGACAATCAGAAACAGGCATCCATCTATTTTGCCCAGAAAGCCGTCTAGCATCATGCTGTAAGCAAATAGCATAATGACAATAAGTATAGGGTATGCCTTTTTAAGCGTGCTGTAATTAAGCGTTGTCGGTTTAAGCATGATAGTAATACCCAAGACCAAACCGATATTCGCAATATTGGAGCCTATGGCATTTCCTATAGTCAAATCATTCTTGTCCTTGACAGCCGACAGGACGGAAATAAAAATTTCCGGGGCAGTAGTGCCAAGAGCAACAAGAGTAAGCCCTGTGACCAGAGGGGATAAATTATAACGGAAAGCCAGGCCGGAGGCTCCAGTGATCAAATGATTGGCCGCCCATAAGAGGGCGATAAAGCTAATAATCAATACCAGGACGCTGTGCATTATGAAACTCGATATTAGTAATTAATTGATAATAATACGAGATTGACGATTAGGATATATAAAAATGGTGTAACCCCCGGAATGGATGGATTCGTATTTACTATATCATGCACGAAAACCGAGCCGCGACTGTAAAGGAGCGGAATTTTTGTTGAGGCACTGGCCTGGTATCGTTCGATCTATGTATCGGTGCAGGAAATAAAGTACGT
>NZ_KB892404.1:0-18903 GCF_000373765.1 Legionella shakespearei DSM 23087 | reverse complement strand
TCCTGACGGTCGCGGCTCGGTTTTCGTGCGTTAGTATTTACTTCATCATGCACCAGAAAACCGAGCCGCGACTGTAAAGGAGCGGAATTTTTGTTAGGGCACTGGCCTGGTATAGCTCGTTGGATTAGGTCTCAGCGTAAAATACCCGAGACATAATAAGGCTCGTAGGCTTTGCTAATCCCAATGAAGACAATTGCTCTCTAGTAAACCATTTGCCATTCATTTCAGAAATTTTATTACCCACCGGTTTGGTTTTAATAGCCAAAGCATTAATTTCCAGATGGAAATGGCTAAAACGATGTTTAAAGGCAATAAGTGGTTTGGGATTTTCACCATGCAAGGCGTAATGATAATGAATGAAATCAAGAGGAGACGCATCGTTTTCCAGACTAGGTAAACACCATAAACCACCCCATAAACCGGCAGGAGGTCTTTTCTCAAGATAAATCTGCTCTTCATCATTCTGCAAAACCAGAAATTGCTGGTATTGAACAGGCACTGGTTTTTTAATCTTTTTAGTTGGATAGTTATCTTGTTCACCATGCCTGAATGCCAGGCAATGAGCCTGAAGAGGGCAATTACTGCAATCTGGCTTTTTTGACGTGCAGCAGGTGGCTCCCATATCCATAATTGCCTGGGTATAATCCGCACAGCGATAAGAGGGCATGCATTCATTTGCACGTTCCCACATTATTTTTTTGACTTGCGCCTGCTCAGGCCAGCCTTTTATCATAAAAAAACGCGCCAAAACTCTTTTGACATTGCCATCCATAATTGCAGTGGGCTTATTAAAGGCTTGAGATAAAATAGCGGCCGCAGTTGATGGGCCTATTCCCGGTAATTGAACCAGCTCATCAAGATCTTCCGGAAAATTACCTTGATAACTGTCACTGATGACTTTAGCGCTCTGGTGAAGATTTCTTGCCCGGCTGTAATAGCCTAATCCCGACCACAAAGAAAGCACTTCATCTTCTTCTGCTTGCGCTAACAGTTCAACAGTCGGGAAGCGATCCATAAAACGGTTAAAATAGGGAATGACTGTTTGCACCTGGGTTTGCTGCAGCATGATTTCAGAAATCCATACCCTATAGGGATGGCGCGGCGTTTGCCAGGGTAAATCCTTACGTCCATGCTTGTCATACCAGTCAAGTAAGGGCTTGCTGAATTGCTCTGCCAAATCGCTCAATGGAGTAGTTCTTTCAGTTGGCCTTTAATTTTATCAACAGGCTTTTTCAAAGTATTTTTAAGTAACGAACCCAGCAGCGGGTTAATTACTTTAAAGTCTGGTAATACTAGAGGGCGGGTGAGTGTACCTGAAATTTCCAGAGGAAAAGATCCGCCCAGTGACTGCTGGAGTTTTTGCATGGAACTGTCGCTGTTGTTGCTATTCAATATTGCTTTTAATTTAGCGCTAAGCTCCTGGTTTATTAAATTAAGCGAGCCCTGGCCATTAACCTGCAAAGTATCTGTCTGGAGCAGCAGGGTATCACTGTTCATTAGCCCATTTTGTACCTGATATTGAATATTGGCCAGCTTAAACGCTGTGCTGCCCATATTGCTTGTTTCAGAGTTCCAGTCATCAGCTTTAATCGATTGTTGCTGTAGTGAATTTCCCAACGTCAGATTATTCAATTTATCTTTAAGATTGGTCAGCAGTTGGTTTAGATTGATGTTATGGATTTGGCCATCTTTTATGGTTACATGGCCTTTACTGTTAATGCTTTCAATAAATGGCTTGTGCAGCGGTACAGTTGCATGTATGGAGTAATCCAGAGTACCGCTCACTAAATCACGACCTGACAGGGCTGTCATCAATTGTTTACCATCAAGGTTAGTAGCTGTTTGATTTAACGTGATTTGCTGGTTGGCTATATTGTAGTTCATATCTCCAACTGACTCACCATTGTAAAGAGACAGGGTGAAGGGATTGAACGTAATGCCGCTTTTATCTGTTTTAACGGTGGCATGAACATTTTTAATAATGAACTGGTTAAGTAAAATATTTTGAGCGGCGAGTTGTCCTTCTGCTGAAGATTTTACAATCCCCTTTTGCAATTCGTTAATTACTGTAGAAGCAAGAGTCAGCCTGCCTTTAAAATTAATATTTGCTTTTGCTATAGATAATGGTCCCGCTTCAATAAGTCTTGCTTTTAATTGGATAGGGAAGGGGTATTGTTGCAAATTAAATTGCTCCATAGCCACCTGTATATTTTTAAACGTAGTACGATGCCCATTGGAGTTAATAGTGATTTGGCCATGGCTCAAGGATAAATTCTGGATAGCGAACTGGTGGGCAGAGAGTTCACGAGGATTTTTAATTTTTGTTTCATCAGGGGCTGCAATTTGAGCTGCGTCTTTATTTATTTGCAACTTCAGGCCATCCACATTAATTTCACTAAAAACAAAGTCTCCTTTAAACAAAGGGGTTATTTTTAAATTGAACAGCAAGGTATCGGCAGTTAAAAAATAATTTTCATTAGCCTTTTCATCACCTATTTGAATGTTACTGAATTTCAGTCCGGGTCTTGGGAAAATTTGCCAAAAGATATCACCGTTGATTTGGCTCTTTTTATGAGTGATTGCGGTAATCTGACCATTAACTAATTGCTTGATGGTTTCAGGCTTAATATTTTTTGCCAAGATCCAGAGGGTGGCTGATGCAAATAGGATTAATGCAAATATGCCCAGTAAAATTTTCCCCAGCAACTTCATAGACTATAACTCTGAGATAAAAAAGGAAGCATATAGATAAAGGGACATCTGTCAAGCTGAACTTAACAAAACCGGCCATTTCTGCGGATAAGAAAATACCTGTATGTAAAAAAAAGCTCAGTTTGCTATTGAAAGTACCGATTAGTCAAATTAGACTGGATAAGCAGACATATTTAAATTTTTAAAGATGAGACGTAGATTTCTTTTTAAGTTTGTACTCAGGATGAGTTTACTAAATCAAGGAGATCGTCATGCATCAAGGACAATCCGAAATAGTGGTGCTAAAGCCAACCACTGTCTTTTTATCTTTTCTCGCTTCGCAATTACCAGAACAGGACTTGCCTGATTTAAAGCAATTGCAAACCGATAATACTGCTTATGTGATTACGAAACAAAATTCTGATGAAGCGACACTCAACGAAATACAAAAACATTTTTCTACTATGTTTCGTCATGAGATTAGCCGTTGGTTAGGTGTCAATGCGCGTAATGACATTGAAACCAGTTTCCTGGACTTTTTGTGCTGCTTTAAATTTGAGCTGCATTCTCATATCATTTTGATGGAACCATCAATAAGTGAAGGGAAGCAGTTATTGGTAATAAAACCTCGTACCATGTTGCTCAACTGGATCAAATCATCAGTAGATGAAGAGCAAGAATTGGTTGATATCATGGAGCGAGTCAGCCTGTCTCAGCTTGTTGAAAATGCTACTGTACTGGTGAAAAACTTCCCTGAAACCCGGGAAATCAAACCCTTTCTTAATCAATATTATAAGCCAATCTTTGAAACAGCAATGAGCCGAATGTCTAATCAGGCAGAATTATGGCCGGAAGTGAATTCATTCCAATCATTTATTCAGTATTTTTCTATTGAAATACATACTCAATTGATTCATTTGCACTAAGGAGTTGACTATGGAACCTGTGACTATAGCCCTGATTTGTGCGGCCGCATTTGGTACGGTAGTAGCTATATCTGCTTTTGTCAGACAATTATTGTTAAGTCGCGACAAAACCTTGAATGATGAAGCTCAAAGGATAGCTATTACTCAAGAGGCAGGCGAGCTTGAAAAAATGCGTGAACAAATGCAGAGTAACAAACGTTTTGACTCTCACTATAAGGTGTTAGGTGCGAACAAAGACGCCATTATGTATCTTGATAATAAAATAGAGGACATTTTACGTAAGAAAACCCAATTGGTAGATCGTTATGCTCAGGTTTCATTAAAAGAGTCTGGCGCTATTGTTGATGGGGAAATATCCGCTGAACGTAAAGCTGCCTGTGACCGTTTAAAGCAGGAAATTGACGAGGAAATCAAGTTTTACGACAGCGAGCTGGCTCATTTGCAACAGAGAAGAACTTCCTTGTGGGATACGCACGGTGACTTGCAGGAGTATCTGTTAGGGCAGGAAAAATCTCGTAATGAAAGCCTGGATTATATTTATAAGCAGCATTCGGGAATGCTTGAAAAAATATACATCCGCCACAATGAGAACAGTGAGCATATTGCGAAAAAAAGCATTGAAGCAGGAACATCCTCATTTAAAATGATGATCCTGGCTCCCATTCAGTTTTTATTGCAGTATTTTAATATCTCAACAGGTATTTCCTTCGACCAGTCAAAGATTGAAAAAGCTTCACGCGATGATGTGGATGATGTTGAAAGTGACGTGAATGATTCTGATAAAAGTGACGGCGACGATGATGTATATGGCGATGATGATGTATATAATGATGATCCCTATGATACCTCTAAAAATGATGACTCCGCTGAGGATGCTGATTCAGAGAACGACTCAAGATTAATGTTTGCTTAAAAATTATTCTTTTGAGTTAATTGATGACATCTATGCTGTCGTATATTACAATATGGTTCCTGCGAAGTCTTTGACTTGCGCGGGAACTTTAGTCTGAATTATTCTTAAGGTCTACAGGCCTTGATCTGTAAAATTATAACAAAGCCTATTTGAGGGATTAACTGTGGTCTATATAAAACGTGATACGGATGGTCAAATTTGTGCTGTGTACAGCCAGGATACTGAGGGTGTAACAGAACAGGTTGATATTGATAGTTCAGAGTTTGTTGATTTTTTAATGCGCTGTGACAAGGAACTTCATTTAAAGTTTTTACAATCGGATTTACAATTAATTCGCGTACTTGAAGACGTAATTGATATTTTAATGGATAAAAATATAATTACTATTACAGATTTTCCTCAACCAGTAATCGATAAATTATTAGCACGCCAGGCGTTCCGTAAGCGATTTGCAGGTGTTGCTGGTATGGAGTATAACGAAGATGATGAAGAAACATAATGTGTATTTTATAGCTTTTATTTTAAGTTTTATTCTGTTCAAACCTGCTTTCAGTTTAAATTTGGATTCACTCCTTCCTGATGAGCGCAATACCGTAACGGTGTTCCAAAACGCCTCACCCAAAGTTGTGTACGTTCACCGTCTGGCAACTGTATCTCACCGTTCTTTACAAAAAATGAAGGTACCTGATGGCGCTGGATCTGGAATTATATGGGATGCTCAAGGTCATATAGTAACCAATTTCCATGTAATTAATGGTGCTGATGATTTGGCTATTACTTTAGGTAATATGACTGTACCGGCAAAGGTTATTGGTGCAGAGCCGCGTAAAGACATTGCGGTACTGCAAATTAAATCACCTCAGGCCTTGGCTTATCTGAAATCATATAAACCTTTTGAAATAGTTCATTTAAATGATTTGATCGTTGGGCAAAAAGCTATTGCTATAGGTAATCCTTTTGGGCTGGATCATAGTTTATCCAAAGGGGTTATTTCTGCTCTGGGCAGACAGGTTCCTGGTATTGGCGGGGTCACTATCCACAATATGATTCAGACCGATACGCCTATTAATCCGGGTAATTCAGGTGGTCCTCTGTTAAATAGTGCCGGTCAATTAATTGGTCTTAACACAATGATTTATTCACGTTCCGGTGCTTCAGCAGGAATTGGCTTTGCGGTTCCGGCAGATGATATTGAACGCATTGTCACTCAGATTATTAAAAATGGCAGGGTAGTTTTGTCGGGCATCGGTATCCAGAGAATTGAACCTAATGTGGCTAAAAGGCTTGGTGTAAAGAAGGGGATACTTATTGCTGATGTAGTGCCCAATACGCCTGCTGCGAAATTAAAATTGCGTGGCACGCACAGAGATCAATGGGGGCGTATTGTGATGGGAGATGTAATCGTCGCTGTTAATGCGCATCCCGTGCCTGACTATGATGTTCTCTATAACATGCTGACGGAAATTAAAGTAGGGGAAGAGGTTACTCTGTCCATCCTGCGCGGCAATAAGCAAATGGATGTCAAAATGAAAACTATAGATATTGCAGCATTATAAGGAAGGCACGGTCCGTAGCCCGGTCTGCTTGCAGCCGGGATGGTGTCACCTCGAGTCCGGCTGCAAGCAGACCGGGCTACGCACTGTGCTATTCCGGAGCAACTTCCCTCCGAACTCACGTCGTCCTGAGCGCGTCTTTTTGCGCGAAGGATCTCCCTGTATTGGCACCATGCCGCTTGCGGGAGGTTCTTCGCGCAAAAGGACGCGCTCAGGACGACGTGGATCGGATATTATTAAAGATACCTTGTATCTCATCAGGCTTTTAGCTTAAGGTTACTATTCATTAATTTTTTAGGGACAGGCATGTTACTTAAACGAGAAGATTCTGTTTTGCTCCTGGTGGATGTACAGGAAAAATTAGTACCTCATGTATTGAATCACGAGGCTTTTATTGCGCGTTGCGAATGGCTTTTAAAACTGGCGAATAAAATGAATGTCCCGGTATTGGCCAGTGAACAATATCCAAAAGGTCTGGGACATACCATAGAGCAACACCGTCCTTATTTTTCCACTCAGGAGTGTATCGAAAAGATGCATTTTTCTTGCATGCAGCAACCTGAATACGTCCAGCACTTGCAGGCATATAACAAAAAACAATTAGTAGTTATTGGCATTGAAGCCCACGTTTGCGTATTACAAACGGCTATGGAAGTGAAAGAGTCCGGTTTTGATGTGTTTGTAGTAGTTGATGCAGTAAGCAGCCGCAACGAAATGGATTTGAAATACGGCTTAAAACGCATGAAGCAAGCGGGCATTCATCTGATAACCGCAGAAATGGTGTTCTTTGAATGGCTAAGACACGCAGGAAGCCCCGATTTCAAAGCACTGAGCAAAGAGTTTCTACAATAATCGAAACCCACGTACTAAATCATGCTCTGTGCCACAACAAAAATTCCGCTTCCTGACGGTCGCGGCTCGGTTTCTGGTGCACGATGAGGTCAATACGAACGCACGGAAACCGAGCCGCGACCGTCAGGAAGCGGAACCGTTATAATGGCAGAAACAGTGTTTCTGACCTGAACCCCTGGCTCCCTCAGACAAACCGAGAGAGAGCGGAGTCAACACCAGTAATCATTAAGGGGCAGGGTGACTTTCCTCTACATAGTCTTCCTTGCTTTCCAAAGTGCGTCCAGTATCAAAGCCCAGCATATCCCTAAGATAAGTAATCAATTTGGACAGGATGTTTTGATGATTTTCCTGAAGGAATTGAAAGCCATTATTAGCTTGTTCTGTATCAGCAATTTTTGTTAAATGAAAGTTGATTATTTCTGCCTTCTCAGGTGTGATTTTCACCTCTACATCGGCCTCAATTGCAGGCACCCTGGGGTCTTGGGTAAAATCTTCCCAAACTCCCTTAAAAACCAAAGTAATTTCATTAGAGGAGTTGACTTTAAGCGCCACGTTATAATTGCGATTCATTAGCAACTGGTGGCCATTTTCAAGAAGTAAAGAGTTAACAATGTTACCCAGAGGATAATGAATACCTGCTCTGTTTTGCAAAACCAGGTAAAGGATTTTATTTTGAAATTCAGTATTGGTTATGCCTCTGTCAGTCAAGGCAGTTTTGAATGATTCAATAGTTATCGTACGACCCTCGTCAACATCCTTGATTAACTCTGGAAATACGGCATAACTCTTGCCTCGGCCAATTTCTCTTGCGTCAGCCTCAGTGAACACGGACATATTCGCAGATCCTCTCACCGCTTTAATTTCGTTGCGGATTTTCGCTATATTTGTAAAAAATTTACTGTAACCAGTATATTTTAAATTTAAAGAATCATTAGCCATGATGAATACCCCCATATTCTCTATGTTTACATTATATGGCTTCTTCCTTAAGATAAAGTTAAGTGTTTGATGAAATAGAAATTAAAAAGGATAATAAATGAACTTTGATAATCAAATTGCCTTGGTTACTGGCGGTGCTTCAGGCATGGGTAAGGCCTGTGTAGAGTATTTAAAGCAGCGCGGAATGAGTGTTGTAGTATGGGATAAACAGGAAGACAAGCAAAGTGAAGCTGATTTATTCATTCATTGCGATGTGACCAGTGATGAATCGGTAGAAATGGCTATGAAAAAGACCATTAATGACCTGGGCGTTCCAAGAGTCTGCATCAATTGCGCAGGAATTGCTCCAGCAAAGCGCATTGTTGGTAAAGAGGGAGCCATGCCTCTCGCAGCATTCAAGCAGGTAATTGATGTAAACCTGATCGGAACCTTCAATGTAATGCGCGTAGCAGCACATGCTATGTCTCTTGCAGAATTAGAGCCTAAGTCACAGGAGCGAGGTGTCATCATTAACACCGCATCCATAGCCGCATTCGAAGGGCAAATCGGGCAGGCCGCATACAGTGCGTCCAAGGGAGGAATTGTTGCCATGACCCTGCCAGCGGCAAGAGAGCTGGCTCAGTTCGCCATCAGGGTGAATACTATTGCTCCGGGGTTAATAGCAACCCCCTTACTGTTAAATATGCCACAGGATGTGCAAGACGGTCTTGCCGCTACGGTTACTTTTCCTAAACGATTAGGACGTCCTGATGAATTTGCTTCTTTGGTGGGACATATTATTGAGAATGGGATGATCAACGGAGAAGTGATACGCCTCGACGGCGCCCTTCGTATGCGCTGAACGGGCGTATTTGGTGCATCTTGCGCGAAAGGCTTGCACGCAAATCCGACCGTGTAGCCCGTATTAGGCGTAGCCGTAATACGGGATCGAAGTGGCAATGAACTGATTCCCGTATTACGGCTGGCGCCTAATACGGGCTACACTCGCTTTGCCACTTCCCGAAGATGAGAGATGAGACAGCTGCATGGATTTGCTCTACAAATCACGCTTCCTGATGATGGCTGTTGTCATTTGATGATTTTAAATTACCGTTGGCTGTATATACACTAACTGCTTCTGCATTGTTTCCTGACAGGGCATTGACAATTTGTTGACGGGTGTGAAGATTGCTGGCGATTACCTGGCCGTTTATGGTATTTAAACTACGGCAGGTTGCCAGACTTGTAACCAGCTTTTCATGTAACTGATTGATGTGAATTGCTTCTGAATTACTGCAGCCTTGCAAAAATTCATTCAAAGATACGGCAGAAGATGTATTTGTGTCAGAATGATGTATTAACTCCATCCGTTGCCTGGCACTTTCTTCAAGCTTTGAAGATAACTCGTGTTTCTTGTCTGCAAGAGGTTCTAATTGTTCAAACTGGCTAGCTTCCAGAATTGTTCTTTCCTCAGCAAGCAGAGTATTCAATGCTTCTACCCAATTGATTTCCTGTTCCAAATAGCCTGCCAGTGTTTTCGCATTATTATTGTTATTATTCATTAAATCTTCCTAAACCATTAAGCCATTTCAGTATTGTTTAGCATATTCATCGCTATTTTGTCACTGTGAATCTGATAATTTCCAGACTGGATTTCAGCTTTAAAATAAGCGACACGTGCTTCATTAATTTCAGGAATATCCTGCAGGGAAGCCTTCAAAGCTTCAAGCTGCTTTGAGGTAGCACTCAGGTTAACGCTATCATGCATGGCACTATGATCTGCAGCCGCAGGTGCAGTTTCATTTTGTTTTGCCTTCAGGCGATTATCTGGCTCAATATGTTTTATATTGCCAGCATCATTGATTTGGTGAACCATAAATATATCCTCAAGCGCGTTTAACATGTTTATCGGCTCCTTTTGCAAAATCTTTAGTAAATTTCGGTTAATTTTTAACCGAAGCTTAGTTTTAGAACGCTAAAAAACCAGTCAGCGTATCACAAAACCACTTTGACTCTCTTTTTTCCAGATACCTGTGCTTCCAAAACTCGTTTTGAAGAAAGATTCTTTACATTCACGGTGTCACCCAGGATTCCATCATTCATGGCAATCCCGTCCATGCTGACCGTCAAATTATTATCAGAGGCGACTATAGTAACCTGTTCGCCACGATGTACCAGTTTTGCTAATTCGATATTAAACGGATTTAAGGCACTATTAGGTTGGATATCATGCTTACAAACCAATCCTACCAACTCATTAGTTTCAGTAAAATACCCTTGCTTTAGTTTTTGTGCATCCATCTCCATGGCATAAATGTCCTCACTACGGATACGGCTTCCTTTAACCAGAGCACGTTTGGCTACCAATACTGTCTTAAAAACACTGATTTTAACGGGTACGTATAAAGTCCAATGGTTGGTTTCTTCCATACATTTGATACCCATAGTATTAGTATTAAGCATGGGAGTCTGGTAGGGATTAAAGATTTCCAGTTGCTCTTCCGCGCAGGCTTTCAGGTTGAGACGCGGATCAAGACTGTCAGCACGAACCAAAACTTTTCCTTCGGAGAAGGTAGCCAGTTCATTAAGCACATGAGCTTCAATTTTATTTTTTAATAATTCAAGGGATTGAACCGCATCGCTATAAGCGACACAGATGCTTGCAAAAAAAATGAAAACGCTTAGTATGCTCTTTTTCACAACAGTAACCCCTTTGTATTGTCACTCAATTTGTTTGAGATGACTTGTCCATGCAATTTTTGCGCCAATGATGAGGAGTATAACATGAGAGACTGTTTTGCTGTCTACCTGCTTAAGTCTTTGAAATGTATAGCCAGAACATTTGGATACATAATCATTGTCTGTTTGATTTTTTCCACCGGGCACACCGAGAGCCATCATCCCCAGGATTTTTTAAAATCCATTAAAGGAGCTCCCGATGAAGGGGAGCAGATTTATAATCATTTTTGTGTTAACTGCCATGCTTTAAAGCCATTGATTCCTTTAGGTGCGCCAAGAAAGGGTGAGCTTGGGGATTGGAAAGAGCGATTAAAACAAGGTTTTGATGTTCTTTTTAAACACACTGATGAGGGCTTTAATGCCATGCCAGCTCGTGGAGGATGCTTTGAGTGTACGGATGAGCAGTTGGGGTTGTCTATAATCACAATGGTTCCAAAAGAGGCACAAAAAGACCTATTAAATGCGCTTAGAGACTATAAAAAATACAAAGAGTAAAAAAAAATTATAAAAAAGACTAAACCTATTTTTAAATCTCCCGATACAGTAAAAAAAAGAGGGAGATATAAAGTGAAAAAACAACTACTGTTAGTTCCTGTTTGTGCCTTGGCGGCTTCTTGTGCCTCCATGGATAGATCTACGGCTGTGGTCGATGATGCGGGCTATACTCATTACACTATGAGCATGGCGTCAGACCATAAAGGTGCGAATTACTTTCCGGAGAAAAGAGAAGCTACGGGGAGAAAGGTATTTATCTTTGATCCCAAGGCAACTGCATGGGCAGCATACGATGCTCAGGGGAACAGAGTAAATACAGGAAGCGCTTCTGGAGGTAAGGATTTTTGTGAGGACGTAGGCAGAGGTTGCCGTACGGTTACTGGTAGTTTCAAAGTGTATTCCAAGAAAGGTGAGGAATGTACTTCCAGTATTTACCCAATCGAAACTGGCGGTGGTGCCAAAATGCCTTATTGCATGCACTTTAGCGGCGGATATTCGATACATGCGGCTTACGAAGTACCAAACTATAACGCAAGTCATGGTTGTATCAGGGTTTTACCCAGTGCAGCTAAATGGTTGAACCAGAATTTTATTGATATAGGTACTAGTGTTATCGTTAAGCCATACTAATATACAGTTTAATAATTAAGAATCTCCACTACTGCCCTGCATCATTGCAGGGCTTTTTTTTTGTCCGTTCCAGCCTCATGTACACTAAGACTATAACAATGATTTATAAAAACTGTAGCCTTGATTTCGCTGTTGCTGCATCAAGACTACGTCTATTTTAAAATTTAATGCTTCAACCCTCAGTGACTATTGATAATATTAATATCAGCACTTACTATCCTGCATTTTGTATTTTAGAGACAGATAATGATTTTATGTATTGATGTTGGGAATTCTCATATTTATGGTGGTGTATTTGATGGTGATGAAATTAAGTTGCGTTTTAGGCACACGTCTAAAGTCAGTACCTCTGATGAGCTGGGAATATTTTTAAAAAGTGTTTTGCGTGAAAATAACTGTTCTCCTGAGCAAATCAAAAAAATCGGTATTTGTTCGGTGGTTCCTCAGGTAGATTATTCCTTACGTTCCGCCTGCGTGAAATATTTCGCAACAGAACCTTTTCTGCTCCAGGCAGGAGTTAAAACCGGTTTGAATATCAAATACCGCAATCCTGTGGAAGTAGGGGCTGACAGGATTTCAAATGCAATTGCTGCGACACACAGTTACCCCAATCAAAATATAATTGTCATTGATTTTGGCACCGCAACTACTTTTTGCGTGATTACCGCTCAAAAGGCCTATTTAGGCGGAGCGATTTTACCCGGCGTACGTTTGTCGGTAGATGCATTATCCAATAACACAGCCAAATTACCTTCAGTAGAAATCATCAAGACAGAACAAGTAGTAGGGCGCACAACCATTGAAAGCATCCAGTCAGGAGTTTATTACGGTGTATTGGGTGCCTGTAAGGAATTAATTCAAAGGATTAACCAAGACTCTTTTGGCGGAGATAAAGCCTTGGTCTTGGCAACAGGTGGCTTCGCTTCATTATTTGACAAACAAGGCCTCTACGATCATTTGGTTCCCGACCTGGTCTTACAGGGCATCCGCCTGGCAGCCTTAATGAATCTCCAGTCTGATTCAGGTAGTGCAAATTAACATATAGCTCTCAGTAGCTCTCAGCAGTGGCACATTGCAATCCGAGCCGCGACCGTGAGGAAGCGGAACAGTTTGTAGCCCGGTTGCTTGCAACCGGGATCGAAGTGGCACCATCCCGGCTGCAATCAGCTGATTCTTCTACATATCTTTGCCATTACCCGATCCACGTCGTCCTGAGCGCGTCTTTTTTGCGCGAAGGATCTCCTGAAAGCGGCATGGTGCCAGTATTTGGAGATCCTTCGCGCAAAAAAGACGCGCTCAGGACGACGTAGATCGGACTAATACAACGATGTGTACGATCATTTTTATTTTTCATTCCTAATTGCTCTCAATTATTTCGTTTAGATTATTAATTAACCAATATCTCATTCGATCCTCCCAACCTGCCAAAAAAATAACAAAAAAGTGGGTTTTTTGCTTGACGGGTGCAGAAATGTGTTCCTATAGTGTATAAAAGTGGGGTAAAATAATAAAAAAGTGGAGAATTGTGGGAGGAGTTAAATCTTCTCACTCGGGAAAACTATGTTTCGTGGAATAAATACCATCACCATAGATACAAAAGGGCGGCTCGCTATCCCTACGCGCTATCGCAGCGCTCTGGGGGCGGACGAGAAAATCCCTTTGGTGGTGACTATTGATACCGAAGAAACCTGTTTACTGCTCTACACAGCAGCACAATGGCAGGTGATTGAAGACAATTTGCAGAAATTACCCAGTTTTAATGCGGCCGCACGCCGAATACAACGTCTGTTGATAGGTCACGCAACAGACGTCGAGGTGGATGCCAATGGCAGGGTGCTTTTACCTACTGTTCTGCGCAATTACGCAAAGCTCGAGAAAGATGTCGTGATGATAGGGCAGGGAAATAAATTTGAGGTTTGGAATAAAGAACTTTGGGAATCCAAGCGGGAACAATGGCTGGCTGATGAAGCTTCCGGTTCGGATGGATTACCTGATGAAATGAAAACGTTTTCTCTGTAATGGATAGTTAAATGGCAAAGCATCAATCAGTTTTATTACATGAATCAATAAAAGGTTTAGCCATAAAAGCCAATGGAACCTATTTTGATGGAACCTTTGGCCGTGGCGGGCACAGCCGGGAAATTTTGAATCATTTAAATGATGATGGAACACTTTTCGCCATAGATAAAGATACAGACGCAATTCAGCATGCTAAAGATAATTTCGGACTGGATAAACGTTTTCATATTATTCATGGCTCATTTGCCCAAATTCGCGATTTCGCTGCAGATGCAGGCGTTCTTGGCGCAGTAGATGGCATTTTGCTGGATTTGGGAGTCTCTTCGCCGCAACTGGATAATCCCGAAAGAGGATTCAGTTTTATGCAGCAGGGTCCGCTGGACATGAGAATGGATGTAACCCAGGCTACCAGCGCCGCTAAATTCGTTAATGAAGCAGAAGCCGATGAAATGGCAGCTATTTTCAGAACCTACGGTGAAGAACGGTTTGCAGGCAGGATAGCCAGAGCAATTGTTGAAGCTCGTAAAGCCAAACCTATCATGACCACTCTGGAACTGGCTGAAATAGTTAAAGAAGCGAACCCAAAGTGGGAAAAACACAAACACCCGGCTACCCGTGTTTTTCAGGCGATTCGCATTCATGTGAATCAGGAATTAACTGATTTAAGCAGTTGTCTGGAACAGTGCCTGGATGTTTTGGCTCCAGGCGGGCGTCTTGCAGTAATCAGTTTCCACTCCCTGGAAGACAGGATAGTAAAACAGTTCATGCGTGACAAAGAAAAAGGAAATCAGCCGCCGCCTGAAGTTCCAGTGAAATACGAAGAAATGAAAACAGGATTTAAGAGGGTAGGTAAAGCAGTAATGCCGCAGGATGATGAAGTAAAAGAAAATGTAAGGGCTAGAAGTGCAGTGCTTAGAATAGGGGAGAAATTAGCATGAATGCTGCAGCAAAGGTAATTAATCAGGGTAACTTATTCAATGGTCAATTGGCAGATATGCACATGTCAAAATCAATATATATGTTGATAGTATTATTAGCAGCTGTGTTGGTAAGTGCCTTTGCAGTGATCTATAGCACTAACGCCTACCGTTCAACTTTTAGCCTGGTTGAGCAGGAAGAGCAGCAATCTCATTTTTTCCAATTGCAATGGGGCCAGTTATTACTCGAGCAAGCCAGTCTGGCTACCCCGGCACGAGTTCAAGAACTGGCAACAGAAAAGATGGGAATGACTTTGCCAACACCTAAAAATACTTTTCTGCTACATGCACAATGAACACAACTCTTCAATCCGTTGAAGAAATATGCAGTAACGCTATGAACTTAAACCATATACCCAGGCTTCTGAGGTATATGGAAAATTCATCTCGAAAAATTTTGAGGCTTCATGTACACTGCACACCCAACGAATTCTTGCACAGTAAAATAACCTTTGTGCTTCAAAATACTATTTTTGGATAGTGAACCATGAAAAAAACAGGCCATTTTGCCCGACTTGTAACTGTAGCTGTTTTTTTTTCCCTTCTCTTGATCGTCTTAATCTGGCGAATGGTTGACCTTACCGTGTTGCACAGACAATTCTTGCAAGGCCAAGGTAATGCCCGCAGTTTAAGAGTTATAGACATACCTGCTTACAGAGGAATGATTACTGACAGACATGGCACACCACTGGCGGTAAGTACTCCGGTTGAATCCGTCTGGGTGAATCCCAAAGAGTTTTCTCCCGATGAACCACAGTTCATGCAATTAGCCAAATACTTAAATTTATCCCCCAAAGAATTAAGCAGAAAGGTAGTACAAGCCCAGAATAGAGAGTTCCTGTATTTACAACGACAACTCCCCCCCATGCTTTCAAAAAAAATTGAAGCATTGAAAATACCCGGAATAAATTTTCAAAAAGAATTTAAACGTTATTACCCTGATTCCGACAGCATTTCCCAATTACTGGGTTTTACTAACGTGGATGATCAAGGATTGGAAGGAATCGAATTAGCCTATCAGGATTGGTTAATGGGTGTGGTGGGCAAGAAACGGGTGATAAAAGATCGTACAGGGCGTGTCATCGAAGAGTTGGGAGTAGTAAAAGAACCACGGCCTGGGCATGAATTACCATTAAGTATAGACCGGCGTTTACAATATCTTGCCTACAGCGAGCTGAATAAAACTGTAGAGGAATTTGCTGCCAAATCAGGATCTGTGGTCGTAGTTGACGCTGAGAATGGAGAAATTTTGGCTATAGCCAATTACCCCTCGTACAACCCCAATTCACGAGGACGTTATGACAGGGATACTTACAGAAACCGTGCTTTAACAGATACCTTTGAGCCGGGTTCAGTAATTAAACCCTTTAGTATTGCCAGCGCTTTGGAAACCGGCTTATTTACTCCCGATACCATTATTGACACTAACCCCAGCTGGATGTCCGTGCATGGGCATACGGTACGTGATGTGCATAATTACGGGGTTTTGGATGTTACCGGAGTATTGCAGCATTCCAGTAACGTAGGTGTTACTAAAATGGTTTTGGCAAGCCCGCCGGAACAATTGATTGGTTTATTACAGCGCAGTGGCTTTGGCCAACGCACAGAAAGTGCATATCCAGGTGAAAGTGAAGGCTCCATCGTTAAAGCCAAAGATGCTAATCCCTTCGTGTTAGCTACTCTGGGCTTTGGTTATGGCGTATCAGTAACTGCCTTGCAATTAGCCAAGGCAAGTTTGATTTTTGCCAATAAAGGGCGAATCATGCCGGTCACCCTAATCCATAATGATACGGTTTCTCCTGGTGAACAAGTGATGCAACCTAAAACAGCAGAACAAGTGTTGGCCATGATGGAAGCTGTGATGGATGGTACTGGTAAAAGTGCCAGAGTCCCTGGATACCGGGTTGCCGGAAAAACAGGTACGGCTCGAGTGGCAGGAAAGAACGGTTATAAAGAAAGAAAATATACCTCAAGCTTTATCGGCATAGCTCCTGTTTCCAAACCCCGTTTTGTGGTGGTAGTGGTGATTCATGAACCCTCTCGCAAGGGATACTACGCGGCAGCGGTGGCTTCTCCCTTATTTGCAAAAGTTATGGGGGGTGCACTAAGATTATTTAACGTACCGACTGATGAGCAAGTGGGATAGACTTGGTTAGAACTTGTAGCCTGTATTAGCGGAGCGTAATACAGGATCGAAGTGGCAATTTCCCGTATTACGCTTCGCTAATACGGGCTACACTAAATAGAATAGAGGATAAATCAGTGGAACTTATTCAATTATTAAAGCCTTGGCTTAAACAGGAAGTAGCTGATTGCACTATTAATGATATTAAAAATGACAGCCGTAAGGTTCAGCCCGGAGACTTGTTCATTGCTTATCCCGGAGCTGCTGCTGATGGTCGCTTGTTTATAGGTAAAGCTGTTTCTGCCGGTGCTGTGGCTGTTGTTTATGATCCTCTGAATGTACCGGATTCAGTAGTATTACCCACATCAATTCCGTGTGTGGCCATAGAACATTTAGCAGAACAATTGGCATTATTAGCAAAACGATTTTACGGTAACCCCGGCGAATCATTAACGATTTCCGGCGTCACTGGCACCAATGGGAAAACGACCATAGCCTATCAATTGGCTCAGGCTCATTCCTTGCTGGGCAAGAAAACGGCATACATTGGTACTATAGGACAGGGCGATGTGAATGAGCTAAAACTACTGGACAACACAACACCTGATGCACTTTGCCTGCAAAAATTATTATATGAATACAAAAATCAAGGCATTAAACACGTGTGTATGGAAGTTTCATCCCATGCCTTAAGTCAACATCGTGTAGACGGCATCGAATTTAATCAGGCTTTATTCACCAATCTGACCCTGGATCATTTGGATTATCATCATACAATGGAAGCTTATGCTGCTGCCAAGGCATTATTATTCTCACGCGACTCCCTAAGTTGCGCCATTATTAACAAAGATGACGAATACCAACAAGTAATGATGGATGCTGTAAAACCCCGCGTGACCAAACTTACCTACGGCCTGGATCATGATGCGGATATAAAAGCGATTAAATGGCACACAGCTATTGATGGAACTGAAATTGAAGTCCGTTCTCCCTGGGGAGCTCATCAACTGAAGATTAAAGCGTTAGGCCAATTTAATATTTATAATACTCTGGCGGTGTTCAGCAGTTTGTTAGCCAGTGGTTATGATCCGGAACATGTGATTGACGTTATGACGCAATTGCATGCAGCTCCCGGACGTATGGAAATAGTGGCCACCTCTCCTTACGTGCTCGTTGATTATGCTCATACACCTGATGCATTGGAAAACGTACTGACTACCTTGAGTCAACTGAAGAAAGGCCAGCTATGGGTTGTGTTTGGCTGCGGTGGCGACAGAGATAAAACCAAACGCCCAATAATGGGTAAAGCGGCCAGTTTGTATGCAGATAAAATAATAATCACCAGCGATAACCCGCGCAGTGAAGATCCTGAATTGATTGTCGATGATATTGCTCAGGGAATAACAACTTCCAAGCAGGTCACACGATTAATTAACCGGGAAGAGGCCATCGCATTCGCCCTCAGTGAAGCCAATGAAAATGACATCGTTCTGATCGCTGGAAAAGGGCATGAAGCCTACCAGCAAATAGGCTCAGAAAAATATGTGTTTTCAGATCAGGCCGTTGTTAAAAAGTTGATGCAGTCAAGGGCAGCAGCAAAGTAAAGGTGTATCTGGATTTCGTAGCCCGTATTAGGCGCCAGCCGTAATACGGGATCGGAGTGGAAATGAACTCATTCCCGTATTACGGCTGGCGCCTAATACGGGCTACAATGCTGCAGGTACCTTACTCTCTTCTACACCCGATCCACGTCGTCCCGAGCGCGTCTTTTTGCGCGAAGGATCTCCCACAATCGGCATAGTGCCAGTATTTGGAGATCAACTATGTTTCAGAACATATTTTCAATGATTTAAATTTGCCTAATTTGACACATTTAACTTCGTTCCTGCATCTCTCACTCTGGCATTAGCAATAACAATGATTTTCCGCATTAAAGCAGTTAATGCCACCATTTTTTTCTTTCCAGCGGAAATAAGCTGATTAAAAAATGTTTTCAATGACGAGTTAGAGCGTCTGGCCGCCATAGCTGCCATAAATAACATAGATTTAACCCCGCTCCGTCCAT
>NZ_KB892403.1 GCF_000373765.1 Legionella shakespearei DSM 23087 | reverse complement strand
TAGACTTGGAGAAACTGGAGAGAATTACGCAGCTAAGTTCATGATGATGTACTGATTTAAATCATTCGGCTCTCATATAGAAACAATAAATGAAACAAAAACGGTTTCCCTTAAAATAATCATAAAATGATAAGGCATATTAACGCTTGACTCCCCACTCCTACGTGCTGCGGCCGAAGGTCCGCGGCATCCAGGCGTTGAGTGGCAACTCTTATACATTTGGAGAAACTGAAGAGTTGAATTTACACAGATAAGTCCATGGTGATGTGTCAATTTAAATTATTCGATGCTCTAGGGATATTATTATTTTTAAGAGGGTCTTTTTGCATAGATCATGTGCTGATTGAATCCCAACTCTTCATAAATAGAGTTTCTATGGATTTCAGTGACATAACCTTGTTCTTGTAAATAAGCGTCAAGCTGCTCGACTCGATTATTGATATCATGTACTTCTATGCATAATTGTTTGATCATGGAAAATTGGCCAAGTTTAATGCTCTTTACCACATCAAATTCAGCCCCTTCAACATCTATTTTAATAAAATCGATATGATCTATCCCATTTTTTTCAATAAATTGCCCAAGGGATGTCAGTTTACAGATGACCTTTTTTTCCTGAGTCTGATTTTTGAAATTTTTCTTAATCAGATAATTGCGCATAAAAGGCAAAAATTTCAGCAGCCTATATAAAAACTTGTTCCGAAATCGTGAAATTTTTAATAAGGTATTATAGTCCTGCAGCGGATTATAATTAGAGATCATTTTATCCATGGGTTTGTACGTTGCCGTTGATAAATCATCACCAAAAAGAGTAAATTCTACAGAACAGTCTTCAACGACATCACCAATCCCCATGTTATAAAGGTGTACTTTATTGCCGAAGGGCGCCAAATTCCTTTTTAAACATTCAAAAGAGTCGGGGATTGGTTCAAAACTATAGATAACTGCATCATATTTGCAGTGCTTAAGGGCAAATAGAGAAAAAAGGCCAATATTAGCTCCTACGTCAATAATGACCGAACCCGGATTTAAATTAAGATCATTTATAAAGTAGGAATTTTGATAAAAAATTTCATAAATTAACACCCGCGTTTCATATTCATTGATGAACGACAATGTACCAATAGGAAATTCTTTACTTAGTATGGGATCAGACACCGTTTAACCCTTAGGTATAAGCCATAAATACCATACCATAAATAGTGTAATCAATAAATTAACGTGAGTTTCGGATAAGAAAGTTGTTTGAGCCAGTGTTTACCTCGATTCGTTCGGGCTGATGTATCACCATGAAAATGATTTATTTATGAGCACTACATTTCCTGTTTGCTTATGCTCTCATTACTTAAAGAAAACCGAGCCGCGACCGTAAGGGAGCGGAAATTTTGGATGTACACCTAATGAGTAATCCACAATGGAGTGCATCGAACTGTTCCGCTTCCTTACGGTCGCGGCTCGGNTTTCTTAGCATGATGCTCTTTTGTACTCTTGATTAGTGAATCACAATACAGGCTCAAGGGGAAATTTACGGCTCAATTCGGGTTACCCCACTTCGCCTGAATATTCAATTCCTCTAATAACATAACCAACGCGTTCATTATGGGCATGGGTAATTTGAGATTTAAATTTGCTCCGCCAGGTAAAACAAGATCCAGAGAGAAGACATCCTGTTCCTCGATTTTTGCCATCGAGCACTTAGCATCCATCACCAATACAGGATCACCACCCAGCGGGTAATTGGTGCCTGACTCGTAGGCTGTTGTAAAATTTGCTGCCTGTTTATCAGATTGATTTATCTCTGATATAAAATTCTCAACTGTGGGGGTGGTTTTTTTATATTCATTCTGAATAAACTGACTGGCCGACATGAGAATAAAATGAGTGATTCTTCGCGTGAACCAGAATATATATTCACTATGATCTGCCGTATTAAAGCGAAAAATAATGCGATCATCATTTAATAAATATCTGCAATTAAATTGTTTGAGACTCACTGCATCAACCCCTGCTGAAAGTTATAAGACCAACACAGATCATTCTTCAAAATAATCCTGGTCTACATAGTATAGCAAGCAAACGCAGGGCAGGCCTCACTAACCTAAAGCCTGAATTTCTACCGTAGAAAGGCTTGTGATTCCTAAACGACTTGCGGCAGCATAAGAAAGATCTATAATTCGCGAACCATGAAAGGGGCCACGATCATTAATGCGAACCACCACTGTTCGTCCATTTTTGACATTCTTAACGCGTACACGGGTATTAAATGGAAGTGTAGGATGCGCGGCCGTCATGGAATGCATGTTGAATCGCTCTCCGTTAGATGTTTTCCGTTTATGAAAGCGTTTACCATAAAAAGAAGCTTGGCCTCGTGCTTTATATCCTCTTGCAGATTTAAGAGGCGTATATACTTTTCCCTTAACTTTATAAGAAGCCGGATCAGGCTTTGTTTTCACACAAGCGCTTAAACTAAATAATAACGCGGTAATGATAAAATACTGTATGGTTTTAATAATCAATCTCATAATTCTTTCATTAAATGCAAAATGAGCGTGCAACATAACATATTGATTAAAATTTCGCGACATTATACTCAAATTAAATTCAGTCAGTAAAGCAATAGTGCAGATTCGAATGGTACTTATTCCAGATGTTTTTGTAGCCCGGTCTGCTTGCAGCCGGGAACTGATGATCGTTACTCAACCGAAGTTCTAACCAAGTCTCCATTCCCGGCTGCAAGCAGGCCGGGCTACAAAAACATCTTAAGTCAGTGCCATTTGGATCAGGCTCGATTCGGGTCTTAACAACAAGTTCAGGAAATAACAATTCGCGCGGCTTAACAATTCACTTGCTTCAATAGGCGCTTTTTTGGGGTAACCGCTAACATTAATAATTTTTACATTATTTGCCCGCGTAATTATTTCATCGTGTTTACTGCCAAATACATTGCCACCATCAGATGTTGCCAAGTCTACAATAACCGTTCCTCCTTTTAATTTATTTAATGTCGGCTCAGGGATTAACAAGGGGGCTTGAGTCCATGCTCCTGATGCGGTAGTTATTACAATGTCACTGTCTTTAATTGCCAGGTAGATTTTATCTTGCCTCAAATCTAAGGGTAAATGACGCTCAACGACCTTACTCGAAATACCTTGTGATAGTAACTGTTTTGATTTCGATAGATTACTGGTAATAATAGTATGTGGCAGGTTAAGCCTTATACACTCTTGTGATGCTGCTTTACCCGCTTCGCTGCAGCCAATAATTGATACTCGCGTAACAGGATTAGCAAAAATTTCAATAGCATGTTGCAGTGCCAGTTTTCCTGCTATCCGGCTCATTTCCTTCAAGGCATCCATTGGTGTGCCCGGAGAAAAAACAAACTGATCCAGAGAATAATACTCAATATTAGCCTGAGCATATTCTGCAATATGTTCCGCACCTCTTTCGAGTATATCTAACAAACCTATCATTTTTGTGTGGGGTTTTATTACTTTGTTTTCTATTTTTTCACGTTTTCTGTCAGGACGTTTAACACGTATGATTATATCTATATCATTAAAAGCCTGCTTGCAACGTTCGATCTTGCCAAAATCAATTTGGCGTATGCTGGCACCCACAGCTGTATAATCTTCATTAATGTAACCCGCACCGATACCAGCACCATCTTCTACATAAACAATAGCCCCGAAACCAATTATTTTTTCGACATCGCGTGGAATCAATGCCACTCTTTGTTCATTATTGCCAGACTCTCGTAATAAGAAAATTTTAGATTGCACGTTCTATACCTGCATTCTGATTTTTATCGATGTACATAATGTTTTTTAATTTATCATCATAAGCTTTTCCTGTATGAATAATTGCCCTGGCAGTGCTTGTGAATAACGGATTGATTCCTTCAATGACAGGAATTTCCGCATTATAATTGGGACGCATTTTATAAATAATCGATAGCCTTCTCTGGGTCGTTGATTTTAAAACCTGATGAAGTGGTGCCTGATAATATTTATCAGTCCAATGCTCTATAAATTCACCCAACATAATTAATAATGTGCCAGGAATATGGGGAACCACCTTCCATTGACCACATACATCGTTCAGCATTAAACCGGGTTGATCCTGGGCAATAATGGTAAGCAGACATAAATCTTTATGGGCACTCATGCCATATTGCATCGTATCATCCTGGTTATGAATCGGGTAACAATTAAGTCCTAACTGATGGTTGGGCTCGGTGCAATAATTTTTAAAATAGTTTTTTCCTAAATTTAAATTCCTGGCAATGGCTGATAAAAAGCAGGAACCAATATGTTCAAAGGAATGAAAGCAAGATTCTAAATGGGTTGTAAAAATTGAGCGATGCGTGTGCATTGATTGTTCTTCAATTCGTGACCTGTTATTTTGAGGATCATTTAAATAACCCACTTTGTATTGTTCGCATGGCTCATGTTGGCGATGGGCCAATTCACTAAACTCACTTCCTATTCCTCGGTAACCTAAAAAGTGATTGTCTGCAGATGCGAGGTACCTGTTTTTTATTGATATATCCAAATCAAAGAAACGTGATGACTCTGCAAAAAGACCTGCTGCATCCAACTTTGCTAATGAATTAAATCCACTGATGAAAAAAGCACCATAGGTTCTACATGCCTCATCAATTTTTTTATATTCTTCCTGTTCTGTTGCATGGTCTGAAATCCTGGAAATATCAATGATCGGCAGTTCAATAAAATTATAGTTGCTCATGTCTAACTCCTCATGCAGATGGAATATCGAAACACATCCTGTGTGTGTTAACTGAAGCAAATCTATCGTTATAAAAATATTTAAACAATCGCCAATAAGGAACAACATATTTTACTATTTAGACATAAGGAGGGGATTTCTCAGGGGAAACTGTCGTTAAGAAGGAATTCCACCGTACCGCGGACAAGCCGCGGTACGGTGGAGTAGCGCTTAACTTAATGGCAGTGGGGTGATGGAGATCTGTTAGCTTTGTAATGCTCTTGTATGTGCAAAAATAAAATCCAGGAATAATCGTGTTCTTTCGGGTAAGGTTTGTTGCTGCGGATAGACAGCAAATAAATGATAAGTTCCCCAATCATATTGTTTTAAAACAGGAAGAATTTGTTTGTGTTGGATTGCATGTCGGGCATTTAGATCAGTAAATCGGCCTATGCCGAATCCTGAAATACATGCGTTCAGGCAGCTTTCAATATCGTTAGCTGTTAATGCCGGTTCAAAAATGAATTCACACGGCTGCTTATTCTCTAAATAAAGCCATTTTTCGTTTTCCTGAAAACCATTTTTTAATGAATAATTAATGAGTGAATGAGAGGATAAATCAGCACAGCTGATCAGTTCTTTATGCATGTTTAAATAAGAAGCACTAGCATACAATCCAATTCTCTCTTTCAACAATAATTTCATATGCATGCTACTGTCTTGCAATCGTGGATCTGCTATAAATCCTGCGCCACGTATCACTAAATCCAGTTGTTCTTTAATAGGATCCAGTTGATGATTGGAGAGCACCAAATCGATTTTAATATCAGGAAAATTGTCTAAAAATTTCATGATGATGGAAGTTAAATAATGCCGGCCAAAATAAGGAGGAGCACTCACTCTGATTATTCCTTTCGGTTTGTTTGCAGACGATTGAATTAAGCTCAGAGCCGAATCCAATTCTTGTTGAATGCGCACAGCATGTTGGAAGAAGAGCTCACCTTCCGGGGTTAAACGCAATTCCCTGGTCGTACGTTTAATCAGGCTGACACCAAGCCGCGATTCTAATTGCGTAATACGCCTGCTTATCAACCCATTGGAAATGCCTAAATGTCTGGCCGCTCGACTGAACCCGCCTTGTTGAATAACCGCGGCAAAGATGACCGAGTCATCTAAAATTCCCATTTGTTTTACCCAAATTGTAAATTATGTGATGAATAATTAGTGGTTGTTCCTAAGATGTATTCTAACATCTGCACGCTCATTACTATTATTTATTTCTTAAACAAAGTCGTTAATTTTTCAAACTCTATAATAATGAAGCTAAAGATGCCTATTGCTCCTATCCCAACATTATTCCAAAGGTTAAGAGATTCTGTTTTAAAAATTTCTTGTATAAATGGGGTATAAGTAAAATTTAACTGCAAGAAAGCAACTAATCCTATTGCGATTAAAACAGGTTTTGTTCCTTGCATTCCTTTCCAGGTTAGAGAGGGACCATGTATATATCTCGAACTGAACAGGTAAAAAATTTCCAGCAGTACTAATGTATTTACGGCCATTGTTCGTGCCGTTTCAATGCGTTCCCCATTCCACAAAGCCCAATAAAATACAATGAAAATACAAGCTGAAAAGAGGATAGAAACAAAAATAATCCGCCAGACCAGGTACTTTGATAATAAAGGTTCATGTACGGAAATTGGTGCTCGCTTCATAAGATGAGGCTCGGATGGTTCAAAGGCTAAAGCAAGCCCTAATGCTACAGAGCACGTCATATTGACCCATAAAATTTGTATCGGAGTAATTGGCAGGGTGGTACCTAGAATAATAGCAATGGCCAGGCTCAGTGTTTCGCCACCATTAGTTGGCAACAGAAATAAAATGGCCTTTTTTAAATTGTCATAAACGGTTCGCCCTTCTTTGACTGCCGCGACAATAGAAGCAAAATTATCATCAGTGATAACCATTTCAGCTGCTTCCTTGGCAACCTCTGTCCCTTTATGCCCCATGGCCACCCCAATATCAGCTCGTTTTAGGGCTGGGGCATCATTGACTCCATCACCAGTCATGGCCACTACATAACCTTTGGCTTGCAGTGCCTTAACTAATCGTAATTTATCCTCAGGACTGGTACGTGCAAAAACATCCACTTTTTCAATCGACTGCTCGAAACACTTATCACCCAGTTCGTGCAACTCGTTTCCAGTTAACACGTGTTGGCCATCTCCTATGCCTAATTGTCTGGCAATAGCCAACGCAGTGATAGCATGATCCCCTGTTATCATTTTGACGCAAATATTAGCGGCTTGACATTCCTTTACTGCCTGAATGGCCTCTTCTCGTGGAGGGTCTATAATCCCTACCAAACCAATCATCACTAAACCAGAGGTCACATCCGCAAATTCTATCTTCTCGTTATTGATTGAAGCTGGTTTGTAAGCAATTGCTAATGTACGTAACCCCTGTTTTGCCAAATTAGACGTTTTCTGTTGCCAATAATCAAGGTCAAATGCATTGTGTTCCTGATTATGAAGCTGGGAGGAGCAAAAATTAAATACAACTTCCGGAGCTCCTTTTAAATAGATAAACGCTGATTTCTCCTGGTGATGTAAGGTAGCCATAAACCGATGTTCCGCATCAAAAGGAATCGTATCTTTCAATGTGATTTTTTCTTCCAGCTGATGTCGATAAACCCCTGCTTTGGCTGCGAGAGAAAGTAAAGCACCCTCCATAGGATCACCCTGTAATTTGGGCTCATTATCCTGAAAATCCAATTCCGCATCATTGCATAGCGCACACGCGCTCACAAACGTCAATAAATCATGATTCTCTTGCGGTTGTATTTTCTTGTTTTCAAAATAAAAAGAACCTTCCGAATTGTAGCCTACACCACTAACATCCAAATCATTCGTTGTTAAAGATATTTTTTGTACAGACATCTCATTGCGAGTCAAAGTGCCTGTTTTATCGGTACAAATAATAGATACTGAACCTAAAGTTTCCACAGCAGGAAGTTTTCTGATAATGGCATATCGGCTAGCCATGCGCTGAACCCCAATAGCTAAAGCCACAGTCAATATAACAGGTAATCCTTCAGGGATGGCTGCCACAATAATTCCTACTGAAGCCATAAACATGTCGAGCGCTGAAAAGTGATGAAGGAAATAACCAATAAGAAACAAAACCCCTGCAAACGCTAAAATAAATCCACTTAACCATTGAGAAAAATGAGACATTTTCTTGATTAGGGGCGTCATCAAAGGTTGTACCTGGGTAAGTAACTGGCTGATTTTGCCTATTTCCGTGTCAACTCCTGTAGCGATAACGATTCCTTCTCCTTTACCTGAGGTCACTAACGTTCCTGAAAAAGCCATGTTAGTCTGTTCTGCTAACGGAGTATCGAAAGTTAATATACCTGTTTTCTTTTCAACTGTGTTGGACTCGCCCGTGAGTATGGCTTCATTAATTTTCAAATTTTTAGTATGTACCAGTTTAAGATCGGCGGGGACTTTATCTCCTGATTGCAAAAGCACCAAATCACCAACAACTAACTCGTTTGCGAGAATAATCATTCGCTTGTTTTCTCGTAAAACTGTAGCATGTAATGAAAGCATGCTATGGACAGCAGCAATTGCCTTTTCAGCTTTTCCTTCTTGTATAAAACCAATTAATGTGTTGATTAATATGACACCGAAGATTATTAATGAATCGGTAATTTGCCCTAAAAATAAAGTTGTTATAGCTGCAGCCAATAATACAAGAATTAACGCATTATTTAACTGGGAAAGAAGTCTTTTAAAAGTCGATCGTGGAGGTAAAGAGGGCAGCTCATTGTATCCAAATTTCAATAGGCGATTTTTAGACTCGGTTATTGTTAAACCTTCTTCTGTTGAAGTAATCAGTTCATTACAAATATCGGCATCCGTACGATCATACCATGAATGAAATCTATTATTTTGCTTCATATTATCCTGGATCATGAAAAAGAAAATTGGTAAAAGGTCAGCCCCTATCAGGGAACGGCCGTATTTGGTGCATCTTGAACGAAAAAGGCTCCGGAAAATACTCACGTAGCCACCTACGCTCCGTTTTTCCGGAGCCTTTTTCGTTCAACCTGCACTCAAATCCGACCGTTCGAGCAAGAGACAAGATCCCCCCTGACCTATTACGAAAATTGTTGTTTGCTTTAATAAGCTTTTACAGGAGATACAAAACCCTGTGGTTTTAGTGCCCAAAGAGAACAATTGATTTTTTGTAGAATATTTTCAGCAGTATTACCAATAATAAAACCAGATATTCCTGTTCGTGCTACCGTTCCCATCACTAAAATATCAATTTTATTCGCATTAATACTCGCAGGGATAAATTCAGAAGGGCGACCTTTCAGGTGATATATGGTTGGCTGATCTTTTATGCCTGCCTCGTGAATCAGCGCACATAAGGCACTATAATGTGAGCGACTCTCTTTCATGACCATTTCATTCAGTTCTGGTTGAGGGATATCAATAAGAACGTTATGGCGCAGATAGTCTTCCAAAGCGCAATCCCAGCACGTAATAACACTTAATTTGGCCTTATAATGTATTGACAGAGCATGGGATAATCTTAAGAGGTTAATCGCAAGATCATGACCTGAAGCGTCTTCATCTTTGGGGTCGATAGCAACAGCTACATGAATGGTTTCATCAGGATTGATCGGACGATGAAGAAATAAAGCGCAAGGGCATTGGCGTAACAGAGCCATATCTAATGCCCGAAAACCTTTTTTATTACCATTTGTTTCTGCCGTTTTTACTACAAGATCATAGGAGTGACGAAGTACGCGCCGAATAATACGAATATCTGGCGTAGTTCCACATTCAATTTCCAGTTTTATTGAGAGTTTTTTCTTATTAAGAGATAAGGACGTTTTCGCTGATTTAACGGTTTGGTTCATTTTTTCTATAAGAAAAGCCTCATACGAGCTTTTATATTCATCAAGATTATGAGGAAAGGGAGGGCATATTATCAGAATATCAAGATTCGCTTTATTATCAGCTGCCAGTCTTATGGCATGTTGTAAGGCATCGGTTTCTTCATCAACTCCGTTACTTACAAACAGAATATTGTGAAATTGCTGCATCCTTCTTTTCCTCCATGAGTCTATAAGCTAAATTTATTCCTCGTTACTTTATTTAATTGATTTTAGAATAAACTCTCGCTGTAACAATTAATTTTATAATTTTAGACTATTTTCCTTGAATAATGATTGAATATAGGAAAAAACTAAAAAAAATGGGTATTACAATCACTTATTTCATGTTCTCAGAAGTTGTTCGGTACCGAAAATCAGTTACAACAGGTTTCAATCATGAACAATCCGACTGAATTGATAAAACATACAAAAGAGCAGATTCAGCAAGAGGTATGTGAAGCAATAACTTGAAGAGCGATGTAGCCTGGTCTGCTTGCAGCTGTCTCTTCTACCCCCTCCGATCCACGTCGTCCTGAGTGCGTCTTTTTGCGCGAAGGATCTCCTGAAAGCATGGTGCCAGTATTTGGAGATCCTTCGCGCAAAAAGACGCACTCAGGATGACGTGGTTCGGGGAATGGCAAATATGTGTATAAGAGTCAGCTGCTTGCGGCCGGGATCGATTGTTTTTGGTGTAATGTTAGAAAAGCGAAATCAATGGGATCAGACTCGAATGGCACTAAGTTAAGGAAAAAAAGGATGCTGTAGCCCGTATTAGCGTAGCGTAATACGGGAATTTGGTGCACTGAAGCCAGGGTTTTCCCGTATTACGCTGACGCTAATACGGGCTACAGATTGGATTTTGAAGCTTAACTTAGTGCCATTCGAGTCTGACCCCATTGATTCGGTGAAGATCAAAATTAGAAAAACGTGAATAGAACTGCCTAATATTTCGTATATTTGCCTCTGTAAAGCCTTTGCTAAAAGAATCTGTTAAATAGCGAGATAAATTCACAATCAGATATTCACCATAATTTGCACGTGCTTTACCATGCTGTTCTTGCTTAACAATGCACTTACCAATTTGCCAATAGGTTTTAACCATAACAGAATTCACTGAGCGATAGGCCGCAGTTGGGTGCTCTTGAAAAAAGTTTTTTAATTTTAACTTCCAGGTAGGGGTTCCACTAATAGACTGATTCACTTAAATAACGATAAACTCATCTAAGCTTTTCCCATGGTGGGCGGGGATGGTCCGGGACAGGCACCGCTGAAATTCTCAACGTTAATTTCTTTATTTTTATTTTATACTATTGGAACTTAATGATTGGTCCTCTATATGCTAGGGTGTGTCCTCATAACAATTAATGGTATGAGGACACACCCTAATAATGGCTTTTTAATCTAATATATATTCTATAGAGGGGACGTTTTAAGGAGAAAAAATGTCCAATACAGTAAAATTGCACCGCGTGATAAATGCGCCTCCTGAGCGAGTTTTTCAGGCGTTTCAGGCTTCAGAAGCTTTAGCGAAGTGGCTGCCACCGCATGGTTTTACCTGTACAGTATATAAAATGGATTTTCAGATTGGTGGTGAGTTTAAAATGTCTTTTAAAAATTTAACCACAGGGAAAAGTCATTCTTTTGGTGGCAAATACATAGAAATTACTCCCAATGAAAGAATTAAATATACCGATCAATTTGATGATCCAAATTTACCCGGACAAATGTTAACGACTGTTACTCTGAGAAAAGTAGATTGTGGAACCGAACTAAATATAATTCAAGAAGGAATCCCTAATATTATCCCTGTTGAAAATTGTTATTTAGGCTGGCAGCAGTCACTTAATTTACTAATTTTGTTGGTGGAGCCAGAAATTTTAGATGATATTTAGGCGTGATAGGGACGGCAAAATGAAATCAATGGGGTCAGCGCCGAATGGCACTAAGTTAACGTGAGTTTCGGATAAGAAGCTTGTTTTATCCAGTCGTTACTTCGATGCCGTTCGCGCTTCCTCAGCCTGAACGGATCGAGGTAAACACTGCGTCACGTTTTCGTCACTCTTAAGTTTTATGGCAAGCAAGTAAAAGAAAGTCCTTCTAACCCTAGGGCTAGGGAAGCTTTTGCCAATGGTCGAAGAGCTTTTATCAAAAGGACGTGTGGTGTTTAAGCCTATCTCGTATAGGCGTGCTAATTGATCTATTTGTTTATTTGAAGTACAATCATGCCTTGATTTAAACTTTAATTTATGGACTTTTATATGTACTACTTGTTTACTTTTAAAGATAGAAATTCTATAAGAACTTATAAAACTACTCTTCGAGCGCAAAGCTTAGAAGAAGCCAGGTCTCAAAAAGATATGATGTTCAAAATTTATTCTGAAATTGGTACAGAGGATATAGATGGTCTTCCTTTGCCTCAAGAAAGTAAGGAACAAATGGTTCTTTCGAGAAGAAAAGAACAGCAGGGTTTGGTCAATAATCCGCCAAATGCTGAGATGAGCAAAGTAAACATAAACTATGATTCTGATTTGATTAAAGATATTCATGGGCGAGTTGTTTATTTAGATGTTCTTGATTCTGAAAATAGAGAAATAGATTCTTTGGTTAGAACTGCTGACGAATTACAAAAATGTACCAGACAGAATTCTTCTTTTTCATTTTTTTATTCTGTAATTGATGATGTACAAGAATCATTCAACAAATTAGGTTCATGGTTCGGGTAAATAAGGTACACATGTCCTAGCTCATTTAATCAATCGAGTCTGACACTGAGGAATCGACACATAATTTAATTGACTCAAAATAACATACCTCCGTACCGCGGCTTGTCCGCGGTATCCAGGAATCTATCCAAATAATTAAATTATTGCTTAAATTAAGAACTTTCTGGATGCCGCGGACAAGCCGCGGCACGGAGGATTTGAACCAAATTCAAGCACTTAAATTATGTGTCGATTCCTCAGAGTCTGACCCTATTGATTCTCAGTTTTAAAAAGCCCAAGCAGTTTGTATTGCTGGGGCTTTTTTAATTAGAGAATGATTCTAAATGAAGTATGACATCTTCTTTTTTATCGGTATCGCATAACTGTTTTAATGCGTGACCCATAGGCGCTGAACCACAAAAAAATGCATGACCTTTAAACGCGCTGAAATAGTTGTCTTGATGCAACATTAGCCTGCCTTTTTGAATTCGGCTATCCGTTAAGGTTACCTCATCGTTTGTGGTGAGATTCATTTGGGCTTTGCGTATGGAGAGCCCAAGTTTATCTATGTAAGCTAAAAGAAAGGTGATTTCTGAGAGATATCGTGTTGAGTGATAAATGGCTAGAGCCAGGTGTGTAAGGTTTTCCTTGAGTGTTCTAATATGGCTCAAAAACGATAGCGTCATGGCCATGCCACTGCCAGAGCTTATTAATATTAAGCCGTTAATGGCATGAATATTTATATTAAGTGGTGAAGAAAACGGAGAGGTTAATCGTAATGTTGTACCCGGTTTTAGCGCTGTTTGGCAATAAACTTATGGTATGAAAATCTATCAACCTGCTTGGTAAATATATCCCAATAGCGAAGTTTATTTAACTCACTATTAAGCATTCTAAATGTGGGTAAAAAGATAAAGGGGATAGTATATTTTAAGACACGCCCTGCTGCACGTGCATTTGCGTAGTAAAAATCGTCTTCTGTTTCGTAATAAGTATTGAACGTATCCATGTAAAGATAACCACTGACCGCCATACTCACGGATTTAAAAAACGTATCTAAACGGATATGACTAAAGCGCTCAATTGTGGATGAGGCCTTTAGCAAAGGGGATAATGCAAACCCTAAAGCGTTGCCAAACATACATTCATCTCCTGTAATTTCAAAAGCATTATAGGCAAAATTGATGGTTTGGCAATATAATGACCATTTTTATGGTAAGAATAGATAAGTTGTTAACCCCATATCCCCCATGACGATATCTTAAAAATGTCAATGGGATATGAAACGCTTATTGATGATTTAGGCAGCACTTTATCGGGTGGACAACAACCACGAGTATTGTTAGTCAGAGCGCTTTATAAAAATCCCAAAATTCTATTTCTTGATGAGACTACCAGCCATTTAGATGTTGAAACTGAAATTAGAATTAATGAAGTTTTGAAAAATCTGCATATAACACAAGTTATTATTGCTCATCGTCAGGAGTCGATTAAGATGGCTGACAGGATCATACAGATTTTCAGTTAGAAAGCCTGGGTCTGGTTGAAGTAGCCCGGTTGCTTGCAACCGGGACAAGGAAGCCTGATTATTACACCGACCCCGGCTGCAAGCAAGCCGGGTTACAGCTGAATTTTTGAATTTGTGGTGAATAGATATACTTTTGTTTAGTCTGAAAATAGACTATACTACAAATGTAGCAAAACAAAACAATTGTAGGTGGACTATGGGAATCCCGATAAGAATTGATGAAAACATTTATTATGAGGCGAAAAAAGTTGCTGCAGCAGAATTTCGTTCTATTCCAAGTCAAATAGAATATTGGGCTAAGTTGGGAAAGTGCGCATTGGATAATCCTGATTTACCAATTGAGTTTATAAAAGACGTTTTGCTTTCGAAACTGCAAGACAAGTCTTTAGCTGAACCTTTTCAATTTGAGGGTGAAAGTGAGTGATGTCGAAATAAGGCAGATGCCTGCATTTAAGAAAGCTTATAAAAAATTACCCGGCTCACATAAATCCATCATTAACGAGGCTGTGCGTACAATTATTAATAATCCTAAAGTTGGAGAGGAGAAAAAAGGGGATTTAGTTGGAGTGTATGTTTACAAATTTAAAATGAATCACCAACAATTTCTTTTAGCTTATGAATGGGATCCGACATCAAGGATTTTATTAGCTCTTGGAGTACATGAAAACTTTTACCGGGATCTCAAGAGAAAATAATTAGTGTAATCCGAACGTTGCAGCAGCACTGTTTTCATACTTTTTCATTTAGTTTGGTTTCTGATCTAAAAGCCCTCAATGAGGGCTTTTACTAATGGGTGACCCCTGGTGTTCCATTGTATATTGATCAAGGATTTTATTCTCGCAAACCTTATAACATCGATACCTCTATACTTTGCTATACTTTTTAGCTGCATTAAAGAAAAATATAATGGAGACAGACCATGTATTCAATAAAAATGATTTTACGGGCATTCATCGCTTTGCTAGTGTTTCCTCACTTTCTAAATGCCCAAGTCGCCAATGAATTAACGCAAAAGCAGGTGAATGTGGATGTAATATCCGGTACCTATCAGGGTGAAAAAGGAACTGCTCTTGTAAGTTATGATCCATCAAAAATCAAAGGAGTGGGTGAGGAGGTTGTAAATGATGCGCTTGTTTCTTTTAAATTTTTAAATCAAACCGTTAACGGTAAGGCACAAGTAACTTTAAAGGATGGTAAATTTAAAGATCTTTTATGGGTAGCGTCTATTAAAAATAAGGAAGGTAATTCTTTTAATTTTGGCTTTAATTCTGGTTTTAATAGATATCAGTTTGGCAGGTTTTCTGAATCTTTTATTCGAAACGGCGACAGTTATTTTGGCTATCTGTTTCCTGATACTTATGTTGATGGCGCAGGTACTATTACTTATTCTGATCCCAAATAAATAGTCCAAAAGTTGTGACTCCTTAACCAAGATGCTCTAATAGTGAAGGAGTCCGTCCCGGTTCGACCCAAATTTATTGAGGCTTGTCCCCATTCATATTATCTATATTCTTCATCTTTATCTGGCGAAAATTTAAAAAATGGGAATTCTTTTTTTATTTTTTCCTGTTCTGGCCAGCTCATGGTCAAGGGCATTACATCGGTTTCGAAGAGATAATAATAAAGAACTGGTATATCGAAAGGCATCACATTTTCAATAATATAATATTGTTCACGAGCAGCCCCAGTCCCTGAATCAGATAGAGTTTGCTCGATGCATAAATATGTTTTTTTTCTATAACCTATTTTCCACCATCTAGCATGAAAACTTATGGGAGAACCCGGCCCTATATAGGGATTTATTGAAAAATTCTTTGCCTCATCCAGGGATAAATTATGTCCATTAATGAATACAGAGGCAGCACCATGGCATTCTGAGCGTCCATAATGGACATCTTCAGAAATAATTTCCATATCTGTATAACATTCATTTTCGAAAACTGGTCCGCCCTCACTAAAGTCTTTACCGCTAGGATTTTTCATTTCTGTGAATGTCATACCATCTTCTATAGCTACGGATTCTATACATGCATCGACCACTTCTCCTGGAGGTATGGCTATTAACTTTAAGGGTAAAACCATGCCTAAAAGGAATAAATACTTTTTGTAATAAGAGACATGCTTTACGTTCATCTAGAGAATACCCATTATAATGTAATGATTGGCGCGCTCGGAGGGACTCGAACCCCCGACACCTTGGTTCGAAGCCAAGTACTCTATCCAGCTGAGCTACGAGCGCAATGGGTATGGGTTTGAAAGTGAATACTCTGTTTTTTGGTTTTTTGAGAAGAGTGGTTTAACCAAAAATGGTGGGCCGTATAAGATTCGAACTTATGACACAGAGGTTAAAAGCCTCCTGCTCTACCAACTGAGCTAACGGCCCTTTACAGGGTAAACATTTTTTGTACTTCAAATATACTGTTGGTATTGCCTACTACTAAAACTGGTGGGCCGTATAAGATTCGAACTTATGACACAGAGGTTAAAAGCCTCCTGCTCTACCAACTGAGCTAACGGCCCTAAAGAGGCTGAAATCATACCGGATTAGCATAAAAATTCAAGTGTTTTTAGTGATTATTTTTAGATTATGTTGATATTATTGCAGCAGAAACCTGTGTTTGATTTGTCTTTGTAAACAAATTTATATAATTAAACAATAATATACTTATCGGAAGCAGCCAGTTCTTTTTCTGTTGCTAACACCATCAAATTGTGCGCTCGTGCTTTTCTTTTTACAGAAAGCAGATGCTTAGGCTCAGTCAATACTAATAAAATATCGGCACCCATAGCACCGCATCCTTTTATTGCCTTGGTTTCTGGCCAGGATTTTATGATACGAATGAAGTCCTGACTGTGTTGTGCCACCAGATTTAATTCTGTAAGTGCCTGATGATAATCAGTTATTGATTGAATCAGGAGTTGGCTGTCTTCGTGTTCAAATGCCTTTTGAGCAAGGTCAACCAGATGTGACAGATAGTCTATTCGTTCAGGCAGGGTTGATTCTTTAAGATGATGGTGAGTTGCTAATTTAATGCCCGTATGAAGCAAGAGAAAAGATAAGTCTTTAAAAGGCCATGAACTGGATTGGATGACTTTTTTTTGGCGATTAATGAAGACACAGCCACTTTGAGATTGGGCTATGACATCATATCCACTGGGTCTTAACCCTTCGCCCGACCAGGCCGATTGATAATAGGCGGCAAGCATGGAATCCATGTCTGGAGTTTTATTTTGTACATGGCAACTGGCCAAATAACAGGCCAGAAATTGGGCACTGGAGGCTCCTAATCCCCCTTTGCCTTTATAGGGATCTACCCATGAAAGGGTTGAAGCAGAATAATTCTGTTGCTGCCACCAGAGCCCTGCAGGGGATTGAGGATGAATCTTCGAAATGCCGCCAGCAGGTTTAAGGGAAAGTTCGAAGCAGGGCGTTGTTGTTAAAATAATTGCCGATGCTTCGGCGATGGCGGCATATTCACCGAGAAGAAAGGTTTTTGCCGGGATGCGCCATTTCATACGGTTAAGGGTGTTTGTCTGATTTTAGCCAGCAAATCACGTGCATTGATAAGGCTTACTCTTTTATTTAAATCCAGCCATTCTTGTAAGCGCTCTTTAAGCACAGGCATTTCCCGTTCATTGGCTCCTGCAACTAAAAGCAAATTATCAATATGTAATTTCATGTGGCCCTGAATAATGCCATCAGTACATAAAGCTTTAATAGCGCCTAAATTCTGCACCAGGCCTACGGCAGCAATGACTTGAGAGAGTTGATTTGCAGAAGTGATGTCCATCATGCGCAAACACATTTTGGCAGTAGGGTGAAGTGATGTAACCCCGCCCACAGTACCTACAATGAGGGGAGCAGTTAATTCACCAGTCAGTACATTATTTTCATAACGCCAGCGTGTGATTGCCTGATATTGTCCTGAGCGGGCAGCGTAGGCATGCATGCCTGCTTCTACAGCGCGCCAGTCATTACCTGTTGCAATTAACACCGGATCAATACCATTCATCACGCCTTTATTATGTGTTGCAGCCCGGTAGGGATCCATTTCAGCAAAGAGAGATGCTTCTTGTAATTTATGCCCCAGAACGGGGTCAATATCACGAATAGTGACTCGGGCTGTTGTGAGCTTTTGATCGTTTAAATTGGATAAAATACACATGGTGACGGTTTCACCAGTAAGATGTTCTATGGGTGTTTTTAAATATTCCAAAACCTGGTTAATGATGTTGGCGCCCATAGCATCACAGCTGTTCATGGTTAAGTGAATAACAGCCATATCGGAGTCATCTTCTCTTTTTAACTGGCGTAATTGCAAATCAATCACACCACCGCCACGCCTGACCATACTGGCAGCTACATCTTCATTGGCTTTTTCGATTAAATACTGGCGGTTTTCGGCGAAAATGCGCGAAAATCGTTGAAAATCTTTTACTTTGGCTAATTGAATCTGTCCAAGAATGCAATCACCTTCAATCCAGGTATTAATTTCACCGTGTTGCCTGATCCATTTTGCTGATTTGGACAGAGCCGCAATGATGGAAGTTTCTTCAACAGCCAATGGAATAACGTAATCGCGGCCATTGATGTTAAAATTGGTAGCAACCCCTAAAGGTAATTGAAAATAACCAATGACATTTTCTATAAGTTTGTCAGCAAGATTTAAATCCTTGATGCCCCCTTGTTGGAGAAAGTTGATATCTTCCTGAGTCACAGCACCCAGCTCTAGAAGACGTTGAAATCGTTCTTCACGAGATAATTTTGAGAATCCACGAAATAATTCGTTGGCATTGGAAGCTATGGACATGCCTTCTCCTTTAAATCACTGATTATGCTGCTGCCGGTACAGAACATGGCAGTTTTTAATTCGTATTCAATAATGGCCATTTTACCCAAAACCTGTTCAACAGAATTTAAAGCTGCTTCAAGCATGGGCTTGGCAAAGCCTACCGTTGTGGCGCCTAAGGCGAAAAGTTTGGCGGCATCAAGACCATGACGTACACCGCCTGAGCCCCAGATTTCAAATTGAGGATTAATGGCTGCGGCGTTTTTTACGCTTTGTATGGTATCCACTCCCCAATTACGGAAGGTGTCTGCCGTTTGATGACGCAGAGGATCATGTACGGCTCTGTGTCCTTCAATGCGGCCCCAATGCGTACCACCGACTCCGCTGACATCAACAGCGGCAACGCCGATGTTGTTTAAACGGGTTAAGCTGGCTTTTGAAAATCCGCATCCCGTTTCTTTAACTATGACAGGGGAGGGTAATATTTTAACTAATTGCTCCAGAGCATCCCAACAGCCTTTGAAATCGGTAGTGCCTTCTGGCTGTATGCATTCTTGCAGTGGGTTACAGTGGATAATCAGGGCTTCAGCATGCAAGGCATCGATTAAACGTTGTATTGCTGAAATGGGGGTATCAATTATCTGTGCAATGCCCAGATTGCTGAATAAGCTGACTGTGGGAAAATCACGTCTGAGCAATTCCCATTCAAAAGAGGCTTGTTTATCGGTTAATTCGCGACGCTGCGATCCTACACCCATAGCCCACTGGGTTTGTGAGCATGCATGAATAAGACGCTTGTTGATGTTTATTGCATTAGAATGGCCGGCAGTCATGGAACTGACTATAAATGGCTTTTCAACGACTTTATTAAAACGGGTACTGGCGATACTGATTTCCTTAAAATCAAGATCCGGCAACGCTTCGTGCATCAGATTAAAATGATCAAAAGGGTTTAATTCACTGCTTTGATTGGTCGGCATCAATGCCAGTTCAATATGATCACGTTTGCGCTGTTCAAATTGGCTGTAGTCGTTATGCATGCCTGATATCTGGATTTTAGAAAAATGGTACTGATTTTATCATAAACAGACAAAGCAAACCATAGAACAGGGTGAGTAAAACAAAGCAACTCACCCTTTTAAAACATAAAACGTCATCCGAGAACTTTAATTACCAGCGATAATAATAGCGATTATAGTAATAGGGCCTGTAATAAGGTCTATAGTAGTAAGGCCTGTAATAAGGACGATAATAAGTTCTGTAGTAAGGGCTATAATAAGGCCTGTTATAATAATAACGCACATAATAAGCCACGTGCTCTCCCGGAGCTACATATACTGACGGGGTTATGGTGCGGTTAATCTCTCTGGGGGCTGCATTGCTTGGAGACGTAAAAGATAAGGCACCAATAAACAAGGCAAAGGGCAAAAGCGATTTAACCGAAACAGTATAGTTAGAGATGTGATAGTCCATTTTTGACTCCAAAGCTATATTTGTATCCATTAATTATAGTACAAAATATGATCAATTATTGCTTTGTTTTCCTTGATATGCACTATAAAATAGCCATTTAGATATTGATTTGTTGTTTTTGGTCTTTTGTTGGCTTAATTATTCTACTTAACATATAGATATGGGCAAAAAAAAAGCATAGAATGCGCCCGCGATACATGCGTTAAATCAAGGAGTAATGATGGCGGTTGAAGACAAAAGAGAAAAGCGAGTACATGAATTGACTCCGATTTTAGATCTATTGTCCCGGATGGATCGCAAAATTGATGATTTTCTCCATTACGCTGAAGAATGCACTACAAAAAACAATACACTTAAAGCAGAAACTTATTATGCAGCAATGAACGCGGCATCTTGCATTCATAAGAGTATAAAATCTGCGGCTGATGAGTATGCTAATGGCCTGATTTCTCTTGATGAGTTTAAAACCAGGTCTAAAGCGACCTTGGAAGATAAGACGGAACACGTGCAAACTCTGAAAACCCACCGCGGCTGGAAAGAAATAGTACTGAACTTGTTAATTGCCCTGACGGGAATAGGTTTGATTGCCATTGCCGGAAACTCATTTCACCACGGACGCTTTACTCTTTTTACGCCTTCTACAGATTCAGGAAAAACAGTGGACTTGCTCAGAAATTCGGTTGAACATCTTCAGGAAACGGCTCCCGTGCTTTAATAAGAGTTCGTCGTCCTGAGCGCGTCTTTTTGCGCGAAGGATCTCCTGAAATTGACACAGTGCCAGCATTTGGAGATCCTTCGCGCAAAAAGACGCGCTCAGGACGACGGGGCACTCAGGAGGATGGGTTTATGACGGGTTTATTAAGAGTCAATGTTAATGCCCCACTCACAATTTACCTTTGCGGTTTAATACCTTTCTGTATTATCCTAGGAAAATTAAAGTGTTAGCGCTTATTACCTAAAGAGATTATGGACCAGACCACTGCTCAAATCACGTTTGATCAAGAACAGAACCAATTCCAGTGTACTGGTTCCTGGTCTGTTTTGGCGCTTGGTCATTTGGCCAAACAATTTCTGTCCTTAAATTTGCCGCAGTCGCAAAAAATAATCATTGATGGCAAGGGCATCAGTTCTTTTGATAGTGCAGGTGCCTTAGGTCTGATCAAGATCATCGATGCGCTCAAACAAAATGAAAATCAGATTGAACTAACCCATTTTTCCGAAGCACAACACCAACTCATCGATTTAATTGAAACTAAAAAAGACTCTTTAGTTTATGAAATTCCTGAACCAGCCAAAGAAGGAATTCTATATACAATTGGTAAAGAAGCCGAAAATAAATTAGTGCAGGCGGATGGCATTATCATTTTGATTGGTGATTTAAGCACCAAGATTTTTGAAGCCTTGGGAAACTGGCGACGCTTTCAGATTCCCAGTGTTATTTCCAATATTGATTCAGCAGGAATTAAAGCCTTACCAATCATTGCCTTATTGTCTTTTCTGATTGGCGTTGTTCTTGCTTACCAAATGGGTTTGCAACTGGCTACCTATGGAGCCAACAGTTTCATCGCTTATTTATCAGGCATGGCAATTTTCCGTGAATTTGCCCCTCTCATCACTGCAATTATTGTCGCAGGAAGAACCAGTTCTGCGTTCACGGCACAGATTGGCAGCATGAAAATCAATGAAGAGGTGGATGCCTTGCTGACCATGGGATTATCACCAACAGAGCTTCTTGTTTTGCCCAAGGTTCTTGGCCTGTTACTCGTTTTTCCCTTATTAATTTTCTGGGCTGACGTATTCAGTGTTTTGGGGGCGATGATTATGTCGCACACCATGCTGGATATAGAGTTTGATGATTTTTTACTGCGCTTGAGAGATTCCGTTGGCCTGTCACAAATGATGTTAGGCTTGTATAAAGCACCCGCATTTGCCTTGATTGTGGCTTTGGTTGGATGCTTTCAAGGTTTTCGAGTGGAGTCCAGTGCGTCAAGTATAGGAAGCCAGACCACTAAAAGTGTGGTTCAATCCTTGTTTCTGATTATTATTGCAGATGCTGCATTTTCTGTAGTGTACAGTTGGATGAGGCTTTGACATGAGTGAAGCCGTCATCGAAATCAAAGGAATGAAGAATTTTTTGGGTGGTCACTGGGTTCATACAGATGTTAACCTTACCGTTGAAAAAGGTGAAATTCTTGCCATTATCGGTGGATCAGGTAGCGGTAAAACAACCATACTACGCAGTTTATTGATGCTGTTGAAACCGACGGCTGGTAGTATTAAAGTATTTGGTGAAGATATTTATAGCCTTGATTCGCAGGAAGCATTTAAGCTTCGCAGGCGTTGGGGTATGCTCTTTCAGCACAGTGCCTTGTTTTCCGCAATGAATGTGCTGGAAAATATCATGTTCCCTATGCGAGAATTTACCAATTTGGCACCGGAATTTATGGAGGAGTTGGCGCGTTTAAAAATCTCATTAGTGGGATTACCCCTGGATTCAGCGGGTAAGTTGCCTTCAGAACTGAGTGGCGGTATGCAGAGAAGGGCGGCTGCGGCAAGAGCCATTGCCATGGATCCTGAATTGCTGTTTCTTGATGAACCAACAACAGGATTAGATCCACGTGGAGCCAGACTTTTTGATGATCTGGTCGTTTTTTTAAGGGATGCGCTGAATTTAACTATAGTCATGGTCAGCCATGATATAGAATCTTTAAAAAGGACTACAGACCGCGTTGCTTTTGTTGGTGACGGGAAAATTTTAAGTGTAGAACCGATTAAAGAATTAATGAAAAATAAAAACCCGTTAATTGCTGATTATTTCAGTAAGTTTTAAAGAGTTTTATATAATTTAACAGAGGAAACACGATCCTTGGAATCAAAAACCAATTACACCATAGTAGGTTTAGTGGTCCTTATCCTGACAGCCGGGCTTTTGTCCGCCGCTCTTTGGCTGTCTGTTGGTTTTAACCAAAAGGAATATTCTTTCTACACAGTGTACCTTCATGAGTCTGCTGCAGGTTTAAGCGAGGATTCTCCGGTGAAGTTCAACGGGGTGAAAGTTGGTTTTGTTAAACGGATTCGTCTGAATAAAAATGATCCGCGACAGGTAGAAATTCTACTAAGTATTGAACAAGGCACACCGGTGACTACTAGTACGTCTGCCACCTTGATTTCTCAAGGAATCACGGGTGTCACCTATGTCGGTTTGTCTGCCGGCTCGCCCACACTGACTCCTTTACAGAAAATGCCTGGCGAACCTTACCCCGTTATTCCTGCCAAACCCTCATTATTCAATCAGCTCGATTCAATCCTGAAAGAGGTGTCTGAAAATGTGAATAAGGTCAGCAATCAGACACAACGTATCTTTAACGAGGAAAACGCGACGTATATTAAAAACTCCCTGGCTAACATAGAGCAATTGACTGCCGTTTTTGCCCGAGACAGTTCCCACATTGATCACAGTCTGGTAAGCGCTGATTTATTTTTGGAAAATATGGCAAAAGTAAGTAAAGACTTTCCTCAAATGTTACAAGAATTAAAAACAGGCATTAACAAGTTTAATTCCTTGGCTGAAAGCATCAGTATTGCCGGAAAAGATGTGTCAAAAACAATGGTTGCCGGTAAAAACACTATTGATAAATTATCACAGCAAACCATTCCGCCTGCGATTGTTTTATTACGCCGGTTAAACAATATTGCTGCGAATCTTGAAAAAGTAAGTAATGAAATGCGTCAGAATCCATCGGTTGTGATTCGGGGAACGACACCACCTAAACCGGGACCAGGAGAGTAACCATGAGAATTCTCGCAATCTTTATCGTGATACTGGGTCTTGCTGGATGCTCAGCAGTCAAAGTTCCCGTAACGAATGAATATCAGATCAGTTCATTCAGCACCAAACAATGGAGCAAAAAACCAAGAGCCACAAGTCTCCTGGTCACGGCTCCTGAAGCCACAGCGAGCTATCAGACTCAGGAAATGCTCTATGTGGATAAACCCTTTAAACTGGAAGCTTTTGCAAAGAATTCATGGACAGCTACTCCTGCGGAAATGCTGTTTCCTTTGTTAATTCAAAGCATGCAGAGAACCGGCTACTTTTCTGCGGTGACTTCAAGCCCTTATAACGAAAAGGCAGATTACCGCCTGGACAGCCAGGTACTTGCTTTTGAACAAAATTTTTTGAAAAAACCAAGTTTCATCAATTTTTCAGTTAAAGTAGTACTTACACGCACCAGTGACAGTACAGTAATTGGTTCGCGGATTATCAGCCTGCAAATTCCCTGTCAAAAAGATACGCCTTATGGCGGAGTGTTGGCAGCCAATGAAGCAGCACGACAATTTACAGCACTGACAGCCAGCTTTGTCATTTCTCATATAAAACAGGAGTAGACAATAGCAAAGAAATAAAAAGAATTGTACAATGGCACCCCAAGAGGATCATGTACAATTTTTTAATAATAAAAAGAACAAAGGAGATTGAGGATGAAAGCCGGATCGTTTTTTAAGTTGGGTCTGCTGGCTGCGAGCATAGTGTTAGTTACTGCCTGTTCAAAAACACCAGGCAGTGCTGATGGCGGTGCAATGGTAGGTGATGCTGATGCTTCTGCGCAAGGCTTAGGTAGAATGACTCGTTTTGCTGGCCAGGAACCAGGTGAATCTTATACAACCCAGGCTCCTCATAACCAATTGTATTTGTTCTCTTATGATGACAGTACTTTAGCATCCAAATATCTGCCTTCTGTTAATGCACAGGCTGAATATTTGAAAAACCACCCAGGAGCAAGAGTGTTACTGGCTGGACATACTGACGAACGTGGAAGCCGTGAATATAACGTAGCACTTGGTGAACACCGTGCGAACACTGTAGCTGATATTTTACGTATGGCTGGTGTAAGCAGACAACAAGTTCGTGTTGTAAGTTACGGTAAAGAACGCCCTGCAAATTATGGGCATGATGACGCATCTCACGCTCAAAACCGACGTGTAGAATTTACTTATGAGGCTACAAGATGATCCATTGCAAAAAAACCATTATCGCCGCGTGTTTTTCATTATTAGTTCCTTTGACTGTCTGGTCAGAGGCTCCTGTAATCGACGATAGTGACAATTTTGCAATATATGATGGACAACAGGTGGCTGACGAAGCCCCTGTTGTTAATCCCAAATACGATCAGGCGCAGATGGAACATGCCCAATTGGACGGTTCACAGAATGATGGTTATCAATCGAATAATTATCCCTCTGATGAAGGTCCGGCACTGGTTAAAGAAGATCAAGGCGGTAGTTCAGCCAATAACATTAATGACAGCGCCCGCTTAATTGATAAAATACAAAGCCTGCAACAGGAAGTTCAAGAGTTAAGAGGACAACTTGAAGTTCAGGCACATGATTTAAAACTGCTGCAGCAACAACAGGTTGCTTTTTATAAAGATCTGGATGCCCGATTGGGAAGCAGTGCTCAATCCGCTCAGGCCAAACCGCCAACCGAGTTGAATATAGGATCCAAAACAGTGACTTCTCAGACGCCCAAAATGGTTCCGCCAGCCTCTAATCAACCCAAAATGGTAAAGGCGCCTGCAACTCAACCCGTGATTGCTGTATCAAGGGTGAATCCCGCTGATGAGCAAATCAGTTATCTGGCCGCTTATGAATTAGTAAAAAACAAGCAATATGATGAAGCCACAACGGCTATGCAGACTTTTGTGCAAAAATACCCAAAAGGTGGGTACACTGCAAATGCTGAATATTGGTTAGGTGAGTTATACATGGTTAAACGAGATTACTCTCAAGCCATAGAACATTTTGAAATTGTCTTACAGCAATTCCCATCGTCAAGTAAAGCTGCGGCCTGTATGCTTAAATCCGGTTATGCTTATGCGGCCACCGGAAATAATGAAGAAGCGAGAAGACGCCTGCAGCAGGTAATAAGAACTTACCCCAATACCCCTACGGCTCAATTGGCTTCATCAAAATTACAAACGATTAACACATAATTAAAATCAGGGGATTATTGTATGCATTGGCTTGCCCAGGCTCCTGCAAATATTGCTTTAATAAAATATATGGGAAAGAGGGATACGAATTCGAATCTTCCTGACAATTCCTCGTTGTCTTATACCCTGAATAATTTATTAAGTACGGTAAAACTGGAAGCTCTGCCAGGCAAAAAGGACATTTGGGAGCCGCTGCAAATTCCTGGTGCTGGAGAGTTTCGTTTATCTGCTACAGGTCAAAAGAGATTTATAGATCACTTGGTTCGCCTCAAAGAATATTTTGGCTATTCTGGTGGTTTTTTAATTCAATCCAGTAATAATTTTCCGCATGGTAGTGGTTTGGCAAGTTCTGCTTCAAGTTTTGCAGCCTTGACCAAATGCGCGGCAAATGCTTTAAGCGAATTAACCAGTAAAGAGTTGCCTTCAATTGACGAGCAGGCACAGTTAAGCAGACTTGGTTCAGGTTCTTCCTGCCGTTCTTTTTATACCCCCTGGGCTTTGTGGAAAGAAAACGAAGTAGGTGGTATCGATTTGCCCTATACCAATTTGATACATCAGGTTATTGTGATCAGTGGTGAGGAAAAAGCCGTTTCATCCAGCGAGGCACATAAGCGGGTAAAAACCAGTGTGTTTTATGCGAAACGCAATCAGCGTGCTGAAGAAAATCTGAAATTGTTACTTGCCGCGCTCGGTGCTGAAGATTGGCAAAGCGTCTATCAAATTTGCTGGCGTGAATTTCACGACATGCATAATTTATTCAGTACCTGCGAGCAACCTTTTCATTACATCACTGATAAAAGCCTTGCGGTTTTAAAACTGCTGCAAACCCATTGGGATACACACGGTGATGGCCCCATCGTTACTATGGATGCTGGTCCTAATATCCATTTACTCTACAGGGAAGACCAGGCTGAAATGGCCCGCCGCTTTAAATCAGATCATTTGTTAGGTAATTACGATGTTTTATGATTTTACAACGACTACCTATGGCAAATGGATCCTGGCCGGCGAACATGCTGTGGTTAGAGGGCATGAAGCCTTAGTGTTCCCTATTAAAGAAAAAAAGCTGATTTTGAGCCACAGTTCTTCTTCTAAAACCTTGAGCGCTGATTATACAGGAAGCAGCGGGTCTGATATGCATCTGTTATTCTGGAGTGTATTAGAGCAAGGTATGCAGCTCCTGGGGCATTCTCTAAACCAGGCTGTTGGCCATTTTCATTTGGAAAGCAATATTCCAGTGGGGGTGGGCATGGGGGCTTCTGCGGCATTATGCGTGGCCATGAGCAGGTGGTTTTGTGCCCGGCAGATGATTGAGAGTGACAAGTGTAATGAATTTGCCCGAGAGTTAGAGCATTTGTTTCATGGTAAAAGCAGTGGTTTGGATATTGCCGGAGTCGCTTCGGATGGCGGTGTTTATTTTAAGGCAGGGGAGTGTGTCGCTTTAAAACAGGTCATTCAACCGCAATGGTATTTATCTTCCTGTAATCAAATAGGCATTACCTCCCATTGTATTCAGCAAGTGCAAAATTTGTGGAATAAAAATCCCATCCTCGCGGAGCAATTAGATCAGCAAATGGTTGCAGCAGTGCAAGAGTCAAGAATTTCCCTGGAAGCAGGGGGGACTGAGGCAATAGATAATCTGGCCAAAGCAATGAACAAAGCAGCAGACTGTTTTATTCAATGGGGCCTGGTCAGCGAAGGTTTACAACAGCATATGAATCAGCTATTTTCTGTTGGCGCCAGTGCCGTGAAACCCACGGGCTCTGGTGGCGGGGGTTTTGTTTTGAGTTTATGGGACAAGCAACCACCAAAAGATTTGGATTTAATCGCTGTTTGATTCTGGTTAATCCACGAATTGGTAATAAATTTCATTTTCCTTAATCATGCCCAATTCATAGCGGGCTTGTTCTTCTAAAGCCTGATCACCGCCTTTGAGTTCTTTAATATCTGCTTCCAGAGCTCTGTTGCGAGCAGCTAATTTACTGTTTTCATGCTGATGATCGCTCAGCCGTTTTTCCAGTTTAATCCATTGAATAACATTACCATCACCCAGCCAAAGCTTATGTTGTAAAAAAACTAAAGCAATAATCAATATAATGAATATGGGGCGCATAGGTTTCTGTCTTTATTGATATGTCTATTATATTGTATTCCCTTATGACAACATGGGGCAATATCTGGCAGTGTTAATTCTGTATTTATTTTTAACGTAATGTCAGTAATGGATAAGATTTTAAGTGAATTGAAAACATAGCCCATTATACTACACTTATATTTGTATTAATATTAAAGGAATGGATGATGAACATTTTAAAGATTGCAACATTAGTGCTCTTGATATCATCTCAGAGCCTTTATGCCGATGGTGAGTGTAAAGGAGATAGTGCAGTAGCACAGTTTTGTGTATATCGATTTGACTGTGGGAGCAATAAAAATCAACTGGTTGGTCAGAATATATGCTCAGATAAACCTGGCGGATGTGGCACATGGAGTGCAGCGCAAATTTGGAATGCTTCCAAAGTATGTGATCAAAAAGATATTAAACCTAACAAAGTTAGAAGTGGCTCGGGTTCTTTAGGCACGGGTCTGTATAACCCATATAGAATCCAGGATTCAAGCCAGTGCTTTAATAACCCTAGCACAAGTACGTGCAAACGAAAGTAACACCTGACACATGATACATTCTTTTTATTGTCTCATGTGATTTATGGTGTAATTCAGTTTTGTAGCCCGTATTAGGCGAAGCCGTAATACGGGAATGAGTTGATTGCCACTTCGCTCCCGTATTACGGCTGG
>NZ_KB892402.1 GCF_000373765.1 Legionella shakespearei DSM 23087 | reverse complement strand
GGTCTATTTGATAGAAACTCCTTTTTTGATCCCCCCATCCGCCCTGTCGGGCACCTTCCCCCGGAGAGGGGAAGGCGATCCTGCATAGTTCTGAGTGATACTCAATATGAGAGGATCTCTCAGAGCGATAGCGTAATCAAGGTTTTCATTTATCCGAGAAGCCTAAAAGCTAAGAAAAACCTTGATTACGCTATCGCTGCATCAAGGCTACAGTGTTTTATATGTTTAAATTTCGCCTACGCCGTGGCCAGATAATCCTGGCCGAACTGTTCCAGATAATCGTTATAGTTACCCAGATAATTTTGTACGCCATATTGCTCCGTCAAAACCAAAACCCGGGTTGAAATCAAATCAATAAAATAGCGATTATGGCTGACGAATAAAACCGCACCAGGAAATGCCTGAATTCCCTCAATCAAAGCATCTATAGATTCAAGATCCAAATGGTTGGTAGGCTCGTCGAAGATCAGCACATTGTGCTTTTCCAAAATCAACTTGGCCATGATTAAACGAGCAGACTCTCCCCCGCTTAATAATGCGATTTTCTTATCTACATCGGCACCACGAAATAATACCTGCCCCAGGACTTTTCTAATTTCCTGTGAAGGTGCGGCAATCTGATCTTCCATCCATTGCAAAACAGTTTGTTCCGGATCTAACTGAGTACGATAATCCTGGGCAAAATAACCTACACTGACCGTATCACTCCATTCAAACATACCCTGATCCGATTGCAATTCATTAAGCAAAATCTTTAATAAAGTTGATTTGCCAATTCCATTAGGACCAATAATGGCGCATTTATCATTTCGCTGTATGGTAAAGGATACATCCCTTAATAAAATACGTTCATCGAAACGCTTATGTAATTGTTCGACTTTAACCACCGATTTACCCGATGGTTTTCTTTGATGAAAATTGAAATAGGGTTTAAAAATATTGGATTCTTTAATTTCAACCAATTCAATCCTGTCAATCATCTTTTGCCGTGAAGCAGCCTGACCGGCCTTACTTGCTTTAGCACCAAAACGATCAACAAAACTTTGTAATGCATCGATTCGTTTTTCCTGATTTTTTAATTCACTTTGTTTTAAACGTAAACGCTCTTCTTTGGCAAAACAAAATGTGTCATAGTCACCGGGATAATCGGTGATGGTGTCATAATCGATATCCAGAATGTTAGTGGATACATTGTTAAGAAAGCTTCTGTCATGGGAAATAAAAATCAACAGTCCCTTAAATGAGGTTTTTAAGAACTCTTCAAGCCAGGCTATAGATAAAATATCAAGATGGTTGGTAGGCTCGTCAAGAAGCATAATGTCAGGTTGCTGATAAAGGACTTGAGCCAAAAGTACACGGAGCTTATATCCTCCCGATAAAGCACTTAATGGGCCATAATGAAATTTTTCAGCTATTCCAAGACCAAGTAATAAATTTTTAGCAGTAGATTCGGCTTCGTAGCCTCCCTGATTCATTACTATCTCTTCCAGTTCACTTAAACGGTAACCGTCCTCTTCACTAAACTCTTCTTTACAGTAAAGGGCTTCCTTTTCAACCATGGCGTCCCACAGGGTTGGATTACCGCGGATGACTACATCAATCAGGCGGTCTTCTTCATAACGAAAGTGATCTTGTTTCAGGATGCCTACTTTATGGCTTTTTGCTTTTTCAACCGTACCGTTTGAGGGCTGTTCTTCAGCGGATAGTATTTTCAAAAAGGTAGATTTGCCAGTACCATTAGCGCCAACTACCCCGTAACGTTGCGTGGGCAACAATATCAAGTCCACATTTTGGAACAAAGATTTAGGTCCAAACTGCATACTTATATCTTTTACATCTAACATGTGCCCAGCCTTATCAAATCGTTTTAAACCAGATTAATCCAATACCAAATGATCTAAATTTAATCAATAATATTGGTTGTTGCGCAATTTTAACACTATTTAGATCAATTAGCGAGGATTTAAAATCATAATGTTAAAGTTTTATCTGATTCAGCCGACCCGATCCACGTCGCCCTGAGCGCGTCTTTTGGCGAAGAAACGACGTGGTTCCGGAAATGGCACAGTCTCGTAGCCCACACTCTGAAACAAAACTACAGTGAGTCCAGGTAACTCTTCATATCCTGATTGATTATTGTTAATTTTGCCTGATAAAGATTATTCAATTTGGTATCCCATACCGCATGGGATAATTTGCCCCAAACAATATGTGTCTCGCTTTTGTCCTGTGGATTTAACATCCAGGGTTCTGATCTGCTGTCTTTCAGAAAGGCCTGAGATTTATTGTTCAATTCGATAATTTGACGAGTAAAAACTGATGCTGCTGCCTTAGGATCCTGATAAATCGACGCCATGCCTTTGATTAATTCAATATATACGGTGGCAATATCATGTGCATCTGCATCTTTTAACAGATCGACGGAAATTTTTTCAGAAGGCCAGCGAATAACAGGCACCTCATATAAACCATAAATTTCTCTGACTATAAGCATGGGATGAGTGATGCTATGGGCCATACTTTCATTATCAATTAATGAAAATTTCTTTGTTCCCAAATCATAAAACGTGTTTTCAGGGTGGAAGTCATCATGAATAATGGTCATCATCTGTTCGGGAGTTATAAAGCGATCAAAACCGATCAGCGTTTTATGTAATTCGCTTATCTGTTTGCCCGCGTCATAAAAGACATCGCTTAATTCGTTAATGTCTTTAGTGTTAAGAAGTGCATCTGTCATTATTTTGAATAACTCTTTTCCCTGAGCCGCTTCAAGAATAGCGAAATAATAGATATGCCGGGTATCAGTGGTTTTGTAATAATGAACCGCCTTGCTTAAACACACTTTGGCTGCAGCCGGATTATTTTCCAGATTTTTTATTTGGGCATCTTCTTGTAACAGCAATAAGGCTTCAGCTTCCTCTTTAGCTCCTATTCCTTTTAAAACAAATTTCAGTTGCTTCTCTATAAATACCAGATAAATAAAATTGTTGGTGGCTCCGGCATTTAATTTGGTTACCGAAACATTTTGTTCGTTCTCGCCATGTTCAGCAGCAAATTTCTTCGCTACATAAAGCGCCACCTCGGGATTCCATACTTTGGTTATTGTTTTGAATTTGCCGTCAAAATCGTAAGGCTGTATTGATGATGCCCAGGTATTGACCGGCATTAACAAGAAGGCTAAAGCGATGAAACTGTATAATATCTTTGCTGCCTGATGAGCATGATGCCTTAAAAAAAAATGATTCATTTTATTTCCCATTGTAAATAATAAAATCCAATAGTAAAAAAATGAATTATATTCTTATAGCGAGTTTCCCACAAGCCCTGATTTCTGACGATAAAACGAATTCTGTGCTGTTTGCCTTTCCTGTATCATTGATTCATTTTAAAGTATGCTGAGACATCATAAGCACTATAGAAATAAAAGGAACTGTTGCATGCCTGAGCCTGAAATAAATCAGACCGTTTTAAACAAGCAAGAACAAAACTGGATTTTAGAACAGCGAATCACACGATTGTCCGATAATAAAGAAGTGCTTATCTATCCCATGGGCGCAGAACGCTTCCTTTTTTCCGCCCTTTCAGGCAAACAAAATCATCATTATGCGATTAAGCCACATATAGAAAATCAGAATATTTTAATTATTCCAGGCTACGGAAACAGTTGTTTTCTTTTCGCAGAAGCAGGGGCAAAATCAATTACGGTTTATGATAAAGATCCGGTCACTATAGCCTGGATAAAAGCTTTTAAAAAATACTATCATTACAGGGAATTCGCTGATTCAGGAACACCCTACCCTTCTGTAGGCGAACTACTGGCCGCCCTTACCTTGTGGTATCCTCCTCTGTTGAAATTACCTACAGGAAAAGTCGTTAACCCTTTGCTTTGGGCACTGCACCCTAAGTCATTGAGACGCAGCTATATTTATTACATGCTAGCTCTGGTACAACGTGCTATTCAAAAAAAGGGTACCGAAGATTTTGAATACAAAAAAGACATCCAATTTTATGCGGGTGAATTAAAACACCTGTTCGCAAAGAACCAAAATCCCGTCTTCGATACCGTTTTTGTCCCTTATTTATTAGGCGTCACCAATGGCATTGAAAAGGCCAAAGACATAGTGAATTTTATTCGCCAGTTAATACCGCTCGTTCCGACTGGTGTTATTTTGGTGACACCAAGCCAAAACACTAAGGAATTTTATATAGCCGGCCAAAGTTATTTTATTACTACAGAGTACCCAAGCCTCAGTGCTATTCCAGAACTAAAAGACTCAGTGATCGATGAAGATAAATACTGGTTTAAAACCCAGGGGCTTACTGTCTTTGGTAAGGCAGACAGAGCGTAGTTATTCACCACCTGTAATCAATTTATGGGTTTTGGATACCGTATCACTCAGAATGTCTGTATCAAAATTGTTGGTCAATAGAATTACGGTTAACTGACTTTCAGGGAAATAATAATACTGTCCCTGAAAACCGGAGGTCAGCCCATTATGGGACCATGCCGTTTCATCATTGATGTCTTCAGGCCATATGCCAAGGCCATACTCGTCTTTGAACGAAAGCATTTTACGTAAAGAGTCGGGTTTAAGGAGTGTTTTATCAATGAGTAAGGCGCGAACAAAAACATTCATGTCTTCAGCAGTACTGATCATGCCACCATCCCCCATGCCCCAGCCATCATTATAATCAGTGACATCAAGGAGCTTTTTGTCTTCTACGGAATACCCTCTGGTTATCAATTGATGCTCATCATCCGATTCCTGGGTTTCAACAAAGGTATGTTTTAATTTCAAAGGATCCAGAATGTCACTTCTGATGGTGTCGGCATAGGAACCTCCCTCATAATTTTCGACTATCAACTGCAACAGGAGGTAATTGGTATTGCTGTATTCATAAGACGCGCCTGGGGCGAAACCGGGTTTTTTATCGTACACAATGCGAATGCAAAGCTCCGGTGTCCATTCTTTCCCTGCCATGTTATCGATTAATTCACTGTAAGCATCATAATCAATGTAATTAGGTATGCCACTGCGCATTTGCAGTAATTGCTTTACAGTAACGCCATTGCCATTGGGAATTCTGTCTATATCAACGGAGTCAGGCAGTAAATCGGCCATTTTATCATTAAGGTTGAATTTTCCTTGTTCTATCAGGCGCAAGACAGTCACAGCCAGAAAGGTTTTACTCATGCTGGCAATACGGAAATTGTTGGTGATTTCCATAGGTGTTTTTTTCTTTATATTCGCTAAGCCCGCAGCTACAGTGATAACGCCTGTTTCAGGGCTGGAAACCAGTAATACCGCGCCGGGAGTCAATGAGTTGGAAATACTGTTATTGAGAATGTTTTGTAATTCATAACGAAGCGAATTTTTGGCGCTTGCCGGGATACTCAGAGTCAAAGCAACAATAAATAAAAAGACACCTGGAATTTTTTTGAAAGGCCTGTAATCATCCATTTCCGCCTCGACTGTGGTCAAAATGAGCTGATGGTTCATCATGTTACAGTTTAGCTAATGATATGGTTATTTGCATACCACCACAGGACAAGATCACATTGGCACCATGCCGATTGCAGGAGATCCTTCGCGCAAAAAGACGCGCTCAGGACGACGTAATTCCGGGAGTGGCACAGTCCCGTAGACCGGTCTGCTTGCAGCCGGGCTACACAAATGCTATACAGGCTCTGTGCCTCAACAAAAAGTTCCGCTCCTTAACAGTCGCGGCTCGGTTTTCTGGTGCACGATAAACTAAATACGAACGCACGAAAACCGAGCCGCGACCGTGAGGGAGCGGAACAGTCAGGTCCTGCACCAACTTTATTTCCCGCCCGCATTGACTAACGGTTGTAACTGAAACCTCTCGTATTGGATACTTCCAATTCATTCATCACACTTGGAGGAAGACTTTGGCCACCACGGGTAAGCATGCTATATAAAGCTCTTTTTTGCTGCGATGTATATCCTTCGACAGCACTCTCGAAAGCGCGTGCATCATTCGTATTTCCAGAGTCAAAAGTCTTTTCGAAATATTCCGGATTTAACTCCAAAAGCAGTCCCAGCTTGTTAAACGCCTTGCATTTTATAGAATAAAGAACCACATCATGATCATTTTCATCAACGTAAGCGAAGAGTTCATTGATGTCTTTTCTGCTTTTCACTGTGTTTAACAGTGCTGCGAAATGGCGATCGGACAATACCGAAATTGCCTGCTGGACAAAAGTTCTGTCCAATCGGTCATGGGCAAAAATATTGGCCTGATGGAACACCAGCAAATTCAAAACAGTCATGTACTTATTTTCATTACCAGGTGATTGGGCATAACCTGCCAAGGCCAAAGATAACGGGAATTGCCCCGAATTATTCTGGTGATAGTCCTTGTTTGCTCCCTGAGCAAGGAGAAAAGCAACGTTATCCACTTGTCCTAAATAACAGGCAAGCTGTAATGGAGTAAAGGCATCCGCTGTGTTGAAATCGAGTACTTGCCCATTCAGATTTAACTTCAACTGCGGAAGATCAATATCCGCCGGATTAAGATCCATGATATCAGACAAAGATTCAGAATTGATGACGGCAGCTCCTGCCTGTGTGAGCTGATAATCGTCTCCTTCAGTAACTCCCAGCTCCTCCAGATTTATATGAATAGTAAACGGTTGATAGCTGTCTTGATGTTGTTGATGTAGTTCTTCTGCTGATAACCAGCCATCACTTGGATTCAGGAAGAAATAAAGCTTGGAGTTGCGTTCTTCGTGAGTGTTGTAATTAACCAGAAATTGCTGTCCTGCCATAATGTCTTTAATAGCACGCACCAAAACAACTTTTCTTCCTTTTATATGGCCTTCGATAAACTCCATATTATCCTGAGTATCAGAAAAATTAATGTATCGGGTGAAATTTCCTTTTCTGGCAGCATCGACTATACGACCAGCAACAGTCATTGAATAGCTGTCATCTGCACCGGGATGCTCTGCCTTGTAAGCATCAAACGCAGGAACCGAATCAAACACTTCGCCCGTGTAAATACCTATAACAGTACCTTGAGCTATATCCTGAGTGGCAAACAGACCTCGGCCACCAAACGCTTGCAGCAAATTAACCGGTTTTACAGCAACCAAATCGGTTCTGTCCAGAGTAGAGGGAATGTAATCTCTTGTTTCCATATTATCAATCCCAAGCCCTGTCATTAAAACTCGTGTTTTTCGTGTCAGTACGGCTTTTTCTCGCCCAGTTAATTCAACTTCTTTCTTTTCACCAGAAAATAAAGAAAGCATAAGCAGTGCATTAGGTTCTGAAGAAACGTTTCTTTTGATTTGTGTTTTTTTAATTCTGGAACGTTTTAAATTCGCAGAGGTTTCAAAATCCTCAAAATGTACAGGAGCTTTGCTTGAACGTGTGCGCTTTTGACTTGGCATCATTTTACCCATTCAGTTAAACCAGCAAACATTATACAATTCAAACATTAAGTATTTATTAAGAACAAATAGAACGCAAATCAGTCTAAACATATAATAAGGAGAATATAATGTCAATTCGCGAAAATCTGAGACACCTGGTGATGATTATCTGGCCTCATCTGGTCTTCAAGTTGCGATTTGAGAGCGATAAAATCGTTTTTTCTTACTTTATATAATGTCGTCAAAGCACCCACATCGATGCAGCCGAGAGGTAAAGCACCACCCGTAGCCTTATAGGCCGACCGGGGTGTCGAGAGCGTGTCCTTATGTATTGCAAAATCAACAGACAACTTAGAAGTCAGGCTAAACCAATGTTCAGCGCTTTCTGTAGCGCGAGCATAAAATTGTTTCGATGATTTTGGCTGTGAAATAAACTGAGGCCCCAAACAAAATGACACATCAGAAGAACAGTATTCATCAACAACATGCATAGGCAGCAATTTTTGTGCGCCACCAACACCTTCTCGCCACTGCTTACCAAGGGCATCCCAATCCTTAACCCCTGGTGCGTTTTGCAAATCTACTTGTGTTCGCAGTTCTTTAATGATGGTATTTTCGAAATCAAAATGCTTTTCAGTGATTGTTTTCCCATTAAGACTATAAGTACACCCCTCGGTGTTGACTTTGTTGTATTGAGCAATCAATCGTGCAAATACCTTTTTGCCTTCTTCATTACTTGGGATGCAGTCAATCATTGCTGCCCACATGTGTTTATCCAGAGCCCACAGTGCATATTCAAAAGCACTTACGTTCTCAAATTTTCGCCCAGAACAATCCGTAACGATGTCTCTTTTAAAAATTAAACTGATGTTCTGCTTTAACATCGCTTTGACCGCATCATGTTCCCCGCGTGTCACATAATGCAATAATTTACGAACATCAATCATAGGTTTAAACAAAGCCAAAGAATATTTTGATGTCTCAGCTAAGCTCCTAAAACCATACTTTGATAAATTTTGAGCGATTTTAATTTTAAGTTCTGATGGTAATTCATTAAACTTCTCGAATTTGGATTGCATACTATAACCTTAATTCTATAACCTTAATTCTATAACCTTAATTCTATAACCTTAATTCTATTCATCCAGGATAATTTAAGAAAGAATCATATATGAATTAATTGAGCAAGTAAAGATCCTTGTGAGTTTAAATTAATCAATAAAGGAGGGTACTCAGAAATATTCTTACATTAATGAAAGTGTAATGAAAAAAACTCTATGCTCTTTCAGCATCGTATAGAGTGTGTCAAAAAATATTTCATGCGTAGGCCTTGGTCCTCTGTCGCTAATCGCTTGATTGTGCTAACATTATTATTTTTTTAGGTAGATCACATGGCAGCAGTTACAATTAAAACACCTGATGAAATCGAAAAAATGCGTGTTGCAGGTCGACTCGCTGGTGAAGTTCTGGAAATGATAGGACCTCACGTGCAAGAAGGCATTAGTACTGATGAATTGAATACCATTTGTCATGATTATATTGTTAATGTGCAAAAAGCCATTCCTGCACCCTTGAATTACAATGGCTTTCCCAAATCCATCTGTACTTCCATCAATCACGTAGTCTGCCATGGCATTCCTGGTAAAAAGACGCTGAAAGACGGCGATATCATCAACATTGACATCACAGTTATCAAAGATGAATACCATGGTGATACCAGTAAAATGTTTCTAGTCGGCAACAAACCCTCAGTCAAAGCAAAACATGTAGTGCAAATCGCCCATGACTGTCTGTTTATCGGCATCGACATGGTAAAACCAGGAGTTCAACTGGGTGACATCGGCCATGCAATCCAGCAACATGCCGAAAAGAACCGTTGTTCTGTGGTGCGTGATTACTGTGGTCATGGTATTGGGCGTATTTTTCATGAAGATCCGCAAGTACTACATTACGGTGTCCCCGGAACAGGCATGAAGCTGGAACCAGGAATGACCTTTACCATTGAACCCATGGTCAATATCGGCAAATACCACACCCGGTTATTGCCTGATCAATGGACGGTGGTCACCAAAGATCATAGTTTGTCCGCCCAATGGGAACACACGTTGCTGGTCACTGATAACGGCGTAGAAATTTTGACTTTACGCAATGAAGAACGATAACAGGCAACTTAAAAACACCATCAAACAGTTCAAGGAAGAACTGTGTCAGGAATTTAGCCAAAAAGCCAATATTACTGCGATTACACGCAAACTTGCTATTTTTATAGATACCCTTCTCATTGGCCTCTTTGTGAAAAACAAACTCGATGAAGGGGATAATTTCTGCCTGCTTGCTTTGGGAAGTTATGGACGCAGGGAATTGCAACTGCACTCGGACATTGATTTACTGCTCCTGCATACCGATCAGGTTTCAAAATCCCAATTAGCACAAGCTCAAACCTTCATTCAGGATTGCTGGGATGTTGGTCTGGAAGTCAGCCATCAAATTACTAGCGTCAGCTCCTGTGCCGATCTGGCCAACCAGGATTTGAGCGTTGTGTCCACCCTTATGGATATGTTTCTCCTTTGTGGACGGGGGAGTTTGATGGAAGAGTTAAACTATCAAATCCACCCATTACATATGTGGCCAAGCCACGAATATTTCTTTGCCAAACTGCAAGAACAAAAAAACCGCTATGCCAAATATGAAGAAACCGCCTATAACCTGGAACCTAATATAAAATATGGTCCCGGCGGCTTACGTGATCTGCAGATTTTACTCAGCATTGGCAAGCGTCATTTTAATATTAAAAAATTGGCTGACGGTATTGGTCACGGTTTCATCACCGATAAGGAATATGAAGGACTGATGTATTGTCAGCATTTTCTCTGGCGCGTTCGTTTTGCCTTGCACATGCTGGCTGAAAAGCCTGAAGAACGATTATCTTTTGATTATCAGGTCAAACTGGCCAAGGTATTCGGTTATCAGGATAAGCCCCATTCGCTGGCTATAGAACAATTCATGAAAGATTACTTTAAGGTAATCAAGCGCAATAGGGAATTGAATGAAATGCTTTTGCAGTGGTTTGATGAAACCATAGTCCATCATCAAAAGCAAAAACTTACTTTGCTTGATAGCGAATTTCAACTCTCAAATAATTACATAGAAGTACGGCATACACGTGTCTTTAAACAACACCCTCAAGCCCTGCTCACGCTGTTTCTGTGGATAACCAAATTCCCTCACATTGAAGGGGTGAGAGCCAGTACTATTCGTTTAATCCGTGAATCTTTGTTTTTGATAGGCAAACGGTTTAGAAACTCAGCAGAGGCAACCCAAACCTTCATCGACATCATCAGAACCGGACACGATCCTTATGAAGCCTTGCAGAGGATGAACAGCTATGGTGTTCTGGCACATTATCTGGATTGCTTTGCAACCGTAACCGGTCAGATGCAATATGATTTATTTCATGTATACACTGTAGATCAACATACTGTTTTCGTCATACGTAATATCTCCCGTTTTAAACAGGAAGCATACAGCAAACAGTTTCCCTTATGCGCTAAAATTATGCCAACTCTTGATAAGCCGGAAATCTTGTATTTAAGTGCTTTGTTTCATGACATAGCCAAAGGACGTGGCGGAGATCACTCCGAATTGGGGGCAATAGAGGCACAACTCTTTGCTGACAGGCATCACATTGAAAAAAGCGATGCTGATTTACTGGTTTGGCTGGTAAAAAACCACTTGCTCATGTCGCAAACAGCTCAACGTCAGGATATATATGATCCTAAGACTATAGAAAATTTCTGCCGCTTGTTACCGGAACCGCGATATCTTGATTATCTGTATTTACTTACAGTGGCTGATATTTGTGGTACTAATCCCACCTTGTGGAATGCATGGAAGGATTCGCTGCTGAAAGAATTGTACCGGGCAGCCAAGCACATGCTTCATAAAGAACAGGCCTTGATGGATGAAACTGCGTTAATAGCCATTCGCAAACATTATGCTTTGAATATATTGATTGAAGAAGGTTTGTCTTCTGATATCGTGCAAGAACTGTGGCGTCAGTTTAAAGGTAAATATTTTCTTCATGAATCCCCGGAGGCCATAGCACGTCAGACTAAAGCGATATTAGCCACAACAGAATTTCCTTTAGTGATGATTATGCCTCATCATAGTGAAGGTGGAACGGAAGTCTTTATTTACATGCCACACCGGGATGATCGCTTTACCATTACCACCTCCGTACTGAGCAATCATCACGTCACGATTCATGAGGCAGCCATTATTACCTGTGATAATCAGTTTGACCTGGATACTTATATTATTTTGGATGAGCACAATCAGTCCTTGTCTAATGAACAACAGTCTACCGATATTCAACGAGCCTTATGCAGCTCTTTGGTTAGCGCGCAACTTCCTCCGATTGCTAAAAAAAGGCTATCCAGAGCACAAGCACATTTTAATGTCACAACACAAATTACTTACAATGAAGACGATTTGAATCATCATACCCGTCTGTTTCTGGTGACCAATGACCGCCCGGGTCTACTGGCCACTGTAAGTCGAGTATTCCTGAACTTCAATATTCATTTACATAATGCAAAAATTGCCACTGCAGGCGAACGTGCCGAAGATATGTTTTTTATTACCAATCATGAAGGCAAGCCGCTTGATCAAAATGAAAAGGACAATTTGAAAAAGCAATTGATACAGCAACTTTCATTGAGCGTGTAACCCGGTTGAAGCATCTTCTCTATTCCCCGATCTACGTCGTCCTGAGCGCGTCTTTTGGCGCGAAGGATCTCCTGAAAGCGGCATGGTGCCAATATTTGGAGATCCTTCGCGCCAAAAGACGCGCTCAGGACGACGTGGATCAGAGAAAAACGAGCTACCTTAGGGTTTTAAAAAAATCAGAAAGTAGTTCAGCACATTCCTCTTGCATTATCCCTTCATCAATTAAAACACTATGATTTAATGGATATCCCTGCAATAAGTTAAACACCGAGCCTGCGGCTCCGGCTTTAAAGTCACGTGTTGCGAAGACCAGGCGTTTGATACGAGCATGGACAATAAGACCTGCACACATGGCACAAGGTTCAAGGGTTACGTATAAAGTGGTGTTTAACAAGCGATGGTTTTTTAATAATTGGGAAGCCTGTCTTATTACTTTTACTTCAGCATGATCTGAAGGATCGTGACTGCTTTGTAGGCTGTTGCGACCTGAGGCTAATAATTCATTAGATTCGCTGACGAGAACAGCACCTACAGGAACTTCCCCTTCGGCCTGAGCCAGGAGAGCCTCTGCATAAGCTTTTTTCATCCAAAACCGGTCATTCATAGACGCGCTCATTAAAAAGTTTGTGGGTTTGCACACGGAGAGACACAGAACCATAACCGTATTAGGCCTCGCAGCTTAGAGTGTAAGAAAGAGCCAATTCCCAACTCCTGGCAAATTGCCTAGTTAGTAGCCCCTCCACCTCCGGGGGAGGGTGCCCGGCAGGGCGGGTGGGGGGATCTACAAAAGTCAATCATTTCTTTATAATATTCACGCCACTATTCTGGTTCGCAACGACCATTATATGAACCAACAACTCCATCTCTGTAGTTGTATTCTCTTTATTTTTAAATCCCCCCACCCGCCCTGTCGGGCACCCTCCCCCGGAGGTGGAGGGGCTACTAACTGGGCAATTTGCCAAAATTTAGAGATTTTCCTACGGTTGACTAACCAACCGAAACGCCAGATCGTGCAAGATGCACCAAATATGGCGTTTCGGTGTCACTCCCATTCGATGGTGGCGGGCGGTTTTCCTGAAATATCATAAGTCACCCGCGAAACCCCGGCAACTTCATTAATAATCCGATTCGACACCGTAGCCAAAAAATCCCAGGGCAATTGCGACCAGTGCGCTGTCATAAAATCAACAGTTTCGACCGCGCGCAAACAAATAACATAATCATAACGACGCCCATCACCCATCACCCCCACACTTTTAACGGGTAAAAAGACAGCAAAAGCCTGGCTTACTTTGTGGTACAAATCAGCCTTATGCAATTCTTCAATAAAAATAGCGTCTGCCTGGCGTAAAATATCCGCGTATTCCTTTTTAACTTCAGCCAAAATCCGCACACCCAACCCTGGACCTGGGAAAGGATGTCTGTACACCATGTTATGAGGCAAGCCTAATTCCAGCCCTACTTTCCGGACTTCATCTTTAAACAATTCGCGGATGGGTTCTAATAATTTCAAATTCATAGTTTCAGGCAAACCACCTACATTATGATGTGATTTAATTACTACCGCCGCACCATTGGTACTTGTCGCCGCAGACTCAATCACATCAGGATAAATAGTGCCCTGAGCCAGCCAGGTTACCCCGGTAATTTTTTGCGCCTCTTCATCAAAGACTTCGATAAAAGTCCTGCCTATAATTTTTCTTTTTTCTTCAGGGCAAGTAACCCCTTTAAGCGCATTTAAAAATTTGTCTTCGGCATTAACGGCAATGATCTGAATGCCCATATGCTGACCAAACATCTGCATTACCTGTTCCGCTTCATTCAGGCGCAATAAACCCGTATCAACAAACACACAAGTAAGTTGCTTGCCAATCGCCTTATGCAATAAGGCAGCAACAACCGAAGAATCAACGCCGCCAGATAGACCTAACAGAACGTGCTCATCACCTACCTGCTTTTTAATTTTGGTAATAGCCTCATCAATAATATGATCCGCAGTCCAGGTTGTGGCTGCATGACAAATATCGACAACAAAACGTCTTAAAATCCGCAAACCCTGTAAGGTATGCGTCACTTCAGGATGAAACTGCAAACCATACATATGACGGCTCGCATCAGCCATTCCGGCAATGGGGGCATTACGCGTCTCACACACAATTTCAAAGCCTGGAGGTAACTGCGTTACCTTATCCCCATGACTCATCCAGACATCCAGTAAGGCATCGCCCTCTTCTGAAGTACGATCTTCAATATCAGCAAAAAGCGCGCTGTGGCCGTGTAATTTCAATTCTGCATAACCAAATTCACGGATTGATGAAGAATGAACTGCACCACCCAGTTGTACGGCCATAGTTTGCATGCCATAACAAATACCTAATACCGGTAATCCTGCGGTAAATATCCATTCAGGAGCACGCGGATTGGCATCATGAGTGACTGTTGAAGGTCCGCCAGATAAAATCACGCCGCAGGGGTTTAATCCTGAGAATTGCGCTTGCGTCAGATTATAAGGATAGATCTCACAATAAACGCCCATTTCACGGACTCTGCGAGCAATTAACTGGGTGTACTGAGAACCAAAATCCAAAATAAGGATGGGACGTTGTTTTAAATCAATCATTATTAATTATCCACTTGATAATTAGGAGCCTGTTTGGTGATGCTCACATCATGTACATGCGATTCGCGCATGCCTGCATTGGTAACCTGAACAAACTCTGCTTTAGTATGCAGTTCGTCTATAGTCGCGCAACCAGTATATCCCATACAGGAACGTAAACCACCCAACAGCTGATGAATAATCGTTTGTACTGGACCTTTATAAGGAACTCGCCCTTCTATTCCTTCTGGAACCAGTTTTTCTGCGCCCTGATTCATATCCTGAAAGTAACGATCGCTTGAACCCTGAGACAAGGACATGGCGCCTATTGAACCCATACCTCTATAACTCTTATAGGTTCTTCCCTGATAAAGTTCTATTTCACCAGGAGACTCTTCGGTTCCTGCGAACATACTGCCCAACATGACCGTATCTGCGCCTGCTGCCAGCGCTTTACAGACGTCACCTGAGAAACGGATTCCACCATCACCAATGATCGGGATTTTTCCTTTAAGCTCAGAAGCCACATTAGCAATTGCACTGATTTGTGGTACCCCTACTCCAGTGACTATTCGGGTAGTACAAATCGAACCAGGACCTATACCTACTTTTACGGCATCAGCTCCTGCGGCATATAAATCACGTGCAGCAGCGGCTGTTGCAATATTTCCGCCAATCACCTGAACATCAGGGAAATGTTTTTTAATCCATCTGACTCTTGTCAGAACCCCCTCTGAATGGCCGTGGGCTGTATCCACTACAATGACATCAACTCCAGCCTCAATCAGAGCCTCAACACGCTCATCAGTACCTTCACCAACACCAACTGCCGCGCCAACACGTAATTGCTCTGAGTCATCTTTACATGCATAGGGATTATCTTTGGCTTTTTGAATGTCTTTTACAGTAATCAAACCACGCAATTGGAAGGAATCATTCACTACCAACAGCTTTTCGATACGATGCTTGTGCAGCAGACTGCGTACCTCTTCACGACTTGCGCCTTCCTTCACAGTGACCAGCCGCTCTTTAGGCGTCATTACCTGAGAAACTGACAATGATAAATTGGTTTCAAAGCGAATATCACGGCTAGTGACAATACCTACCAGATTTTCACCATCAACTACCGGAACGCCTGAAAAATTATAGCGTCGCATGACTTCAAGAAGTTCATTTACAGTGACGTCTGGCGTTACAGAAACAGGATCTTTAACCATACCGCTTTCAAATTTTTTGACGCGGCGTACCTGTTCTGCCTGTTCCAGGATACTCATATTCTTGTGAATAATCCCAATACCGCCTTCTTGTGCCAGCGCAATAGCCAGTCGGGCTTCAGTCACTGTATCCATTGCTGCCGAAAGCAAAGGCATATTCAGGTTAATGGTTCGTGTTAATTTGGTTTTTAAAGAGACGTCTTTAGGCAAAATCAGAGAGTGAGCAGGAACAAGCAGGACATCATCGAAAGTTAAAGATTGTTGCACGATGGAAAGAGGCATATGATCTCACTCCAGGTAGTTAAATTAACCGAATATTTTACTACAAATATGGAAAAAGTTAAACATATAAAACATAAATATTACACATTTTTTGTTCTCTACAGCATTAATGAATTGATTGCTTGAATTCATGATTCAAACACGTGTACACTGTTGGTTAAATATTGTGTTGAATCGAATAACGGGAAGGGTTCAGCGTTGGCTAAAATAATTGTAATTACATCAGGTAAAGGCGGAGTAGGTAAAACTACTTCTTCAGCAGCTATTTCTTCAGGTCTTGCCATGCTAGGGCATAAGACTGTAGTGATAGATTTTGATATTGGTTTAAGAAACCTTGATATCATCATGGGTTGTGAGCGCAGAGTTGTTTATGACTTTGTAAACGTCATCAATGGCGAAGCCACCTTGAATCAGGCGCTCATTAAAGACAAGCGTGTGCCTAATCTTTATATTCTGCCCGCATCGCAAACACGCGATAAAGATGCTCTAACACTCGAAGGTGTTGAAAAGACTCTGAATGAACTGGCAAAAGATTTTGATTTTATCATTTGTGACTCCCCTGCCGGTATTGAGACAGGCGCATTAATGGCAATGTATTTTGCTGATCATGCTATTGTGGTGACGAATCCTGAAGTTTCTTCAGTCCGTGACTCTGATCGCATCCTGGGAATACTGTCCAGCAAAACGAAAAGAGCGATTGAGAATGCAGCGCCAATTCAGGAACATCTGTTATTAACCCGATATGATCCAGAACGCGTTGAGCGTGGTGAAATGTTATCAGTCACTGATGTGAAGGAAATATTAGCAATTCCATTAATTGGTGTCATTCCGGAATCCAAATCAGTACTTAAAGCGTCAAATACTGGTACTCCAGTAATATTAGATGAAGCTAGTGATGCAGGTATCGCCTATCAGGATGCTATTGCACGTTTCCTTGGAGAAGAGAGACCAATGCGCTTTATCAGTAACGAGCGCAAAGGATTACTCCGTCGCTTATTCGGCAAAAATAAGGAGGAAGTAGCCATATGAGTATTTTTAATTACTTACGTAGAAGAAATTCTACGGCCTCCGTTGCCAAAGAACGTTTGCAAATTATTATTTCTCATGAGCGTTCACAGCGTAATACCCCCGATTACTTGCCCAAGCTGCAGGAAGAAATTCTTGCAGTTATAGCAAAGTATGTGCACATTACCCGCGATCAGGTTAGCGTTAATCTTGAACGCATGGGCGATAGCGCTGTTCTTGAGCTTAATATTACCATGCCGGATGATGTTTTAGAGGAAGCTTAAAAACACTCTTTTAATACATCTGATTACCTTCATACCTGATAAATCATTTTATGATAGATCGCCATACCTATTAATCCAGGAAAATCATTTTTTCAAAAAGCAAATGATAAATATTTGATCAACATGATTTGAATTGGTATAATTAGAGCCCAAATGTAATCGCCCAGGTGTAAAAATGTCGCTGATTTATGATCAACAGTTCCTTGCTACCAATCAAATGACTGCCTCAATCTTTTTTCCTGAATATAAAATCGGGGTGATTAAAGATACACAACACCGATATGTTGCAATTAATAAGAAAACTGCAACCATGTTAGGTTTTGATAACCCTGTTGATGTTTTAAACTCAGGCATTTCTGATGGCAAACTAAACTGCAATGCCATCGACTTGGCAGAAACCTTTGTCAAAGAAGATAAAGATGCAGTGAGCGCAGATGAACCTTTACTTACTCTGGGACAATTTTCCTACGCTAATAATGAAATGAAATTATTGCTTACCGAAAAAATGGCTATAAAAAATGCAGAAAATGATGTAATTGGTTATTTCTCCACAAGCCTTGATTTAACTGGCACTCGTATTATCAACCTTGCCCCTTTAATGGAGTCGATTCATCCTGAGAATATAAAGAAGGGTCAGTTTTCGATGGTTATTAAACAGGAATATCCGGATATTAAACTGTCTATACGACAAACGGAATGTTTGTACTACCTGATTAAAGGATGTAGCTCAGCCGAGATTGCCAAACTTACCGAATTATCCAAAAGAACTGTAGAATGTTACATAGATCACATTAAGGACAAAATGTATTGTATTTCCAGACAGCAAGTTATAGAAAAGGCGATCTGTCTTGGTTATTTACAAATTATCCCGCAAATTATCTTTAGTAAAATCATGTAATTGCCTCTCGTAAAATTCTTAATCCGTTTTAGCGACATGTGGGACTCCGAACTCCCGTATTACGGCTGTCGCCTAATACGGGCTACACATCGAAACTTAACAAGAATTTTTCCTGGCTGGCACAATCGTAGCCCGTATTAGGCGATAGCCGTAATACGGGACATGGAAACTCCGAACTCCCGTATTACGGCTATCGCCTAANTTTTTCCTGGCTGGCACAATCGTAGCCCGTATTAGGCGATAGCCGTAATACGGGACATGGAAACTCCGAACTCCCGTATTACGGCTATCGCCTAATACGGGCTACATATCGAAACTTAACAAGAGTTTTTCCTGGCTGGCACAATCGTAGCCCGTATTAGGCGACAGCCGTAATACGGGACATGTGGGACTCCGAACTCCCGTATTACGGCTGTCGCCTAATACGGGCTACGCACATAATGGTCTTAAAAATTATTGACTGGTGAATATTTATTCGGAATAATCATTAAGTAACAATGAAAAATTATCAGTATTATTGACCTTAATGGACTAGGAGGCATCATGCTTACCAATGAAGACATAGAACAGATCATAAAGGAATGCCGGTCAATAGCTGACACAGGGTTAGGCAATGGAAATCGTGCAGACATCCCGGAACTTTTAGTCGATGTAGTACAACCTCCTAATGACTTTTTAGGTGTTGATGGAAATCCTGCAATATTTATTAATCAACACACATTTAAGCTGTTGGGCCACCTGCACAGTAACTGGATTGTCAATCAGACCATAGCCTTAAAGCGCGAACTTTTAAATCGCAGGACTATAGAAATACTAGGGGTAATTATCCATGAAACAGGCCATGCCTTTAATGTTGCTGCCAGGATAAGCAATACAGAAGCGAACAGTTATATATTTGAAATTGAAGTGATGCTTCATTTATATAATACCAAAAATCCAGTCATGAAAAATTGTTCCATCACCGAGCTCCTGGCATACTTTGATCTCCGCTTGAAATATTATAATAAAAGCTCAAAAGGAAACGACTACCTTCTGTCCCTGATTGAACAAGTACATCAGTTTCAAACAGAACATAAGGCGTTTTTACCTATGCAGAAAGAAAGGTCTTTCTCAAAACCATTCCTGCAGCGAGGCTGTAGCTTCTTTCAATCGCATGAACATGATTTGGTTCATGAATGTGGTTCATTTTTTATAGACGAGTACGAGCTACAACCCCGTAACCCGGCTTGCTTGCAACCGGGATAAACATATTTCCAGATCATTCCCCGATCTACGTCGTCCTGAGCGCGTCTTTTGGCGCGAAGGATCTCCAGAAAGCTGGCAGGATGTGTAGCCCGGTCTGCTTGCAGCCGGGATCGAAGTGGCACCATGCCGCTTTGGGGAGATCCTTCGCGCCAAAAGACGCGCTCAGGACGACGTGGAGCTTTACGAAAACATTCAAATAGTGCTATTTATTGCTCAACCTGTTATAATTGAACTTTTTTAGAACACTGAACGATTATGCCTCATTTTCAAAACCTGAAAAATATACTGCTGAATATCCCGAAGAAGCAGAAGGATTGGCCTCCGCCGCTCTCCTTTCAAGTTTCAGAGATATTCCTAAAAGAATGCAATACTGGGCGGCTTCAGAAGAATTTGGCGGCGAACTACGCTATTCAGCACAACATCGTAAAGCTGTTAGAAAATTTGATGACTGGATTGCGTTTATTGATAAACCCAACCGATATGCCCTTTTCCAAGATGAAGAGATTGCTCCCACAAAGGAGCCCCTAAGTAAAAGAAACCTGAATATTTAATTTACCGGAATAAATCTGATTGAGCACCAATCTGAAATCCAAAGGCAAGGAGTCAGGTTAGGGAGGTTTCGTAGCCCGTAACAGCTCACTGGCACTACTCCGCCGTCCCGCGGACAAGCCGCGGAACGGCGGAATTTCCTTAACTTAATGGCAGAATCCGTAGCCCGTATTAGGCGTCAGCCGTAATACGGGATCGAAGTGGCAATGAAGCTAGTCCCGTATTACGGCTGACGCCTAATACGGGCTACATGCTTAGATAATTTCTGTTTCCATATCGTCTTTAGCGGATACGTGTTTTCTTGATTTTGTTCCACCAGACGAAGCACGGCGTAATTCATCATCGGCGAAATCATCCACTTTAATCACATCTTGCCGTGCTGCTTCCGCCTCATCCATTTGTTTGGCTTCGGCTGCAGTTAAAATGTCGCAGGCCAACGCTTCAGCAATCTGTTCACGGAAAGTCAGCGACTTCAATTTGTGCTCTTTCACCGCCTTCATCACTTTTCGTTCAATTTCTTCAGCGGCACAAATCTTGAGGAAGGCTTCTTCCGTTCTGCCCAAAGGACAATTCTCACTTGGCACTTTATACACTAATCGCGTCAGACGATTTCTCGTTTCATTAGGCTCGATTAACATCTTAGCTAATTGATGACCCAACCTGTCATTAGGAATATGTCGCTTATTACCTAAAGGCTTTAAGATCAACGGTAAAGCAATACGCGCCCAACGTGCAGGGAAATTGATAATAACACCATGCATTGCTACTTCACATTCATGCAATAATTGTTGGCAACACCACTCAACCAAAGGCAAATCAGCCTGTGGCTCTCCATCTTCATAAAAGCGTTTTAATACAGCAGAGGCCAGGTACAGGCAACTCAACATATCCCCCAAACGGGCAGATAATTTTTCACGGCGCTTTAACTCTCCCCCCATTACAACCATTGAGAAGTCAGCAAGAAAAGCCAAATTTGCGCTGTACTTATGCACCAGTTGGTAATAACGCTTTAACGAACTCGCAGGCGCTTTGGTCATGCGCGCATCCGTCCAGCCAAAAATCAAAGACTTGGTAAAATTAGCGATAATAAAGCCGGTATGGGCAAAGAACGATTCATCAAAAGCATCCAAATCATTATTGCGTACACTTTCCAGCTCTTTAAACACATAAGGATGGCAACGCACTGCACCCTGGCCAAAAATGATTAAACTGCGAGTTAAAATGTTAGCACCCTCTACCGTAATACCAATAGGCGTACCCTGGTACCCTCTTCCCAAATAATTATTTGGTCCAAGACAAATACCCTTGCCGCCATGTACGTCCATAGCATCCATGGCCAGTAATCTGGCACGCTCAGTGGTATGATATTTTAAAATCGCACCGGCCACTGAAGGTTTTGCACCATGGTCAATAGCCGCAGCCGCCATAGTAAGAGCTGCGTCAATAATATATGTGTTCGCTGCGATACGTGCCAAAGGTTCCTCTATGCCCTCAAACTTACCAATGGGCTGATTGAACTGTTTACGAATTCGGGCATAAGCTCCTGAAGCTAAAGCCACTGCCTGAGCACCGCCACTGGCGCTTGAAGGTAAAGAAATCGCACGGCCAGCACTCAAACATTCCATAAGCATGCGCCAACCCTGGCCAGCCATGACCGCGCCGCCGATTAAATAATCCATAGGAATAAAAACATCCTTACCCTGAGTTGGACCATTCATAAAGCCTGTATTCAAAGGAAAATGCCTGCGTCCTTTAATCACGCCTGGAGTTGTTGCTGGTATCAAGGCACAACTGATACCCACATCTTCACCTTTACCTAATAAATTATCCGGATCAAACATTCTGAATGCCAGGCCAATTACTGTAGCAACCGGGCATAAGGTAATGTAGCGTTTGTCCCAATTCAAACGAACACCCAATACTTCCTCGCCATTAAATTCCTGACGGCATACTATCCCTTCATCGGGAATGGATGCAGCATCAGAACCCGCATTGGGTCCTGTTAATGCAAAACATGGCACTTCGCGTCCATCAGCCAGTCGTGGCAAATAATAATTCTTTTGCTCTTCAGTTCCGTATTTGAGTAATAGCTCACCTGGGCCCAGAGAGTTAGGCACGGAAATAGTAGTAGCTGCGGTAACAGAACGACCATACACTTTCACCAGAACCGACATTTGCGCTGTGGCTGAAAATTCAAGACCGCCATAACGCTTGGGAATAATCATTCCCAGAAAACGATTGTCTTTAATAAATTGCCATACTTCGGGAGGTAAATCAGTACGATTATGGGTAATGTCCCAATCATCGAGCATAGAACAGAGCGTGTTCACTGGACCATCTAAAAATTCTTGTTCTTCAGCAGTTAACTGAACAGCAGGTGCACTTCTTAATGTTGAAAAATTGGGTGCACCGCTAAACAAATCCCCTTCCCAACTGACCGTTCCCGCTTCTAATGCTTCTCTTTCGGTGCTGGACATGGCAGGCATGGCCTTGCGCACAATGTTGAACAGATGTCTGGATAATAATGCCCTTCTCAAGGGTTTAATCGCCCCCATGATTAAAATCAGTTCTGTAGTCCATAAAACAATCTGGGCAAAGATCCCGGGAGAACCGTAATGCATTACCAGTCCCATAAACAATGCAAAACTTATAGCCCATACAGATATTGACGCCTGACGGGTTAGCAAGATTCCTGCCGCTCCTATTGCTGCAAGTATTAAAATGGCATGTAACACAGCGCTCTCCTTATTTATGGGATCATCATTAAATTATAGCATCTATCACATCAATAACTTGCTTCCCTACAGCCTTTGGGTGCTCCATTGGAAATAAATGGGTTCCCCTGGTTTTAAAACTCCTTATGTTAAATCGGTTACGCATGTAACGTATATCCATTCTATCAACCACAGAACTTTTGTCACCATAGATCAAAGCAGCCGGTACCTGTAATTTCCCCTGATAATTTGGTATGACATGAGGAATAGTCCGGTAAATCTGATATTCAATATGGCGATCAAAACGCAAGTAATACCCATCGTCTCCAAGCTCCAGACCATACTGGATATAATCATCCAAACATTCGTCACTAAAGCGTTTAAATAAATCCCGCGTTTTTAAATAATCTAATAACTGCTCGCGAGTTTGCCAATGCCGCCTCCGTCCTCGAGTTCTGAACGCAGGGGTCACCCGATCTATAATTCCCAAAGCTTTTGCCAAGCGAACCATACTGGATTTAACCGGTCCTATAAGCGGAGAATCCAGCAATATGACTGCCTTAAATAACTGCGGTTGCTCAATAGCCGCAAGTAAACTTAAAACACCGCCCAATGAATGGCCTACGGCAATAACCGGTTGATGAGCCTGTCTTTGAATACTGTCAATTACCTCTGTGACCAGATTATGCCAGTTTTCACTGACAGGATAGGCCGGGTTATGGCCTATTCTGTCTATGTAACAATAATCGAAGCGACTCTCCAATTGATCTAGCAATTGTTTGTAACAAAGGGATGGAAAGCCATTGCCATGGGCAAAATGGATTAACTCCCTCATTGATTCACCATATGCCTGCTTTCAGCACGCAAGGAATAAATCGCAAAGCAATAATAAGCCACTATTAAAAGTAAGAGGATAAATCCAAAACCAGGGAATATTAAATTCAGGGTAAGGAAAATAATTAATGCCGTCTGCATTGGAGTGGATGCCACCATCAATAATCGCGCAGAATTTTTAAAGCTAAGTGGGAATGAAAAAAAGATGCGGGAAAATACTTGCCCTAAAAATGCTGCAACCAGCAAGATAATCGCATAGATGGAAAATAAAATGCAGACTACTAAAGGATATATCATCAATTGTGAGACATATTTTAATCCGGAAATGGCATTATCCTGAACAATCTTTTTCCCATCAAAAACCATGTTGGCACCTTTTGCCAAAGGTTGCACTATAGAGACACCTTTATTAATCTGCTCATCGCCTAGCCCCATTACCTGAGGAGTGGGCAGTTTAAAATAAATAACGTCTTTATTGATCAGGATATTCAGATGAGGATAGGCATCAGTAATTTCATTTATCGCGCCTGTAGTATCAATAATGATAACGTCTTGTCCCTTATCGTTTTTAATAAAATAAGGCATAGGTTTATCAAATTTGACCTCACCATCCTGTATGTAAATGGTTGGTACCTGGAGCAAAGGTTCAATTAATTGTTCATTGAATGATTTATTAAAATCAGAACTCATTTTAAGCGCAAAAGGTATGGAAGTCACAGCAACTAAGAGCAAAAGGTATACAAGGCCTATTCCCTTCCATCGCTTGCCTACATCCACGTAAAGGAAGCGCGAATAAAAAGACATATACAATGCCTGCCAGTAGGAATAAGCCGGAGCATCAATCGGTTTTAATCTGTTTTTTCCTTTAGCCACGCCATTCTCCAATACGTTTGCCTGATTTTTGATGAAACACATGTAACTTCATTTTAGGTAGTTCCACATACAGTTGTCCACTCGGTAATGGGGCATCAGCAGGAACTCTCATATTCATTCGCTCACCATTCCTGACACATCTGGCCTGAATCAGTTTGTCAGCCCCCATATCATCTATAAACTCAACCTGTAACTCTATGGAGGCTTCTTTCTTTTCCGAAGAAAGCTGGACGTGTTCAGGCCGCACTGCCAGAATAAGTTCATCACCATCATCAACAGGTGCTGCCCAATCAGGAACAGGGTAGTCCACGCCCAGGCTGGTTTGAATGCTTTGCGCCCCCTTATTCAAACTTCCCGAGATAAAGTTAATCGGATAATGGCCAGTAAATCCGGCAACAAAACGAGTGGCAGGATTCAGATAGAGCTCCTGAGGAGTCCCCACCTGCTCTACTACACCCTGATTAAGAATAAGGACTCGTTCCGCCATAGTCATGGCTTCAGTCTGATCATGAGTTACATACAGGCTGGTGGTATTAAATTGCTGGTGCAAACGTTTGATTTCATGGCGCATTTCTGTGCGTAATTTGGCATCCAGATTGGATAGAGGTTCGTCAAATAAAAAAACTGCGGGTGAACGCACCATAGCCCGCCCCATAGCAACACGTTGTCTTTGTCCGCCCGATAATGCTTGTGGCTTTCGTTCCAGATAAGGGGTTAACTGCAGTAATTTTGCGGCATCTGTAACGCGCTTAAAGATGTCAGTCTTGTTAAAACCGCGCATTTTTAATCCATACGCCATATTGTCAAAAACGGTCATGTGGGGGTACAGAGCATAGTTCTGGAACACCATGGCCATGTCTCTTTTAGCCGCAGGAATATCATTAACACATTGATTATTAATGAGTATTTTTCCAGAACTAAGCTCGTCAAGCCCTGCAATCAAGCGCAGCAAAGTAGACTTGCCGCAGCCGGATGGGCCCACCACCACCATAAATTCGCCCTTTTTAATGCTGACACTGACTTTATCCAAAATGGAGGTTGAACCAACCTGTTTTGATACGTCAATCAAATCAACGGTAGCCATACTTATTTTAATCCTTTTTCAAACCATCGCTGCATCAGCATCACCACCATGCAAGGCGGTACCAATGCAATCAATGCCACAGTCATAATATAATGCCACTCAGGAACCTGATCTGCTACTCCAGCCAGATAACGAATTCCCATTACTATAGTCGCCATTTTAGTTTCAGTGGTAATCACCAAAGGCCATAAATACTGATTCCAGCCGTATACAAACAAGATCACAAACAAGGCTGAAATCTGCGTACGAGATAAAGGCAATACGATATCAAAAAAGAAACGTACAGGTCCGGCACCATCGAGTTTTGCTGCATCAACCAACTCTTTGGGAATGGTTTTAAAAAACTGACGAAATAAAAAGGTTCCGGTAGCTGAGGCTAATAAGGGCAGGCTTAATCCGGAAAATGAATTTAAAAGACCAAAAGAAGCAATCACCTGAAAGGTAGGAACTATTCTCACCTCAACAGGCAACATCATCGTTGCAAAAATAAGTGCAAAACAGATTTTTTTAAAAGGGAAATCAAAATAAACCAAAGCAAAGGCCGAACTTAAGGCCAAAATGATTTTGCCCAAAGTGATGGCCAAGGCCATAATTAAGCTGTTGATCAGCATGACCGTAATTGGCTCGCCGCCCGTAACCGCCAAACCATCGTTTAATACTGAGTTGAGGTTTTTAAAAAAGGAAGAGCCAGGCAGCAAAGGAAGCTGGGACTGCATCATAGCAGCCCCCTCATTACTGGCAGCAACAATAGCAAGATATAAAGGCAGCAGCATAAACAGGATAAATAATACCAGTAATCCATGTGCTAACAGGCGATTGGCATTTTTCATTCGTAATGAACCTTCTTTTCCAGATATCTGAATTGAAAGAGCGACACCAGAATGACTATGGTCATGAGCAATACCGATTGCGCTGATGAACTGCCCAAATCCATTCCTTCAAACCCATCCTCATACACCTTGTAAATTAAATTGGTGGTACTGTTTCCAGGGCCACCATGCGTCATCACCTGAATTATTCCAAAGGTATCAAAGAAACCATAAATTAAATTCATCAGTAACAGGAAAAAGGTAGTTGGCGATAATAAAGGAAAAATGATTTGCCAGAATCGTTGCCATGGGCTAGCCCCATCAATGATTGCAGCGTCAATCAAGGTCTGGGGTACTGCTCTTAGGGCTGCAAAATAAAATAGAAAATTATAACTGAATTGCTGCCAGCTTGCGGTGAGAATGACCACCATCATGGCTTGTCCTGCATTATTGACGTAATCGAAATGGATACCAAATGACTGGAGAAAATGCGTCATCCATCCCAGCGTCGGATGACATAAAAAACGCCAGAGTATCGCGGCTACGGCAGGAGCTATGGCATATGGCCAGATAAGTAATGATTTATACACGCCCTGGCTTCTGCTGCGGTTATTGACCAAGGTTGCCATTAACAAACCAAGACTCATGGTAATCAGGGTCACACTGATGGCAATGACAAAAGTAACCCCTACTGCTTTACTGTAGGCAGGGTCAAAAAACAGATCAAAAAAGTTGCTCAATCCCGCAAAATGCTGATGTAAACCAAAGGCATCGGTATAGAAAAAAGACTGCAACAAGGCACTACATGCCGGCCAAATAAAAAACACCACGGTGACGAAAAGTTGTGGCACTATAAACAGCCAGGCGTAAAAACGTTGATGATTAAATTTAGCCATTAGTAACCATTAAGTGATTCATGCCATAACGAGCTTAGCTCATTACAACACACTTCATTTAAACGATTATACCCAAGATAGTTGGAAATACCATACCACCCAAGCATAAGCCATAGTTTTTACAAAGAATAGCACTTGCACAGAACCGTAGCCCGGTCTGCTCGCAGCCGGGATCGAAGTGGCACTATCCCGGCTGCAAGCAACTGCTTCTTCTACACATTACTCATCATTGTACTACTCCGATCTACGTCGTCCTGAGCGCGTCTTTTTGCGCGAAGGATCTCCTGAAAGCAGCATGGTGCCAGTATTTGGAGATCCTTCGCGCAAAAAGACGCGCTCAGGACGACGGGGATCGGGATGTAGACGGGTCAGCCAGCCGTAGCCCAGTCTGCTTGCAGCCGGGATAGTGCCACTTCAATCCCGGCTGCGAGCAGACCGGGCTACAATCCTGCCAGGATTCAAATAAGCATACAAATAAATAGAAATTGAACTGCGCCCAATTCAAAACCACCTATCCAAATTATCAAACTGACCTGCATCAAGAACTGCAGCAACTGGCAACCACTCTAAGCAACTTAAAAATCGAGCAGAGACAACACAATCAACAGATGAAGCAGCAGAAAGAAGCTTTTTTAGCAACACAGCCAGAATACCAAGAGGCAGTAGCATCTCTTAATGCAATACAGACAACAGTTATATTCCCTTTAGATCAACAAACAGGAAACATGAAGCATCAGATAGAGGAACAAGAAACATTGTTGAAGCAGATTCCAACGCTGACTGCTCAGATAGATGAGCTTACACTAAGCCTAAAACAAGCAGACGATCTGAATGTGAATCACTTAAGAGGGTTTATTTAAAATAAGCGTAGCCTTGATGCAGCGATAGCGTAATCAAGGTTTTCCTATGGTCTTTAAGTCTTGAGTTTGAAAGGAATTTTAATTTAATCCTCACCACAGTTGCACTACACATCTTTGCCCTTCCCAGATCTGCGTTGTCCTGAGCGCTTTCGAACCATTACAATTTATAAGGTGGAATCATTGGTTCAACAAAAACTACTCCACTGCTCTCCCCTGTGATTAATTTACCATTTTCAATACATTCAATTGAGGATAAATCAACCGGTATTTTATGATCAAAATAAGTTGCTGTTTCCCCTTTAAAGAATGTATTTTTAACTTTAAAGCTGGGGATAGTTTCCTGGGTATGTAAAAGCGTTGGGAACTCTTTAAAGCGTTCGCGCGCACGTTCAGTGGTAAAAGGAACAATAAGGTGAAATTGAAGATTCATATACTTTCTGTATTTGGCTAAAAACGAAGTATAGTAACTATCTTGCAGTTTATACAGAAGATTGCCTGAGTAGCTTGCATCATCAAAAAGTACGATATGATTTAAATCCATTGTGGGAATAAATTTTCCTGGGTCTGCTGTATTTATAATAACACTCGGTGGAAACAGTAAAAATTGTTGGGCTAATTTGGTTACCCATGGCCCGCTTTTATCTTTACGGCTATCAACGAGTAAAACATAATTCCTTTTGTCTTCCGGTAAAGAATGAAGATATAGATTAAATTTCTTAACCGCCATCTTTAAACCAAACAAAAAATGTTCAAAAGTAATATGTTGAATCGAATGACTTACTTCCTCTGCTGTTTTTTTATCTTCTTCTTTATGTTTTTCAATCCATAATTTCATTTTTTTTACATCAGGAGGGTTAGACCTTAAGGGACGTTTGGGAAACAAAGGCAAGCTCTCATGGGTTAATGCTACGGATTTATTCTCTAATTTGTTCCTTGAGCGCCATTGGCGCTGAATTTTAATAGCCGCATTATGTTTTGGATTATTTTGATTGTATGTTTCTAAAAGATATTTAGAAGTAATTTCATCCGCTAAATCAAGGGGTGTTTTACCTTGATTATTCTTTTTAAAGATATCTCCACCAGCTCTTATTAATTCCTTAAGAGCCAGGGGATGAGAGGGCAAAGACATGAGTTTATGAAGTATAGTATCGCCCTGATTATTGATAGGGTGATTTACATTTGCTCCTAACATTAAAATGTACCGAAGAGATTCAAAATCAGGAGCGTCGCCTCTTTGCACAGCAATAAAAACACTTTGTAACGGGGTAACATTTACTTCGCCCCAAGCATATTCTACAGGGCACTGTTCACTAAAGTTAATTGAGGATTCCTGAATTAACACCAGCAAAGATTTTCCTGTATGCTCATCAATCAAATCAAAGTCATCAGGTAACTTTGTATGGACTAATAACAGATTCAGTAATTTAAAACAGTCCTGTTCTCTGATAGCATCTAATATCTTTTGATTTATCATGTTTCGCCACCTCTGGTATGAGGTTCTACCATAAGCATCTAAAAGAAAGATATTTTATCACATTATTCAACATTTAACCAATTCATGGGAATAGATTCAACAAATAATATACAATAAGTATATTTTATATCGCATCTCGATTGCACTACACATCTTTGCCATTCCCCGATTCACGTCGTCCTGAGCGCGTCTTTTGGCGCGAAGGATCTCCTGAAAGCGGCATGGTGCCAGTATTTGGAGATCCTTCGCGCCAAAAGACGCGCTCAGGACGACGTAGATCGGGGTGAAGTTGCTCCGGAATAGCACAATTTGTAGCCCGGTCTGCTTGCAGCCGGGATCGAAGTGGCAATGAACCAATCTAGCATTACAGCTACGAAATCCCGCAGACAGGGGACAAATGAGTCATCTGCAAGCAAGTCGGGCTACGAATCAGGATATTCAAGGTACAGCTCAAATAAGTCTCTGTTTGTAATGTTCAAGGGCATCCGTATGACGTTCTACATATTGTTTCATTGAAAAAAGTCCAAGCTTAAGATGGCCTGCAATCTTTTCTGCACAACTGCTAAAAAGTCTCTCATGAGTTGTTTCAATAATTTTTTCTGTCTGAGAGGTAGAAAGACCTAGCATAAAAGCAGTAATAAGAAAAAACAATTCTGACGGTAACTTTTTACTCTGAACCAGCTGAGTGCCTTGTAAAAGCCATATCTTCATTGATGGAGTTATCGCAAGCAACTGAGGGGCGAGTTCAAAATCAACGCTCTGTTGTCTCATAAAATTACTTAGCTTTGTTGCTTTTCTTAGCAAAATATCGTCTGTATCAGGATGTGACCTCTTGTACCCCTCGAATATCATACCTCGCAATTTGGGATTATCTGTAAATGACAGCAAGTGCAAAATATCATTGTGGTAATTAACAGATTCATATCCATGGTAAGCACAAGAGATAGCGATTGTATCTTTTGCAAGACCATTTACCATACTGATATGTCCGAATTGTGCACAATACTCTGCAGCGCGCTCTGAGTCTTCGACTCTACCAATTACTTCATCCAATAAATCCGCATGGCCACCTACTGCAAAACCTTGAACAATATTGATTTTATATTGTACTGGTACATCATTAAGAAAATGTTTATGCCCACCTATTGCATAGCCTCTTACAGCGTGTTGTTCGTCTATGCCTATCCTTAACAGATGGCGTACTTGATTAATATGACCTCCCGTTGCAAAACCTGATATTGCAAGCTCTCTATTATTTTCAGTCATCATTGAACTTACTGCATCGAAATGGCCACCTTTGGCATAACCAAATATTCTTGTATTATGATCGTCCGGGGTTGTTATCAATTGGCGAAGCAGAGGTTCATGCTTTCCGATTGCATATCCTAATAGGGCATTACGATAATCTGTACCCTCAGCTATTAATCGGTTGACCTCTACTTCATGTCCGCCAATTGCGTAGCCTTGTAAAGCGTGTATTTTACTTGCGCCCAGTGCGATTTGTTGTTTTACTCTATGTTCATGTTTTCCGATGGCATAACCCAAAACGGCATGATTTCGATTTGCTTTAAAATGAGAGACTAAAAATTCGACGGATACGGAATCATCTTGTTTTGCTAAAAAGGCAACAGGATTACATTCGCTTTGAAAAAAACTCAGCGAAAACCCCTGTTGAACCAGCGCCATTAAAGCTTGTCCATTTTTTGCTTTTGCGAGTTCGCAAATGGTTTCAAATAATGTTTTTACTGTGTATTCAGTCTCATCCGTTTCGCTGACCATATTAAACACCTTAATTTTGTCTGAAATGCATAATAAAATGAATCCATGGTCAAATTCAATACTGACATAATGAAATACGACTCGAAGCGTAGCCGATCCACGTCGTCCTGAGCGCGTCTTTTGGCGCGAAGGCTCTCCTGAAAGCGGCATGGTGCCAGTATTTGGAGATCCTTCGCGCCAAAAGACGCGCTCAGGACGACGGGGATCTGTTAGTGAGGGACGAATTTTGGATGTAGCACAATGCCGTAGCCCGGTCTGCTTGCAGCCGGGATCGAAATGGCAATGAACCAATCTAGTATTACAGCTACAAAATCCCGCAGACATGGGACAAAAGAGTCAACTACAAAAAGCCGGGCTACAAATTAGAATTTTGGGGCTTGAAGCTCACGCTCGCTGATTTTTAAGTCCCGTTTCTATGTCGGCTGTTTCAGTATCATCTTCAGAAGTCTTTGGATGAGGTAAACAAGCCACTGCAGTTCCGAAAATACCCAACACCGCAAGCCCTGCGGTTACAAATGCGTAATCAACTGTCAGTTTTTCTGTTAGGCTTTTATCGTTTGAATTTGTTAATCGCATTGGTCTTGGAAATTGCTCAAACTCTTTCAAAAAACATTGCACAAATTTCGGATCCAATAATTCAGTAGCACAAGCAGCGAAAATAACTTCTGGATAAACTGGCTCCTTGACAGCTATAGGAGTATACAAGGGCATCACATTTGGTAACTTTTGACGGAAGTGGAACTCATCAATTCCACAAGCCTTTGAAGCAGTTTGCATAAAAACTATGGTATCTGAAAAGTCCTCATAAACCGGAGAAAGCACTAATGAAAAATGATTACCTTCTGTAGTGGTAAAATCAATAATTGGATTAGTCTGTTGGGCAAATGCCTGACCTGTCAATGCAAGAGTTGGTAGTGCTAACCGACTTAGTCCTGCTAAATTAAGACTGATCTTTCTTAAATCAATGTTTAAACTATAATCAGTTCCCGGGACTTTAAAAATACAAAGATTAAACATACCTGTTACTCCTGATGATACAACAAAGAGACGATATAATAATCAGTGTGCACATAATTATCAATTAAAAAACATTGAATTTCGATACATCGAATCAATGAGACTGAAATGACACTAAGTAAGCTGTTTTTGTAGCCCGGTCTGCTTGCAGCTGTCTCTAGATTACTTCTTGGTTTATGCTCTACACCAATGCTAAATCGTGCTCTGTGCCGCAACAAAACTTCCGCTTCCTGACGGTCGCGGCTCGGTTTCCGGTGCATGATGAAGTATCTGCGAAAGCACGGAAACCGAGCCGCGACCGTAAGGAAGCGGAACAGTTATGCTGGCAGGAACAGTGTTTCCGCTCTGAACCCCTGGCTCCCTCGGACAAGCAGCTGTCTCTTGATCACAACTTGGTTTATGTTCTACACCAATGCTAAATCATGCTCTGTGCCGCAACAAAACTTCCGCTTCCTTACGGTCGCGGCTCGGTTTCCGGTGCACGATGAAGTATCTGCGAAAGCACGGAAACCGAGCCGCGACCGTCAGGACATTGCGTTATACACAACTATTATCTATTTGTTCAATTTTCATCCATGGCATGGAAAGTTATCCAAGCCATGGAAAAATCACGCATACGCTGTAAGCCTTGCCACATAACCTTTGGCCCGGGAAAACCATCTGATTTTCTGGCAAGGAAGCCACCTAATTTGGCTATCATAATAATCATCTCATGAAGTGTTGGTGGTTTTTGGGGAGGTTTTGTTTTTTTAAGTACAGCATAAACAGCCTTCCATTCACAT
>NZ_KB892401.1:15437-34207 GCF_000373765.1 Legionella shakespearei DSM 23087 | reverse complement strand
AGGCGTAGCCTTGATGCAGCGATAGCGCTGAGTGATCCTCTCATAATTTTAATCTCGTAAAAAGATGTAAATAAACAGGATGATCTTCGCAAGTAGCCCCTCCACCTCAGGGGGAGGGTGCCCGACAGGGTGGGTGGGGGGATCAAAAAGAAAACTTATTTAAGGTAAAAAGGTCTATTTGATAGAAACTCCTTTTTTGATCCCCCCATCCGCCCTGTCGGGCAACTTCCCCCGGAGAGGGGAAGGCGATCCTGCATAGGTCTGAGTGGTACTCAATATGAGAGGATCATTCAGAGCGATAGCGTAATCAAGGCTACAGTTTTTTTATATATTTAAATCAATCGCATATTCCTAACTTAACGCGAGTTATGGATAAGAAGATTGTTTTATCCAGTCGTTACTTTAAAAAGGTTGTGGGAAATAACTCACTGCAGCATCATCATGCTCGTTCGCCTCAGTTTGTGCTATCAGATTACAGATGTGTGCTTTCAGAGTCATATTACCTGCAAATACCCCCATCACCTGCAAAGAAATCTTTGGTTCTTCCTCCGACAAATCAATCAGGTGATGCTCAATCTTCCCCGCAAGATTCCGTGAATCTATGACATAAGAGGCTCCTGATTGACGAATAATAAAAGGCAAATCAGAATGTCTGTTAAGATAAGAAATCGACTCATCCTTATTAAAAGTGAATTTATATATTTCTATTGTAAGGTCAGGGTAATGAGTACTGATATACCCTTTTAAACGCCGTATCAGATGGCTGCGAGAACGAGTTAATCGTCTATCAATGACTGGTGCGGTATTTAAGAATTCTTTATCGAACATATATTATCCATAACAGCAAAATAAAGCCATAATGATAACATAAGCGCCATTAATTGACCACATTTTGCATATTCCAATTATTTTTACATCAAAAAAGCATAGTATACGCGGCACGGTGCGTAGCCCGGTCTGCTTGCAGCCAGGATCAATCCCCACCACACTCCAGTGCCGTAGCCCGTATTAGGCGCTAGCCGTAATACGGGAATGAGTTCATTACCACTTCGATCCCGTATTACGGCTCCGCCTAATACGGGCTACGGCCGCTGACTTTCGTTACACAGCAGACCAGCGGAAGCCTTAAAACCCGCTTAAGACAATTTTCCCTCTGGACAAACCACTTTCCAGCAAGGCATGAGCCCTCCGCAGATTCGCAGCATTAATAACCCCCATAGATTCCGCGAGAGTTGTTTTTATCTGGCCAGAATCGACTAATCGTGCCATTTCAGTAAGTATTTCATGCTGGCGGATCATATCTGGGGTTTTAAACATAGAACGGGTGTACATCATTTCCCAATGAATGGAAATGCTCTTCAATTTGAACATACGAAAATCCAGTTGCTGCGGATCATCAATCAAGGCAAATTTACCTTGCGGCTTTAAGACATCCACCAAAGCTTTACCATGCTCATCAGAATGGGTCAGGCTAATCACATAATCCACCTCAGAGCAGTTTAATGCCGCCAATTGGGCTTTCATGTCTTTACTGTGATCAATCACATGATGAGCGCCATTGTTAAGAATCCAGTCAACGGATTCAGGACGTGATGCAGTTCCTATAATGGTAAGATCAGTCAGTTTTCTGGCAAGCTGAACCAAAACAGAACCAACGCCTCCAGCAGCGCCAGTAATTAACAAAGTCGCTTTTTCCTTATCAGCAATTTGCAAGCGATCAAACAAAAGCTCCCAGGCAGTCAAACTGGTTAATGGAAGAGCCGCAGCTTCTTCAAAACTCAAAGATTCTGGCTTTTTAGCAGCAATCCGTTCATCAACCAAATGCAGTTCGCTATTGCAACCAGGCCTGGTCAAATCGCCCGCATACCAGACTTCATCGCCCACATTAAATAAAGTGACTTCAGAACCTACAGCAACAACGACACCTGCAGCATCCCATCCCAAAATTTTAGCCTCATCTCCTGCGGGCTGAACATTACGTCTTACTTTGGTATCAACCGGGTTAACTGCAACAGCTTTTACCTGTACTAAAATGTCATGGCCTGAGGCGACCGGCTCAGGAAGAGTCAAATTCATCAGTGCTTGCTCATTATCAATGGGTAAAGCCGTGTAATAACCTATTGCTTTCATGATACTTTTTCCTTATTCAGTACACCGTTTTCAAAATCATTGTTCCAGATGAGGCCTAACTATAGCATTATTTAGCCTCAAGAAAAGCAGCAGAGTTTACTGAGTCATCTATACTTGTATTTAGTACAACATCAGGAGATCCTTATGAGTACCATAAGATGGATGTTATTACTGGGTTGTTTCAGTTTTGGAGTTAACGCCGCTTCTGAAGATGCCTGCAAAAAACCTGAACTCATTAAACCCATAGATGACTGGAGCATCATTGCCACCAATGTCGCGAACATCAACACTGCTCTTTACTTCAAGGGTTCCGACTTGAATTATTCCCTTTCTTTTCAACAAATCAAAGCACCTAACAAGGCAGACATTGATGAACACAGCGGTACCATCAAAATAGACGCTGAAACAAAAGATAATTTTGATCTAACGGTTACAGCAAAAAATTTCTGCGGCAGTGTGACCAGTACTTTTAATGTTCAAATTGATGAGGACGAATAATTCATTAGGCCGAAATTGTATTTTAAACTCCAAATTTAAACTTGTTGATCTATTTAAGATCAACAAGTAAAATAAATGTTTTCTTTGACGGTGGAGTTAAAATGCGTCTTTTTTCAGATCTTAAATTATTCAATCCCGCACTGGCCTACACGTTCGAGCCAGAATCTTCTCCTAAAGCCCTCATGTCTGGAGAAGACATGAATGAAACACCTTTTAAATTCGGCCAATTCGACGACATGATTGAAGCCTATCTTTATGCTGAAGAGGTTATTCTGCCCTGGATTCAGGAACATGGTATTGAAGCAATAACGCCAGAGTTACTCGAAGACTGGATACTGAATATCCACCAACGTATGGGTAAAACCTTGCTTTCTCTAAGTGAGGAAAAAAGCGGCGAATATTCAAAAGTATTAATTAGCCGTTGGCATTACGGCTCCAATATGATGAATATGATAGGTATGTATATGGCGAAGCTCTTTAACCCTATGCCAAGCTTTGCTCAATTTGTAAGTATTCTCGTTGAAGAACATAAAGGACTTAACCGAACAGATGCAGCACAGTTCCTGAAAATTATGCAAAGGATCGCCCAACAAGATGATGCACCTATTCATCCTTCATTAAAAGAAAAGATGAGATTGGAACCACCACTTGTTGATTTCACTTTGGCAATAAACCGATTGGCCACAGCCTGGCATGAAGATCTCTTGTCTGCGGAAGATCGCAAAGTTGTAGAAAAAATAGTTTTATTTGTAGACTACCCGGAACGGTTACCTGCTAAAATGCGCGCCTTTACTGAAGCTATAGTGCCACAATGGAAAAAGCTGAACAAAGATGATCTTGATGGCGTCGCTACCTTCTGTTCTGATCTTTTTCCTCAATTTACTCACATCCATCCATTCCCTAATGCTAATGGTCGAACCGCAGTAGAACTAATGAATATAGTACTGCGCAGCATTGGTTTACCTGATATTCTCATGCGTAAACCAGGAGACCGCGGTGCGACCACAGGAAGTTATGCAGAGGCTATTGCCTGCATTGAAAAAGACAGGGCTCCATTAAAGGCACACCTACTAAAATGTATCGCTGAAGCTCAGACCAAGCCTTTCTCAGATCCTGTTCTGGAACAACTTGTTGCTACACGCATGGCAGCAAACGAAATATCAAAACAAATATGGGCAATTAAACCGGGTTATGATTTAACAAAAATTACCGCACGCCTGGTAAACTATCCCATACTTAATCTGTTGGATCCTAATAATAACAATCATGCACTGCTCTGTTCACAGCTAGTGTTGGCAATATCAAAAGAAGTGTTAACAGAACTGCAGAATGAAGTAGAAAAAAAGAAAGCAACAGCTGTTTCTGTGACTAGCGTTTCTCTGCTTAAGCCAACTTATGATAGAGCATTTTTACAAAGCAAAATGGAAGAGTTAAGTGGAGTGGCTGGCTGGAAGATCACCATTAAAGATGCATTAAGCATTTGGCGTAATTGCGCATCAGAGAGTGAAGCAAAAACTATTGTTGCTGAGCTAAAACAATTTGGTTTTTGCAGAGCCGAGGTCCGCACCGTACAGGGAACAGGTGGAAAGATAGTATTGTGTGACGCTATTGACCAGGAAAAAATGAAAACAGCATCAAAATCAAGTGTTGCCGAACCTCTAAATCCTTAATAAGGCACAGAGCGTAGCCCGGTCTGCTCGCAGCCGGGAGCAATCCCATAGCCGTCAGGCTAAGGCTCGAAACTTAAAATGTGGCAGGGTCTGGCTCCCTCGCCCGCGAAAGGAATTTTATTAATAATCATATTTTTATCGCGGGAGAGGGCTGGGGAGAGGGTTAAGACCGATATTGGCCCTCTCCCTAACCCTCTCCCGCGTTCAACTGCAGTTCTATACACGAATTTCTAGCGCGGGCGAGGGAACTGAACCGTGCCGTTTGCTTCTTCTGAGCCTTAGCCTGACGACTATGGGAGCAATCCCCACCACACTCCCAGATCCCGGTTGCGAGCAACCGGACTACCCTAGTCCCGATCTACGTCGTCCTGAGCGCGGCTTTTTGCTCTATAATCAAAGAAGCACTGTGTTAAAAAGCTAATGGAGAAAGGATGCAACCCATAGCTGTAGTCATAAACAATAAAGCGAGAAACTGTTCAGCAGCCAACGGCTATCTGCAAGGGTTTGATAAAGCCCACATCCCTTATGAGCTCTATAAAACTAAAGCAGAACATCTCGAAGCAACAATTCAAAAGTGCATAAAAAAACACTCAGTCATTTTAATTGGTGGTGGAGACGGTTCAGTAAGGACTGTTGCGCATCATTGTGCTCACACTAACACCGTTTTAGGTGTACTCCCCTTAGGTACCCTTAACCATTTCGCAAAAGAAATGGGGTTACCGCTGACCGTTGAAGACATCATTGAGGCTCTGAAACAGCAACAGACGACTCAGATTGATCTGGCCAAGGTCAATGGCCATATTTTTATTAACAATTCCTCCATCGGCTTTTATCCCAAATTCGCGGACAAAAGGGATCACTACAGCAAATACTACAACAAATGGCTTAGCTATATTCCAGGATTTATTGAAAGCCTTAAAAAGCACAGGGTGTTCAGGCTTACTGTAAAAAGCAAAAATCTGAACCTCCCCTTACGCACTTCTTTTTTGATGGTCAGTAATAATCTGTATTCCTACGAATTTCCGGCAACCATCAAAAGAGAAAGTTTCCAAAAAGCCCTGCTCGGACTGTATTTTTTCAAACAAGGGAAAATTCGCCTGTTCAAAGTGATAAAACGACTGTTCAGTAATAAAAATCTTTTTGAAATCAAACAATCGGAACATCCGATTGAAATCCATTTTGATCATGATAAAGAAGTAACCGTGTCTCTGGATGGGGAAACCACAAAAATGAACACTCCGCTGCATTACCAAAGCCTGCCCGCGGCCTTAACTCTTTTGACTAATTCATCATGAACATAGTCCATATTTCTGATCTTCATTTTGGCATGAATGATCCGGCAATCATCGCAGCTTTTCTTCAGGATCTGGAGAGTTTAAAACCGGAACTGATGATAATATCAGGCGATCTCACCCAAAGAGCGAGAACCCACGAATTCGAACAATTATCAACATTTCTGCAAGGCTTCACTGTGCCTCTGCTTATCGTGCCAGGCAATCATGACATACCTCTGTATAACCCTGTATCCCGCTTCATTGAACCCTTCAAACAGTATAAGAACTATGTTTCTCCCAAACTTGATGCAACTTATGCAGATGAGCGGGTCAATATTCTGGGAATTAACAGTGCAACGCCCTATAAAATTAAAGACGGAACCTTGAGGAAAAAAGATTTAAAACGCATTAACAGCCATTTTTCTGCAACAAAGGGACAATTAAATATTCTCTTTTTTCATCACAACCTGAAGTATTTTTCAGGCATGCACCAGCCTTTGGATAATGCGAAGGAATTTCTTTATTATTTAAAGGACAGCCCCATTCACATAGTGTGCACCGGACATCTCCATTATGGCAATCTGACTTTGATCACTAAAAACAACGGCAAGCAATGCGCCCTTCTCCACGCAGGCTCTACTTTCTGCCCCCGTACTAAAGACGGCAAAAACAGTTTTTATGTCATTACTGGCGATCACTTACGATGCTCTGTGGACTGGCGAGTCTTTGATAAAGGGATTTTTTCATCTTATAAAGTGTATGATATTGATTTAAATACAGTAAAAAGATGCGAATAAACATGAGGCTCTGTGCAAGTAGGGAGGGTGCCCGACAGGGCGGAGTGTTTATCAATTATCAAGGAATACTTCAGCTCTCGGTTTTCTTCTCAACCAATCTGACTGACAATAACAGTCCTTGCCCCCGCTCTTTTTCGAAACTCCATAAGATAAATACCCTGCCAAATGCCTAACAATAACTTACCATCCTGAAAGGGAATACTTAGCGATGAGGAGCATAACATCGATTTAATATGTGCCGGCATATCATCAGGGCCTTCGTCATTATGTCTGTAATGCTCCCCCTCTGGAACCAGGCTGGAAAAAAACTGATTTACATCTTCCAGAACATCAGGTGACGCATTTTCATTAATAGATAAAGCTGCGGAAGTGTGCCGAATGAATAAATGCAGAATTCCCGATCCTTTCAATTCGACCTGCTTTAAAATTTCTTCTGTAATTAAATGGGCGCCATAAGCTTTGGGCGCTAATTGAATCATCTTATGACTGACCATCATGTAACACTCCAGCGTAAAAACATTTACTATACTATAAGCTATAGCTTATATCAGTCAGAGTAGATACACTGTTTATCGCTTTGAAGAATTTTATTTTGCGAGATAACATGCCAAAAACTCTTTTTAAAAAAAAGCAGACTGCTGCAGAAGCCCTTAAAAATAAAATTCTATTGTGCCTCCAGATGATTCGGGATTTGAATCCCAACACCATGGATGCTGAGGATGAGTTACGCACATTGCTGGATGAGTTAACTACATATACCCAATCTCGTACTTATGCAACACTCAATACCCGATTAAAAAACAGGGTACAGGCAGCCCTCAACCCGAACCAGACCGACTCAGACCAAGGTTATATCCAGATTCCCTCTTCTGATGATTTGGCAAACATGCGGCATATGATTGCAGGAGCCAATGAAGATCAATTACAACGCCTGACCCACATGACTGAAGCGGTACTACAAAACGATTCATTGCCCGTAATCACCACAAACCATACTGCATTACCTGATTATTGGCGTCAGTTATTCGCGGTAATTAAGACAGGAACTATCAACGAAGCAGTAGACTTATTAAACCAATTTCCAGTTGAAGACCTTCTCCTCTCTTCATTACGCGCGGTTCATTCTGAAAAATATCTGATACAACTCATCAATTGCTGTATTCAGGCACGGTCAAAAGGATTTAAAGCATTAAATGGTGACACTGCGGTTACCCCGGAAACATTTGAAATTTTAATTAAAGATTTGGCAACAACCTGCTTCAACCCATCGCCCTTACAATTTTCCTTCGGTTTACCCTCCCATCATGCCTATCATGCGGAGGGTCGCGGCTTTTGCGTGATTAACAAAACAGCTGTGTTGATGAAGTATTGGGAGCTAACTCAGGGACAGGCACTCAAATATGTGATTGTGGGCACTGATGTAAATCGGGATGATGGCTTATGCAATATTTTGCGGGAAACATCTGCCCATATGAATATCTGCCATATTGATGTTTTTGATTCCCGGGTATATCCGCAACAGGACTTTGCCTTCATTAGTCAGGAATTTGGTTCTCCAGGTATTGAGAACAACCAGCACATTCGTCGTTGGGAACACAATCAATTAGAGTACTACGCAGTTGATCTGAGCCAGACAACCCGCAAAAAAATCGGTGTTCATCCAGCACTGCTGTTTGCTTTATCCAAAATTAAAGAGTCCATTGAAGAAGCTAAAACCTCGGGACAAAAAATAGCACTTTTACTGCCCACCGGCTGGGACTCACATGAAGACGAAACGGCCTATTGTGGTAAATTTATAAATGGCCGCATGATGGCAGACTCCGCAGCACACAAATCCCGCTTTAACGATGGTGACTTGAGCTATTTCTATGAACGTCTCTTTCGCTTGTACAACCAGAATAAAGAACTTTTTTCAGGTTTTTACTGGGGACTGGAAGGTGGCTATGATCGCGCAATGTATGAACGGCAAATTCAGCTTATGTCAGGAGTTATCAATGCAGAATTGTTATGTCCTGAGGCAAATACCTGCTGTTCCACGAACGCCATGCAATAAAAAACAATTAAAATCAAAAAGTTAAATGATTTCTTTGAATTTATTTTAACCCTGTATTACAAAAAAAATCTCTGTTGTAAATCTTATAGGCAAGTGATACTCTCTTGCCGTCAAAGCGTTTGCTTCGCAATAAACTTAATTTTTAAAGTAACGTGAGTTTCGGATAAGAAAGTTGTTTGAGCCATTGTTTACCTCGATCCGTTCGGGCTGAGGAAGCGCGATAGCGCTGTCTCGAAGCCTTGGCATGGTGCTAAGGCTTCGAGACGAGGCTACCGCCTCTCCTCAGCCCGAACGGCATCGAAGTAACGACTGGATAAAACAAGCTTCTTATCCGAAACTCACGTTAAAGTAACGTTTTGAGATTTTCAACAACCAAGTCAGGAGATATAACACGATGTTACGATCTAAATTAGCCACATTTATTGGTGCAGTAATTCTTGCCGGCTCAGCGTTCGCAGGTCAAAATTCTGTATGCCCGGATTTAAATGCGATTAAAGCAGAAGGAATGGCTATGGCTGAAGAGCTTGGCCCCAATATTTATCTTACTTACAACATCAGTAACTACAATACCGAATCTCTCTGGGGTTTTATTATTGCTCCTCTGGAAGGCGATTCTATAGATGTGGCTTTAGATGAAGCAAATGAAGTTTTAGCTTCCATGAGCGCTCCCGGAGTTCCTGAGCAACATAATGGCGCAACCATTTGCGATTATGACACCGGTCGCCAGGATTTGTTTGCAGCAGCAATCAATGCTGATGAGCCAATCACACCAATGAGCCTGAAGTCTTTCTTCAAAAGAGCGCATTAATTTTTAAATTCGCTACGACAATGCACGTCGTCAGGACGACGTGCAATCATCCTTACTCGTTTCCAAATGAATTTTGCGAAAAAAGCGGTGAATAAATGGAGACAGTATAATCACAATAATGGCAATAAAGGCCAGCCCACTGAATAAAGCATAACAACCGGAAAATAACTTTCCTGCTGTTGTAGTCAATGCGTTTGCAGGCCCCATACCTGAAAGGATCATGGACGCATTAAGAAATGAATCAATCCAGGACATGCCTTCAAAAAAATGATAACCCAACATCCCCGCATAAAGCGCCACTGCAATAAGAACCAGACCAATCAGGGCATTACGTGTCAAATGCAGATAAATGTTTCTCGGGGTTTTAAAATGTTTTTTATGAGGTTCACCCATGATGTTCTTCAGCCCAGCTGGGTTTTGAATTGGCAATATGTTTCAAAGCACTTTGAATGGTTGGCCATTTAAATTCAAATCCTGCCTCCAAAAGACGCTTGGGCACTACTTTTTGCCCCTGATTGATTAAACAATCCCCCATCTCACCAAATAAGAAATGAATGACAAAAGCAGGGGTCAAAAATAATAAAGGCCGATGCAATGATTTCGCATAAGCTTTGGCGAAGTCTTTTTGCATGCAAGGATTGGGCGAGGTAATATTTACAGGGCCAGTGATGTTGGGATGGTTTAATAAAAACCGATAGGCATTAACCAGATCCTGACTGTCTACCCAGGAAAGATACTGCTTGCCATTACCAATAACACTACCAAAGCCGGTAATAAAACTGGGATACAAACGCCCCAGAAATCCTTCTCCTTTTTTCAACACTACCCCAAACCGTGTAGATGTTACCGCAAGCCCCGCTTTTTCTGCCTTAGCCAAAGCCTGTTGCCAGCGCACACCGATTTCACTTAAAAAATCTTTAGGGTGCTCAAAATCTATAGGTGTGTCTTCATCCAGCTCTGTAGCATCACCATTTTCCTGTAAACCGTAAATGCCCACCGCATTGGCGCAATAAATATGCGGTTTTGCCTTTTGTTTTAAAATCCAGTCAACCAGTTTTTCAGTGGTATGCACCCGCGAATTAATAATTTCTTCTTTAACAAAAGGTGTCCAGCGTGACGCTGCAATATTATGGCCGCTCAGGTTGATTACCGCATCGAACTGATGCGCATCCAGAGTGTTTAATTCATCCCAGGATACCGAAAGAATTCGTCCTGAAAAAACCTGTTTCAGTAAATCTTTATGTCGCCCAAGAAGGGTAAAATGATGTTCCGAAGACAAGCCACGAATGAGTTCCTGGCCAATCAATCCCGAAGCACCTGCAATTAAAATATTCAATAGACTAAGCTCCTTTTAGTGCAATACTATGATCTATGACACGAATCGCCCCCCATGTAAACGGACAATTTGAAATTCTTATCAAAGAACCACGTTGTCCTGAGCACGTCTTTTTGCGCGAAGGATCTCCCCATACAGGACGACGTGTACCCGGAAAATGTGTTAACTTATTGACAGACCATAGTAAATTGCACTAGCTTCTACAGTTTCAATTAATGGATTGATTTGATGTAAGGAATGGTTATGAAAAGCGTGTATATTGATCCGGATATAGCTAAAGCGTCCACAATACCCTCAGAATTTTACACCTCCCCTGAATGGTTTGCTTTAACTAAAGAAAAAATATTTGCCAAAACCTGGCAATTTTGTTTCAGTACGGAAGAGTTAGGCGCAAAAGGACAAATGGTACCGTTTACGCTACTGCCCGATTTTCTGAATGAGCCTTTATTATTTGTCAAAGATGAAAACAATCTTATTCGTTGTTTAAGTAATGTATGCACACACCGAGGCAATATTCTTATTGACGCTCCCTGTACCGCGCACAAAATAAAATGCAATTACCATGGCCGCCGCTTTAACCTTTGCGGTGAATTGTTGCATATGCCTGAGTTTGAACAAACCAAAGATTTCCCATCAGCCCGCGACAATCTTAGCCGTATCCCCTTCGACACTCTGGAACCATTCCTGTTCACCTCTTTATCGCCTGCCGTTCCTTTTCATGAAGTTTTTGCTGACATCAAAGAACGCTTGTTCTGGTTGCCTATGGAGAAGATGCGCCTGGATAAAACACGATCCAAAGATTACATGGTGAAAGCACACTGGGCTTTATATTGCGAAAATTATCTTGAAGCCTTACATATTCCTTTTGTTCATCCAGGATTAAGGCAAGTTATTGATTGTACTACGTATACTACAGAATTATATCCTTACAGCAATTTGCAACTGGCTTTAGCCAGTGATAACGAAGAGTGCTTTGATTTACCAAAGGACTCACAAGATTATGGCAAGCGGGTTGCTGCCTACTACTATTGGATATTTCCCAATACCATGCTTAATTTCTATCCTTGGGGATGTTCTGTCAATGTGGTCAAACCTATTGGACCCGAATTAACCCAAGTCTCCTTTTTAACCTACGTGCTTGATGAATCAAAATTAGGTAAGGGGGCAGGAGGAGCACTTGATCAGGTTGAACAGGAGGATGAGGCGGTGGTTGAATCAGTACAAAAGGGAATAAAATCAAGGTATTATGATGCTGGCCGTTTTTCACCAACCAAAGAACAGGGCACTCATCATTTCCAACGCTTACTTTGTCAGTTTTTGAATGAGGGATGACAAGGGTTTATTGCCACTTCGATCCCGTATTACATTTGGCTAATACGGTCTATTATGGAGAAAAAAATGACATCAAAAAAGGGAATTTACCTTTTTGCAGTACTTGGATTGTTACTGGGAATAATTCTTGACCAACTAATTCGCCACCAGAATTTAACTCTGGTTTATTACGCCATTCCTACATTGTTCAGCCTTTTGTTTGCTTTGGCATACGATGACAACAACATAGTGCGCCTGGCAGGCACCAGCCTGTTGCTCGCCCTGTTTTTATCATCGCCTCTGCTGCCATTAAATGTGGACTTTAATATCACTAATTATGCCCATTTTCTTACTTTTCTGGTTGCTTTTCCGTTTTTTGTTTATGTGGTTCATTGCTTCCATTATGCTTTTCATCACGACAACAGCATTCAAATCAGTTACAGCACTTTGTTTGCCGCAGTGTGGAACACGATACCTTTAATAGTGATTGCTTCTATTTTTTCTTCATTAGCCAATCTGCTGATTATGCTGGCTGCCTTTATATTCAAAACAGTAGGCAGTAATTTTTTGGCAGATTTATATTTTTATAATCACCATTTTAATTTGATTTGCAACAGTACTTTATTCTTTATCGGTTTGGCAGTTGGCCAGCAAAATATAAAAATTGTTTACGGCCTACGATTTTTAATGTTACGCATTATGTATTTCCTGTTTCCTTTCCTGGCCATAATCAGCGGTATTTACTTTGTTTTATATCTTCTGCATTCTTTTACCGGCGGGATAGAACACATCAATCCTCTGCTTGTTTTATTGCCTTTGACCGTTATGGGTGTTCTGTTCTTTAATGCTTATTATCAGGACGGAAATGAAGCATCAGATTATCCAGCATGGTTAGAAACAGTCTTACAAGTATACCGGGTTATTTTGTTCATACTGGCTCTCATGATGACTTATAAAGTTCTCCGTGAACTCACCATAGACATTAACGTCTGCTTATACTTGCTGGTTGCCCTTCTCTTTACCCTGACATACGCACTGACTGCTTTCTTTGGCAATGCAGAAGAAAAAAAATGGATCGCAATAGGAAATATAGCTACAGGCTTCATTTTTGTAGCCCTCTTGTATCTGTTTAATCTTCCTTATATGTCCGTTGACCTGACCATAGGCGGGAAAAATAACCCGGGGATTCTGACCTCATCAATTACTTCATTGATGCAGCAGCCTGTGCATACAGCAAACCCTTAATACTCTGGCAACAAAGCGAGGGAACCCTCGCTTTGTCTACAGCTCCTAAAACAGTCTGTTTTATCAAATATCGGTGTAACACCGCGATGTTTTGTTTTTCAACAAATTATACGAAGAAATGTCTGTTATTGTACTGCATTCTACTGATGGATTAACCTGGAGTGATCCAGTACGTCTCACGGAAAAGTTCCATTCAATGCCCGCAGTCGTGATTCACCAACATAAATTATGCTTTGCATGGCAAGATTCTGACAACCAACTGAATACTTTGATTCTTCAATTTGATCAAGGTAAATGTAAAATAACAAATCGTGAAAAGCCTGCGGATGGATTAACAGGCTCACCCCAGTTTTACTCCTATTTACACCATTTATGGGTAGCCTATCCCACAAAAAATGTGTTGAATACATTGCTGGTTTCCCTTAATCCCCAATGTGATAATAAATATACTTCTCAATATGAAGTTTTAGATGCATTGATGACCGATTCCGAAAAAAGTAGTGTCAACTATAAGCCTTAAACAAGGAGTGATGTAATAAAAGAGGGAGCTAGGGGTTCAGAGCAGAAACATTGTCCCTGCCAGTATAACTGTTCCGCTTCCTGACGGTCGCGGCTCGGTTTCCACAACTTAACGAGTTATGGATAACAAGCTTGTTTTATCCAATCGTTACTTCGATGCCGTTCGGGCTGAGGAAGCGCGATAGCGCTGTCTCGAAGCCTGGGCATGGTGCTAAGGCTTCGAGACGAGGCTACCGCCTCTCCTCAGCCCGAACGGCATCGAAGTAAATCAATCTTCTTATCCATAACTCACGTTAACTTAATCTACACCATACTCTCAGGAAAAATAACTCTGAATCCCGGCTCAAGAATCTGTCCTTTGGGATTTTGCGACAGTTCACTGGTAAAAACTGATTTTCTCAAAGCAATCAAATTCAGATAGCTGGTTTTTAATCCCTCTCGGGTCATTAAAAGCTGCGCCAAATACTGCTGATATTGATGAATTTCCTGCATGGCTTTACCCTGATACACCACCGGATTCTCAAGATAATCGCTCAGGGTCGCGGCTGCTTTGTTTTTACTGCTTTGCTTGCGTAAATGACTCATGAAGTGAGATAGCCATTCTTTTTCATTCGTTTCAGGAAGTAATTTTAAAAGATCACATCGTTCCGTGGAAAATACAGGATGGGTAAAATCAATCATCAACACCGCTTTTGCAAACTCTTCACTGATTAGCCCTTGCTTGATAAGGCGTTGAATCTCCTGCAGATCTGCGTCACTCTTTACCGGAGTCAGCCAGGCATGGTCGGCATCGCGCAGTGACGTTTCGGGAAAATTCATATCAAGAGTTTCAAGCACTTCATTATATGCATCACGCGACACGCTTATATTGATTTGACCCAACACAGGATTAAGCCAAAAAGCGGAAGGAATTAAAAAGCTGCTCCCCTCTTCATCAGCACTGGATTCCAGATTTATTTCTGTAGTACAAAAGAGTGGGCGTAATTGTTCCTGTAATGATAACTGCTTACCAAAGGCTGTCATAGAAGAACTATTACCTAATTTATTCGCCCCTGTACGCACATCCCTGGCTAATAAATCAGCGTCTGCGAGTTCGGCAATTAAACGTTCAACTTCAGGGTCAGGATGATTAGGAGCAAGAATTAATGGACGCAGATCAGTCCACCAGTCATTGTGTGGCAAGGACATTTCTTTAAGAATAGGTCCTCCCGAATTATGGCAGGCAGAACAGCGCATACGGCTGCCAAAATGGTCTTCATTTGCAGGGCTTTTACGGTATAACCACTTGTTATCTTTATAAGCATCGGCTGAATCGCCTCGGTAAAACCAGCGCACGCCCCCGCGTTCCCATCCTCTGAGTTCATAGAAATTGTATTGCTCTTTCTGCCTGTCCCAGACGATGAGCTCGATTAATAATTTTTCGTGTTCAGGCCTTTGATCCAAGACAAGGGTATTCCCCTCCAGAGCAGTAAAATGACCAAGGAAAAAATCTCCCTTTTTTACCCTTTGTCCCGATGCTAACTGGCCATAAACCGATTCAAAAAAGCTAAAGCTACCCTCCGCAGGATTATTCCTGCCCCGATTCGCTACCATGCGGGTTTCTATCTGTAAGTGGTTAGCGACTAATTTCTGTTTTAGCTCCTGAACTGATGTTGGACAGGATACCGAATCGGACAGTAAAGAAAACAAAGGATCATTCAAGGGTTTATCAATAACATCGTTATTTAAGTAAACAAGACACTCGGCGTGTACCCACGAACCAATACACATAAAAAGAGCAACACATAATTTTTTCATTTAAATCCCTTTACAGCCAACAGTCACCTCATTTATCAGTCGGATTTGACTGCTCACCAAGCGCTTTGATCGTGGCAAATTTGACGTTTTCTTCCACTGTCTGGTTGACCAGATCATTTCCATAGCCAATCCAGGCGCCTTTTTTAATGGTTGTTCCTGGACCAATGGTGACGGACATGCCGATAAAGACATCATCCTCAATAACAACGGGTGAAAGAAAAAGAAGGCTGCCTACATCTGAATGACAGGTGATGGTTACTCGGCTCCCCATAGTTACATTCTTACCTATGGATATGAGCGGGTAGTCAGCAAAATCAATATCAAAGGAATTCATGATCTGGAACGATACCTTACTCCCCATGGCACGCCAGTACAGATATTTTAAAACATTAAAGGATTGGATGATGTAAAGAAAACCCGTGATTTTAGCAGCACGAGAAAGGGAAAAATGACAAAACCAGGCCACCGTCATTTTATTCAGTTTACGTCTGTATCGCCCTGGCTTTAACCTGGGTAAACACATCCTGATGAGAAAAATGATTGCAATAAAAGAAAGAAACAAAACAAAAGGCGCCAAAGGCAAAACCAGCCAGGTTGTTGCATAACCATGATAAATGAATAAACCCGTCAGGCTAATGGCTGCAACACTGGGCATTAAACTTAAGAATACCGAAATCAAATCAATCAAAATAAGCATGGGAACGGTTAATTGATTTTCTGCTATGGTCACTTTACTGTTCTTTTGTTCTGATTTATCAGACATCGAATAAGCTCCTATGCATGCTGTATTTTATTTTTAAAAATTTTCGGTAACAGAACTCCTGTTCGTGCCTTGTAACTCGCCCATTCTGGATAACGTGACATGCTGGCTTCTTTACCCAGAATATTGGGTAAGAAAACACCTGACCATACCCAAGCTAAAACTGCCCAGGGCAACCAATGTTCTGCTAACAAAGCAAATGAGGCATACAACATCATTTCGCCCAGATAGTTAGGATGGCGAATACGTGAAAAAAAGCCATCGGTTATTAATCCCCGTTTGATTCGCAGGGTAAAATATTTTTGCGTGTCGCTGCTCATCATAATGACCACCCCCAAAACATAAATCAGGGTAGCGGTAAATAACATCCAGAAAGGTGCCTCAACCCGTTGGGTAACAATAATCACAGGTGCAATCCAGTATAAGGCAAGTACCAATGCCCACATCATAAAGGCGCCCCCAAAGGTAACTTTTTTCTCCCAGTTGGGATCGGGAAACACACGATCTTTCAACAGCCAGCACAATCCATAACTGCCATGAAGGGCCGCATAAGTCCATGCGGTGACGGTAAAACAATCGAAATACCACATTAATAACAACACGAAAGGTAAAGTACTTACCTTTTGCAAATTGATAACCCATGCGGCTTTTAATATTCGGGGACCACCAAAGATATCAGTAGAGAGGTAATCGCGTAACTTAAGCCAGTTACTTAAGAATGAATTCATTTCAGCCTTATGCCATGAGAATAGAGAGTTAAAAGCTATTATATGCTCATCAGGCTTTTAATCAATGTCAGATGTTATGAAATATAGACCGCATTAGCGTGCGGGAACATATTGCTCTTTGCCACTTCGATCCCGTATTACGGCTAGCGCCTAATACGGGCTACGGTATGATAACTTACTCAGATCTGTAGCCCGCATTAGCGACAGCGTAATGCGGGAAGCATAGGACAGCTTATTCCTCTTTTACTTTGTAAGTATCAGTGTATTGCTGAGCTAATGCTTTCGCTTTAGCCAAATCATCAGGATTCAGCGTTTTCTCAAGACTACTCACGTTGGCATTTGCCTTGTCATAACCATGATTTGCTGCAGCAGAAAACCAGGCGTAGGCCATGATAGGATCGGCAGCCAGACCAATACCATCCCGATAATACACACCCAATTGGTTTTGTGCTTTACCATAACCTTGTTCCGCAGCTTTACGCATCCACACTACAGACTGTTCAAGATTTTTTCCTACACCATCACCGTAAAAATACATATCACCCAAATTGTATTGGGCATTGGCATTACCTGCATCAGCACTTTTTTGGTACCAATAAGCCGCTTTTTGCAGATCAGATGGGCCTAACTTGCCTGTATCATAGAGGTAACCCAACTCTAATTGTGATTTGGCATGGCCTTGCTGGGCTGCTTTTTCAAAGTATTGAGACGCCTTGTTTATATCCACAGGAGTACCATCACCTTGCTCATACATTAAACCCAGATTGTATTGAGCACTGGCATTACCCATGTCTGCAGCTTTGGTATACCAGTTTATAGCTTCTGTTTTATCTTTTTTTACACCAGTACCGGTGTCGTAGTCATAGCCAATAGCAAGAGCTGCGTTTGAATTTCCCTGTTCTGCAGCCTTTTTGTACCAAATCATAGCGGTCTCAGTATTTTGAGGCACACCTGATCCGGTGTCATACATGTATCCTAAACCGTATTGGCCATCAGGATTATTTTGGTTTGCCGCTTTTTGATACCAGGTTAGCGCTTTGTTAAAGCCCTCTGGTGTATTGAGATACCAATAGAATCCAGCCAGAAGCACTTGTGCATCGACATTGCCCTGATTCGCGGAAGCTAATAATAATTGCTCTGTTTTTTCGGCGTTATAAGCCACACCCTGAGCATTGTAATACATTTTACCTAACAAATACTGCGCCTTGGCATCACCCTTATCAGCCTCCGGAGAAAGCAAAATAAATGCCTTTTCATAACGCTGCTGGTTATAAGCATCTTCCCCTTCCTGGGTAGTGGCAAAGGCGGTAGAACCCATCAATGTAACCAGCGAAAGCGATAAAATATATTTCTTCATGTCCATGATATAACCTTATTTTAATGAGCTATCGCTTTAAAGTATATTACATTTTTTAGACATTGCATTTAAATTTAAATCTATTTGAATAAATATTTTCTTCTTGCATTATCAACGAATAAGCCAGGATCGAGGTGGCAATGAATTTTATAAATACCAGTGCGAAAGTCCAGAGCAGGAAATAAAGTACGTACCGGTATAACTGTTCCGCTTCCTGACGGTCGCGGCTCGGTTTCCGGTGCACGATGAAGTAGATACGAACGCACGAAAACCGAGCCGCGACCGTGAGGAAGCGGAATTTTTGTTGCAGCACAGACACTGCCCCTTCCCCAATCTACGTCGTCCTGAGCGCGTCTTTTGGCACGAAGGATCTCCTGAATACGGCATGGTGACAGTTTGAAGCCCTGCCGGGATTTTTATTTGCGCGATCCCGGCTGCAAGCAGACCGGGCTACACTCACTGCCCCTTCCCCAATCTACGTCGTCCT
>NZ_KB892401.1:0-15387 GCF_000373765.1 Legionella shakespearei DSM 23087 | reverse complement strand
GCCCCTTCCCAATCTACGTCGTCCTGAGCGCGTCTTTTTGCGCGAAGGATCTCCTGAATACGGCATGGTGCCAGTTTGAAGCCCTGCCGGGATTTGTATTTGCGCGATCCCGGCTGCAAGCAGACCGGGCTACAAACCCTCCCTGGCGCCTAATACGGGTTATGAATCGGATTTATCTCTCGGCAATTACCTGTTGTGAAATCAATTTCGGTTTGGTTTGCGCGTGCACATCTCCCAGAAGTTCACTCATTGGTAATTGCAACAAAACCATAGGTTCTACTTCTCCCGTTTCAACGCTGTGGGCGTAGGTGGGGCTTACCTGAATTAATTGCTGGTGTAATTGCGCTAAAAGAGAAGCCGGAATTACTGTCTTGTCGTCGGTGACCAAAACAATTTTATTGCCTGAACTGTTGCGTGCGAAATACCACTGTGGCGCCATATCAAAGCCCACTGCCTGCAACATGCTTTGCAGTTCCTGGCCGGTAACCGCGCAACTTTCCAATTTTAACAATTGGGTCTTATAACAAAATTCGAGATGAGGTGCTTTATTTAAATATCCGGTGCATTTCACTACATCTTTCAGCTGATAACGCACAAAGCCCATAGCCGTAGTTAAAAATACCTCATAATGTTTACCTGGCTCCAGTTCCCAGCATTGTAAGAGATTACTTTTATCAATGTCCTTACCCTCTTCAATAAACTCAACAATGTGAGCACCAGGATGCAAGGTGCCTCCCAGTTTATTGTTTTCCAGAGGCACGGTCAGCCATCCCTCTGTCGCTGAATAAGCCCCATCAACCAAACTGATGCCACTTCCCATCCGCTTTTGCAACTGCTGTGCAGGATATTCACATAAGCCGGAAGTCCAACAGCAGGAAAGCTCCATGGATGGCCACAGAGTATTAAAAGTCAGTTCAGTGCCCTTCTTTGCCAGATTCTGCAAATAGGCCAGACGCTGAGCACTTATCTTGGCCGGCGGCAGTCCTTCCGGAAGGTTTTTCTCGCCAGCCAAATAAGGAAGATACTCTTGAAAACCATTCACACAGCGCTCAAAAAAGGCATCAATAACCATAGGAGTCACTGCAAAAATACCGCATAAATCATGAGCCAAAGCATAGAAAGGCCCCCATTGGTTAAACACTTCGGTTGTAGCAAATACCTCATCAGGCATGGCATAAAAGCGCTTGATAAACGGAGGCAAATTACGGTAGTTAAAATTGCTGATCCAGCCTGAAGGGGTTCCTGCAGGAGTAAATTTATCGGCATTCACCGCCACCAGATACAATAGTTTTTCCTGAAACAAACCTTTAAAGCGTTGAGTCAGGCTGTAAATAAAGGGAGGCATGGTGCGCTGAAACTGTTTTTGAAAGGAGGCCGTGATGGGGAAAAATTTTCTGACTCCAGAGGTCCCGGAAGTTTCAGACCAGAAAATAACATCTTCTCCATTAAAAGGTTGCGTCAGTGTATGTTGGGCAGCTAACAGACCCGCTTCGTAATCTTCATAAGTAGTAATATCAAACTCATTAAGCACTAAATGGCCTTCACCAGGCAGTATCGAATCCCAATAAGGAGATTTATGCAGGAAGGGTGCAATTTCATAAGTCCAGAGGCGTTCTCGTGCCTGCTCTGGCTGTTTGGTATCCTGAATAAAGGCTTTGTATTTTTTTCTGGTAAGCGCAGCAATTAACATCCTTCTCCAATTCATCCCTGCTACTCCGCTAATTGTGCCGAAATAACGGCAAATAATTTATTGTTGTTATAAAAGGAGCACAAGCGCTCCGCCATGGTTTCCTGCAAGGCAGCATCTACAGGCCGCGTTGAATTGAGCTTGTTCAGAATGAACTGTATCGCTAAAGTAACCCAGGTGGTATCTTTCAATTCTTCAGGTAACGAATTCTGATTGTAATACCAATACTGCAAACAGCAAGAGGCTGCAAAAATCCAGCAATAATGCTCGGCCAGACGAAAAGCAGCCAAACCCCTGGGATCAAACTGTTTGTCTTCTTTTAACTGCCTGACCTGTTCATCAAGGCGGATAATTTCTTCGCGCGTTGCAGTAATGAGATGCTGTATGGGGTCACATTGCAAACGCATTAACCCTGCAAACACATCATCTTCACTATGGGTAAACATCCCCATTTCATCTTCTTTAAACTCAGGGCACGTGCTGTCCACCTGGAACAATTGCTTTAATGAACTGCCATCATCCACGACATGAGTACCACGCATTCTGCTTTGTGGTAATAAATTACCAGCAATCAGGGAAAGATTCACCTGGCTGCTGCCATCAAATAAACCCACTACCTGAATATCTCGCCTGATTTTTTGCATCATGGCCCATGGAGTGGTTCTTAAAAATCCCCTCGCCCCTAGAATAATTGCTGATTGCTCTACAATATCTTCACACATGCGAGGAACAAGAAACTTGATAATCGCTGACCAGAAACTCATTTTATCCGGCAATATCGTACAGGCTCTGAGCACTACCAAAGAAATGCAGTCAGCAATCAACAATTGAGTAAACTGTTCTCCCAGACGTTGTTTTACTGCTGGAATAACATAGGCAGGACTCCCGTATAATTGCCGCTCAAGACTGAAAGAAAGCGCCATGCGCAAGGCCGTATCCGCTCCACCTACAGAAAGACAGGCGCACAGAGTCCGTGAAATCTGAAATACTTTGTAGGTGATTTCCAAACCTTGCTTTTCTTTGCCGATTAAGGCTTCGCTGGATACCTGGACTTTATCAAAAGTAAACCCACTGATGTCCAGACCTCGTACCCCAAGAGTCGGCATTTTAGGCAGATAAGTAATGCCATTTTTAACCAGAGACTTATCAATAAAAAATAAAGAAAACCCCAGCAACCCACCCTTTTCATGAGTGCGGCAAAGTACGGTCACGCCCTCGCCTTTGGTTGCAAAATTAACACACCATTTACGGCCTGAAATCTCCCATCCGTCCTCTACCTGAGTAGCCATCATTTCATTAGCAGTTAAATCAGAACCATGCTCTTCTTCTGTCAGGGCAAGGGCGAGAATCGCTCCCTTACGCAACAATACTGCCAGAGATTTTTTTTGTTCCAAAGTACCTGCAATCCAGGTTGGCAGCGCACCAAATAAGGCCAATCCCAAAGTATTGGCAACGGTAGTATCTCGTCTCGCCAGGATTTTGCTCAAATGATACAACTGGTCAAAAGACCCCATTTTGCCACCCACATGCCTGGGAATTATATAATCCATAAACCCCCATTGCTGCACAAAGGCTATCAGTTCTCCGGATACTTCTTCCTGCTCATCATGAGTTAATATATGCTTAAAATTCAGCGGGGTATCCGATGATTGTGGATTACCAAGATAACGTTCAAATGATTCCATGAATTGAACCATTTCATTAGAAGAAGACATTATAGTTCCTTTTCAATCAGAGCCTAAACAATAGAATGCCGGGCCTCAGGCATGTTCTGCATTTTACGGGCTAAAAACTCCAAATGCTGCGCCAGGCGGCTACGAATCTGCATGGGCTTGATAATTTCATCAATGATGCCCAGAGTGAAGGCTTCAGCGAGTGATTCATCAATTTCCAATGCAGGTTGCGCCGTTTTTTGTTCCTGCTCATTGCCATCCGTGGTTTGCACTTTTTTGGTGGTTTCTTTCCCCATTACCCCAAGGCTTGCTGTTTCCAAAGCCAAGACCAAATCGCCATTTTGCGATTTGGTTTGCATCATTAAAAATGCTGCGGCACCATAACATTTGCGCACAACCACACTCACACGAGGCACTCTGGTTTGCATGGCAACACATAATCTGGCCCCATGCTGCAACAATCCTTTTTGTTCTTCGCGCTTACCGGGCATAAATCCGGGAACATCAATCAGGGTGAGAACGGGAATAGAATAAGCGTCACAAATGCGAATGAATTTAGACGTTTTCTGCGCTGCATCGGAATCAATCGCCCCGCTAAAGCGAATACTCTGATTCGCAACAATGCCTACTGCATGGCCATTAATATGAGCGAAGGCACAAATCATGGCCTGACCGTAAGTACGCTTGTATTGCAGCACTACCGAGTTATCGACTATAGCCTGGATCAACTCAAGAATATTAAAAGGAACCCGCGGATTGGCAGGTATGGTCGGCATGGGATGAGTAGGCTCATGCACCACATGAACTGGTGGTAATTCCTGCGTGTTTGAGGGTAGGAAATTCAGCATTGTTTTGACATGATTGATTTGCGCTGCAGTGCTGTCATCAACAAAATCAGCAATACCTGTGGTATTCGCATGCATAGCAGTACCGCCCAAATCACTCATAGTAACCTTTTCACCTATAGCCTGTTGCACTACCATAGGACTTGTAACCATCAAATAACTGCGATGTTTATTAAAAAAGGTCATGTCCATTAACACAGCAGAATAAGCGGGCGCCCCCAAAGTGGGTGCTGCAATGATCCCAAGCTGGGGAACCTGTCCGGAAAGGGAAATATTGCGGCTGATGATTTGGGTGTATTCATCCCCGCTGAGCAAATCCAGCGAAATTCCGGGAGAAGCTAAAAAGGCAATGACAGGAATTTTTAAGTCTTTTGCCTTATCCATCAGGCGAATTATTTTTATCGCCCCCTGCCGCGTTACATACCCCCGATTGACCGAAGTATTATGAGCATAGACCGCTACAGGCCGTTGATTGACCTTGGCAAGCCCGGTAATAACCTCCCCGCCCATTTGCAAATCGGGTTGGTTCTCTACAGTATAATCGGAACCCAAAGGAAGAAAACTGTGTTCGTCAATCAGGCTTTCTATCCATTTCATCGTTGCTTTATCTGACATTCCTGCTCTCTTGGCAAAAGTTCAACAACTCTGACAAGACATTCAAACGCCTTGCCAATTCATCATTGTATAAAATATAGACTAATATTAAACTTAGCAATTCATAAATTTTTTCACCACTATGATGAATAAATACTTGATTTGCTGATATAAAGGAGTGTACTTTCTTTGACATTAGATCAGCAATATCAATTGAAAATTAAGGTAATTATGGATATTTTACACCCCAACATACGTTTTGACATTTCTGCAGCATCCAGAATGTTACCTGAATCCGGCCCAATTTCTAATCTGGATATTTTAAAGAATTTTCCAAGAACTGCTGATAAATCGCAAGGATTTCTGGAAAAATTTGCCGAAAAAATTGGCGAAGAGTTTGACTTTCATACTCGCTATTGGTGCCATAAACCCTGGGAACCTTTAGATGCATCACGAGAATTAACAGCAGAATCTCTGGCGGTAAGAGCTGTAAAAAAATTGCTGGAACAACATAAACCAGCCAGAATCCAGTCCTTTCTTTTAGGTTCGACGACCAACAAACGTTTTACTGGTTCGCAAGCTGCGGCAGTATTAGGCGAATTAGGTTTGAATGCCCCCGCCTATGATTTGAAAACTGGGTGCTCTACCTCTCTGTCTACTCTGCATCTGGCTTATGCGCTCATGGCCTTGGGTTACAGAAATACCTTGCTTTGTTGTGCAGAAACCCTCTCCAAAGTGATTGATCCTGAAAATGAAAAAACATGGATAGGATTGGCAGATGGTGCTGCCGCCTTATTTCTTGAACAATCAGACGAAGGTGCTTTCACTGTTGAAAAAAGCTTTTTTTCAACAGATGGCAAATACGTTGAAGCGTTCACAACTCAGGGAGTTTTTCCACCTACTAAAGAACAAATGGATACCGTGGGTTATCACCTCGTTGGCGATGAAGCCTTATTAAAAGAACTGGCTCACGAACGGTATTCTGAAATGATAGACCATCTGCTGCCTGACCAACAGGCAAAGGATGACATCACCTGGGTCATCCCCCATCAGGTAAACCGTAAATTAGTCGATCAATTATTAAATGAAAATCAATTAACGGATAAAACGGTCATTTGGGACTCTAACACCATAGGCAACATAGGTGGAGCCTCTATTGTTTATACTCTGGCCCGGGCTGTGGAAGAAAAAATCTTCGACCGCCCTGGAAAAATCCTCTTGATGAGTGTGGGTGGCGGCCTGTCTTATGCTGCCCAAATTCTGCAGTTTCATGGTAAATAAGGAAATTTATGATGAGAGAAGAAGTAAGAAAATGCCCCTCTTTGGTCGATGTGATCCGCCTGAGGGCTTTAGCTACCCCTGAAAAAATCATCTGCACTTTTCTCCATAAAGAAACCGAACACACCATGAACTACAGGGAAATGGACCAGCAGGCCCGGGCTGTAGCCGTGACTTTAAAAGAACAAGGTGCAAAGCCTGGAGACCGTGTGCTTCTGCTATTTTCTCCCGGGCTTCCTCTGATTCAGGCTTTTTTAGGCTGTCTTTATGCCCAGTGCATTGCGGTCCCCATTTATCCTCCCGCTCAGGAAAAGCTGGTTGAAAAAGCGCAGCGTATTGTCATGAATTCCCAACCCAATCTGGTCTTAATGACGGCTGACCATATCACTAAATTCTGCGCTATTGATAAAAACTCACAAGCTACTTTTGCCAAAATCCCTTGTCTTGCTATGGAATCCATCCCGCTGGAGCGGCACAAAGACTGGCAGCCCACAAAGATTCATGGCCATGATATTGCCTTTATCCAATACACTTCAGGTTCTACCATGCACCCCAAGGGAGTTATGATCAGTCATCTGAATTTGCTGGATAACATGGAAAAAATGTGTGTGGCTTTCCAGGTTAATGAAGAAACCGTGTTGTTTAGCTGGCTTCCACCTCATCATGACATGGGATTAATTGGTTATATTTTAACTCCTGTTTATTCCGGTTGTCCGGTGATTTTAATGTCACCTTTTTCTTTTTTGGAAAGTCCTTTTTCCTGGCTCAATAATATTGGCAAATACAAAGTGACCATTAGCGGCAGCCCCAATTTTGCTTATGATTACTGCATTAAACGAATTAAAGAAGAAAAAAAACAGGGACTGGATTTAAGCTCCTGGAAAATCGCATCCAACGCAGCAGAACCCGTTCGTCAGGAAACCATGGACCATTTTTATGAGGCCTTTAAAGATTATGGCTTTCGTAAAGAAGCATTTTACCCCTGTTATGGTTTGGCAGAAGCAACGCTGTTTGTCACCAGCGGCATCCCTGGAACACATTACAAAACCCTGACTATTGATAAGAAAAAGTATCAGGATCATCGGATACACTTTGCTGAAGAAAACAGCCCTGACAGTTACGTACTAGTCAGTTGCGGTAGTCCAGTCCAGGCCGTTAAAATTGTTGATCCGGATACATTAAAACCTTGCGACACGGATCAGGTCGGTGAAATCTGGGTGCATAGCGACAGCGTAGCTCAGGGCTATTGGGAATTAAAAGACGAAACAGAACACGCATTCCACGGCATGATTCAAGGCGACAATTCAAAACAGGCTTACTTGAGAACCGGCGATTTGGGATTCATGCACGACAATGAATTGTATATTAGTGGCCGCATTAAAGACTTGATTATCCTTTACGGTAAAAACCATTATCCTCAGGACATTGAATATTCCCTGATGCACTCGCCCATGCGCTCGCTAATCAGTAAATGTGCTGCTTTCGTAGTGCAGACCGGGCAGGAATACGAGCTGACCGTTATGTGCGAACTCAAAGATCCCTCATTATCCCCTACGGCGAGAGATGAATTATTTGATGCCATTTTCAAACGCACATATCAGCTCCATCAACTGGAAATTAATACTATAGTGCTTATTCCTGTGGGAGCCATGCCTCATACCACCAGTGGCAAAGTGCGCAGAAATTTCTGCCGCAAACATTTGCTGGATAACAGTTTGCCTGTTATCGCACGCTGGCAATTAAACAGGGTCAAGGATTAACGATGTTCTTTTTTTCGGAAGAAGATGCTGCAAAGACAGCGCTGCACATTGGCGAAGAACGCTTTTCTTTTGCAGATTTGCAGAAAGAAACGGCAGCCATGGCAGAGCGTTTTAAAAAGCTCCCCAAGGCCATACTGATCCTGAAAGCAGAACCAGAGATTGGCTTTATTACCCAATTTCTTGCTGCCATGCAAATCAGCCAGCCTGTAGCGCTTTTTTCCAATACTTTATCGGAGGAAGAACAACAGGCAAGAATCGCTCTTTTAGGCAGGGCAATGACTGTAGATGCAAACGGAGATTTGGAGCAATTTCATGAAAATAGTGCGGTTAAACCGCATGCGGAATTAGCTTTAATCCTCTTTACTTCAGGCACCACCGGACACGTTAAAGCCGTTCAGTTATCAGCCAGAAATATAAAATCGAATTGTCTGGCGGTAATTAAAGCTCTGCGTTTTGACAGCATACAGGATCAGTTGCTGTTTTTACCCTTGTCTTATTCTTTTGGTTTGTTAGGACAATTGTTGCCAGGTTTAATGACGGGGATAACAACCCGCCTCATTGCTCAATTTACCGAGATAAAATCTCTTTTGGAGACCGCTCAGGTCCCTCAAATGTGGAGCGGTGTTCCCTCGCATTGGGTTCCCATTAGTAAAATGGCTGCATTATATCCTGAAGGCGCAGGCTTAATAAAAGCAGTTGTTTCTGCTGGAGCGCCACTGCCAGTACCCCAACGCATGGATTTAAAACGCACCTTTCCCAATGCCATCATTTATAACAATTACGGCCTGACCGAAGCCTCGCCCAGAGTGCTCACTTATTCCAGCGACAACTCTTTATTTATGGAACAATACGCAGGATACCCTGTGGGCGACTGGCAGGTGCAATTGTCCGCAGAGGACGAGCTGTTAATTCGTGGCAGTCAAATGATGCTGGGGTATCTTGGTGATGAGCAGAATACCAAGATACATCAAGGCTGGCTGCATACGGGTGACATTGCTGAAATCCTGCCTGATGGGCTCATTGCCATAAAGGGACGCCGTGATAATCTGGTGAATATAGGTGGAGAAAAAGTAAATCTGACTGAAATAGAAGAAAAAATCTGCCAAATGGAAGGGATTAAAGAAGTGATTATTTTACCCTTGGCGGATGATTTGTATGGTGTTCGTCTGGTAGCCTGCTTTGAAACAGGTTCTTTGCCTCAAGGGATGACGGAACCACAATTAACAGAACAGATACAAAATCATTTATTACCGAAAAAATTACCTGTTACAGTGCGTTTGTTGCCTCACTTACCCCGCAACCACAACGGCAAACTGGACAGGAAAACCTTGCTTGCTAACAGCAATGCCATTGTTCATAAGGAATCACACCATGCTCAGCGATAGAATATTTAATGCCATAGAACGTATAGGGCTTCCTAACCTCCCCAAAGACAAAGAGGCGGATCTGGCGCAAGGCGGATTAGACAGTTTAATGATGGCTTTGTTAATCATTGAACTGGAACGCGAATTCAAAATTAAAATACCGGTGGTGCCGCTGGTCAAAGAACATTATGACTCTGTTGCTTCTATAGAAAGGCATCTTATTGATCTGGGGGCAAAATGAACCTGCTTATTACCGGCGGCTCTTCTGATCTTGCTCAGGCTATTGCCAAAAGAAGATCAGACATGGGGGATAAAATCATTATCACCGCCTCCAGCACAGAAAGTCTGGATAAAACCTTGCAGCATTATGCAGAGCAAAAGATGCCGGTTAAGGGCTTTGTATATGATTTTGCCCAACCCGAAGCCTGTGAAGCGGATTTGGAGAAGCTGTTGGCAGAACCAATTGACGGCGTGCTGCTGAATGCCTTTAACCGTGTCAGCCGTTTGCGTAAATTACATGCTTTGCCTTATGCTGAAATTCGTAGTTATATTGATCTCAATGTTAATGGCAACATTTGGCTTATTCATCGTCTGCTTCCCGCTATGGTGGCTAATAAATTTGGCCGTTTGGTATTAGTTTCGAGCCTTTCCTCCACGAATGGAACCAGTCGTTATCCTGCCTATTGTGCCGCCAAGGCAGCTCTGGAAGGGTTGTTTTTTAATCTGGCGGTGGATTACAGTGCCAAAAATATTTTAGCCAATATTGTGCGGGTTGGTTTGATTAAAACATCCAGAACCAAACATTTTTGGGAAAACGAAAGTTATCAGGAAAAAGTAGGTAAAATTATTCCTCAAGGCTGTATGGGAGAACCGGCTCAGATTGCAGAAGCCCTGGATCCTTTGCTTTCCAAAACGTCGTATATGACTGGTTCTATTATCACGGTCAGTGGTGGTTTACCTTTAATGAGCTCTGAGGGATTGTTATCGTCATGAATTTATTACGCGCCGAAAAAGCTATTTTTCTCAAAGGCCCCTATGCGGTATTGCCTGAAAAGGTAATGAGCAATCAGGATGTTCTGGATTGGATGCAAAGCACTCAAAATCCTGCTCTGGTCGGCTTTTCAACTGGCATCAGGAACAGACGTTGGGTGAGTGACGAGCAGGCTTGCAGTGATCTTGCTGTTCTTGCTTCTGAAAAACTGTTTACCGCCAAACCGCAAGAAAAAAATAAAATCACTCAGGTGATAGTCGCCACTATTTCTGGCGATTATATTTCACCACCAACCAGTCCATTGGTTCAGTATCGTCTTGGCCTGGTTCAGGCTGGTGCTTTTGATGTGGGTGCTGCCTGCGCGGGGTTTGTAGTTGGTTTACATAACAGTGCTGCACTTGCTCAGGCCTGCTCCGGTTCAGTATTGCTTATAGCCAGTGAAGTCCGCTCCAAATTTTTAAACAAAAATAATTTCGCCACCAGTGTGCTGTTTGGTGATGCGGCGGCAGCCTGTATTGTGTCGCAAGATCAGGAAGCGGCGGAGTTTCGTTTTGTGGCCTCTGCCTTATTTGCCGATGGGGAAGTCAGCGACACGGTTTCAACACCTGCGGGAGGTTCACGACTGCCTGCGGCCCTGTGTACTAACCCGGAACAATTTTATATTACGATTAGGGAAAGTACGGCACTCTTTGTTAAAGCAGTGCATGGGATGGTTGATACCGCCATTGATTTCCTCAAAGAATTAAACCTGACTCCTGCCGACATTCAATGGCTGGTACCGCATCAGGGGAACAAAAATCTGGTTTTATCCGTGGCCAAGCAATTAGGTTTTTCGGAAGATCAGGTAGTAAAAACAGTGGAAGAAACAGGAAATACTTCAGGCTCCAGTGTGGGAATAGCACTCGATTATTTAAGAGAACAGGCTGAAATCAAATCCAAAGATAAAGTGCTTTTAGTAGCAGCGGGAGGCGGCGGAATCGCAGCCTGCGCCTTGCTTGAAGTGCTGTAGAATCTGTAGCCCGGTTGCTTGCAACCGGGATCGAAGCGGTAATAACCTTCAAGATAACTCCCAGAATTTGGAGTCCTGTGCAAGAAACACCTTGAGCCTCCGCGGGTCTTTTAGGGAAACCTGCATCCATGCGGTCGGTGTGCGCGTCCCTGCGCACAACGCCCTAAAAGACCCGCGGAGGCTCAAGGTGTTTCCGAGAGATTGTGCCAGAGCGGCAGAAAGCCTAAACCAAAATCCCGGCACGGTCTGTAGCCCGGTCTGCTCGCAGCCGGGATCGAAGTGGCAATGAGTTAAACGTCTAATACGGTCTACGAAATCCCGTGAATCTGCTGGTCCTGTACAAAATTGATCCCGGCTGCAAGCAGACCGGGCTACGGCACTGTGCCATTTTCCACAACCCTACTGGTACGTAAAATCATACAAATTTTTATAAGAAAATTCCGCTTCCTCACGGTCGCGGCTCGGTTTCCGATGCACGATGAAGTAGATACGTAAGCACGAAAACCGAGCCGCGACCGTGAGGAAGCGGAACAGTTATACTGGCAGGGACAATGTTTCTGCACTGCGCCCTACTTGAGAAGCTGGAGGGTCTTGTAGCCCGGTCTGCTCGCAGCCGGGATCGAAGTAGCAATGAGCTTCATAAGCAGTTCCTGTGCAAAAATCCGGAGCAAGAAGCCCGAGCTGCGCCGTGAGCAAGCATAACTTTTGGTTTTATTTCTTTTAATCATTCCCAGATCCACGTCGTCCTGAGCGCGTCTTTTTGCGCGAAGGATCTCCCGAAAAAGGCATGATGCCACAATATTTGGAGATCCTTCGCGCAAAAAGACGCGCTAAGGACGACGTGGATCTGGAGAGAGCGGATTCGAGGATGAGCAAGTGTAGCCTTAGTGAGGCGTAAAACGAGAAACCACAACCCTACTGTTGCGTAAAATCATACAGATTTTTATAAGTATGAAATTTCATCGCGTCTTCTTCATTCACCGGAATATTATGATCTTCACTCAGTATTGCCAGCAACTCGACAATTTTCAAAGAATCCAGCTGCAAATCCTCTATAAGAGCAGTATCATCATGAATTTCATCCGGTTTCGCACCAGACAATTTGCAAATAATACCTTTTAATTCACTGTCAGTTATTTTCATAAATTCCTCTTAAATTGAAGTAGTCTCGTCTTGAATTACCAGATAATACCATGCCAGCAATGAGCTTAAACCAAAAATGAATAATATTAAAGCTAATGAAGACTGCCCATAACCTTTCCATGCCGCAATAACCCCACTGGTTAAGGCAGCACTCAAATCCTGCATGCTGGCATATAAAGCCCCGGCAGTCCCCGCCATGTGAGGAAAAGGATGAAAAGCACCTGCAAAGGCATTAATGAACGTAAAACCTGCCCCCATACTGAATAAAGACACGGGAATCATAATAGCCAAGACCTGAGACATTCCCAGAAAAGGCAAAAGGAACAAGAGCAAACCACCAGAAATCATGAGTAACACACCGGTCAATACCATAAAGGAAATCCCTTTATGCATCACCAGCTGGCTGTTCACAATGCCACTCAAACAAATTGCTCCGGCAATAAAAAAAGTCAGCTGCCCAAATTCCAAGGGGCTTAAACCCAAAACATTCTGGAATAAAAACGGCGCGATGGTCAGGTAAGCCACTAAACCGGCACAGGCAAAACAGGCGCAAAGCGTATAACCTAAAAATACTTTACTACGCAACAAAACAGCATAATTGCTTCCCATTACTTTAAATTTAGTCGCATCAGGATTTAAATGTTTGTTGGTTTCAGGAAGCACCAAAAGTGTCATCAACCAAATCAGAACGCCAAAGACAATCAAAAATAAAAAATTAGCCCGCCATCCTGCCTGCTCCTGAATATAACCTCCTAAAGTAGGTGATGCGGCCATGATAAAAATACTGACTACCCCAACATAAGAACCTATCTTGGCCAACATTCTGTCAGAAAATAAATCACGAACCAGAGAACGTCCGACTGAATTACAACAGCCAATGCCAAATCCCTGCAAGAACCTTCCCAAAATCAACCAGTTTACAGAAGGTGCTATATAACAACACAGACTGCCAATAATGCTTAAACCCACACCAAGCATAAGCGGTGGTTTTCGGCCTATGCGATCAGAAAGAGGCCCATAAAAAATATGAGACAGACTTAAACCCAGCATAAAAAAGGACAGGGTTAATTGCAGTGTGGATTCATTACTATGGAAAAACTGAGTAATGGCAGGTAAAGATGGGACATACTGATCCGTAGTCATTTGCATTAATGCCATCAGCATTAATATGACAAAAATCAGCAGTGGGCTGACTATTTGATTCCCCTGCTCTTTGCTCATCAACTCCCCCACCGCGATTAATCGTGAACCTACTTTAACTCAAAAGAAAAATCAATTAAATAACGTGAGTTTCGGATAAGAAACTTTTTTTATCCAGTCGTTACTTCGATGCCGTTCGCGCTTCCTCAGCCCGAACGGCATCGAAGTAACGACTGGCTCAAACAACTTTCTTATCCAAAATTCACGTTAAATATCAAGATGATCATTTACAACAGCAGTGAAATTGGATAGAACTTGGGTAGGTAGTTATTTTGAACTGTCTCAGAGGAAAATATATATGGAAATTAGCCCATTGCTTTTTGCAACACCGATGTTTCTGCTCCTGATCGGGATTGAATGTTTTATCGCGCTGTACAAGAAGACGTCCATATACCGATTAAACGACACCGTGAATAATTTCAGCAGCGGTATTCTGGAAGAACTGGGCGCCCTGCCCATGCGTGGCCTCATTATTTTCGGCTACTACTATTTGTATGAACATTACTCTCTTTTTTCTTTCAGTCCGGACTCAGTGCTGTCCTGGTTTTTATTATGGATTGGTGTTGATTTCTGTTATTACTGGTTTCACCGGGCAAGCCACAGAAATTGTTTTTTCTGGATTGGCCATTCCGTACATCATCAAAGCGAACATTATAATTTATCGGTTGCCCTGCGTCAGGGATACTTTCAGACTTTGACTTCCTGGGTCTTTTATTTACCTTTAGCCTTACTCGGTTTCCCCACCTGGATGTTTGTTCTGGTTGCGTCAATCAACACTATTTATCAATTCTGGATTCATACCCAATCCATCAACACAATGGGCTGGTTTGAAAAGATATTCAACACCCCCTCACATCACAGGGTGCATCATGGCAGAAATCCTCAGTACATTGACAAAAATTATGCCGGCAGCCTGATCATCTGGGATAAATTGTTTGGTACCTTTGAACCAGAAGGCGAACCTGTAGAATATGGGGTGACTGAACCACTGGATACCTGGAATCCTTTCCTGGCGAATATCAAAGTCATTAAGGACATTCTTTATTATGGCAAAGGGTTCAAGAGCAAATTCAATGTCTTACGGGCTTTTTTTATGCCTCCGGAATGGATTATCAAGCAACTTGAAAAAGAAAACGCGTTGGTTGTTAAAAGGAAAGTTGCTCCTAAGAACACTACCTCCCCCACTTTTTACATGATATTGAATACGATAATAGTAATAATCGTATATACCTGGTTGTCTTTAATATTTAATATTCACTCACCTTTGTCCTGGGCTCTGGGAGCATTTGTCTTATTGACCCTCTACATGTTGGGAAAAATAGCCAATGGAAATCAGAAGGTTCAACTTCTTGAACTGATGCGCGCTGCCCTTGTCATCATAACAACAGGAATAATTGGTTACAGCCTGTTTGTTGCATTAGGAACGGGATTACTATTTTTTTCAGTCAACCACTTACTGTTCAACTATAGAACGTTAAGAACATTCACCTATTTGGCACGTTATTAGACCTGTACATCTCTTGATTTAAATATATAAAAAACTGTAGCCTTGATGCAGCGATAGCGCTGAGTGATCCTCTCATTTTTTTCAATCCCCTTTTATTAAGTGATTAAAAGGGGAATTTTCATTAAATTCTAACTGAAACAAGGTAATAATACGGCTGAATTTTCTTATATTGAACTGGGGAAACCCGTGAATTATGAGCTGTTTGGCTAACGAGATAAAAGACAGCACCCGATGAGTACGAATGGTATTTGCCTGAAAATGAAGGTGGAGTTTCCTTTTTTCTGCTGCAAATCCTATCATCCAAAGAATGAGGATACGAATGGAAGCCAGAAGTAT
>NZ_KB892400.1:10583-37802 GCF_000373765.1 Legionella shakespearei DSM 23087 | reverse complement strand
TAAAACGATAGGCTCCCATCGTTTCATCCCAGCCCTTGCATGAGCCCGATATGCTTTTATCCGGCGATTTAAATAAACTCCCGAGCAATTTCTTAAAACGCTTATTTAATCGCTTATCTCCAAAATCTTCATCCTCTACTTCTTTTTCAACCCAATCTTCTGACATTTCCATAACTAATATCCACGCTTTTCTTCAAATGGGTCGATATTATTCTATTTGGAATTATTTGTGTATAAAGCAATGACCGTCAGGAAGCGGAACAGTTATCCTTGCACGTACTTATTTTTTGCACGAAAGAGTGTACGTTTAAAACGAACACTCTTTCGTTTCCTTGAGGAGGGCGTGTTTTTATGAGTGCAGATTATTGAGCAGAATAAGGCGAGAATTGAGTGACCTCAATTGCCAGCAATTTGAAATAATCATAAGACATGTAGAACTCGCCGTTATCACCAACGGCAGTGCTCCATGAGTTACGTAAGGTTAACAACCCTTTGTGTTTTACCCCATGATTATCTACCGCAACAGCATGATCATCGTATCCGGTGATGATCATTTCATGGCCTGCTTCTACACTATCTACGCCTTTTAATATTTCCGGTGTGAGCACCCAAGTGTCTTTATAAAGCCAGGTATTATGCTTCCCAACAGCTCCGGCTTCTCCCAAATCAACGCGCGGAAGCAGGACACCAAAAGTCAGGCGATTTTGTTGATTGATTGCTCTTTTTACTTCATTTAAAGTAATTTTCGGGTCTTTTTTATTATAAACATTAAGCCAACTTAATTCTTTACCAAAAACCAATTCACTCATTGATTTGAATTGCTCTGGATCCATATAAGAACTTGATTTGTGGGTTGAATAAGCAGGATATTCGGTTAAACCACCACATCCTTTTTTCTTTTGTTTTTTCTTGTTTACAATACCGTATTGTTCGATTTGGTTAACGACATCGGCTGCAAAACTGCCATTCCAGCCGCTATATCCATAACCATGATTTTCCAGATAAGTACCTAATTGTAAGTTACAGACCTGGCTAACATAATCACCTTTGTTCATCTCAGCATCTAAGGCACCGGTTACAGCAAAGGTCACACAGGTTCCATGCATGCCTTGATCCAGTACAGGAACGCCTTTCATACCTAATTGGATCTTCGTTGGAAATTCTGAGGTAGCAGCAGCTTTAAAAGACCGCAGGCCCTTGGATGCATCATTCGCACGACTTTTGAGCAGCGCTTTTTCTTCATCAGATAATTCAACTTTTAGTAATTGAATTACTTTGCCCCGAGCGGCAACATCCGGATTGGCATATGAGGGAATATGCGATGGATTTAAAGTGTGTTTGATGGAGCCAACAATAGTCACATCTTGCTCAACAGCATCAGCAAAAGCTCCAGATGTTGTCAGCATACCTAAAACGCAAATGGGTAGTAAAAAAGCGTTGATTCTAAGTTTCATAATGTTCCTCGGGTAATTGGTGTGTAATTATTGATCTTGCTGCTCTTAAAGTCAACTTAGAATTCAAGAATGAAGCGTATAGGCGGTGATGAAATGGGGATCGAAATGAGAGGCAGAATCAAAGTAGCCCGGCCTGCTCGCAACCGGGATGAGGAAGCTTAATTGTGTGGTATAACTGTTCCGCTTCCTGACGGTCGCGGCTCGGTTTCCGGTGCACGATGAAGTCAATACGAAAGCACGAAAACCGAGCCGCGACCGTGAGGAAGCGGAATTTTTGTTGTGACACAGAGACTGATTTAGTCAAAGTAGCCCGGTTTGCTTGCAACCGGGATGAGGAAGCTTAATTGTGGTACCGCTCCCGGCTACAAGCAACGTTGAAGTAATAAACGAAATCACGGTCTTAATGCAACAGCGCCAAAGAGCTTTGCAGAATCTTCATCTTCCAGTTTTTTACTCTCAGCTCTGAGAACCTTTAATTGGCGCTGGCAGGTATTCATCTCGTCACGCTTATCCCAGATTTGAAGATGCGTTCCATCATTGATGTCTTTTTTGATTTCCTCAATTTGCGTTGGAGTCAAGTCTTTGATATGACGGAAGAAGGCATACAAGGTAGCATTGATGTGTCTCAACTGTTCTTTTTCAGGTAAATTAGAAACTGGCTCTTTTAAATGACAGTCAATGGTATAACACACTGTAGTACGAATGTCGTTTGGTACCAGCAAAGTACCAAAAATCCGGTAATAAGTACTGTTTTTTATAAATGCAGGAATCAATCCTGGTGCGATACTCGACATGCCATCCAATCTAAGGACAACAATGGGTTTTTGAGTACGGATCGCAACTATGGCTGTTCCATTATATATCATGGGAGAGTCTTGACCGGCATAACAAATATTGCCTTGTGGAAACACGGCGAAACGACCGTTTTCATTGACTACCTTCACGGCTGATTCTATAGCATCTGAATTGGCAGTTCTTTCTGCGGTTCTATTAGTATTTTCTTTAACAGGTATGGTTTTAAAGGTTCTCATGAACGGGCCAACCACCGGTATCTTGTCATAGTGATCCGTTGCCCAAAATCGTAAAGGCTTACCCTTCATGTTCACACTCAATGCCAGTGCATCCGCACCTGATCTATGTGGGCCTACAGCTATTATAGAAGTGTCTTCCGGTATAGCCAGTTCTTGTGAATTGGTATGCAGGGTCAACATAAACATGCGAATCAATCCTACAATGGCACGAGTGGAACGGTGTTCATAGTCGAATGGATTCTTCCGCTCAAGATATCGAGTCAGAGCATAGGCCATCGCCATCAAACTACACAGGGCGAATAAATACCAATAAGCGTTATTGAGTAAATTGGAATTCTGATCTTCAGGGTTATCAAACATAAGTGCTCATCCTTTTGCTATTCAATCAAAACTTTGCCAATATAGATCAATAAGTAAATTAAATATAGAGTTTGAAACACAATTTAAGAAAAGAGCAGTTGTAGCCTTGATGCAGCAATTGGAACGCTCCGGGACGAAACCTATTTGAAATGCTACGTTTAATACAAATTGAGTATTTGTTGTTGAAGTCCGTCCCGGACCTACTGCTATTAAGTTAAGGAGTTCCGCCGTCCCGCGGCTTGTCCGCGGGATCCAGGAATTTCACTCCGAACTTAGATCTCTGGATACCGCGGACAAGCCGCGGTACGGTGGAGTATCGCTTAACTTAATGGGACCGTCTCCTACGTTTAAAACCCTTCGGTGTAATAAGTTCCGTAACTGAAATCAACACACTTGCCATCCATTTCATGATAGGTTGGGTAGCCGTCCGCATCGAGAACTGGATTACCATTACTATCCAGAATAGGATGTACATCCAGACCTTTGGGGCCTGAGTGACCGCAGTGCATATCACGGTAAGGAGTCAAAATCATATGCAGTTGTCGGCATACATGTGAATTTGAATTGGCACGGTACCAGGTACCTACAGGGACGGTATCCATGAATTGAAGACAGTTATTGTAGGCTGAAAACATATCTTGCCCACCAACATAGTTATAGCCTTCAGGATATTGATTTTGTCTATTCCAGAAATGCGAGCAGTGTCCGCTATTGGGAATCTGGCTGTATTCTGGTGGCAGAATCAAATAAGCACAAATGGCCTCTTTAGGTAAAGGAGGTGCAATCGCGCCCATGTTCAGAATGTTTAAATCATATTTGATGATATGATCTTTTTTGTTAAAGGTATAAAGTCCTGTTTGGGTCAACGTATAAGCAATCAATTGTCCATTCTCATCTTTCACTTCACCATAGGGAGAGGTCATATGAGAACAATCTTTGCCTGCCAGACAGAAATCAATATTGACTTCGACCGCAACTTTATCATCACTGGCTATCAGCGATTTCACTGTGGCATTAGTCGCCTTGCTGAAAACACTTAAGGCCAGTCCCCAGAAATATTCTTCAGCACCTAAAATGCCGTCGTATTTTCCCACTGGAGTCACTCGACCTTTGAGCGTCACTGCGGTGTTTGTTTCAAATATTGATTTAACCAGTTTTTCCCCTTCAGGGGTATGACTCATCACTTGTTGTGGCATGGTACCGAGCAATGAAGAATACAATCGTGCAACCACTTTCTTCCGTTTTTTTTGGGCAGCACTATTTCCTTTACAGGCTTGGCTCAGACTCAGAGATGATTTGCATTTGGGGATAGCATTACCACTGACTGCATAACTGTTTGCAGTCAACAGAAGAAGTGCTGAACATGCAAAATAGAACATATTTCGCTTCATAATATTTCCTTATTTTATTGAAGTTTACAAAATTAAAGCGAAAATATTCTATCAGTCTTGTTTGATTAACTAAAGCTGAATCCTGGATTACATCAGGGCAAACGCATATTTTGCTCATCACAAATCCAAACTGTGTCGTCCCCGCGCAGGCGGGGATCCATCTGACAGACAAAGTGAGGTGCCACTTTGAAAAATGGATTCCCGCCTGCGCGGGAATGACAGGAGCCAAGCGATAAATATGATCAATATAGGTTCAAAATGATATTGTATTGATCTGTTATTTACATAAGAAATTTCACAATATACGCACTTTATTTCAATTCGGCTTTATTATAACTATAATGTGCCAGCTTATATTTTCCTGGTAATTTAAAATGATTAAAAATAAAATCAGAGTCGGGTTGTTCGCTCTAATCTCCATTTTGGCGATTGATGGTTTTGCTAATCATTTAATGCTGAGAAGTTCTTCTATAACACCTAATGGTGTCATACCAGTGCAATTTACCTGTAATGGCGATAATTATTCTCCGCCATTCAATTGGACCGATACGAATAAAAACACCAAATCTTACGCTTTGATTGTCGAGAGAATTAACGAGTCTGGCCAGTTCTGGGTTAATTGGATAGTGTTTAATATTCCCACGCGATTTACAGGATTTCCCGAGGCTGTCACTCTTCCTGCAGGGGTTGAACGTGGACGTAATAGTTGGGGAACTAAAAACTACCGCGGCCCATGTACCAAGGGCGGCCCTTATGCCTACCATTTTCAGCTTTATGCCTTAGACACGCGTCTGAAACGCAGGGTAAATGCGAGTACTAAAGAAATCAAGAAAGCTATAAAAATGCATGCAATTGATTCTACAGAATTCATCGCTTTTTATGGTAAGCCGTTTTAAGGTCTTGAGATATAAAAGCCTGTTTTAACAAAGCTACAGACTACAAATAACCACTTACCGTATATTCTACGGTAAATCCTGTTCTTTTATTAAACTATGATGTTCAGGTTGTATTTTAATACTTCCAAAAGATAAAAATGATGACAGATGTCAGGTGCATTTTACAGTGTGAATCTGCGTCTTGCTCAACCCACTGTAGCTGCTTGACATCGAATCATCTTTTATATAGAAACCTTCATTATTTAATATAGGAAATGCTGTTATGGGATTAGAAAAGTTTTTTCAGGATACCTACCCTAAAATAGATGGGGCTGGCAGAAGCGCGAGTTATAAACTGAATCGCTTAATAAGAGACAATGAAACATCTCGTTGGCGTTATGTGTATGGCGCTGCCATCCCATTTTCTGCGGGCTTAAGCATGGCAACCATATTCACTACTGGTCTGTGCGGTGCTTTGGATTGCCTTATTCAATCCGCAAAAGAAGGTAAATTGGTATACGGTAATATGCAAACATCCATAGTCTATGGATCGGAATTATGGCGCAGTGTGCAGGCTTTGTTCATGGGGACTTATATGGCTTTAAGCTATAGCCCAAAAGAGGCAGCAGAAAAGTATTTAACTATAGCTGCTGATCCTCATAAAGCACGTTTAAACCGGGATGAAGCTGCCCGTGTTTATGCTATGGGAGATGGGTTAAAAGCATTCTTTATCAAGCACGGTATCGATCACAGAATGTGTTCTGGTACTGCATTAGGTGCTTTTAGAGATGGCGGAATCATTCTTAATGATGACGATGAAGATTATTTAGTCCATCCTGATGACGTCGAAAAGATGGAGAAATTATTTGAGGAGGGTACTTTCACTGCAGAAACCGGAATACAGGTGAGAAGGAAGGCTGTTACGGGAGGATGGCAGTGTTTTTATGAAGACAGTCCTAAAAAGTTTTTCTCAGATGAAGCTATAAAGGTAAATAATCCTGACGCTGAGCCTGATATTGGTGATCCATTTATTGATATCTTCCCTGCTGTCAGAAGAACCCTGGGTAATAAAGAAATTTTCACCTATGGCAAGCTTGAAATGTCAGCGCAATCACCCGGTGATTATCTTACTCCGAAAGAGTGGGGCACTGAACCTACAATATATCCCTTTGGCCCTACCACTGTCTGGGGTATTGAACGTGGGGCAATGTTAGAATATTTAAAACGTTGTTATGGTCCTACCGCTTTAGAATATAAAACACTTTTATTACCTCATAAATCCTATGCAGATGCTTCTGTTGAATTGCGCAAATCATACCAACTCGCACGTAATTGGGATTATAAAGGTGCTTTTTTTGAACTACGTAACGCTTATTCTACGGTAACTGCTAATCCATTGCCGCGTTTCATGCGAAATGAAACCCCTGTCTCAACTGATTTTGATAATGAAGTTTATAATGAAAAAAGGAACTCGATATGTATAAAGTAAGAGTATTTAACCCCGCTGACGATACGAACCGCAGGCACAATCCTGACCAAAGATGTATTTGGGTGGATGGCATTTTTGATATGTTCCATTTTGGCCATATCAACATCTTGAGAAATGCTCTGCTACGTGCCATTGAGAAATATCAGGGAAAAGATATTGTTCTTCATATTGGAGTATGTGGTGACGGGCAGGACGTTAAAAATTACAAGCGTCAACCTTATATGAATCTTGACGAGAGATGTTATGCCGTTGATTTAGCCATGAAAGAATTGCTTAAGGAAATGCAAGAAAATTATCCTGATGTGAAGATATCGTATCAGATAGTTCCCAATTCTCCTGTTGATCTTGATCCTGAACTTCCTGGAAAGTATCGCTTGAACACCATGTTCCATGGTAACGATTTCAAAGAAGCTGATATTGAAAAATGTTACGGACAAATCATGAAAGTATGTGATTTCGAAACGCTTCCTTATACCAAAGGCATTTCTACCACAGCATTATTGAAAGAGCTTAAAGAGACGGGAACTCTTGGAACCTGCCCTAATACTACGGGACTTCCGGTAGAAGAACTGGCTGCACGAGTGAAGGGAAGAGAAGCGGCACTCTTGAAACAAAAAGAAGCTGAAGAACAAGCAACAGCAAGTCAGGAAGAATTAGAATCTTCTTCTATGAGGCCGTAACGTCAGTGGGGGTATCTTGCAAGACTTCCCCCTAAAATCGATTGTTGTTCTTCACGATGAGAGCATGTACGGTCTCGGTTCGGAGCGTAGCCCGGTCTGCTTGCAGCCGGGATCGACGTGGTACCATCCCGGAGTGCAAGAAATAAAGTACGTGCCAATAGAACTGTTCCGCTTCCTGACGGTCGCGGCTCGGTTTTCGTGCGTTTGTATTTACTTTATCGTGCACCAGAAAACCGAGCCGCGACTGTCAAGGAGCGGAATTTTTGTTGAGGCACAAAGCCTGAGCTCGCATTTGTGTAGATATCAATAGGATAAGCCGCAGACCGGGCTACAGTGCTTATAAGGTTTTGAGACCATCTTCAATGATAGATAGTCCCATTTCCAGATCGTTCACCTCGGTAGTCAGAGGCATGAGAAGGCGGATTACATTGCCGAATTCACCACAGTTGAGAATCACCAGGCCATGCTCCAGACAATATTGGGTTAATTGGCCTGCGGCTGCTTTATTGGGTATTTTTTTATCTTTATCTTCAACCAGCTCCATGGCCTGCATGACACCCAACCCCCGAACATCACCCACAATGTCATACTGTTCTTTCAATCGGGAAAGTCTGGACTGAAGTAGTGAGGAAAGCCTGGTGACATGCTGTAACATGCTCCCATCTTCGAATAGTTTGAACACTTCAAGTGCTGCGGCACAACTCAGAGGATTTCCTCCGAAGGTTCCCCCTAGCCCACCCACCATGGCTGCATCCATCATTTCAGCTTTACCGGTTACGGCTGCGATCACTGTTCCCCCACCAAGTCCTTTTGCTGTGGTAATGAGATCGGGAACCACACCCAATGTATCCATCGCAAACAGAGAACCTGTCCGGCCAAAACCGGATTGAATTTCATCAGCAATAAAAACAATGTGATTGGCAGTGCAAAATTCACGAAGTTTTTGTAAAAAAGTGACAGGGAAGGGAATGAATCCTCCTTCACCCAGCACGGGTTCTAAAATAATTGCAGCTAAATGTTCAAGGCCTATCTGTTCCTTTGCAAGCGTAACAAAATCATTAAAACAATCTTCTACGCAATTCGTTCCTGCCCAACGATACTCATAGGGCAGAGGAGCGCGATACACATCGGAAGGAAAAGGACCGAAGCCGTACTTATAGGGTTTTTCTTTTGCGGTGAGCGCCATAGCCATATAAGTGCGGCCATGATAAGCATGATCAAAACAAATGACCGCTGGCTTTTGAGTATAGGTGCGCGCAATTTTTATCGCATTTTCTACCGCTTCAGCACCTGAATTCAGCAGAAGTGATTTCTTTTCAAAACTGCCTGGCGTGTGATGATTTAATTGTTCACATACCCTGACATATCCCTCATAAGGTAGAATGTTAAAACTGGTATGGAGAAATTGTTCAGCCTGAGCCTTGATGGCATTAACTATCGAGTCATGACAATGCCCTGTGTTTACCACACCGATTCCAGATGAGAAATCCAGAAACACATTGCCATCTACGTCTTCAACAAACGAACCCTTTGCCCGTTTTACAAAAAGAGGAGTCGCATGGAATGGACCCCGTGCAACATGCTGGTGACGTTGTTCCATCAAGACTGTTGATTTTGGCCCCGGTATTTGTGTTTTAATCTTAATGTGATCCATCAGTACCATCCAATTGGCGTGTTATCCAGATTAATATTCACTTGTTTGATTTCAAGATAGCTTTCAATGCCATACAAGCCTAACTCACGTCCTGAACCACTTTGTTTGTAGCCACCCCAAGGCATTTCATTGTACGTTGGATGATAGTGGTTGACCCAAAGAATTCCTGCACGAAGTTGAGATGTAACACGATGCGCCCGACTCAGATCCCTGGTCCATACGGCTGCAGCCAGACCATACTCTGTGTCGTTTGCAATTTGAATGGCTTCTTCTTCCGTATCAAAAGGAATAACAACAAGCACTGGACCAAAAATTTCTTCGCGGGCAATGCGCATTTGGGGTGTCACTGCATCAAAAATAGTGGGTTCAAAAAAATTCCCTTTGGCGAATGCTTTGCCTTCCGGACGTTTACCACCACAAAGTAATTTTGCCCCTTCCTCAATACCAATCCTGACGTACTGTTCTACTTTTTCGAGATGAGCTCGTGATACCAATGGTCCCATTTTTACCCCATCGTCCAAACCATGTCCCAGTTTAATATTGGGAATTTTTTGCAACATTCCTGCTATTATTTTCTGGTGAATGGAGCGCTCGACCAGCAGACGGGAGCCTGCGGAACATACTTCACCCTGGTTGGCAAAAGCACCAAAAAGGGCGCCATCAATAGCCATGTCCAGATCACAGTCTGCAAAGACAATATTGGGATTTTTTCCACCCAGTTCCAATGAGACTTTTTTCAAATTCCCAGTCGCTGCCTGCATGATTTTTTTGCCAGTGACTGTTCCGCCAGTAAAGGCAATTTTATCGACCAGTGCATTCAATGCTAACTCTTCACCTGCGCCCACTCCAGGTCCAGTAATGAGATTGACGACACCGGCTGGAAAGTTACATTGATCAATCAGTTTAAATAATTCAAGAGCTGTGAGCGGAGTCAGTTCTGAGGGTTTTAAGATGACAGTATTTCCTGCAGCAAGGGCGGGAGCAAGCTTCCAGGCTGCCATAAGCAGTGGGAAATTCCAGGGAATAATTTGCCCGCAAACACCTATTGGCTCACGAACAACATAACTAAAAGAATTTGCGGGAACCGACATGGTTTCGCCATGAATTTTAGTAGCGAGCCCGCCATAAAATTCAAAACAATTGGCTGCATCGGCTACATCATATTCTGCTTCTGCCAAAGGTTTGCCACAATTTTTTGTTTCCAGTTTGGCTAACCTTGTTGCATTGGCACGAATCAAATCGGCAAGCATGAATAATAATTTGCCTCGGTCAAGCGCTGTGGTTTTTTTCCAATCCCCTTCATCGAAGGCTTTACGCGCTGCCTTGATTGCCAGGACAACATCTTCTTTTGCACTTTCCGGAACGGTCGCAATGAGTTCGCCATTAGCAGGGTCAATGATATTGCGAGTGGCTCCGCTGAGGGCAGAAGTGAATGTTCCATCAACATACATTTTATAATTTTTCATTTGGTCAGCACCTGTTTTTATCGTGTTCAGAGCACATTTATTTTTTAACTGTTTACCAATAACCATTGTTTTTTAGTAAAAATTTTAAACAGAATTACTTTTTGAACTATAATTAAAGTATAGTGTGATGTTTTAAATTTACACTATGCAACTAAAAACTATGAAGCTTATTTTTTGCATATGGAAACAATAGTGCTTCTATTTGAGGACTAATTCATGAATCCATCAACAACTCAAATAGTGTATAAGAATAAAATTTTAATTCTTGGTTTCGGATGTATAGGCCAGGCAGTACTCCCTCTTTTATTCCAATCCTTTAAACTAGACCCCTCCCAAATCGTCATTCTGTCAAAACATAATATAGGTGCCGATGTAGCCAAAAATTACGGTGTCCAGTTTAAAGAACTTGCGGTGACTGAGAATAATTATCTGAAACTTTTGCCATCCATTCTTGGCCCCGGTGATTTCTTATTAAATTTGTCAGTAGGTGTCTCCAGTATCGATTTAATAAAATATTGCCAGACCAATAAAATATTGTATCTGGATGCTGGTGCTGAATGTTGGGAAGAACGCTATCGTAACGACAACAGTAAATTACCCTCTAACTATGCTTTGCGTGATGCCACCTTACAATTGAAACAGAAGGGGCCTACCGCAGTTTTAAGACACGGTGCTAATCCCGGGTTAGTCTCTCATTTTCTCAAACAGGCTTTATGGAATGTGGCCAAAGATAATAACTGGAAAGGGGAGTTACCCAGAGACGCAGTGGAATGGGCTCAATTGGCACACGATCTGAATATAAAAACCATCCATATTTCTGAACATGATACGCAAATTTCTGCTCAGGCTAAAAAAGAGGATGAATTTATAAATACATGGTCGGTAGATGCTTTAATTTTTGAAGCACTGCGACCGGCTGAATTGGGTTGGGGAAGTCACGAACGTCATTTACCTCATGATGCAAACCATCATGGCTTTGGTTCAAATTGCGGCATTTATCTGAGCCAGCCCGGTGCTGAAACACGAGTACGAACCTGGACTCCTGCTTCTGGAGCGTTTAATGGGTTTTTAATTACGCATAATGAATCTTTATCTATTGCCGATTATTTAACCCTGAAACAAGACGGTAAAGTAATGTACCGACCAACAGTCCATTACGCGTACCATCCATGCCCCGATGCTGTTTTATCTTTAAAAGAACTGGTAAAGAGAAAATACATTCCTCAAAAAGACAAACGTATTATGTTAAACGAAATTGTGGATGGTACTGATGAGTTAGGCGTCCTGTTAATGGGAAATAAAAAAGGCGCTTATTGGTATGGATCACATCTATCCATACATGAAGCTAAAAAATTGGCCAACCATAATAGTGCTACCAGCTTACAGGTTGCCGCTGGTGTTTTAGCAGGCATGATTTGGGCGATTAAAAATCCGGAACGGGGAATTATAGAATCTGAAGACATGGATCATGAATACATTTTGAGCCTGGCCTTACCTTATCTTGGTAAAGTTGGTGGTTACTATACTGATTGGAATCCTTTGCAAGATAAAAAAGATTCCAAAGAAAAACATATTGATCATAGTGATCCCTGGCAGTTTATTAACATTCGCGTGAGTGAGCCTGAATAGCGGAAGTGGATCCCGTATTACGGCTATCGCCTAATACGGGCTACGAATCTGAGCCAGAATAGAAGGCTACCCAACGGACTGGGATATATAAATGTCACTGAATTTCTATAAAAGAAAAAATTTGTTACACTGACCCACGCGAAGAAACATCGCAATCAATAATTGAATCTCTAATTTTAAATGGATGAAGAATTAAATGAGAAGAAATTTTTTTACCTCGGAAAATAACCAGGAAGCAGCAGCTCAATTAGTATTACAGTGGTTAAATGAAACCGGCAAACGAGGTTTTGAGTGTACTGTAGAGCAAATCAATGATGTATTTGCTGATGAGTTTCAATACATTGTCAATGATGAGCTGTGTGCTACACATGCTGAAAGTTTAAAAAAGCGATTAGATGTAGGGCATACACGATATGAATCTTCATGGATAAAGTTTCCTCTCATTGAATCCATAAAATTTGAAGGTGGCGTTGCTACGGCAAAATTTGAAGCGTGTTTTAAAGATTTTGCAGGAAACACTATAACTAAAACTAATTCTATAAGTTTGAAATTTGATGATAAGCTGAAAGTTGTTGAACTATGCCAGTGTTTTAATCCTCCTTTTAATCATGTGATAGTTCCAATTGAATCTGAAATAGACCTGAGTCAATCAGCCCTGCTTCTGTAGCCCACCTTGCTTGCAATTGACTCCCCGCCCCACGTCGTCCTGAGCGCGTCTTTTTGCGCGAAGGACCTCCAAATACTGGCACTATGCCATTGTATTGGATTACCAAACCGGACAATACCATCGCAAGAATATTTTACGATTCAATTGCAGAACCAAGTCCCTGGATTATGTACACAATAAAATCATGAATACAGGCCTGTTTAAACCGGTGTAGCCTTGATGCAGCGATAGCGAAATCAAGGTTTTCCTTTATTTGGGCTTTTGATGAGGAATGAAAACCTTGATTACGCTATCGCTGCATCAAGGCTACAGTTTTTATATGTGGGTTGAAAAAGCACCGTATTTTATACGGTATACACGTTAAAAAATTTCTCTTAGATTTCAGATGTGTAATGGTTTCAAGCAAGAACCATTAAAATGACCAAGTATTTTGAAGGAGATTTAATATGTGTGGTAATTTAGCATTAGCATCTGCTGGTTCAATGGTGGGTGGCATTTTCAAGTTAAGTGTTTGCCCTTATACAACTTTTTCTCAACCATTTGCCAATAAGGGGGAGGCCCTGATGCATGTAGTAGGAGGTACTATTACCCCACCTGCACTCTCAGTATTTCTTGGAGTATTAGCCGTCGTCTCGTTGGTTAAAACCAGTACGGCTCTCTGCCATGGTGATACAGCGAGAGCAAAAGAACAGTTTATTACGGGAGGAGCTGCAGCTATTATTAGCATAGGTGAAGCAGTATTAACAGCTGCACTTGTAGTATCCATGCCAGTAAGCACGGCCAGTAGAACTGCCGTTACTGTTGCTCATGCAATTCAGGGTACTGGTGATGATGAAAAGAAGGCGCTGGCTCCCTAAAGGATAAAATTCAAAAGTAGCCTGGATGCAGTAGCCCTGATACCACTCCGCTGCATCAAGGCTACAGTTTTTTATACACTATTTAAGATCTAAAGTGATTACATCCGCTGTTGAGCCATTTGGGGGTTCTATGGTAATAGTAGTTCTGGTAAATGAGGCAACAGTATAATTCACGTCTTCAAGAGTAACGGGATTTCCTTTCTGATTTCTTGCGGTTGATAAATCGGCTACAGAAGACAGCTCGTTTAGAGTGACTGATTTTCCGCGCGTAAATTGGATGATTTGTCCCTCAGAAGGTTCAACGTTTGACTCTTCTGCCACTGCTGCAAAAGACAATAACGAACTCAAAAGCAGGGTTACCCATATTTTCTTGCTCATCATGATTACATTCTCCATTTTATTTGGCCACTCATCGTATTAAATATAGCCTAGAATCAAGCCAATGTAGAATATGTAGCCCGGTCTGCTTGCAGCCGGGAATGGAGACTTGGTTAGAACTTCGGCTGTGTAACGATGGTCAGTTCCCGGCTGCAAGCAGACCGGGCTACGAATAGAATTAAAAACTTTGAGTAACGTGAGTTAAGAAGATTGATTTACCTCGCTCCGTTCGGGCTTTTTTCGTGATGCACAAAAAAAATATAAACACACTTTTTAAAATGCAGAACTATGTTACTATTCAATCGTGTTTCTCTTGAAAGGATGCTTCAATGCTGGGGAAAATGGATGAAAATGTAACGCAAAGTAAATGGCATACTGAAAAAGCTGTGCAGTGGCTTAAAGTAATGAAAGCAGGGCTTAATCCCCAATACCAGTTGTTACTGGATGCGCTCATACCGGATGCGGAACAAAAAGTGGCGCATCTTGCCGAGATTTTTCTCGCAGAAATTGATAAAAAAGCTGACGACAGAAAAGAAGTCGAAGAGTATAAGGTTTTATTATACTCATTAATGGCTGAGCTGACAGTCGAAGCAGATGCTTCCTCTAAAGCTTCTTCTACGGAAAATACAGAACCTGCAGCAGTTCATGTCAAGAAACAGTTTTCAGTCCTCGCTGAATTGGAAGTATATTCCTCCAGGATAAATCAACTATTAGCGGGCAGAACTTATGTCCCTTCATGCAAAATAGAAGACAATCATCGCATGGACTGGATTCGAACCATAGCTGTAGATAGGGTTCCTTTTGAATCCTATCATGAAAATCCACTCCATCAGGATGATTTACTCTTTGAACGTTCATCCATTACACGAAAATTTTATGCGAATGGAATGGTTCAACTTGCAGGCACGATCATGAAACTTCTTGATAAGGAATATGCGGCATCGTCTTTACGGCATAAAGTAGTGAGTAGCTTGTTTCATTCGCTGATTCCTAATCGACAAAGAACTTTATTTGCAGACATTATGAATCAGGCAGCAGCCGCATCGCCAGAGCAGATTGCCTTTTGGTTGCAAGAATGTCAGTTCATTCAGAATCAATTAAAAAAGAATGCATCCTATGCTCCATTTCTTAACGAGTTAATTGAGGTTTTACAGCATTATCAATCTTTGGAACCGTCTGAACAGGATGATATGCCGTTATCCATGAAGGAATTGGAAGCGCTTCTTTCATCTGAGGATAAGAAAAAATTTGCCGATTTGAAAGGGTTGGGGAGGACTTTACCTCTCAGATTATTGCTGCAGGATTCTGATCCTAATGCTACCAATTTCTCTAAAGATGGCACGTCCATAGATTTCGGTAACAGTAAACGGCCAGTAGTTGTTGATTATTTAACGACCTATCATAATCAGTTAAGGATAACTGACCTGTTGTCTTTTTTTAAATTACGCCCCGTCACTGAAGCAGATCTTGCCCAATTCCCGGATATTGCTTATACCCCTTTTTTTTCTTATTGGCCAACCTGGCAAACACACAGCTATCAATTCATGTTGGAACTGGGAATCAAATTATTAGACATGAGTAGAAAAACAACTGATGACAAGCTAATAGAAAATTTTGCTCAAATGGTGATCGATGTATTCACCAAGTGGCGAGAGATGACTGCCTTTGGTGATCAGATGGATGTGTTCATTTCTATTTTTTATCATTTGCAACTGCAATTAAGAAGTATCTGGAGCTGGAGTAGCGTTGCAGATGAAGAGCGAAACTTGATTTTTGAACGGCTTGCAAAATTGTGGGTACAGTTAAACAGGGCATTTCAGGAACAGTTTCAACTGGAAGAACATCGAATTCGCGAAAAGATGGGGATTCAACGACGGGCATTTAGTGAAGAAGATAACCAACTATTTAAAAAACTAGCTTATCATCCGGTGTTTATGTTTTATAAAAACGTAACATTTTTGAAATATATTCTGATGGAGCCATTAGTGTTTGAATGTGTAGCTGAGGATTTAATCAGCAATCCTGATTTAAAAGCGGCTCTTCCAGAAGATGATATAGCTACTCAAGCTCGGGTCAGGGATATTCTGCTTCATTCTGAACAGTTTCAAATCTTTCTTTTGGAGCACGGCAGTGAAGCGCTGGAGATTATTGAAAAAGAATATGCAGCTGAAATGGATTATATTAAGGATCCTGAAAGCACCGATACTCATTCACCTGCATTATCTGAAGGAATAACAAGTGAAAGGCTTCATCAGGCTTATCAGCAATTAATGAATGATATGGATGAGCTTGAGGATGAAGAGCAATACGGCTATGGTCTTTAAAGTAGCCCGGTCTGCTTGCAGCCGGGATCGGTTTTCAATTGAGCATCTCATCCCGGATGCGAGCAGGCCGGGCTACGCACTGTGCTATTCCGGAACAACTTCACCCCAATCCACGTCGTCCTGAGCGCGTCTTTTTGCGCGAAGGATCTCCCGAAATCGGCATGGTGCCACTATGATCCCGGCTGCAAGCAGACCGGGCTACGCACTGTGCTATTCCGGAACAACTTCACCCCAATCCACGTCGTCCTGAGCGCGTCTTTTTGCGCGAAGGATCTCCCGAAATCGGCATGGTGCCACTATGATCCCGGTTGCAAGCAGACCGGGCTACAAAAGTATCTTAAGTCAGCTCGGAGAAACTGCATATCATTTGGACATGGAGATTATCTTTCCAAGTTAGAACTTCCTTCTTCTCTGCTTCGTAGCAGAACGTTGAGAGGGGCAACATTCCGAACGGCATCGAAGTAACGACCGGATAAATCAAGCTTCTTATCCCGAACTCACGCTGGTTTATGATAAGGATTTCCTATGAAAAAGCAGGAGCTGGTGTTGACTCAATTACAGCAGCAGGTTCCTCGTCTTGCTTTTTGCGGCCACTTAGGTGATTGAACTGTTCAAAACGAAGTGTGTTGCGTGAAGTGACAACCAGTGTATCCGATGAGAAAAAGCGGGGACGATTTACAGGAGAGTAATTATGCTTTGTTCTAATCATTTTTTGCATCGCTTCCTGGTTTAAATCAATCACACAACGTTCCATTGTTGCATATAATCCATGACCTTTGGAGAAAAATACGATGAGAAGTGAGTCGTCCAGATTGATGGATTCAATATGTTCAGAATGGTCATGTTCCTGTATTACTTTATACATTCTGTTCTTATTTAGGTTGATACAATACACTTCCTGCGCATTACGACCGGCAACTTTCAGTAAAACGATAAACTGAGTGTTTCCAGTTAAAAATTGAAAATGCCCTTCTGGTGTATCGATTGAGAATTGCCTGATTGTTTCCCAATTTTGGAGGTCAATTAATGTGACAGTGGGGTTAATGGGAGCCATTTCCTTTCTGTAGGAACTAATTACTAAAAATTTGTCAATAAGCAATATGGAATCAAGGCACAACTGATCAACCTTAAATTCGGGCTGATTCAAGTTCAATACATGAGAATAATTTTTATCTAAATCAAAGAAGAAGAGGGAGTATTCTTTGCTCTCTTTAAATTTGGCAGAAACAATGATTAGGTTTTGATTGGCGGTTAATAGCGGAGCATAAGAACCCACTAAATTTGCCATGCCAACAGAGTTCACCAGTTTGCCATGAATATCCCACTCATAAAATTGATAACGATTGCGGTAGGCAAAGTTAGAGATACCAAAGATTCGATTATTGATGATTCGAAGCGAATCAAGATCGACTGATGCCATATTAGTTATAAAATTGCCTGTATGCTTTCCTTCTGAAAAAATAAGAACCTGGCATTTATCACTCCACTGATCGCGTGCTTTTGCAACAAGAAGCACCAAACCGGTATCTGAGACCACAAGATTCCTGACTTTCTCAAAAGCACCATCCATAAATTCTCTATAAGTACAATGCCATACTTGCGTTGCAAATGAAATTTTGAATAATGCCAGTTGGTTAAAGTTCTTTAATAGAGCTAAATAGTCGCCATTATGAGCAAAATCACAATCGAAGCGGTGATATTTCACTTCGACAGATTGACTATTATTACTCAATAGATTTTTTTTAAATATTTTTCTGACTAAAGCCTCAGTGCTTCTGTCAGAACCAACTATTCCCCTGTTTATTAATCGAAACATGAAACAAACTTAATTGAAGACAATTATTTGACCATTCTAGATAATTAGAATCGATTGTCAATCCATCTGACTGACCAAAAGAGCAATATACACGAGAACCTTATTTGGATGATATTTGGTCTTAGTGGTTAAATATTTTGATTTGTCGTTATGAATATAACAGAATTATTACTAAATCATTGTTTCCCCGCTACTGAATATCAAAACTTTATCACTAGTCTGGAAAAGCTTGTCGATTTTGCTGATCAAGTTATTCAATTCAGAAAATAACACACCTGCTCTGGATCAATGCTAAATCAGGCTCTGTGCCGCAACAAAAGTTCCGCTTCCTGACGGTCGCGGCTCGGTTTCCGGTGCACGATGAAGTCAATACGAACGCACGAAAACCGAGCCGCGACCGTCAGGAAGCGGAACAGTTATACTGGCACGGACAGTGTTTCTGCTCTGAACCTCTGAATTCCTCAGACAAGCCGAGAGATATCGGAGTCAATGCCAGATTGTGTTAGAAGAGTTAGTTGCTTGTTGCCGGGAATTGATGCTGGTTACACATCTTGAGTTCTCACCCAATCTCCATTCCCGGCTGCAAGCAGACCGGGCTACACACACATCTTAAGTAACGTGAGTGCTTGATTTAAATTGTAGCCTTGATGCAGCGACAGCGTAATCAAGGTTTTCCTATGGTCTTTTAGCCTTACTGCATGAAAACCTTGATTACGCTGTCGCTGCATCAAGGCTACAGTTTTTTTATATATTTAAATCAAGTTTCTTATCCATAACTTACGTTACATTAAGGAGTTGCTACCTCCTGTCTGGATTGAATTGCTTTAAATATGTATCAAGTGTATTATTGTCGCCCTTGATGTTCTCTATTATGATAATATGCTATTTCAAAATCTCAATGAGCTCATTTTTCAATTAAAAAGCGAAGGTTATGCGAGTAAAGTTCTTGATTTACTACCGCCAGGATTTAAGCAAAAAGGTCAGACATGTAAACTTTATGCGTTAAGTTCCGGATTGCATTTTCGTTATCAAAGTGACCCAAGGTTAAATCCGCTGCCACCTTATCCAACAAAGTTCAATATTCGCTTGGGGCATTTTATTGAGAACCACGATAAATTTACTAGCTTAAGGCAACAGGCCAAGCAATCCGGTTCGGTTGTTGGTGAAGTATATGATGTGAGAGATTTAATACAGCTTGCAAGAAGCAATGGATTTAAAGGGGTATATGCGAAACATTATGACTCGAGAGAAACCTATAGCAAAGCGCTCATTACTGCCATAGAACAACAACAGGCCGTTAATATTTTTTACGATGTTGATCCAAAAACAGGGCAACCCGTTCGCACTAATAGTCAAACCGAGCATAGTGCAATGGTCGTTGGTTATGCTGTTATGCCAGACAAACCCGTGATGATTATTCTATTAACCTGGGATCACTATGTTGCTGTCAGCGTAGATGAGCTCTATGAATCGACTATTCAATTACAGCAAACAAGAGCACCTGAAGTATTTGTGAAATTTCCAGGAAGGTTCTGGCAAAACGCGCAACCGGACTCTTCAGAAATCAGCACGGCGCAATATCGTAAGGCCAAAGCACCATCAGAAGAGGCAATTAGTTTTCGTGGTGCCATTTTATATATTAGTGATCCCATTCATCAGAAAAAGAAAAAGCGTCATTACGACAATAAAGGCTTCGAACAAATCGCAGCAAAGAACGAACTTCCTGGCCAATTAAGAGATTTTCCATCGGAGTCAGAGCAGTTTGAACGCGATACGGGATTAACCCTAAGCGAGCCCATGCCTGAGCACACTGCTATTCAGTTAAGGAATTCCACCGTCCCGCGGCTTGTCCGCGGGATCCAGGAATCTAAGCTCGAAGTGAGACCTCTGGATCCCGCGGACAAGCCGCGGGACGGCGGAGTAGTGATTCCCGGGTATTATAGTGAAAAGAGGGCTGCACTGAACAAACCTAAATACATACCTTTGGATGTGCTCGTTCACTTTTTAGAAACAGCAAATTCATTTCAGGAAAAATTGAGCATCCAACGCTTACAGGAATTTGCCCAATATTTTGAGTTGAATGATTCAATCCGCCGTCTTTGCCTTATCGATAACCAGACAGAACTTTCTGGTGCGCTTATTGATGATATTTACAGACAAAACCCGGACAGCAGGCGCTCGCTGGTTGAACTGATAAGCAACTCTATGGATGCAGAGGCAAATAGAATTTTGGTTGATGTCAGTAACGGTTCTTACAAAATAAAGGATAATGGTTGTGGAATGACTGCTGATATTTTGTTTAATAAACTCTTTATCCCCAAAAGCTCCAGTAAGCTTGTGATTGCCGATAGCATTGGGCGTTTTGGGGTAGGATTTTATACAGCTCTTGCTCATCTGAAAGATGAATCAGCCAGCGTTGTTATCAGAACCCATTCAGCAAAGGAACGTGATGGTTACCAGATTAGCTTTCGATACAGGGATGGCCGAATCGAAGTGAGTATCGAGACCCATGCAGATATTCCCATAGGCACTGAAATTATTGTCAAAGACAAACAGATAAAGACCCAGGCCTATGTAGATTATGTGACACATTATTTCGGAAGCTATCCCGGGGATGGTTTATTTGTTAATGGTGAAGCAATAAAACTATCTGATAACTATGAAAGGTATCCTACACCACAAGCAAGTGCTTTAATAAACCAAAGTGATGGTAAGTCGCCCTCTATAACGCTAACCCTGGCAAATGTCCTAATCAGTGAAATGAAGCTGCCTGCAAAAAGCAATGCATTAAGTGTCATTTGGCGCTTGCCGAAAGATACAACCATTACTGAAAGCCGTGATGCGGTGCAAGTAGACAGTATAAGGCTGGTTCAAACCATCAAGGATTTAATTCATGTTGTCTATGCTCTGCCCCAGGATGTGAGACTGGCTTACTTAAATACCATCAGTGCCGCTGTCCAGGAACTTCAAAGTAGAAATTCATTCTATGGAATAGAAAACAACATCCATTTGTATTTAATGAATACCCTGATTCAAGTTGTTGGTCGCAGGTTGATGGTCCCAGATGGAAGGCAGTATGATTTTCTTGATGCAGGTGATTGTGTTCGTGTTCACTCGGGTATTATTCCTGAAAACTGGTTGGACGATTTGGGGTTTCAACCTAAGGAATGGCAGTCACATCAGGTCACAGCTTTTGTTGTAAAAGCAATGGCAAAAGATAACCATATCTTTTTTGATGACATCAATAAAACACTCTATATTACCGAGGCCTTATATCTTAAAGCTAAAACGACTCCATCACAGCTGAGCCGGATCACCCAAATGTTGCTTAGAGATAATGCGGGTGCCTGGCAATTTAAGGAATCTGAATCAAAGCATTTCAGGGCTGCTGATATCTACAATTTTTCTGATTATAGCCCACCAAAACATCATGCCTTATATCTCCAGCATGGCGGGTTAACCCATGTTGATCCAATGGTATTAGATGAAATCAATCCCCAAAACAGAGAAATACTGGGAGCAGCCAAAACTCTTGTCGCAAAATACCCGTTTAAAGGGCAGTTGAAACAAAGATATAGCTGGACAACAGAAAATGAATTTGACACGTCCCTTTACGGCGGTTTTTACACATTTGAACATCAAGGGGTAAGTTATTTTGTAAGTTCGCAAAAGTGGAAACGATGGGAAAATACAGTTGTCTATGATGAGAATTTTCATCCTGTTTCAGGAAAACGTGGTGAATTGATTTTGTCTTTATTTCGAGACAGCACGGAAGTTATCCTTCCCGCTGTTGCCAAGGTTGAACGAGTTATTATGAAAAAAGGGGAAAAGACACAGCTAGTGTGTCTGGACACCGATGCGGTCCTCCTGGATGGTTTACCCCTTTACAGTTATTACCAGGCTATTCCTGAAAGCAGTTACTATATTATAAGAACGAAGCCGGCATCGTCTGATTACAACAAAGGTTCAGAGGAAATCCTGGATAAATATTTTACTAATTATATATACAACTCTAAAAATCAATGTATCAGGACTTATAAAGCTGGAAAAATCAATGTTATTCCCTGGCAAGGCTTATACCTCGTCTTTTTGTATGGTACTAGTGGATTTGCAGACTTTTATGCCAGCGTAGACTTATGCGATGCACAGTTCAACTCATTATCATCAGCTTTACTCAGCGGTTTTTATGGCGAAGTAACGCCTGATCATATCAAAAGCTTTAAGTTTCATGATGAAACCTTAATAGTCATTCAAAGTTATTCTACAGCGGAAGTTTTAAAATTAAATGGTGACCAGTTAGAGCATTTTAGCAGCGCAATACTGGTGGGAGAACATCTTGATAAAATGATTATTGATAATCAATTATATCAATTAGATAACGGTTCTCTGCATTATCTTGGCCGTGTCAAAGCGTTTAAACACAGTGATAAAATCCGTTACCATACAAAACAGGATATCCCCACAATCCAAACTACCTTCGTTGTTTATGAAACAGATGATCTGCAAATTAAATTACTTACACCCGATGGGCAACACTGGATGCTTCCGGAACATGTTGATTATCAAGACATTAGCAAGTGCTGTACTAATCGCTCTTTTATAGGTATCAGACAAGGTGACCGTTATCTTCTTATGAAAAAAGAAGCGTCTGATAGTAACAATGCACTTCTTGTTTGCGAAGAGTTAACCTTGATAGATAGTGCCTCAGGTGGTTTTGCTTTAGTTGATGGTTACCGTTTGATAAATTCAAAAGGCGTGGAAGTATTTAATAATACGGAACAAATGAAAGTCAAATCTGATCCCGATTGTCCTTACCTGATTTTGCGTAAAGAGGATGAAAGAGGCAATGGCGAACCGTCTCATTACCTGGTGATTGATAGTGATGGCAATTACATCTTCCCCACTCCTTTACGATACGCAGGTTTTGGTGAGAGGAAACATGGTTGGCGAGTTGTATGTGAGAATAGTGATTCACAATTCAGTTTGTCCGAGAGTGGTCTTATTGTGACCCAAGGAGAAACGTCCTGCTGCTTTGAAGATAATTACCCTTATTTCTATTATCCTGAGCAAGCAATCCATTTCTTTCCGAAAGATATAGAAAAAATCGCTACGAATACTTATCTGGTACCTGGAAGCAGAAATGAACACACTAGACCACCTTATTTTTACAAGCAAATACCTGACAGATTATTAGGAGACAAGGATGTTTTGGCTAACTTGAATTATTTAAATCAGCGCGATTTAAATAATGAGGATTATTCAAATGCCTTACGATTTGTCGATTGTCCTCATGAAGTCTTTGTGGCATTTTATCCATTTTTATCGCAAATGACTTACACTCCAACCAGAGAGCAATTTAATGTTTATTATGAATATTATAAATTGATTTTCTCTGAAAACAGGTCATTTCTTAAAAAAGCCATCCGCTTGATAGATGTAATTTACTTTGCTGCGGGTAACAATACAGACATTGAGTTGGGTTCCAAAATTATTGATATCGTAAAATTGTATGGTGTCAGCGTATTGTCTCAATTATATGACGCGTACTCCCAAAAATACCTGGAGTTGTATCGCGTATTAAGTGTCGATAATGAGATGGATACATTCCTGGCCCCATTGCCCAAAAAACCAAGGGAACTTTCTTATTATTTATTTAGCAAACAAACGAGTCTGCTGAATGAATTACCCTTTGTATCACTAGCTGATGAGGGGCAGGGCGGCAGCTACTGTTCGCTACTTGATGCCATTACCGTTGCCAACCTGCGGACACAGGATTTAGTTACACTGCAGACTCCTGAGGAGCTATGCCTGCTCATATCAGAATTTGATAAAACAATAGATACTGATCTGGCTAAAAGAAAGCTCATTCATGCGACTTATCACTTATGTGATGTTTCTACACCAAACTATATGCGAGAGATGATCCAAAATGCGATGGATGCTTCCGCTAAAGGCTTGCCAATTAAAATTGACCTTTATCAAACCTCCGGTGGTCGTCATGTGACACGTGTTGAAGATAAGGGCTGCGGTATGGACCTTTATACCGTGTTACACAGCCTGGTTATTCCCGGAAACTCTACCAAAAGAGGGCATCAGGAATTTATTGGTGGCAGAGGCGTTGGCTTTTTCTCAGCCTTTCATGGTGCTGAATCAATCACTTTAAAAACCAGTAAGGGCGATGGTACTACCTGTTATTTTAACTTTATACCGATTTATGATGAATCCAATGACAGAATCATCGATGTGAAACTGTCAGGGCGCACGGTGAGGGAAGATTTTACCGGGACAACTATTGATAGAGTGAGCCGTGCGGATAATGGTACTCTTGAAGCAGCAAGAACATTAAATGCGGTCAGGCAATTTGGCAGATTCGTTGATGCAGGACAATATAAAATCTTATTAAATGGTAATCAAATTAATGAATCTTTGTCTTATATTGGGGAAATTCATATTGATTCGTTAGGGGCATGTAAGATTTACAGCAATTCTGAATGTGCCTTTACTTCCGGTGGTTTGTTTATTAAGACTATTGATGAAGACTATTGGGATGCCATTCCTGATTTTATCGCTAGCCGGTTAAAGGCTTTTGGTATTGTGATTGAATTGCCAGCTTCTGTTGCGTTAACCAGAGAGAGAAATAATTTTTACGCTGCTGATAAATTTAAAGATTTTTTCAAACCCTTATTTTTCCAGCTTTGTTTAAATGCCTATTGTAATTTGTTAAAGCAGGGGAAAATTGAAGCCAATTACCTTCCGGATGATTTGTTCCGTAATTTAAGGGCAGGTTATGTTAAACCAGGCGAGGTTGAGGCAGAAATCATTGCCGATGCAGAGAAGGTTAACCGCGGTCAACTTTTTGAAAGTTATGCCCGATATTTATCGAACGACAATTGCGTGTTTTTACTCACCCATATTCAGTTCATTAGCTACGGTGATACACTCGTTTCTCTGGCCGACATAGCCAGATTAAATCAAACAAGCAAGCTTAATACGTATCAGTTACCTGATTTTGTTACATGGCGTTTAGACAAAGAAGCACAGGCGGTCGCGTTTCAATCGGAATATGAACGGAATATAACCGACCCAAAAAATGAATATGAAAAAGAACTGGTTCGGTTTAAATACTGTAGTTGGACATTGAATGGAAATGGTGCCTTTCAAAATGCACCCAATTGGGCCTTATTTTATAAATTATGTACTCAGATATCCGCCGCAGTTGCTGATAAATATGGTTTCGAGCTGGAGATCAGGTTTTCAACGCGAATGCCATCGGCACTTGCTTTTGTAGTGCCAGCGGAATTTAATAAGACAGTAAAAGATGGCAAACAGATTAAGCAAACAAGTATTTTTATCAACCCATTCAACTGGCAACGCCAACTTGAATCAGTGTTTAAAAACGAGCCCTCTTCTCATGACATCAGAAATTTCATTAATGAATTATTTGATACGCTTGCTCATGAAATAGCACATATTAAAGAGGAAAGCTTTTGTACTTCTGGGGTGATGACTGTCACGCATCATGAATCTTTTCGAGGCCTGAACGCAACAGTTTTTTCTGATCTGATGTTACAGATAGATACTGAACAATTGGCAGAGCAAGTGGCTAAAGAGATAAACTCTTTTTATAAAGAATCAAACGATAAGGTCACATTGCCTAATGCGAAAGAATTGATGATTATGCAAATCTTCAATAAACCGGATTACCTGGCGTATTTAGAAGCCGAAAGGGAAAAAGAATCTGTAAAAGAGGATAACCCTGATACATTGAGGATGTAACTAATGCAACTAATTCCTGTATTACGAAGCTAAATAATAACCATCAACTAAAATTAAATGATGCAAAAAAAATGCCTGATTCTAAATCAGGCATTTTCAAAATTAACCTGGAGCTAAAATCATCTCATTTGCAATCCTGTTTCTTCCTCTGCTGCAACCTGAGTGGTAGAAGGGCTTATTTTTTCTTTAAAGAAACCAAGGCAACTCTTAATGACATTAGACATCAGGCCTTGTAAGAAGGAGGTAATGGGAGCTAATAGGTAATTTACAAAAACTTCTCCCAATTCCTTTTCTATGCCTGGTTTGGCCCTGTTAATCGCGTCGGTGCTTTGCTGCTTAAAGGCATCAATAGAAAGCTTTTTTGCCTGAAAACATGCATCGCCCAAATCAGATAATTTCTCATGCAAAAGATTTGCAAGATTAAAACCTAATTGCTGTGAAGCAGACAAATCTTTTTGTTGTAAGCCCGTGTCTATCTTTTCTTTATAGGATTCCAGTAACCCTCTGAATTTCTTTCCTATAGTACCAAGAGAAGCATCCAATGAATCCGAGCCCTCATTGATAACAGATTCCAACTTTTCTGCAGCACTTTTGCCAAGTCCTGCTCCTAAAGATGCTACACCTTCTGTAATATGTCCCTTAATTTCTTCAATTGTGGTATCAAAAGCTGCCATTGCAACCTCCTCAATAACGCGGGTTTTTGTTTGCTTAACGAACTCTGTTGCGGCAGTTCCTGCTTTGCCAAAAAAATCCTGAACTGTTTCAATCATACCTTCTGGCTCGGAGGCTTTTTCGGGTTCTGTATTGGGAGGGGTGGGTTTGATTTTGTCTAGCGCAACTCCTATTGTGGTTCGGGCTATTGCGCTCCCTACGGCCTGAGTTATACCTTTAAACACTCGGGAACTTGCAGTGCTCACAGCTGAAGTTACGGCACTAATCGAATTTTGAACTCCTGAATAAAAACTTGAAAGTATAGACATGATTTCTCCGCTTCGTTTAAGTTCAGGTCAATACTATCATTACAATACTTAACAAAATATTAACTAATTTTACAAAAAAGTTACATAACTAAGGCCTGTAATTTTTTATAGTAAAATCATAGGGATTAGATCGTTTCATTAAGGCGGTGTTTCAAGTTTTAAGTGATAAAATGCTGAAAATATCAATGAAATCATGCTCGAAAGGCACTAAGTGAAGCTAAAAATCCTGCCCCGGCTTGCTTGCAACTGACTCACATCTTAGGCTACACGAATGCTATACAGACTCTGTGCCTCAACAAAAAGTTCCGCTCCTTAACAGTCGCGGCTCGGTTTTCTGGTGCACGATAAAGTAAATACAAACACACGAAAACCGAGCCGCGACCGTGAGGAAG
>NZ_KB892400.1:0-10303 GCF_000373765.1 Legionella shakespearei DSM 23087 | reverse complement strand
CGGCTCGGTTTTCTGGTGCACGATAAAGTAAATACAAACACACGAAAACCGAGCCGCGACCGTGAGGAAGCGGAATTTTTGTTCAGTTTTTGTAGCCCGGTCTGCTTGCAGCCGGGATCGTGCCACTTCGATCCCGGCTGCAAGCAGACCGGGCTACGGCATTGTGCTACATCCAAAACTCGCCCCTCACTAACAGATCCCCGTAGATCTTCAGCTTAATTGCGCTTTAGCCAGTATTGGCGGGTTATCGTGCTCTGTTCTGACCGTATCGATGGTCTTTTTGAGGATGGGGATATTTAATTTGGCATTGTCTGCTTCATCAATCCATTGTAAATCTACGAGCACTTCATGCGCTATTTTTGCATGTCCATACAGAGCATATTTCAACAGATCTTCGAGGCAAGAATTTTTATAATCTATGCCAGGCTTTTCTCTGGAACCAAAAAATTTGCTTTTCTCTTTAGCCAGCTTCATTTCATAACGTACACGAAACGCTTTTTCCAAATCGGCCTTAGAGATATCGCAGGTTTCTTCTTTTATTCCAGGCTCTGTAAATTTGTATTCTATGTTGTATTTTTCATAAAATTTATTCGCTAGTACGGCATGTACGTTCGCAGTGGGGTGGATATCATCCCAGAAAGCATACCCTTTGGCTGGTGAGGTGCCGTTAGGTAACATTTGAAAATCATCAGAGGTGGTATAGGCCTTTTTTAATTTCGCAGAATCCAGTCCATACTTCTCTGGATGTTGGTACGCATCAACAAAGACCGAATTGATATCAAATAAATCAAAGTTACAATGCGGATACATCACTTTAAGTTTTTCGCAGGCATTTGCTAACTCCTGATTGAAATATTCAATACAATCATGCGCATTGTTACGTGCTTCATCTCCTTTTGCTCCCGCCATATTCTGAAAGCGTGGGGTAAGTGACAAATCAGGGAGATTAAACCAAACGAAGTTTCTATATCCATGTTTCAGCAGAATTTCGACATTTTTTACCCGTTCTTTAACTGCTTTATTGACTTCGTCTATAGAAGGTTTTGCATTAACCGTAATTAAATCGTTTGCGCCAGACCATTCAATGATCAGTGTTTCCCTTTTTCTCGCATCAGATAGCTTATTCTTTTTATCGTAAGCCAGGATTCGATCGCGCATGGTTTTTAGTGTTGGCAGGATAATACGGCTGATAAAGCGAGTGATGCTTGAGCTCAAAGACCAGGAATAATCATAAGAACTCAAGCCGCCTTGATCATAGGAGCGAATAAAATCATGTCCTTCATATTTAACAAAGAGGTCATTGTTTAAATTATAGTCATACATGATTTGATCGAGAATTCTCTTTTCCTTATTCACGATGGCATCCGCTATGTCGTCATTGGAATAGTTATATTTCCTTTTGAGCTGAGCAATCATGAAGTCATTCGCAAAGAATGAAGCAATAACATCCGCCCAGACATAACCATTGGTAAATCGCCCTCTGGGTGAGGTATTCGTTAAACCGGCAAGCCATCTCATCGGGATGCAACCAAATACATAGGTTTTATCCGAAGTGCCTCTATCGCTTAAGCTATCTCCCATCATTATTATGTGTGATATTTTTTTTTGCTTTGTCATGTCGGTATCTCTTTAAAATAGTTATAGGGACGGTTCTCTACTCTTTAAAAAGGTACATCACGTACTTCCGGGTGACTTTTAAAAACACCAGGTGATCAATTCGGCGATCTTAATGCAAAAAATAGTCCACTATGGCTTTACGGGGAACTTGGATGTACAGACGATCGGCAGGATGGATAACGATATGATGGGGCGGCAAAATTTGACAGGAATGCTAAAAATTGCATTCTTGGTGCCTCAACAAAAATTCCGCTCCTTAATAGTCGCGGCTCGGTTTTCTGGTGCACGATAAACTAAATACAAACACACGAAAACCGAGCCGCGACCGTGAGGAAGCGGAACAGTTATATTGGCAAATACTTCAAAAAGTTCCGCTCCTTAACAGTCACGGCACGGTTTTCTGGTGCACGATAAAATAAATACAAACACACGAAAACCGAGCCGCGACCGTCAGGAAGCGGAACAGTTATATTGGCACGTATTTTAAAAAATTCCGCTCCTTAATAGTCGCGGCTCGGTTTTCTGGTGCACGATAAACTAAATACAAACACACGAAAACCGAGCCGCGACTGTTAAGGAGCGGAATTTTTGTTCAGTTTTTGTAGCCCGGTCTGCTTGCAGCCGGGATGGTGCCACTTCGATCCCGGCTGCAAGCAGACCGGGCTACGAATAGAGTTAAAAAAACCATTTTAAAATGGATTCAATGAGGTACCAAATTGCGGGGAGTCTGTAGTCGCTTGATGGAGAGTGAATATTCCTCCCTGGCTTGAGCGACTCACAGCTGTCGCTTTATCGCAGTACAAACCTTCATACAGTTTTGCTAATTCATCAGTTGATTTAATCAACGCGCTCACATTTTCTGTCTCTTTTTGTGAATGTCCAGCCAAGGTATCGAACCTGGTTATCAAACCTTCTACCGGTCCATTCACTTCTTGCATAGCAATTTCCAACTCATCTGCCATATAAGGAGGACATACCAAATCGTATTTACCTTGTACAATGAACGTTGGAATTCCTTTTAAGCGAGCAATGTCTCTTAAAATCTGATTGTGCTCAATAAAACAGCTATGCTCAAAATAAGTTGATTCAGTTAAGCCCATATTGACCCCATCCGGACTGCTGCCCAAAACCAATTCATCTTCATTAATTTCCAGGTACGAATTCAACTTTTCCCATGTTGCAATCGTTCCTGCTGCTTCAGATCTGATTTCCTCATCGGGATGTTGTAACAATTCAAAGCATATATGATAAATTTTATCTTTTTCTACTGACAGATGAGTCATTTCCGATTTGTTAATTAATGCTGTGAGATGGTTTTTTAATTTTGCCCACTGTTTGCTGTGCATTAAGGCGGCCGGACAACCTTCGCGTACAAAGGCTGAAACATCGTTATCTCTCCCCAGGAATATACCTCGTAAAACCAATCCGAGCACTTTATCCGGGTGAGCTTCTGCATACAATAAAGCCAGAGATGAGCCCCAGGACCCACCAAAAACGGCCCATTTATCTATTTTAAAAAATGTACGAATGATTTCTATATCAGCTATTAAATGCTGAGTAGTATTTGCTTCCATTTTGCCTTTTGGGGTGGACTTTCCTGCACCGCGTTGATCAGCAAGGATGATATGGTATTTTTCTGGATCAAAAAATTGCGCAAAATAAGGTGATGTTCCGGATCCAGGGCCGCCATGAAGTGCAATAATGGGGATGCCTGATTTATTCCCATAACTGGCCACATACAGTTCATGTCCGGAATCTACTGCGATCATATGCTCTTCATTAGGTGATATTTCTGGATAGAAGGCGCGTAGCGGTATATCTTTTGGCATGATGGTCTCCATAAAATAATTCATTTATAAGAAATGATTTAAAAGTAAAAATGATACTTTTTTCCCTTGATGCTTCTCTGGACTGTCTGAACAGAAGGGATTCTACTTAGAAAATAATTAAATTCAACAATATGCTGTTTTTGTAGTCCGATCTACGTCGTCCTGAGCGCGTCTTTTTGCGCGAAGGATCTCCAAATACTGGCACCATGCCGTTTTTCAGGAGATCCTTCGCGCAAAAAGACGCGCTCAGGACGACGTAGATCGGGTAATGGCAAAGATGTGTAGAAGAATCAGCTGCTTGCAGCCGGGAATGGAGACTTGGTTAGAACTTAAGCTGTGTCCCTATCGTCAGTTCCCGGCTGCAAGCAGACCGGGCTACGAATTAGTTGTACCGTTGCTTCCTGTAGTTGCGTGAACCGCGTTAATGTGGGTTAAAACTGGGGTGCTCACTATCTCCAATCAATGTATCTTGCGTCTGAGATTCTATTTTATTCACCCTTTGTGAGAGCAGGCTCAATTTAGTTAAATAAGTCGGAACAGTTGAATTACATTTAACGGGAGCGGTTTTCTTTGATAATACAATATCGTTGGCTGTTTCCAGAGGCAAAGGGCTGTTTATGATCAGGTCACGTGTTTTTTGATTATATAATCCATGGTCATATAATTCTTTGATTGCCTGGGCTAATAAGTCTGGTGTTGCATGATTTATTAGAGTTATTAAATCAACCTGCTCTTCGAAATCAGAACCCTTATAGAAAAAATACGATTGTGAAAATAATTCTGAATCAATATTGAGAACTATTATTTTGTTAAATATTTCTTCTGTTAAATGCCCTAAGTAATCCAAGTTATTGATGACATAGTAAATGCCATTGAGATTCGGAAGTTGTGTAATGGCTTCTCTTTTTTCCTGCTGCCTGCTTGGATCGAGGTTAGGATTTCTTCTTAAAATGCGTAAAATTCTATGCAGTAGCACTGGAGAATCACTATTGACCATATCAATCCAATCTTCGCCATAAATTTCATCGGATTTTTCTCGATCCCAGAGCCAGGATAAATCTCGAGCGATCTCGCCAGGGTGTTTGGCGCGTAAGACTTGATTAAAACTATCTTGATGTAACCGACCTCGTCGATACAAGACATCAATGAGTTGAACCTGTCCTTCTGATAAAGGTTGATTCAGGAGAGTATCCCAGTTATCTAAAGATAAAATACCTGCTTTGTCCATTTTTACTAAAGCATTTGTATCGCATCGTTTGATTTTTTCCAGATTCTCCAGCGAAAAAATCCTGCTTTGATGTAGGAAATCAATTTTAATAGCTACTGATTCAGCCTCCAACTCGCTTTGTATTACCAAATTAAAGTGCTCTTGTGTCAACAATTCCTTATCACTTAAATAGGTTACTGCATTCTTTAAGTGCCATAGGCGTTTCACATTATTTAAGATCAAAGATACGTCCGAATAACACATCCATTTTCTGAATATAAGATCATTGATTTCCAAATAGAATGGATAAAGAGACTGCCTTCTGGTTGAGAGAATTAATCCAGGAGTAGTGAACTCTTTATTATATGTAAGATTTACAAGCGTAGTCGCTTCTATCATAGCGGCATTTTCATAGGTCAATAACCCATTATTTTCAAGTACCAGTGCTATATGTATGAGATTAGTGAATTCCCACTGCGCAATGCTATTTGAAGGCAATAAAGAGCGGAACCAGTAATGGGTAATGGATGCACTGTCAGCACATGCCTTTAGGAAATGGTAAAAGCTTAACGGACTTGAATCTTGATGGGCTATGGCCTGACCTAAATTTGTTCTGCTTAATATCCAATACAGAGAATTATTTTGCATACATTTCTGTAGTGCACGCTTTATTTGGTGATAAGAACTCATACTCTAACCTTTAATAACATAATAACTAGTGATAAATTGTACATTGAGATTACAATATAAACATCGTTGTACTATACGGATATTTCGCCAGTTGCAGATGAGAACATAGGGGGAATGCTTTTTGCACCATCCCTCTCAATTTGTTAGAATCTTTTTAACAGCACTTTAACTTTATGAGGTAGCTCCCTTTACTTTACTGTTATGAAAAATTCAAATTTAACCATCTGTGACGCAACAATACATCCTGGTGAAATAGCAAATCTGGCTTTACCCCTTCCAGAACTTTATTCATGTACCTCATTTTACATGCCTATCAAAGTAGTGCACGGAAAAGAAGCCGGGCCCTGCGTCCTCGTTTTTTCTGCATTAAAAGGTGACGAACTGAATGGTTTGGAAATCATCAATCGCTTACTTGAGCCAGGGAGGCTTCAACATTTAAAGGGTACTTTAATTGCTATCCCTGTACTCAACGTATTGTCTTTAGTCAGTCACTTAAAAACCTTATCTTATGAAATTCATCTTGAACGCTGCTTTCCTGGTAAAGCCGATGGAACATATGGAGAGCGAATAGCTTATATTTTCACTAAAGAAATATTATCAAAAGCTGACTATTGTATTGAATTACAAAGCGGTGCAATAAACCACGACATTTTGCCTCAGATATATTGTAATATTTCAGATACCCAATGTAAGACTTTAGCCCGGCATTTCGCAACGCCTGTCATCACCAATACGCCCATAAAATCAAACTCCTTACGCAAGACTACAGAAGCACTGAATATTCCGTTACTTATTTATCAGGCTGGGGAGGCTTTGCGCTTTAATGAATCAGCCATCAATGTGGGGTTGAATGGAATATACAGAATATTACATGCCCTTGATATGTTGCATACTGCTCCTGAGTTGTTATCTGATTCGTTCAAATCTATCTTTTCAGAAGATCAAGACTGGATTTACTCCCACAAAAGCGGAGTTTTAACCTCTAAGGTAGAGTTAGGGCAATTAATTCGCAAAAAACAAGTAATTGGCTTCATTAACGATCCTTTTGGTGCAGGAAGCCCTGAGGCTATTAAATCCCCTTCTGATGGAATTGTGGTTGGAATTAACCGCCATCCATTAATTTACGAGGGTCAATCCATTTTTAAAATCGCCTCCTTCCTGGACAACAACAGAGCTGAAACTGTCATTGAAGCCTGGGGGGAACAATATAATGAAAAATAAGTATTGAATTACTTATCATTAATAAAGGATAAGAGATGACTGTTCGTGGCCTTATCATATGGCTTATTTGCTCATTATTTTTTCTTTACGAATTTTTTTTGCGGACGGTACTGGGAATATTTCAAGTGTCACTTATGAGTGAGCTTAATCTGTCTGCAATACAATTTGCAATACTGAGCACAACTGCCTATCAGGTAATTTATGGCATTATGCAATTGCCAGTAGGTGTGATAGCCGTTCGTTACGGGTTAAAGAAAACTCTGCTTTTTGCCGCCATGATTTGCACTATTGCAACTTTAGGATTTGCTATTTCTCAAACCTACGCTTCAGCACTTTTTTTCAGGTTTTTGATGGGATTAGGTTCCTCTTTTGGATTTGTATGCCTTTTGCTCTCGGTTTATGATTGGTTACCCAAAAAGAATATTGCGCTGTTTATTGGACTGTCTCAATTTATTGGTACTATGGGGCCTCTGTTCGCAGCCGGTCCTTTGAGTTCTATTTTGGCCTCAAACTTACAAGGTTGGCGCAGCTTATTTTTTGCGCTTTCATGCCTTGGGGCTGGTTTGACCGCTTTGATCTTTTATTTTGTAGAATCTAACAGGCAGCAACATGATTCATTTTTTATTTTATCAAGACCAAAATCATTTTATTTCAACATACGCCAATTATTAAAACAAAAACAGGTATGGTACATAGGCCTTTATTCGGCTCTGGTTTATTTCTCACTGGAGTATTTTTCCGAAAATGAAGGAATTACTTTTTTGGTTGCCAAAGGGTTGTCCACACATTTTTCGGCTTATTTAATATCTTTGGCCTGGTTGGGTTATGCTATAGGATGCCCGTTTTTAGGATATCTGTCTGACAGATACCAACTCCGAAAACCAATCATGATATTCAGTATCCTGTGTGTTTTATTGAGTTTGTTAGTAATTATATATTCGCCATTATATCAGTGGCTCTTATTAGCCTGCTTTTTTATCTTTGGATTTGGTGCCAGTGGGCAAAGTATTGGCTTTGCTGTAATGAGTGAGTACTGTCGAGCCAGCTATCTTACCATCGGATTAGCGTTTAACAACTCAGTCATTATGTTTTATACGGCATTTAGCGCACCATTATTGGGCTGGGTATTAGAGAAGAAACCGTTATCCATATCGATGCTAATCCATTATCAAAATAGCTTTTCGTTACTTATAGCATTGATTGTCGCTGGAGCCATATTAAGTATATTTTTTATAAAAGAGACTTATTGCAAACAGGTGCACGAAACGACTCAGTTACGATTAATGCCTCAATAAGTTTGGCTATAACTCACGTTAACTATAGTGGTGAGATAAGTTTCATCATGGGGGGCCTGTGTTTTTGATTCGGGGCCAGTACGAATAATTAGTATTCATGAAAAATCTGAAAATGCAGCTATTATTTACTTATTGTGAGAAATTACTGTTTTGCTGAGTACACAGGGTAGTTTCGAATACTGTGTTTTTTTAATCATCCGTTGAGAGAAGACATGAAAGCACTTATTTATCAAGGTAAAAATAAAAAATCCATTGAAGAACGTCCAAAACCAAAAATTCAAAATCAGACTGATGCTATTTTAAAAGTTACAAAAACAACCATTTGTGGCACGGATCTCCATATTCTTAAAGGGGACGTTAGCACGTGTGCCCCAGGACGAATTCTTGGCCATGAAGGCATTGGCATAGTTGAGGAAATTGGGTCAAATATCAGCTCTCTTTCTGTTGGTGATCAGGTGTTGATTTCATGTATCTCTGCGTGCGCCAAATGTGAATATTGTCGACGTGGTATGTATTCTCATTGTAAGGATGGGGGCTGGAATCTTGGCAATACCATTGATGGGACACAAGCTGAGTATGTACGCATTCCCCATGCTGATACGAGTCTTTATAAAATCCCTAATCTTACAGACGATGCATTCGTTATGTTAAGTGACATTCTCCCTACGGGGTTTGAATGTGGTGTGTTAAACGGAAAAATCCAGCCAGGATCAACCGTTGCTATTGTAGGGGCAGGGCCTATTGGTTTAGCAGTATTACTCACTGCTCAACTGTATTCACCTTCTCTAATCATTATGATTGACAAAGATGAACATCGTTTGAGTATGGCAAAACAACTTGGTGCTCACTTTGTCTTGAATTCAGGTAATGAAAACATTATTAACAGAATAATGGAGATTACCCAATGTGGCGTTGATACGGCTATTGAGGCGGTTGGTATACCTGAGACTTTTGTGCTGTGTGAAAATATAGTCGCACCGGGAGGCACTATTGCCAACATTGGTGTTCATGGTGCGGAAGCCCCTCTTCATTTAGAACGATTGTGGTCACAAAATATCACGATAACCACAAAGCTTGTTGATACGATTACTACACCTACGCTTCTCAAAATGGTAGCTTCTAAAAAAATTGATCCTAATCTCCTCATTAGTCATCATTTTAACTTTGAAGATATTATGGAAGCGTATGAAACGTTTGCGCAAGCAAGTAAAACGCAAGCCATAAAAATGATTATCAGCATGTCTATTGGAATTATTTGATTATTTTGGTGTTTTTATATTGCAATAAGCATAAAAAAGGCGGATAATTTCAGTCAACAGTCAACAGTCAACAGTCAACAGTCAACAGTCAACAGTCAACAGTCAACAGTCAACAGTCAACAGTCAACAGNCAGTCAACAGTCAACAGTCAACAGTCAACAGTCAACAGTCAACAGTCAACAGTCAACAGTCAACAGTCAACAGTCAACAGGGCCTCATTGCGCTTTGTTGCAGGGCTATGCTTTATGGAGTTGATTTGCTACTCTAGAAGAGCGAACAAAACCATATTAAATGGAGAGGATACTTGAATGAAAAAGGCCAGAGTGCTGTTTGGGTTAAGTGGGATTGTTTTATGGGGTGGCGTATCAGCGGGTACTATGGGTTCTGCGGTGCCTGATACTGGGTTCCGATGGGTAGGAACCTTGAGTATTGGTCCTGTGTGGTCAAAAACAGGGGAGAGCCAGAGTTTTTATTTAACGCCCGAGATAGAAAAGACTTATGTCGCGTATAAGTCAAGTAAGGCGCTGGCCTCTGGGGAGTTGTTTTTGGGAAGCCAAAAGCGCTTGAGTGGGGATTGGCTGGGACAGGTGGGTCTGGCTTTGGGTCTTTCCGGGAATGCAAAAGCTCAAGGTGTGATATGGGATGATGCCGACCCGCTATTGGATAATCATGCGTATGCTTATAAGGTGCAGCACAGCCGTGTTGCGGTTAAGGGGAAATTACTTTATGACTGTGGCAGCTGGCTTACTCCCTGGGTAAGCGGCAGTTTAGGGATTGGCTTTAACCGTGCGCATGGGTTTAGCAATACGCCATTGATTTTTGAAGCCTTGCCTAATCCCAATTTCGCGAGCCATACTCAAACGGCCTTTACGTACACATTAGGTGCCGGCGTGCAAAAGAGCTTAAATGAGCACTGGCAGTTGGGAGCGGGTTATGAGTTTGCCGATTGGGGCAAGAGTGAGTTGGGGCGTGATGCGGGGCAAAGCTTAAACAGTGGCTTGAAGCTGAATCACCTGTACACCAACGGGGTGTTATTGAATGTGACGTACCTTTCATAAGGACTTGGAGCATCATGAGTAAACACAATAAGAAAACAAAAGGATGTTTAGGCATTTGGGTGGCGGGTGCCAGTCTATTGATAAGCAGTAGTGTGCACGCAGGCATTCCGGTATGGACGTATTCGGC
>NZ_KB892399.1 GCF_000373765.1 Legionella shakespearei DSM 23087 | reverse complement strand
GGGGTGACCAAGGTCGTAACGGAGGCGAATATTTCTTCTGGTATTATATGGGGTGGGTATGGTTATGAAGTCGGAGGGATTAATCAAAATTCTACGGTGTCAGGTGGCGACCCTTGTGATGGCAAAAATGATGGGGGATGTAATACAACACGTATTATAAATTGTTTAACGAATCAAGACAATTGCGTTAACACTCCGTCATCGTCTATTGATATCGCTACTTATGCAGCTGGAATATGTGACCAATATAATGGTGGCACCTTCAATGACTGGTATTTGCCTGCTATATGTGAATGGAGTAATTCAGGGAATAGTTGTTCTATCGATAATATCTATACCAATTTGCGTCAGCATGGTTTTGGCGGTATTGTTGTTGGCGCGTACTGGAGTTCTACCGAGGTCTCGACCCTTCCGCAGGACTTCGCGTGGTACCAGCTCTTCGCCGCCAGTGGCAACAGCTTCCAGGGCGGCAGCACTAAGAGCAGTCAGCCGGGTGTTCGTTGTGTGCGAGGCTTTTAATCCATTTACCTATTTATCTATTTNAATCCCCGGGCTGCGTGAAGCAGACCGGGGTTGTGTTCGAGGAGGCATGATGTCGTTGTACACCGATTTACCCGTATTTCGTGATGCCTGGCAGTTGGCTCTTCGGGTGTTTGAGTATACGAAAGAATTTGGCAGGGAGCATAAGTACACACTTGGCCAGGACATGAAAAAAGATTCATTGCAGTTGGTGCGCCATTTGTATCGGGCGAATAAGTCACAAGATAAAAGGGTGTATCTGGAAGCATTTCTGGATGATTATGAATTTTTAAAACTCGAAATCCGCATGGCAGCGGAAATGAGGTTGTTGTCGATGAAAAAGCAGGCGGCATGAAGTCTTTTGCTGGAGCGCATCGGCAAACAAGCGATTGGTGGGCGTAATGCCAATCAATATCAGAAAAAATGCTCTACTTTCCTCAACCTAAGTTATACTTTAATAATAACGTTTTGCTTTAAGAACACCATGGTCAGGAATTATTATTTAACTGATGATATTGAAGATACTGTCTTTGCTCACAGTGTACTGTCTTATGCTGTACCAGGCATGCCTGCGAAAAAGTTTAATGAATTAAAAAATGGATATCTCCCCTGGGAGTCCAGACTTGAGCTACGCGGTATCAAGATTGAAGAGGCGCGGGAAGCTTTGATTCAGTTCATTCAGATGCAGGTGCAAAACAACAAACAGTGTGTGCTCATCGTTCATGGGCAAGAAAGCGCAAAAAATGCGCCGCCCTTATTGAAAAATTTAATCAATCACTGGTTACCGCAATTCAAGGAAGTTCAGGCCTTTCACAGTGCCCAAGCCAAAGATGAAGGACGTGATGCGGTCTACGTACTATTAAAAAAAGAAACCAGCATTGATTTACCGGAGCGGTTGCCACCCGGAGCTAAAGAAACGACTTTTCTTGTGGCTGAGACCAGGGCTATGGAGCGGAGAAGGCGACTTGCAGAGCAGCAGGGGGAAAGGCAATTCGCGGCAGTGAAGGCCAGGGAACATTCTGATGTGGAAGTGCAGAGTAGTCCCGAAGGAGAGCTACAGAATAATATTTTGCAACATCCTGAGCTGGACAGCCAGCGTTTTGATGGTATTGATCCGAATTTGAATCCGGAACCGCCTTTAAATACCGAGGCACGCCGGGAATTTGATAATGAAAAAAGAGAGCAGGACAAAGAAAAGCAATTACGTTTAGGTAATATGCCCAAATTTACTACAGCACCAACGCCCAAGGGACCTTAAATGACTATTGCGAACGATATAATCAGCCATAGAATGCCTGAATTTGATGCCTATCTTCGTGAAGGTGATTCTTTGGATGACATTGATGAGTATGGCTTTACTCCGTTGATTGAGTGTGCCATTACTCGCCAGGTCAAGATTGCAGAACAATTAATTGCCCGTAAAGTGGATGTGAACAAGCCTGATGTGACTGGTCGAACCCCATTGCATTGGGCTGTAGACAATAATGATCTCGAAATGACCCGCTTGTTGTTGGCTTATGGTGCTGATCCTAATGCATTCACGCGCAACGGGCTGTCTGTTTTGGTGTATCCTGTTTTACGGGGGCAGGATGCATTAAAGCAATTACTTTACCATCATGGTGCCAAACTTGATTTCGCCCTGGATTTTATTAATGCCAAACTTTTGGGACATCGTTTTGAATTGCAGGGTGACGTTGACATAGTTAATGCCAATAATGAATTTATTGAATTGGACTATGAAGGCTTTATTCTTGAATTTACCGTAGCTGTTGTAAAAGATGCCTTGCGTCGTTTTATCAGCAGTTATTCCACGCGTCATTTAAGGGATTATTTCCCTTTATTCCATATCATTATGGATGCGTTTAGCGAGGCAGGGGAGTTGTTGCAGTTCCAGCATCAACCAAGGCTTACTGACCAGCATTTGAAGCGTATCGCTCAAATCCTGAAATCGCCCATGCTGATTCTTCCTGCGGCAAGCCGCGGCCATGCTTTGTGTTTCGTCCGTTTTCATCAATGGTGGGTGAAAATCGACAGAGGGGAAAACAGCTTGCAGGAGGGATCTGTAAATATCTACAGATTGACCCGACCCGAAGCCTTGAACATTAATTTTGTTCAGGATTTTTTATATAAAAAGCAAAACAGGCGTTATTTCCATCATGTGATCAATCAGCAATTAGGATTGTTGCCTATAGCACAAATTCCCGTCAGTTCCCAAATAAGCGGCAATTGCTCCTGGGCTAATGTGCAGGCGGTGGTTCCTGTGGCTTATGCGGTACAGGAGTTGACTACAGCCGAACAGTTTAACCCGGACATTGCCTTGAATTTGTACGATGAATGGGTTGAATGGGACAAGGACAGGGCACTGGATGAGTGCATACAACGTTTTTATTTAGCTAATCCACAGCGCAAAGCCAGTATTGCCGCTATGTTGGGAGGTGTTTTGTTTCAGGCTTGTGATCATGGTAATAGAAATCATATGGAAAGGGCGGAAAAGATATTAAGCATCCTGATGCTTCCTGAGTATTATTATATTTTAAAAAGTTATCTTGATGAGTATTGCGTCAAGCGTCTTACTCGTAAGGGGAATAATTTATTAAAGGTTCTGGATGATTGCGGGATAAATCCCAATATTGGTGTGAACCCGGTTGCAACGGGGCTGTAATAAAATAAAACAGGCGTAGCCTTGATTACGCTGTCGCTCTGAGTGATCCTCTCATATTGAGTATCACTCAGAACTATGCAGGATCGCCTTCCCCTCTCCGGGGGAAGGTGCCCGACAGGGCGGATGGGAGGATCAAAAAAGGAGTTTCTATCAAATAGACCATTTTGTTTTAGAGCTTTCTACCTTAAATGAGTTCTCTTTTTGATCCCCCCACCCACCCTGTCGGGCACCCTCCCCCGGAGGTGGAGGGGCTACTTGCGCTGATCATCCTGCTTATTTGCATCTTTTTACAGGTTAAAATTATGAGAGGATCACTCAGCGCTGTCGCTGCATCAAGGCTACAGTTTTTTTAATCCTGTTATTTATTAATCACCACCCTCAATGCCTGCAACTGCAAGGTCGCTGAATTCATAAAATGCTCGCTATCTGTTTTTTGCTGTTTGAAGAAGTCAATTTCTTCATCGCGAATAGCAGGGTTAATTTTTTGTAAGGCTTCAAGACGTGTAATTTCCTGGTCTAAGCTGGTCATCATTGTTACTTTTGCCTGTTCAATGACATCTTTCATTTGCTGCTCTGCAATCACATTGCTTTGTTGCAGGATTTTTTCTATATCTCCTGAAACCTGTTTGATAACAGGATAGCCCAAATGGCGTTTCACTGGCTCACACATGGCATTAAGCTGATTGTAATCAAGTACTTTGCTCAGATTTTTCAAAGAGACATCCATTAAAATACGGATGGGAGTAAAGGGCAAAAATCGATCCAGCTGCAGGTATTTTGGTGCCGCGCAATTTACAGTGTAAAAAGTCTCCAGAAATAAGGTACCAGGGGCTATACTCTTGACCGAAATGGTAGTGACGGTCGCATTCCCGGTTTCTGAATTCAGGATCATTTCCATCGCGTCATTCACCATAGGGTGTTCCCAGCTAAGAAACTCCATATCTTCACGAACGAGCGCTTTGCTGCGAGAATAAGTAACGCTGTTTCCATCTTCTTTTAGCCCAGGAAAATGACTTGTTTTCATATGCTCGGTCGGGCGCAAAATTTCAGCAAATTCAGAATGATATTCATGATCAATCCCAAACTCATGAAATACTTTAGCCATGTAATTTTCCAGTTCCAGACTGCTTTCTTCCGCTTCTATCTCAGCAATCAGTTCATTGGCCACAGGCGCATTACATGAGTTTAATTCCAGTAACCTGTCACGTCCCTGATGCAGAGCCAGATTCAATTGCTCCGTATAATGTCTGGTTTCAGCAATCAACTGATTAATGGTTTCTTCCCCTTTGGGATTGGTCTTCAAAATATCCAGCAATTGGCTTTCAAAGGTTTCAAAAATGGAAAAACCAACCGAACAACTGGTTTCAAATAAATTAATTCCCTCATGATACCAGCGAAAGAGCAGTTCCTGAGCTGTATCCATAAGATAAGGAACATGAATTTCTACGGTGTGTTTTTGGCCTATTCTGTCCAGGCGGCCAATGCGTTGTTCCAGTAAATCGGGATTCAGTGGCAAATCGAATAAAACAAGATGGTGGGAAAATTGAAAATTTCTCCCCTCGCTGCCAATTTCAGAGCAAAACAAGACTTGTGCGCCATCTTCTTCCTCAGCGAAATACGCTGCTGCGCGATCCCGTTCTATGATGGATAAACGCTCATGAAAGGCGGAACAACGAATGCCTTCTTTTAATTTGAAATGCCGTTCCAGCGCTATTGCAGTGTGTGCTTTGGCACAAATTACCAGAATTTTTTCAGGGTGCAGGCTGTCCAGTGTTTCGCTAAGCCAGGCAACTCTTGGATCATGGGCCAGCCATTGGTCTGTTCCCAAATCATGTTCAGGATACAAAATAATAGAATCTGAGTGTTCGTTTAAGGAAGAGTATAACGATGGCTGTGGCAATGGGTAGGGGTGCACATGTCGTTCTGGAAAGCCTTTTATAGCGGCACGTGTATTACGGAACAGGACGCGTCCGGTTCCATGCCTGTCAAGCAATTGGGCAATGCTGTCATTAATACTGTCAGAGGTACTGGCTCCCAAATAAGGCTTTAATTCGGTTTTTAATGCTTCATTAAGCTCATCTGAAGCAGTATCTTCGCGGTGTTTAATTAATTTCTGTACTACATTATTAATGTCCTGATATCTGTCTTCTTCTTTTTTAAACTCGGCAAAATTATAAAAGCGGGAAGGATCCAAAAGGCGCAGACGGGCAAAATGGCTTTCTATACCCGCCTGCTCTGGAGTAGCCGTCAATAAAAGCAAACCTTTACTCTTTGCAGATAATTGTTCAATGCATTGATATTCCGGGCTTTGTTCCTCTTCATGCCAATGCAGATGATGCGCTTCGTCAACCACAAGCAAATCCCAGTCCGCTTCCTGTGCTTGCTTCCGGGCCTCTTCATTGCTCATCAGAAAATTCAGGCTGCACAAAACCAGTTCTTCAGTTTCAAAGGGATTTGCCTGATTCTCAGCCTGCTCTATTTCATTTTCTTCATCCCACTCTTCACTTTGGAGTAATTCATAACGGCCTTGATCGAGGATGGAGAAATAAAGATTAAAGCGGCGGATCATTTCTACCAGCCATTGGTGTATCAGGGCTTCTGGCACCACCACCAGCACCCGTCGGGCGCGGCCGGTATGTAACTGATAATGCAGAATCATTCCCGCTTCAATAGTCTTGCCTAAACCTACTTCATCTGCAAGAAGAACCCGCGGCGCATGGCGTTGGGCCACTTCGCTGGCAATGTACACCTGATGTGGCAAATGGCTGGTGCGTGCGCCCAATAATCCCCTGACTTTGGATTGCTGCAGTCTGCTGATGTGGTTTAGGGTATCGATTCTTAATTTGAAGGCATCCAGCTTATCTAATAGCCCGCTAAAAAGACGTTGTTGTGGTGAACTTAATTTGATAAAGCAATTCACTGTTAACTCGGTAATCTGCTGTTCCTGCTCTTCTTCATCAATACCTGTGTACACGATGAGTCCATGATATTCGTGCACAGCGGTTACCTGTAACTTCTTTTCTTCATTAGTGAGAATTTCTTCGCCAACCTTGTAAATGATTCTGCTTAAGGGGGCATTTTCTATGGCATAAATACGTTCTTCTTCTGCTGCAGGAAAGCTGATGCTGACTTGTCTGCCGTTTAATTCAGTAATGATACCCAAACCGAGTTGTGATTCTGTGTTGCTTATCCAGCGTTGGCCAATGGTAAATGTCATGGGGCAAGCGTCCTCTTTGAAGATAAAGTTAAATAGTTGAGGTTTATTTGGCTTTTATAATTTGCGGTGATTGTATCAATTTTTTATACAAAGAGACATTAGTTGTAACTACTCGCCTCCGCTGAGGATGCGGCAAAAGATCCATAAAATGCCTTGTGTGCTCTTTTTTGCGGCAACTATATAAATTAAATAGAAAAAAATAATTTATTGCTTGTCTTATTCGCAAATTTTGATTAAAAATGGTGTTCTAAGGAAGGTTTTTAATCGTAAGGAGTTATTATGGCTATCAATGAAACAGAGCTTGAGGTTTTGATAAAAAAGGACGCGAAACCAACTACTTCTAACGGAAATGATACGGTAACTCATCCCCTGCAAGATTCTGAACGTCATGAAGTGATTGAAGATTCTGCTCTTACTGAACATCCTGAAAATTTAGATTTGGCCAGTCTTGAAAAAATTACTGACAGCCAGAAACAGCTTATCAAAGTAAAAGACAAACTGGGTCTTATTGTCGATACTATTGCTGACAACCCCAGCCTTATTACCCAGGCAGCCACAGCATGGGGAGAATTACCCTTATGGCAGAAAATTGCTGGTGGTATTTTATTGACGGGCCCAACCGTGGCTGTGGGACTTTTTGCCCATATCGGCGTCTTATTGGTTATTGGAGGCGTTACCGGTGTTGCCTATACAGCAAGTGGTATTGTCCTTGATGATCACCATAACTGTAATGTGAATATAGCGGAACGTTTAAAAGAGGGTATTTTCAGCCTGGCTGACATATTACAAATTACCATTGATGCTTTAGACAAGATTCGTCAGGCGCTTGCGCAAGAAATAGAAAAATTTAAGTTGGAAAATTTCCGTCTTCAGGAAAATATTAACAATTTAGGTGATCAGGTGGAGTCATTGAGTACTCAGGTGGAACTCTTTATTGAAACAGAAAAAATATTACGCCAGAATAAAGATGATTTGGAACAAACATCCCAAAAACTACAGGCTTCTGTTGATGAGCAAAGTGAACTGCTGAAAGACAATCAAAATGAATTAGAAAAAATCAAGAAAGCTTACGCCAAAAGCCAGGAACAATTAAGCGATAAAGTTGCTGAATTACATGGTGTGCGTGAGAAAATGACTGCTGAACTTGAGAAAGCCAGGAAAGTTGGAAGTACCTTGCAAGGTGCGTTACAAACTTTGACAGGAACCGTTCTCGAAGACAAGCAACATCGTGAATCTTATGAACAGAGACTCAAGACTTTCCTTAATGAGGAAAATGCATCTTTTGATCAGGTAGCGGAACGCATTTCTAAAACGGAAGAAGAGCTTGCAGCGGTTAAAGATGAATTAAGGCGTACCAATGAAGAGTATCGTGAGTTACTGGCCAGACAGGAAGCCCAGGTTCTTCGTTTGGAGAAAATGGAAGCAGATAATCCTGGTTTGGAAAACATGAAACCTCGGGTCAATGTCAAAGGGTTACATCAACATGGTATGTACAGCAAAAAGCCACTGAACCCTGTGAATGTGATCCCTGAAGCGCCAAGTATGGTTACCGTTCAGTAGTTTTCATCAATTTGATGTAGCCCGGTTGCTTGCAACCGGGAACTGATGCTCGTTACATAGCTCAACTCTGAGAGCACCATCTGGGATTGACTTCAGGGCAGAAACACAGTCCCTGTCAGTATCACTGTTCCGCTTCCTGACGGTCGCGGCTCGGTTTTCGTGCGTTCGTAGATACTTCATCGTGCACCGGAAACCGAGCCGCGACCGTCAGGAAGCGGAATTTTTGTTGCTCTGTGCCAGAGCCCAGGCTTTACTTGCAAAGTCCGAACAATTAACTCTTTGTGTGCTATATTTATCCATATGCGTGGACCTAAGACACTTCAATGACCCTATCAAAAGATTCTATTTTAGGCATGATCTATGAACGGAGTAAACGGTCATTTATTCATATGGGGATCTTCAGTTTCTTTATTAATGTACTCATGTTGACCATCCCGATTTATATGATGCAGCTTTTTGACAGAGTATTGGTATCACATAGTTATCAGACATTAATATTCCTGACCCTTATTGCCTTCTTTGCCATTTTAATTTTGTCCGTGATAGATATAGTCAGATCACATGTTGCGATGAAGTTGAGCTCCTGGTATGACGAAATACTCAGTACAGCCGCGCTGCTGTTCAGTCCCGATCAAGTCCTGAAAGGAAACAGCTATCCTATGATGGTTTTAAGGGATATTCAGACGCTAAAACAGTTTATTGGTTCAAACAGCTTATTTACCTTTTTTGATGCCCCCTGGACACCGATATACCTTCTTGTTATTGGTGCTATCTCACCGCTGTTGGGAATTATCGCAACCATTGGAGCGGTTCTAATCTTTTTGACTGCCTGGTTAAATGAGAGGATGACCCGCAAAATGCAGAATGCCTCATCCGAGATGGCGACCGCCAATATCTACACAACTACCAATAATTTAAAACATGCAGAAGTGATTCAGGCCATGGGAATGCTTAAATCGCTCATCTCACAATGGCAAAATCAAAACAAGGACATGATGAGTCTGCATGAAAAAAACGGTCAATTGTCAGGGATGTTTCTTGGCATCAGCAAGTTTTTGAGGTTAGCCTTTCAAATCCTCATTCTGGGCATAGGCAGCTATCTTGTTTTAGATAACAGTATTACTTCGGGTATGATGATTGCGTCCTCAATCCTTATGTCACGAGCTTTGGCACCAGTGGAACAGGCTATGGGCGTATGGCGTCAATTCCAGCAGGTAAAACTCATTTTATATCGCTTACAAGAACATTTTAATTTTTCTGCTGACAGAAATACCGACCTGATGCTGCCTAAGCCTAAAGGTCATTTAACTTTGGAAAATCTCTATTTGACAACCAGCAAATCCGAGAACAAATTTATCATTCAAAACATCAGCTTACGAATTAAAGCAGGTGAAATGGTTGCTTTTATTGGTTCATCAGCTGCTGGAAAAAGCACACTCATGCGTTTAATTTGCGGCGTGACCAAACCTAGTGGTGGGCTTGTGAGGTTGGATGAGGCAGATATCTATCATTGGAACAGAGACGATGTTGGGCACTATTTAGGATATTTACCTCAGGATATAGAACTGTTTTTGGGGTCGGTTAAGGAAAATATTGCCAGAATGGGAGCCGTTGATGATGAAGCAGTAATTGAAGCCGCAAGCCTGGCTGAGTGTCATGACATGATCTTACATTTACCCGAAGGCTATAACACCATAATCAAACCGGGCAGCCCACAGATTTCCGGCGGACAAAGACAAAGAATTGCCTTGGCACGTGCCTTATACGGTAATCCTTCATTAGTAGTATTGGATGAACCTAATTCCAACCTTGATGGTGAGGGAGAGGAAGCACTGGCACGGACATTACAAAAATTAAAAAAACGGGGAGTGACCGTTTTAATCGTTGCCCACCGATTCAATGTAATACAGTTTGTTGATACTATTGTCGTACTGCAGCAGGGAAAAATTCAGTCAGCAGGTCCGAGGGATCAGATTTTAGAAGCATTACAGCGTAAAGCCACCTAAGACAGGGCTGAAATATGGGATGGAAAAAGCTCAAAAAAGATATGCCGGATGTCAGCGAGCATCCTGAAATTGACCAGCCTGTAAAATGGGGCTGGATTATATTGTCCGTCTTTTTAGGTGGTTTTTTATTGTGGTCCTTGCTTTTTCATCTGGATACGGGTGCCATTGCGAATGGGCGCTTTATTATTCTTGGTGAACGAAAAGTAGTACAGCATCTTGAAGGGGGTATTGTTAAACAGATTAACATTGAAGAAGGCCAGAAAGTGGAGGCAGGAGAAGTACTGCTGCAACTTGAGGACACTCAGATAAGAGCCTCATTGGATTTGTATCAGGGACAGCTATGGGAATACCTGGCCACCGAAAGCAGGATTTTTGCAGAATTAAATAATGACCCAACCATTGATTTCCCGGATGAATTGGTCAATGCCGAAAACCAGCCTGCTGTAAAAAAGGTAATGGAATCAGAACAACGGCTGTTCGTTGCCAACAATAACTCTTATGAAGGACAAAAAAATGTATTAAATCAAAGAATTGCCCAATATAAAAAGCAAATTGAAAGTTATCAGGCCCAGGTAAAGTCAAACATAGCGCAACTTGATTTAATGAATCAGGAATTAGAAGCGGTTAAATACTTGAGTGATCGAAAATTAATAGACAAACCCAGATTGTATAAATTGCAAAGAAATGCAGCCAAGTTGCTGGGAGATAAAGACGAATACCTGGGTATGATTGCCAAGACGGAGCAGGGCATAGGTGAAACAGAATACCAGATTTACTCTTTAACTGCTGATAGACGAAAAGCCCTGCTTGAAAAATTAAATGATGTACAAGAAAAACTCAATGACTTGCGAGAAAAAGTAAAAGCCAGTACTGATGTATTGAGGCGAACAACAATCCGTTCACCTAAAGCAGGCATAGTATTGAATTTAAAAGCAAATACTATAGGCGGAGTAATCAAACCCGGTGAGGATATTTGTGATATTGTTCCTTCTGATTACCAACTCATTTTACAAGTGCAGGTAAGCCCCATTGATATTGATGTCGTAAAACCAGGTTTGGCTGCCAAAATCAGATTAACTGCATACAAACAAAGGATAGTCCCGACATTTGACGGCGTGGTTTCTGAAGTATCGGCCGATATTCAGGAAGAACAGACAACCCAACGCCTGTATTATAACGTCCGCATTCAATTTACACCTGAAGCTTTCGCGGTATTGAACAAGATGAATCACGTAAAACTTTACCCTGGTATGCCCGCTGAGGCGGTTATTATTGTTGATCATGAAACTGCATTTTCTTATCTTATCGCGCCATTAGTAGATAATTTTAATCGTGCATTTCATGAGAAATAAAGTAATAGGTTAGGGAGATCTTGTCTCTTGCTCCCTGGCAGGGGGCAAAGGACTCCGCCGTCCCGCGGCTTGTCCGCGGGATCCAGGGATCTAAGCTCGGAGTGAGATTTCTGGATCCCGCGGACAAGCCGTGGGATTCTCTGGTGACTTAGAATATAAAATCACTTGCATGCAAATTCTCAAGAGTCATATTGTTCAAAGTCAGAGTATTATCCGTACCCAATTGAATTTGAACATTTGCACCCTCTTGAGACATTGCCAGCTCAGCAAAGGAAGTTCCAAAGTCGTGAAGGTTAATTTTATCTCCAGCAGTAAAATCTTCAATGACATCATGACCATTGTTTTGCAGAAAAACAAAATTGTCCGCCCCATTATTTCCTTTGAATATCTCATCTTGCTGACCGCTTATGAAGGTATCATTACTGTTTGTGCCAATGATCTTTTCTACGTTTAAAACAGTCATGGTTTTTGATTCTGCTGCAGCATTTGTAATCTTCAATTCATTTAAATTGCCATCATAACGAATGCTTACCGCATTTGGGCTTGTTGTAATAGCAGTACTAAAATCAATCGTATCAAACCCATTGCCCATATCCACGTAATTCACTGTATCATTGATGAAGTTTTTTACTGCATTCCCTAATTGATTCACTATTACATCATCATGATCAGTCAATATGACTTTTTCGAAATTGATAAGATTGTAGCCTATGGCAAAAGCACCTTGCTGAGTAACTGGAGTAATATAGGATTCACCTCCATCAGGACTGAGCGAAATAACAGGACCAGAGGAAAGCTTTAACCCCTGATTTATAGCGGAAAAATCAGCTGTATCAGGATTCGCCACTTGATTAGCATTCAATAAATCAGCCCCAATATTGACGTTTACGATGAATGGATTTGACTGATCGTATTGACTGAAATAGTTTGATGGTAATGTTAATAACCCCGTCACTTTTGCCGTTACCCCACTCACGCCGCTTAAATCAGTAGTGATGTAATTATAAGGAGCCAAAGCGGAAATAACACCAGGGGAAATAAGAGACGCAATTAGTCCATATTCTATGGCAGTAGCATTGAAACTAAATGCTTTATTGTTAAAATCCAATGTAGCAACATTATCCAGATTAGGTCCCTGATTATTAAATTCCATTTGTAAAATGGGGGATGCCAGATCTCTCGTAAACGACAAAGTTGTTGAATGTCCTTCAACCAGGGTTATAACGGCATTTCCGGTAGCATAGACATCATAATGTCCGTCACTATCAATACGAATATTATCTCCTCCTTTCAGAATATAATGTTCGGCGCCGGTCACAACCATATCGTTTGCACTGTTAGCCACTTCCGATAACACACCAGTGCTTGTCACATAACTCACTGCCGGGAGACCACGGGTATCCAGAACATCATTGACCCCATTAAGAGTAACTACAGCACCATCCTGTATGGTTGACGGATTGTAGGTAACTGAAGGTGTGGCTGTCACCGCAGCAGTTGCATCTGAAGTCACGCCTTCGGCAGTACCGTGACCATCAACATAAGAGGCAACAACCGAAATGCTTTTGCCAATTAATGCCTGAGTAAGCAAGAGCGTTTCTCCTGTAGCCCCTGTAATACTTACACCATCAGCCTGCCATTGATAAGTTATAGCCCCAAGACCATCAACATCTGCAAGAGTATTACTTGCTGTCAGTGTTTGTCCTTGCTCCAGCACGCCGTTGATCACCAAACTGCCTGTAGGTGCATCGTTGACAGGATTCACCGTAAAGTTAACAGCAGCCACATTACTTTCCACGCCATTGTAAGTCAATTTATAATTGAAACTCACCTGACCATTAAAGTTCAGAGCCGGATTGTAGCTAAAAGTACCATTAGCATTGAGTGTCAAGCCCTCTGGTGCATTACCTACCAATGACACAGAAACACCTGCCGGAGCTGTGTCATTCGTTAGCAGAGTGCCTGATATAGAACCGTCTTCATTAAGCGTATAATTATCATTCTGAGCCAGCAAAGTGATTGCTTGTCCATAGGTCTGCAACTGAATATTCTCGATACCTAAAATGGCCAGATCAATGTTAATGCCCGCGAAGGTAAAAATTGGTGAAGCGTGGTTATTGAAGTTGTTAATCATTTGGGTCAGTGTTTCCAGATTAAACATGGAACTGTTATATCGGGCAAGGTCTAAACGCATAACTAAAGTATCAGAGCCGTTGCCACCCACATAAAGATCAACAAAACCAAGGTTATCAATGATGTCATAATTAAATATGTCATTACCGTTACCACCGTAGACAATGTCGTTACCACTACCTCCATCCAGGATGTCATTGCCATTGCCGCCATCAACAATATCATCACCAGCCCCGCCGTTCACAACATCATTGCCATTACCAGCAGTCACCACATCATTACCGGCACCGGAATTAATCACATCATTGCCATTTCCTGATATAATAATGTCCGAACCTGAGGTGCCGTTGATTGTGTCTGCCTGATTCCCACCTAAAATAATAGACATGATACAAGCTCTCCGTTAGAGTCAACCATCCTTACCCTGGAGGTTTGTTGACAGCACTTCCTTGAAAGCATCTGTGATGGGAAATTGCATCCTGACCTGAACAAGTCAACATAGACCAAAAACTTCATGTTAGTTATTAATTGTAGTACTTTGGCGCCGTACAAGGAGGAATATAACGATTTCTTTTCTCTTTGGTTACTTTTTTTTCAATTGGACAAGGGGCAGGAGTTATTTTTATGTCACTATACAGTGCTACACCTAAACCTCACGGCTATGGCCGATTTTCTTAAATGCGCCAAAAAGATTCAATTATAAACAAATTGATGTTATGCTGCGCCTGCAGAACTGGGAATTCTGCAATTCGCAATATATTTAAATTATAAAAAATTCACTCTACTAATGAGAGCGAATGCATTTAGAGGAGCGTACATGTCACTAGACACATTTTTTAAAGCCCATCCAATGTTAGAGCAGGGCACGCGTGTTGTAATTGGTGGAACCTTAATGTTAGCCGCCACAGCAGCATTCAAACATAATATAAGTATGGCTGTGGGATTGTTAGGTTTCGCTGTACCCAGCGAGATTATGGGCGTTTTATTAGCCGCCAGCGCTGTAGGAATTTTGCTTCCCAATGAGCAGGAAGTTTCAGAACAGCAACAGATTAAATTAGCTTAGGAGTAATATAGGTATGTTCACTGATTATATAACTAAAAAAAATGCCTATAGGGCATGGAATTTTCTGGTTGCAACTGTAGTAACACTAGATCTGGTACAAAATGAGCAAGCGCGTGCAGTAGAATATATTCCCGATATTGCTTTGCATTTGTGGGAAGCTGTAGCTCCTGACTCGCTTAATACCGCGTCCCTGGGCGTCAATCTTATCCGTATGGTTCAGGCTGGGCGTAGTTTTTGGACTGGCGAATCCAGCATCCCCACAGCTGCCAATTTTGCAGATGTCTACAATCACGCTTTAAATATTGAACACCGTCTTGGTAATTTAATGAAATAAGAGATCATCCACGACCGCACTGCACGTCGTCCTGAGCGTAGCGAAGGATCTCCTGAATACTGGGAGATCCTTCTTAGGTTTTACTTTTCAGCTTGTTCTTTAGCTAATGCAGGTTCTCTTCTTTTGTTGCCTTCATTTTTACCCGCATTTGCTTTGTGCTGTCCACCCTGATTTTGCTGGTTAGGGTTAGATCTTCTTCGCTGTTGGTTCTGATTCGGATTCTGGTTGCTGTTTCCGTTCGCATTCGCAGCAGCATTACCCGTATTGCTTCGTTGTTGTTGATTATTTCCACCACCTGGGCGACGTCTGCGGTTTTGGTTATTTGGACGTCTGTCACCACTCTGTTGGCCTCTGCCGCCTGATTTGGACTGGTTTTGGTTACGATTATGGTGCTTGCGTACTGGCTCTGAAGTTGCTGTGGAAGAATCAGAATGCCCACCAAAGAGACTGGTCCATAAGCGTTTGATAAAGCTGTTTTGAGGATGCTTTATTGTTTTATGTTCAGCAAATGATTTAACTGCGGGTTCATCATGGGGTATGGCTTCATTATCGCTGTTGGTAACCTGCAACTCAGGTTGCTGAATCAGGGTATAACTTGGCTTTTTCGATTTACCTACGTTGTCTTCTTTTAAGCGAGTAATTGAATACTGTGGTGATTGCAAGTAAGGATTCGCAATAATCACTACGCTGACGCCATGTCTTTTTTCAATGTTTTTTATAAAATCCCGCTTTTCATTCATGATAAAAGTAGCCATCTCGGCTGGTAGCTGTACTTGAATTTCAGCGGTCTTCTCTTTTAAAGCTTCTTCTTCGATAAGGCGAGTAATAGACAAACCATGAGATTGAATATTGCGAACCGTACCGCGTCCTTCGCAACGTGGGCAAATTTCCTGTGCGGTTTCACCTAAAGAAAGCCTCAGGCGCTGACGAGACATTTCCAGAAGGCCAAAGCGAGATATACGGCCTACCTGAATACGCGCTCTATCTGCTTGTAATGCCTCTTTTAAACGATTTTCAACATCACGCTGGTTCTTGCTGGAGCTCATATCGATAAAGTCGATCACCACCAGGCCACCTAAATCACGCAATCTTAACTGGCGTGCAATTTCGTCTGCAGCTTCAAGATTGGTATTTAAGGCTGTTGCTTCAATATCAGAACCGCCAGTTGCTTTAGCTGAGTTAATGTCTATAGATACCAGAGCCTCAGTCCTGTCGATAACCAAAGCACCACCAGATGGCAGCATTACCTGACGTTGATACGCTGTCTCAATCTGACTTTCAATTTGATAGAAATTAAATAGGGGTACGCTGTTATTGTACAGCTTCAAATTAGGCAAAAATTCAGGTTTTACGCGCTCTATATATTGCTTCGCTTTAATATAGGAAATTTGATCATCAATAATAATTTCACTGATGGATTTACGCAGATTATCACGTATTGAGCGAATAATGACATCACCTTCCTGATGAATCAGGCAAGGAGCCAGTTCTTCATTATAGGCATTTTGAATGGATTGCCATTGGTTGCACAGCATGTTCAGGTCATCTTGTAACTCTTCCTGACTTTTGCCAACCCCTGCAGTACGTATGATCAAACCCATGTCTTCAGGCAGGGTCAGGGCATTTAAGGTTTCACGTAATTCATCGCGTTCATCACCTTCTATGCGTCGTGATATGCCGCCAGAACGAGGATTGTTTGGCATCAGAACGAGATAACAACCCGCCAGAGTGATAAAAGTGGTTAATGCCGCGCCTTTATTTCCACGCTCTTCCTTGTCAACCTGAATTAACAGTTCCTGGCCTTCGCGTATTAGTGTAGTAATTGGTGGCTTGTCATCACCAAAATCTTCGGGATTTTTACTCAGATATTCAGGAGCAATTTCTTTAAGAGGGAGAAACCCTTGACGTTTTGAACCGTATTCCACGAAAACGGCGTCAAGGCTTGGTTCGCGCCGTGTTACTACTGCTTTGTATATATTACCTTTTTTCTTGATTTCTCCTGGACATTCAATATCCAGGTCAAATAAATGATTGTTTTTAATAAGTGCAACACGAACTTCTTCAGTCTGCATTGCATTAATTAACATTTTTTCCATCTGTGACCCCATAATTAGGGCGCCGACATGAAAGCCGAGATAGTGTAAGGCTCAATATACAGGGGTTATCTTCATCTCTTTTTGATTGAGACCAGCGTGTTGATTTGCTCGTGAAATGCAATCAACATCAGGTACTCTTTCTGGCGAAATGCAGATAACGCCTATCCTGATAGTCCAAGTCTGGTGCTGGTAAACACTCTCTTTGAACGATTAGGGATATGATCTTTAAGCTGACCCATGACCTTGTGGACAGACCGTACGCATGTTACCTGAATAATTTGAGGTGCACACTGTGAAATGTACTGTTTACGTATTAAGTGGGGGGAAAGTAAAAGCCTTTTTATGAGGCGTGCGAAAGCCCGTAAATAATTCGTAATCGGTATAAAGCATGTCTGGCATGCGCAGGTATCTGTCGAAATAGTTATCAATTTAGCTCTGGTATTGGGTCGCTTCCTTATATCTTCGACTTAAATGGAAGCGCATCTTGTTTTTCTTTAAAAGTTTCTTTTCACATGATTGAAAAGGAACTTCATTATTTATTTGTCAGCAAATCAATTAAAATAACTTCATTCTGGTGACTTTTTATTCTATGTTTGATAAAAAATCAGGGAATTTACAGGTACTTTAGTGAGTTAACGACAAATCTTTGTCGATAATTAATCGACTTTTAAACTTTTTCTCTGTTTATGCGTTATAATTCGGTCGCTAGGGAGTATTCCCATGCGATATATAATTATATCAAAAAATTCACGCTCAGCAAACAGGTTTATTGACAATGAGTGAAGTAAGTTATAAAGAAATCAGTGATGAAGAAGAGGGGCAACGTTTAGATAATTATTTAATTCGTATTTTAAAGGGTGTCCCCAAGAGTCATATATACAGAATTATTCGAGGTGGCGAAGTTCGCGTCAATAAAAAAAGAGCTCAGGTCAGTTCGCGTTTGCATGCTGGAGACATGGTACGAATTCCTCCTGTCCGAACCTCAGAAGCTAAAGAAGTTTTTGTTGGTGATGCTTTGGCAAAACGGCTTAATGAATGTATCATTTTTGAAGATCCATCCCTTTTGGTAATTAATAAACCGGCAGGTATTGCAGTGCATGGTGGCAGCGGATTGAGTCTGGGGGTTATTGAAGCATTAAGAAAGACCCGAACCGATTTATCGTATCTGGAATTAGTGCATCGCCTGGATAAAGAAACCTCAGGCTGTCTGATGCTGGCCAAAAAGAGAAGTGCACTCAGAGCCATTCAGGCTTTGCTGGAAGCTCGTGAAATTCAAAAAACTTACTGGGCTTTATTAACTCATCCCTGGGAAGGTAAAAAGAAAGTTACAGTGACCGCTGCTCTGGAAAAAAACACTTTGAAATCCGGTGAGAGAGTTGTTACCGTAAAGGAAGAAGGAAAAGCCTCTGAAACTGACTTTAAACTTCTGGAGAATTACAAGCAGGCATGCTGGGTTGAAGCATGCCCTAAAACAGGCCGTACGCATCAGATTCGCGTGCACAGCGCACATTTGGGGCATGTTATAGTTGGTGATGAAAAGTACGGATCTCTTGCAGGAGAAGTGGAAGGGATAGATAATCACCACAGTCGTCTTTATTTACACGCGAGAGCCATTCAATTTAATCTGAATGGCGTAAAACAGCTGTTTCAGGCAAATCTGGATAACCGATTCGCTGAAACACTGAAAAATTTGCGTGCAAGGAGCATAGTGAGCAATGAGTAATCCATATCAATTAGTGGTTTTTGACTGGGAAGGAACAATTGCAGACACTTTGGGTTTAATATTGCACACCGTGGCAAATGAGGCCAGTCTGCTCGGTTTTGGTGAAATAGATCCTAACCAAGCCAGAAAATACGTGGAACTGGGTTTAGTTCAGGCTATTAAAAAACTCTTGCCACAACTATCCATGACTCAGCATGAGCAATTATTGCAAGCCGTTCAGCATGCAATGATTTCACGCCCCTCAGAAGTCTGTTTGCTGCCTGGGGTGTTGGAATTTATCCATAAATTACACGATGCAGGAATAGATCTGGCCATTGCCTCTAATAAGGGCCATCAGTCTTTGTTGCGGGCTCTCCAAACCACGGGGCTGGATGAATTGTTCAAGGTTACCCGCTCTGCAGGCCAGGTTCCAGCCAAACCCTGTCCGCAAATGCTGGAAGAAATTATGGATGAATTTGGTTGTAGTGCCTCATCCACCTTGATGATAGGTGATTCGTCAACCGATATGGAAATGGCGGCACAAATCAATGTTAACGCCATTGGCGTGGATTTTTATCATCAGCAAGAAGCTTCTCTCATGGCAGCAGGTGCTTTGGCAGTATTTGATGATTATCAGAAATTGGCGGACTTCATACAGTTGCCCAATATGTAAAAGGGAGTATCAGGCTTTGAGTACCTTAACCAGTTTACCCAATTTATTAACTTTGCTGCGCATTGTTCTTATTCCTGTATTTATCATGATTTTCTATTTGCCCTTTAAATGGGCTCATTTAACCGCAGCAATAATCTTTGCTGCGGCATCGTTCACCGACTGGCTGGATGGTTATTTGGCTCGAAAACTGAAAATGATGTCTCCTTTTGGCGCTTTTCTTGATCCGGTTGCCGATAAATTATTAGTTTCAACCAGTTTGTTATTATTGGTCGGCGCCAAAGACATTAATTATATTACTATTCCCGCTATAGTCATCGTAGGCCGTGAAATTGTTATTTCCGGTTTACGGGAGTGGATGGCCGAGATCGGACGGCGTGCAAGTGTTACAGTGGGATATATTGGTAAAGTCAAAACAACGTTCCAAATGATCGCTTTGGTTTTATTGCTTGCTTTCAATCCGGTTGATTCATGGTGGGGGCTCAGCGGATTTATTCTCCTGTATGTGTCCGCAATTTTAACGATTTGGTCTATGGTTATTTACTTGGGCATCGCGTGGCCCGAGTTAATGAAAAAAAATTAAAATTGGTGTTGACACCAAGTTTAATTTCGGTAGAATCACACCCCGTAGAGACGCGGGAATAGCTCAGTTGGTAGAGCACAACCTTGCCAAGGTTGGGGTCGCGAGTTCGAGTCTCGTTTCCCGCTCCAAATTAAAGCGACGACAAAGTCGCTTTTTTTTTAGAGCATTAAAGAGATACAAAAATGGGGCTGTGTGGCAGAGTGGTCATGCAGCGGCCTGCAAAGCCGTGTACGCCGGTTCGATTCCGGCCTCAGCCTCCAAAATCGTCAATTGCCCAGGTGGCGAAACAGGTAGACGCAAGGGACTTAAAATCCCTCGGACCAAAAGTCCGTGCCGGTTCGATTCCGGCCCTGGGCACCAAATATAATCTTACCAGATTTACATATATTCCATCCTTATTTATAAAGCTTATCTCTAATTTCAAAAAGAAATCAATTAACACGTCGTCCTGAGCACGTCTTTTTGCGCGAAGGATCTCCAAATACTGGCACCATACTTTCAGGAGATCCTTCGCGCAAAAAAGACGCGCTCAGGACGACGTGGACTTGATGTAGTGAAACGAAATCAAAGTCTTACATAATCCATCCCGGCTGCGAGCAGACCGGGCTACCGTCTTGTATTTACTCGGTGGTATTTCTTGACACGATGTTCTGCGACACATTACGGTAATTTATACGGTATTTTTCACTCTGCAGCGCTTGTATCATTTGTTCCTATTTGATGGATATTATCGTACAACATACGGTAATATCCTGAATGAAATTAATCTATGGTGTTTCTAATTTGTTCTGGTGGTCGGATGCATATGAACTTTGTAAAAGAAGAAGCAAAAATAATTCCCCAGTGTCGTTTAAGGCTTTTAGATTTATTCAAAATCTTAAATTCTGACAGTTTCAATTTTTTATGCAGTCTTTCCGATGAACCAGTTTGCCAATACAAACTGGGTTGGCAAAAAATTATTTTTGTTAATGATCCGCACATTGCAGAACATATCCTTAAAGATAATATCGCCAACTACCCAAAAGATAATTTTTATAACATGATTGAACACGTTATTGGCAAGAATATTCTTACCACTAATGATCTGGACTATTGGAACGAACACCGCAAACTGATGGCGGGCTTATTCCATCATCAGTCGATTCAGAACATGTTTGACGACATTAATCAGACTGCCCAAAACTACATTAATGTAATACAGGCACAAAAGCGCATTAATATGAATCAGTTCTGTACCTCAATGACTTTGGAAGTCATTACCAAACTGATGTTCGGTTCCAACATCGGGCAAGGGCAAATTGAGCAACTGGCACACCATATTGATTACTTCACCAATTTGCTGGTGAATCAGCGTAAATTGTGGGCATTACCTTTTATTCCCAAATTAAGTTCCAAATTTAATCGCAGACAAAAAGAATTTAACAGCACACTGATGAATATCATGTCCAACTGCCAGGGGTTAGACACTGATAATTTCATCACCAGAATGCAACAGCATTTAAACCAGCAAAACCACGCTTTATTCTCTTCAAAAGAGTTGATATCAGAAGCTGCCTTAATCCTTTTTGCCGGCCATGAGACCACTGCTACAGCCCTGATGTGGACTTTGATTACACTTTCAAAGTTTCCTTCAATACGGCAACAGATCAGGGAAGAGATTAATCAGGTATGTCATGATGGCCTGGTTACTATGGAACATTTAATGAAAATGCCTTTACTTGATCACCTGATAAAAGAAGTTTTAAGGCTTTACCCACCATTTCCGGCAGTACCCAGGGTTTGTCTTCAAACGGATGAAGTGATGGGTTATACCATACCTGCTAAGGCCACTGTCATTCTTAATATAGCCGGCATCCACCGCAACCCTGATTATTGGTCAGAGCCCCATAGTTTTGATCCCGAACGATTCGTCGAAAAACTACCCCACAAATTCTCATTCTTGCCTTTTTTAAATGGTCCCAGAATTTGTATTGGCCTTAATCTGGCCATGCTGGAATTAAAAGCCATGCTGGTTAACCTGCTACAAAATTTTGATTTGGATTTATTGCCCGGTGAAGAACCGCAACCCAAACATGTGGTGTCCTTACAGACCCAATCTCCTGTCTTTATGTCAATCACCAATCTGATTTAGGAGTTGTATTTATGAGCATTGCATCAGAATGTCAGCACACTTTAAAACCCTACATCAGACGCTTGCGCCCTCAGGATGAAGCAAAGTTTATTGAATTGCTTACCGCAGTTTATGGCCAGAGCTACTCTTATCAGAATTTGTATCTCAAGGGTGAATTTGCAGCATTATTGCAAAGTGGAAAATTGATTTCATATGGAGAATTTACCTCGGATCGTCGTTTAGTCAGTCACAGTGGTTTTTGGGTGAAAGAACAGGATGGCGATTACGCTGAATCCGGTGTTTCGTTCCGTCTTCCATACACCAATCTGGCCGCAACTGTATCCGATACTCACCAGGAGTGGCAAAATGCATTCCTGTCCCTGGCACAAAAATACAGTTTTATCCATCAGCAGTGCACTACATGGCATCCTTTGGCGCAACGTTATGCCAAAAAATACATGCGCGCTCAGGCATGTGGTGTGATCATGAATTATGTTGAAAATGAACGATTACAAGGGATACAAACAGACAGCAGGCAAATGCACAGTTTAATTATGACCACCGTTTTAAATCCCTTTATTTATCCGGTAAAAACAGCCTATGTTCCTCATGAGTTTTTTAACTGGATTCAGGACGCCTATACAAGGCTGGGATTACCGGTACAATTGAAACCTTGTGGTTCATCCCATACGCCATCCTGCTCCTTCGGGTTGCATTTAATAGAAGACAATCCATGCATTCAGTTGCAACGAAGACGCATTATTTTTCACCCGGATTCCAGCGAAAAAGTCCGAGACATTCCCTTTGCTCTATGCAAAACAGATTTGATTCATGTTCCTATGAGTGACTATGCATTAATGGCAGATATAGCGCCCTTGTTAATGCGACAAGGTTATTTCCCCTGCGGCATCAGGCCGCATATTTATCAGGATGATGAACTGATATTTCAACGTATTAAACCGTATCAAAGCCAGTTAGGGGATTGGTTAAGTGATATGAAGATCGCATGTAAATCAACGAAGGAATGGTTGGCCCAATGGCATATTCTTATACAGCAAATTTTGTCGACAGATTATTAATGAAATTGGATGGGTCTATAGCTCCCATCTGGAATCGTTTGTTTCTGGTCATTGATAAACCCATAGATGAAACAGTGCTTGTGCAGAGTTTCAGGCAACTTATTCTTGAAACACCAAGACTGAGAAGCCTTTGGGTTAAGGATGCACAACAGTGGCATGAGCAATCCTTTGCTACGATTCAGGCACGAATCAAACTGCCGTATGACAGGGAGCTTTTTTCTACCAATGAGCGGATCAGAAAGATACTCGCTAACCGTGACAATTCGCTGGCCGATTTACCTGTCAGATTAAGCTATGGTGCGGTTAGTGATCATGGTCAGGAGGCTTCTCTTCTCACTCTTGAATTTCATCACGGGGCAGGGGATGGGCATTCCGTCATTTTACTGATTAAACGATTTTGGCAAATCCTGGAGCATGCGCTTCATTCTGCTCCATTAAATCCAACACCAATCAGCCAGCCTGAATTAACGGATGGGATGATAATCAAGCGCATATTAAAACAACCAGGCCAATTCTTAAAATTAGCCAAAAGTGAAAACCGGCAATTGGCCAGAAGAGCTTCACCTTTAAAACATGAAGCACAACATATTGGTTTACCAACGCTCTTATCTTTTAAAGTGAATAAGGGACTGTTAGCCGAACTGAAACCATCGTCTTTATTTTACGCAGCCATTTTAGCCGCAATCATCCGCCTGGAAGATCAGGATGTGAGCAAAAACATCAGGCTTCGCGTTCCAGTGGATGTTCGCCAACCATTTAATTTATCATTTACCAGTATTGGCAACGCCTGTTCTGCAATAATTGTGGAATTTGATTTACAGGAAATGCGCTCCCTGTTTTACGCCAATCCACAAAGAATGATTCAGGTAATAGAAGCTAAATTCAAACAGCAACTGCGTTCCGAACTCTATATTGCCAATGCCCTGGAATGCCTGTTGGCAAGCAAAATAGCCAGCCAGTCCAGCATGCATCACGCAGCACCACAAGAATTATTAGGTAACCATCGCTCCAGTAGTCTGGTCATTACCTTCATGGGGGAAGTGAGTCATCTTATCACGCCACCACAACCTTTTAATTTGCTCGATGTCAGATCACATACCCCGGTTTGGGGAGTGAATGGCTTTATATATCAGGATAACATGCACATCAATCTCAGTTGTTTTGAGGGTATTTGGCCACCAGAGGTGCAACAACAATTTAGCCAATACATTATTGATTTTTTAACCAGGGATTCTATTATCGACAGGGTGGTAACATGAGTGATTTTTCAGTTTTACAGCATCCGTATGTTTATCTGCTTTTTATCAGCCTGCATTTGCTTTTTGGGCAATTCGGCTCGTCAATGCTTTACAGGCTTCGTTACGGCAAAAGTCCGCTTATCTGCTATCAGACAAAACAACCTAATCGGCATCAGCAAATGTCGCAATGGCTGGCTTTACCGGTAATTGTCTGGTTTGCGCTAATGACTTTGTTTCTGACTTCAGCTTCTTTTCGTAGTCTGCCAATGAACCAACCCATTATAAATATGTCACCTCTTTGGGGGCTGACTCTTGCTGCAATCTGTCTTCTGGGCATGCTTTATTGTCAATTTGCTATGGGACGTGCCTTTCGTATCGGTCAGGAAAGTGAGACATCGCAACAGCAGAGCACTCTGGTGGAGCATGGAATTTTTCGCTATTCAAGAAACCCGGTTTATGTCTTTTCTACTCTCTTTCTCTGGGTAGTTTCAAGTTGGGCTTGTACCATACCTGTTTTATTATCGCTTTTGTTGATTTCTATTCTTATTCATCAATTGGTGCTGATTGAAGAGCAATTCTTACACAAGCGTTTTGGTATGTCCTATCTGCACTATCAAAAAAGAGTGCCACGTTACGTTTATTTCTAGAGGTCTGCATTATGGATAAAGATCGGTTTTGGGGGATATCGCCTGCTTTGATTGAACGAGCCAGGCAAAAGCGAACAGCTTATGTAGTAGTGAAAATAATCACCCTTTTTAGTATTTGGGCAGCGGGAGCCGCATTGATTTTACAGCTTTCCTGGCCGGGTAAACTCATTGTTGGCTTGCTGTTAGGTTTTTTTATCAATGGGCTAATCCAGCTCATTCATGAGGCCTGGCATTACAATTTATTTAACAGTCGCAAGTTGAATGCGTTTTTCGGGCATTTTTTATCCTTTATTTTCCTGGTGCTTTATGCGCCGGCACGTCATGGCCATGTATTGCATCATCGCTATAACAGGACGGAGAAAGATCCTGATGCGTACAATACCGGTGAAGCCTCTCTGAAGCTGAACTTCATGTATTATGGGGTCTTTCTCATTGGTGCACCATTAGCCATAATCCATTTTAATTTACTCTATCCTTTGCAACAGTATAACCGCCAGCAAATCCTGAGGCATTGCCTGCAACTTGCCGTGCTTGTTTCAGTTTTAGGCTTCATCTGGTGGCTGGGTTGCCAGTTGAACTGGCAGCAACACATGGTGCAGTGCTGGTTGTTACCCATTTTACTTACCTCTCCATGGAATGGTCTTAAATCAGTTGCGGATCATTTTTGCAACCAGTGGAAGGGCGATCCCTTGCATACGGCAACTACTGTGAAATCAAATCGTTTCACGACTTATATCTGGAATGGGTTGAATTATCATATTGAACACCATTTATTTCCCGGAGTGCCCGGTTACAATTTAAAACAAATCCATCAGGAACTGGAGCCTTTGTTAGCGAAGGAAAAAGCACCGGTTTATTCGGGTTATGCAAAAATATGGTGGTCTGCATTCAGACGTGGTCCGGAAGTATTATTATGACGCCAGACATGAAGTGGTATCAGCACATTCGTTATGAATACCAGCGCTGGCCTTTATGGCGTTGGGATTTAAACTGGGCGTACATTCGGAAGAGTTTTAAGCACAGATGTGATCCGCTTACACTAACTGACTTTCAGCATTATCAGGCCATGCGGCAATGGACGGTAAATTATCTTGCGGCCAACACGGGCTGCCCAGAGCGTCATGTCAATATTGCTGCAGTGGGTGACATCATGTGGATTCGTGAAGGATGGCAAAATGCCCTTTCACCAGGAGTAAAAGATGTATTGAGTAAGGCTTCTTTAACCATTAACAATATGGAAACACCTATTGCACCCAATAAACCGGTTCCGCGACTGGTGTATGAAACCTTTCATTATAATGCACCTGTTGAGTACCTTGATAATTGGCAAGGACTGCCTGCATCAAGCCAACACCTGTTTTCATTATGTAACAATCATGCTCTTGATCAGGGAGTAGAGGGTTTGGAGGCCACTCGCCAGGCGATTTTGGCAAAAGATGCTCGTTTTCATTGTATTGGTGGAGCTGGGGTTGATGAAGATTATCAAATCGTATCGTTAGACGGGATAACAATAGGTGTTTTTTCAGCCTCTTTTGGTATCAATCATTTGAAAGCAGGGGCTGCGCCACCACAAAGTATTCCTGTCCAGCATTTTGGTAACAGCCATCAATCACCGGATTGGGAGCGGATTAAAAAGACGTTGCACCATTTAAAAGCGCATTGTGATTTCATTATTTTTTACCCTCATTGGGGTTATGAATATGAATATTGGCCTGATCAATTGCAGCGTGACCATGCCCTGACGTTAATAGAACTGGGCGTTGATGTCATCATTGGCCATTCACCCCATGTGTTACAACCCATTGATTATGTGTCCATCAATCATTTTGATCCGGCCTGTCCTTTACAAGTTGAAAGAGAAGGGGCGGCAAAGCTGGGGATGATTGCCTGGTCCTTAGGTAATTTTTTATCGATTATGCCCACCTTGGCCTGCAAAACAGGCGTTATTTTACAGTTATCCCTGACCCATACAGGGAAGTGTTGGTCAGTAGATAAGGCAATGCCAGTTCCAGTATTTACCGGACGTCCCGAAAAAGGCGGCATGCTGCAAAGAGGAGTCATGTTGTTATCCGAACTTCCTCAAAAGCATCTTAATAAAAAATCGCAGATATTAGCTCATTGTCACCATTTATTTCCCATCATTAACGATAAGGCCACATTATGACAGATGAAAAAAAGCACAGCCAGGCAACTCAAAAACTTGATGCAATGTGTCACTCTATGGCGCAGGATTTAAGTGTCCATTTTGTTGATTCAGGGATGGACGAATACCGGCGTTTCTTGAATATGATGTTTCATTACACTTTAAAAAGTGGTGACCGATTGAAATTTGCCGCCGAAAAAGCCCTTCATCCCAAATTGAAACAAGTGTTTAGCGAGCTTGCTGAAGAGGAACAATACCATTATCGATTAGCACAGGCTGATCTGCAAAACATGGGAACTGAGCCTAGTGATGATTCACCCCCTGAGCCTGTGGCTTTTCATGAGTACTGGATGGGTATTACACCTGATGACCAGTTTGAATATGTGGGTGCCATGTATGTCCTGGAAAACATAGCCAGCCATATCAAGCCTTATCTCATGCCTCATTTTGCAAGACTTGCTTTGCAGCCAGGACAATCCAGATTCATCATGACTCATCTGGTTGCTGATGAAGATCATGGGCAGCGTTTAAAGGAATTAAGTGACGAAGCTCAGGGTAATGACGTGGAGCAAGTGATTAGAGGCGGCGAAAAAGCCAGGAAATTCTGGCTCGATATTCATGTGGCTACTTTGGTATAACGATTATGGTCAAACGAATCCTGTTAACCGGTATAAGAACTCCTGTGGGCTTAACTTTATTAAATAATCTGAGCGCCAGTGGTTATGAGGTTTATTGTGCGGACAGTTGTAAATATCCTTTGGTTCGTTTTGCGAAACGAAGCAGGGGGTACCGTCTTTTACCTTCACCGCGCTTTGAACCTTTAGTATTTAAGGAAGAGTTGATTGAGATTTGTGTTACATATCAAATTGATTTAATTATTCCCTTGTGCGAAGAAATTTTTTATGTGGCGCAGATAAAGGATGATTTACCTCAAGGGACAGAAGTATTTTGTGATGATTTTGAGTTGTTGGTTGCAGCGCACAATAAAAAAGAGGTATTGCAGTTGGTGGAGGGTTTACCAATACAGATACCTAAAACCAGATTATTGACTACGGATACCTCTTTTGCGGAAACTCGGAATAAAGTGATCAAGCAGATTTATTCACGATTCGGTACGGCTTGTTATAAAAATATAAGCTCCATACAGTTTGAGCAATTGAAAAAATCTCATTCTGGTGGCTGGTTGATGCAGGAGTATCTGCCAGGCAAAGAATACTGCAGCTACAGTATTGCTTCTAAGGGGAAGTTGCTCGCTCATACGGCTTATTTGCCCAAACATCGGCTTTATGATTCGGCTTCTATTTATTTTGAACCGGTTGAAGATGAGGATATTCGCCATTTCTGCGAGGCTTTTATCAGAAAATATAATTTTACCGGGCAAATTGCTTTTGATTTTATCCGCACGAGTAGCGGTTTATACATCATCGAATGCAACCCTCGTGCAACCAGTGGTTTGTTTTTATTAGCGCAACATGATTTAGCTGATCTTTTTGTTCAAAGAAAAGTGATGCAAGCGCCATTGTCTTCTCCGCAAATGTTGGGAGTAGCCATGCTCACTCATGGAATTTGGGATGCAATCAAAAGCAGACGCTTCAAAGGCTGGAGAAAGGATTTCAGGGTGGGTGAGGACGTCCTGCAATCAAAACGCTGTCAATTAAAAGCAGGCGCCCATGGATTTATCATAGCCATTGCCCTGTTTTCGCTTCTTCTAGGCGGAAAAAAGTTCAGAAAACAAACAACGGAAGACATTGAGTATCCTCCATTAGTGACTTGAGGTCATGCTGCCCCCGGGCTACAGTAAGCTTAAGCGCTTGGTGTGATTTTGCTTGCGTCTTTAACACTTTCTTCGATGTCATCTAATAGTTTGGCGGAAGCCGTTTTATGGACATGGAAGAACGAATGGTTATTTGCGAGATTAATTCCCCCTTTGATCAACAATCCTAATCCCGCAGTAAATATGCCTATGGCAAGATTCACGAGAAATTCTGACCAACCGCGGTGTTTATCCAGCGTTTTATGAGCTGTTTTTAAATACCCATCACATGATGTTTTAAATTCGCGATATTGTTCCTTAGTAGGATTATTGAAATACACTACGCCTGCCGCTGTTAAATCTCTTCTCAGATTTTTTGCCGCGAAATAAGCTTCTCTCAAGTTATGATATTGAGCAGTATCATTATTGAGCTTTGCTTCAGACAAGCGTGCCAACAGATTCGCAATTTTTTTATCAAGTGCACCAAACTTAAATTGCTTCTCAAAATTTTGTTCTGCTTGCAAGAGAGCAGGCTTAGCTCTCTCTGCTACAAAAGGTTTCTCTTCAGCAAATGCAACAGGTTGCTCTTCTTCCGAGCTTTCTTTATCAGACTCTGCAAGAACTGGCTGGGTAACCACATTGTCAACCAATGCGGCGGGTTGCTCTTCTTCTGAGCTTTCTTCGTCAGACTCCGCAAGAACTGGCTGGGCATCTACATTGTCAGATAATGCATTAGGTTGCTCTTCTTCTGAGCTTTCTTTATCAGACTCTGCGAGAACTGGCGGGGTAACCACATTGTCAGCGAATGCAGTGGGTTGTTCTTCTTCTGCGAGAAGTTCTGTTTCTATGACCTCTGTAAGTGTGCTCGTTGCCGGATGATTTATTGCTGCAGGTCCTGGTAAGTTATCCAGACCTTCATGACCATCATCGTGTTTTTTTTCTTCAGTGGCTGTCAGATTAGAAGGTTCTCTGGGAGTAGAATTGTCCTCTACATCAGAGCTGGAACTTGCAACATGCTCTACTTCTTCAACCACTTCCTCGTTTGGTTCTGCCAGCAGGACATCAGTTTGAGGTAAAACGTCAACATCCGTTTGTGGCTCATCTACCCCATCATCCGAAGGTTCAAGGAGAACAGGAGCATTTTCTTCATCGGAGCTGGAATGTGCAACGTGCTCTGCTTCCTCAAGAGCTTGCTCTTCCTGTTCTGCCTGAAGAATATCCGTTTGAGGTAAAACGTCTATAACCCCTTGTTGCTCATCTATTCCATCATCTGAAGGTTCAGCAGGGAGAACAGGAACGTTTTCTTCATCGGAGCTGGAACGTGTAGCATGTTCTGCTTCTTCAAGAGCCTGCTCTTCCTGTTCTGCCAGAAGAATATCCGTTTGAGGTAAAACGTCTGTAACCACTTGTGGCTCATCTACCTCATCATCTGAAGGCTCAGGAGGAGGATCGTTTTCTCCATCAGAGCTGAAGCTGAAAATATCTTCACCATCTTCTTCATAATCAGCAGGATCAACCTCATCAAAAGGATCATCCTTTAAATCTATAATTTGTCTACGTCGAGCTTTTGCTTTTAATTCATCTGAAATGAACGTGCTGAATGTTAAATGATCATCTAAAATTGTTGATAATTGCCCATCAGGAACTTTTGCCAAAGCCTGATAATGCTGTTCGCGCAATGCTGTTATGTGTGCCTGATATTCTTCGAGGTTACTGTCTTTGATTTGTTGCAGTTTCGGAGGTAATACAAATCGCTCATCAAGACTGTCTATCCAGCCTGGATTTTGCAGCGCATAGCCAATAAATTCAACACAAAGAGGGCCGCAAGAAACCAGTCTTCCATTATCCTTATCCCTGGTTTGCACTTCATGAGGGGATAATACTAAAGATTCACCACCTATCAGGACATGGCTGGGCAGTTTTAATTTTTTTACCACCTGTTCGGGAGAGCCGGTAGGGTTAAATAAGAATGTAGTCAGTCTGGGTTCACCCTTCACTATGTCTTTACGAATGATTCCGGCATAGTAATGAGCACTGCCAATTTCCGGTTTTATGATAAAGGGGTAATAACGTCTGTCAGGTGCCTCCACTAATTGCCTGACGCACAGTGCGATTTCTTCATCAATATCGTGTCTATTATATGTGTCAAAAAACACATAGGGATCCATAAATTGATTTCTCTGGGACTCAGGGAGGTCTTGATGCATCGCCCATACAAGACGTAATACGTCTTCGTTGTCATACCAGGTTTCAAAAAGGCGGCTGTCTTTGTGTTCGCGGCTGATAAAATCAGTTTGTGCCTGAGTTAAACCACTTTTATTCTCGGGCGTATTGGCGTCTGAACTGGCTGCTATTACTGGCATCAACAGGCGATTCATGATCAACTGCTCATACTCTCCAAGTTTTGGTTTTTGGGAAGCGTCTGCTTTAATCCATTGCTCATAAATCTGATTGGGATGAATTTCTTCAAATTTATATTCGGAAATAAATAGGGCTGCGTCTGCTGTTAAGTCACTACCAAGCAGTTTTATCGCAAGCTCGCGGGGAACAGAAACAATATTAAACAGATATTGGCTGATCTGATTTGCAGTGGTAATTAATTCTGCGAATTCTTTATATAAATTCTTTTTCTCTTTAAGAGAGCGAGCTGTCAGCTGAACGTGTTTTTTTAATAAGTCAAAACCATAAGGGTTAACTGCTGAATCCTGTCCTAATAGAGGCAAGAAGTGATTTAATTGTGTGTCATCCCGATTTTGGCAATCAACACTGCCTTCTCCTTTGGCCGTTCTTTCCCAATGTCCACCCGTCTGGGCGCCCTCGGCTCCACCGTTATGAAATATGTTGACCTGAGCTACAGGATCTTGCGCTACGATTAATCTGCTGGGGCCATCCTGGGGAGTGTATTGCAGGCTTAAACCTAAATATTGCCCTACATCGGTAAATAATTCATCGGGTGCCAAACTCTCATAACGAGCTGTTTTTGGATTGAGGTCGGTATAATTTTTAATAAGCTCTTCGGGAGAGACTTCATTAGCCTGTGCGATGATAGCGATGAAATCATTGCTAATCATCTTGTCTTTCATAAACAAACGTAAAACTGGTCCCATAATAATTTGCGTATCAAATGCATTATAAGATCCCAAAACATCAGCAAACTGCTTCCAGCTGAATTCCGCGGGATTAAAGCCGTAAAAAGCGGCAAATTTATCCTTCAACAGCAAATAATCAGCATTGTGCTTGTTATCGTAGTCAGCATGCTCTCTGAACTTTAACAGTTCTTCTTTTATTTCTGGTGTTAAAGCGTGTAAAGGGCAGTTATTTAATACGGCTGACAGTTTTGGAAAAGGCATGATTACTCCTATGATATATTAGAAGATTATAAGTTATTTTAATTAAGGGATTATTAAGGTTTTAAAACCGTGAGCATTTGTGAGTGATGTTCTAGCTATATCCTCAGCCCCAGTTTTTCTCTACAATAGAACTTTCACTTAAAATATACTGACTATGTATAAACCATTAGCACTCTTTATAGGGTTGCGGTACACCCGTTCACGGAAAAAGAACCATTTTGTTTCTTTTATCTCTTTAAGCTCTATGCTGGGTATTGGCATGGGCGTTATGGTATTGGTTACTGTCCTGTCAGTGATGAATGGCTTTGATCATGAAATCCATAATCGCTTTTTTGGTATGGCTCCTGAAATCACAGTGACGGGGCTCAATGAAAAGTTAAAAGATTGGCCTGATTTGGAAAAAAAACTGCAAGGCATTCCCGAGATTAAAGCGATTGCCCCTTATGTCGGTGGCCAGGGTTTGTTGACTCATGAGGGACAGGTTTTGCCTATAGTCCTGACAGGAGTATTGCCTGAAAAAGAGGAGGCCGTTACTCATCTTAATGATAAATTGCTGGCAGGATCCATGAACGATTTGAAGCATTTCGGGATTATCCTGGGCAAAGGTCTGGCAGACAGCCTTGGGGTAATGTTAGGTGATAAAGTGACCATCATGATTCCTCAGGCAACGGTGACGCCGGCGGGCATGATTCCTCGGTTTAAACGCTTCAATGTGGTTGGTGTTTTTTCTGCAGGAACCGGTTTTAACTTTGATACCAAACTGGCCTTTATCAACATCGCTGATGCACAGAAGCTATTGCAGCTGGGTGATGATGTGACCGGCGTTAAAATGAAAATTAATAATGTTTATCTGGCTCCTGAATTATCTGAACGCATATCCAATGTTTTAGGTGAAGAGTATCAGGTAGGTAACTGGACACAACAATTTGGTGCATTTTTCGAAGCGGTGAAACTGGAAAAAACCATGATGTTCATGATTTTACTGCTGATTATTGCTGTCGCCGCCTTTAATCTGGTGTCTTCATTAGTCATGGTAGTGAATGACAAACAGGCTGAAATAGCTATTCTAAGAACTATAGGTGCCACACCATCTACTATTTTATGGGTATTCATAGTACAAGGAATGATGGTTGGAATTGTCGGCACTACTCTTGGTTTGGGCGCTGGTCTTATTTTGGCCAGCAATGCCACAGCTATAGTGAATTACCTGCAATCCCTGTTTCATGTGCAGGTTTTATCTTCCAGTATTTATTTTGTGGATTATTTACCCTCTGAAATTTTATTCAGTGATCTGTGGCAGATTTGTGCCATGGCTTTATTAATGAGTTTTGCTGCGACAATTTATCCCGCCTGGCGCGCCTCAAAAACGGTAATAGCGGAGGCTTTGCATTATGAGTAATGTCATTTTAAACAGTCAGAAATTATGTAAATCCTACAATGATGGTTCTGCAAATGTAGAAGTATTAAAAGGAATTGATTTAACCATAGCCAAAGGGGACAGGATTGCCATTATTGGTCCATCCGGTTCTGGTAAAAGTACCTTATTGCATTTGATGGGTGGCCTTGATAAACCCACCAGTGGGGAAGTCACCATCAGTGATGTGGATTGGCAAAAAATCAGTGAAAAACAACGTTGCCAATTACGGAATCAACGGTTAGGATTTGTGTATCAGTTTCACCATTTGCTACCAGAATTTACAGCGGTTGAAAATGTGGCTATGCCTTTATTATTATCGGGTATGGCGGTAAAAAATGCCGAGCAACAGGCTTCTGACATGTTAGAACATGTCGGTTTGCAACACAGAAAGGAACATAAGCCGGCGCAATTATCTGGCGGAGAACGCCAGAGAGTAGCCATAGCGCGGGCTTTAGTGCATCAGCCCCATTGCGTTTTGGCTGATGAGCCTACAGGTAATCTGGATCAAACCACAGCATCCAAAGTTTTTGATTTGATGCTCGATTTAAATAGACAGATGAATACGGCTTTGGTTATAGTGACTCATGATCCACAAATTGCACAACGCATGGATAAAGTGTTTGTGTTGCATGAGGGTACTTTATCTCTACAGGATTAGTATTAAAAACAAGGAGTAATAAGGATGTTAACCAAGAAAGATTCAACCATTGCGAAAAATGATACTGAAGAACAATCATCATCACTGCCTAACAGCAGTTCCTTTATGATGTTATTTTCACGCAGAAAAAGATCAAGCTCTCATCCATTATCAAGAACTTCGGCGTTAGAAGGGGATGTTGGTGATGATTTGATTAAACCTGAGACAGCAACATCTCCCAGAGGTTTTATCCCTGGTCTGGATTTTAATCAGAAAGAATATGATGAGAAAGATGCAGGTGCTCCAATACCAAGTGCCGAACTGACTTCACCAAGATTATTTACTCCGAGAAATAAACCTTTGTCGAGGGCAGCATCTACTGAAGCAGGAATAACCATTGCAGAGTGTCAATGTGAGGAAAATCGTCCTGCTGTTGCATCGTTGTAACGGCATTTACGCCCGATTCGTAGCCCGTATTAGGCGATAGCCGTAATACGGGAAATACTGGGTTCATGAGTATGACGCTCCCGTATTACGGCTATTGCCTAATACGGGCTACATTTTAATAATCAGCATGCCCCGGTGTTCTGGGGAATGGTATCACGTCACGTACGTTGCTGACTCCGGTGACATAACTGATTAAGCGCTCAAATCCCAAACCAAAACCAGCATGAGGAACTGTACCGTAACGGCGCAGGTCTCTGTACCATTGGTAGTGTTCTTTATTGAGATTACATTCATCCATACGCTTATCCAGAATGTGCAGGCGTTCTTCACGCTGGCTTCCGCCGATGATTTCACCTATTCCTGGTGCTAAAACGTCCATAGCGGCAACCGTTTTTTCATCATCATTCAGCCTCATATAAAAGCCTTTGATTTCCTGAGGATAGTTGGTCAGGATTACCGGTTTTTTGCAGAGTACTTCAGCCAGATAACGTTCATGCTCTGATTGTAAATCCAATCCCCAACTGACCGGGAATTCAAACTTGTGACCACAGGATTCAAGCGTTTTAATGGCATCGGTATAGGTCATTATTTCAAAATCGGCATCGGCCATAAGTTCCATGCGCTCAACACAACCAGGAGATACGAACTGATTGAAGAAGTCCATGTCATCTGCCCGTTCGTTTAATACGGTTCTGCATAAATAGCGCAGCATTCTTTGGCTTAAATCACAAATGTCATTCAGAGTGGCGAAAGCAATTTCAGGTTCAACCATCCAGAATTCTGCCAAATGACGGCTGGTGTTGGAGTTTTCTGCACGGAAGGTTGGGCCGAAGGTATATACCTTGGACATAGCCATGCAATAGGCTTCAATGTTGAGTTGACCTGATACGGTTAAAAACGTTTCTTTACCGAAAAAGTCTTTAGTGAAGTCGATTTGACCCTGATCTGTTTTAGGCAGATTCAGTAAATCCAGAGTGGAGATACGGAACATTTCTCCAGCACCTTCGCAGTCGCTGGCAGTAATGATAGGGGTATGTATCCAGAAAAAACCTTGCTCATCATAAAAGCGGTGTATGGCCTGAGCCAGACAATGACGTATGCGAGTTACTGCACTGATGGTATTAGTGCGGGGGCGCAAGTGGGCAACATCCCTTAAAAACTCGAGGGTATGGCGTTTGGCTTGTATGGGGTACGTGTCCGGATTTTCTACCCAGCCAACCACTTCAATCTGCTCCGCCTGAATTTCAAAAGATTGTCCTTTACCTTGAGACGTAACCAGTTTACCCGTAGCAATCAGGGAGCATCCGGCATTCAGTTTTACTACTTCATCATGGTAATTAGACAAGGCGTCTGTAGCTACAATTTGAATAGGGGAAAAGCAGGAACCATCATGCAGGCTGATGAATGATAATCCTGCTTTTGAATCACGGCGAGTTTTAACCCATCCTCTGACTGTGACGGTTTCATCAACACTGATTTCCCCATCCAGACATTGTTTTATGCTAAAGACTTCTGTCATTATGTACTCCAAAATCGGTAACGATACTTAAAATGCGATAATACACTAAATCAGGACATACGAAAATCAGCAGGAGTGATACATGAAACAAAGAGTTTTATTGGTGTTGTTGTGGTGTTGTGCTGTTCATGCAATGGCTGGTGATACCGTCTTAAAATTATATAGGCCTTTTGGTGATGTGGTGGAACAGGTGAAGCCGGTAGTGACCAGGGTTGTAGATGGAGTATGTTATAGCCAGTCGCAATTGATTACGCGTGAAGATGCCTGGCGTTGTCAGGCGGAAGGTAGATTTTATGATCCCTGTTTTGTTAAAACAGGAGGCAAACGGATGGAAGCCCTATGTCCTCAGTCACCGTGGGTAGGGGATAGTGTACAGATTAATGTAAGTGCTCCTTTGAATAATGAGCAGCATGCGACCTTAGACATGTCCAGAACGTTTCCCTGGGCGGTGGAATTAGCTAATGGGGAGCAGTGTCAGGCGGTGCAGACTAATGAAGTGTATGATGCGATGCCGGTTCGTTATCGGTGTTCCAATAACAATCTGTTAATAGGTTATTTGCAGCGCTGCAAGACAGTTTGGAGTATGTTGGAGAAGACTCCGAATGGAGTGGTTACGGTGGATTTTGATAAGGTTTGGTTTTGAAAGAAGGAAAAATTACCCTCTCCCCCCGCCCTCTCCCGCGATTAGGCTTCAGCGCATTATTCCTGTTCCTTTCGCGGGCGAGGGGGCTTTAGATTGTGCCGCTTGTTGGAACGGTTCACTGATGGTAAACGGACATTCATTTTATGAAAAATAATGAATATAATATGTTCAGGCAATAGACCTAATTAGAATATGGCATTGAGCCAAAGCTCCCTCGCCCGCGAAAGGAACATGAATAGTAACTGAACCCTGTTCGCGGGGGAGGTATCCATACCGATTCTTGTAATTGTTATGAGAAAAATAATTTGGTTGGGTAATAAAGCTAATTTAATGTGGCATTGAGCCAAAGCTCCCTCATCCGCGAAAGGAACATGAATAGTAACTGAATCCTGTTTGCGGAGGAGGTATCCATACCGATTCTTGTCATTGTCATGAGAAAAATAATTTGGTTGGGTAATAGAGCTAATTTTAATATGGCATTGAGCCAAAGCTCCCTCGCCCGCGAAAGGAACATGAATAGTAACTGAACCCTGTTCGCGGGGGAGGTATCCATACCGATTCTTGTCATTGTCATGAGAAAAATAATTTGGTTGGGTAATAGAGCTAATTTTAATGTAGCATTGAGCCAAAGCTCCCTCGCCCGCGAAAGGACAATGAATAATAAACTGAAGCCTATTCGCGGGAGAGGGCGGGGGGAGAGGGTTATAATAGTGGTTAAAACTGATGAACAAATGAGACAGCGGGCTAAATTATTACGTCAAAACACTACAGATGCTGAACAACATTTATGGTTTTATCTCAGAGCTCACCGTTTACAAGGCTATAAATTCAAGCGCCAGGTTCCTATAGGAAATTACATAATCGATTTCATTTGCACTCAAAGAAAGTTGATTGTTGAACTGGATGGCGGACAACATATTTTAAATAAAGAATACGATGAAGAAAGAACTTCCTATTTAAATTCTCTGGGATATATCGTATTACGCTTTTGGAATGATGAAGTATTGTTAAACATCGAAAATGTGCTTGAGAGCATTTTCATGAGTTTGGAAGACCTCTGAGATACAAGACTCTCGGAACCTGTAGCCCGGTCTGCTTGCAGCCGGGATCGGGATTGCACATGTGATCCCGGCTGCAAGCAGACCGGGCTACCCTTTAGCTTGACGCCTCTGGAGCTGCTTTTTCAAAGGCGGGTAAGGTCAGGCAATAATCATTGATTTGATGAATCAGTGGATAAGCAGTCAAATCAAAATTAAAGCGTTTGGCGTTATAGACCTGAGGTATCAGGCAAATGTCTGCCAGACTAACTTCTGCACCAAAACTCACTGGCTTGCTGCGTTCCAACTGGCTTAACTGTGTTTCAAAAGCATCAAAACCAGCTTTAAGCCAATGGTGATACCATTCCGTGACCTGTTCCTGGCTGGCTTTGAATTGCTCTTTTAAACGATTTAATACTCTTAAATTATTAAGAGGGTGCATATCGCAGGCAACAATCAACGCCAGAGCCCTCAAATTAGCTTTAATCAAAGGATCTGCCGGCAGCAAAGGAATTTGCGGAAAGGCCTCATCCAGATAATCAATAATGGCCAGTGACTGGCTGATAATATGGCCATTCACATCCAGGCTGGGGACCAGCCCCTGAGGATTAATGTGCTGATACTCAGGGCTGTGCTGTTCCCCACCATTATTTACCAGATGAATCTCGATTTTTTCATAAGCAATGTTTTTCAGGTTCAGCGCAATGCGAACCCTGTAACACGCTGTAGATCTGAAATAATCGTATAATTTCATGCTTTATCCGCAGGGTAGCATTGTACTTGCTGATCTATAGCACCAAAAATACTGTTACCCTGTTTATCGAACATTTCAATGCGTATGGTATCGCCAAAACTCATAAACGGTGTTTTGGCTTCTCCCTGCTCGATAATTTCCAGCATCCTTTTTTCTGCAATACAGGAAGAACCTTTACTGCGATCCAGATTGGACACAGTGCCTGAACCTACGATTGTTCCCGCACTTAAAATTCTGGTTTTTGCGGCATGTTCAATCAGTTCAGGGAAAGAAAAGGTCATATCCACGCCAGCATCAGGCTGACCGAACAATTCATTATTCAGATGGCTTACCAACGGTAAATGAACCCGTCCAGCTTCCCAATCGGCGCCTAACTCGTCTGGAGTAATAGCAACCGGAGAAAAACTGCTCGCAGGTTTGGATTGAAAAAAGCCAAAGCCTTTAGCCAGTTCACCAGGGATTAAATTTCGTAAGGATACGTCATTGACCAGCATCAATAATTTAATGTGCTGTTCGGCATCCTTCTTGTTAATACCCATGGGCACATCATCCGTAATGACAGCAACTTCGGCTTCAAAATCAATGCCAAAGGTTTCACTTGCGGCGAAAACCGGATCTCTGGGGCCAATAAAGGCATCCGAACCACCCTGATACATTAATGGGTTAGTCCAGAAATCAGCGGGCATTTCTGCACCGCGTGCCTTGCGCACCAGTTCCACATGATTGACATAGGCACTGCCATCAGCCCATTGAAAAGCCCGGGGAAGAGGGGAGGTGCATTGCTCTTCATCAAAAGCAAAGCTGTTTTCCACAACACCTTCATTTAGCTGTTGGTAGACCACTTTAAGTTTGGCTTCAACCTGGCTCCAGTGATCCAGTGCATATTGCAGCGTTGGGGCAATTTGCGGCACGCGAATGGCAGTGGTCAATGCCTGATTGACCACACAGAGTTCACCATCGCGAGACAGTGCTGATTTTAAACTGGCAAGTTTCATAATGACTCCTTAGCAGCATTCTTTTAAGGTGCCACGTCGGACTTGATCCCGCTCTATTGCTTCAAACAAGGCCTGGAAGTTACCTTCACCAAAGCCCTGGTTGCCTTTGCGCTGAATGATTTCAAAAAATACGGGGCCGAAAATATTTTCTGTGAAAATCTGCAACAACAGGCCGTCTTTAGGATCTGCTTCACCGTCTATCAGAATTTTTTCAGCATTTAACAGGTGTACAGGCTCTTGATGCCAGGGCAGGCGATCACCAAGCATTTCATAATAAGTATCTGGAACGTCAAGGAATTTTACTCCCTGTTCTCTCAGGCTATGAACCGTTTCATAGATGTCTTCTGTAGTTAATGCGATATGCTGTATCCCTTCACCTTTATATTCCTGCAAAAATTCTTCAATTTGCGATACATCATCTTTGGATTCATTTAAAGGAATCTTGATTTTGCCGCAGGGACTTCCTAATGCTCTACTGATAAGCCCGGTCATTTTGCCTTTAATATTAAAAAAGCGAATTTCTTCAAAATTGAAAATGGACGCATAAAACTCAGCCCATTTATCCATGTTGCCACGAAAAACGTTATGGGTCAGATGGTCAATGTTTACAAGGCCGTTACCAGTTGCGGCAGATGTTTTATTCCAGTTCCATAAGTCGGTAAAGGGTTGGTGCGTATCATCAACAAAATAAATCACACTGCCACCAATAGCCTGAATAGCCGGTAAACCATGATGGGTTGCTGGAGCATCTTCAAAGGCTGTACCGCCATGCGTTATAGCGTATTGGAAGGCTGCTTGTGCATCACGCACTTTAAAACCCATAGCACAGGCGCCTGCGCCATGTGTTTTGGCATGTGCGGCAGCCTGGCAATCAGGCGCTGCATTGACAATAAACTGTATATTGCCTTGTTGAAACAGGGTGATATCCTGACTTTGATGAATCGCTACTGCCTGAAAACCCATTTCGATAAATTGCTGGTGCAATTTATTTTTATCTGGACCTGAAAATTCCAAAAAGGCAAAGCCATCTAATCCGCAGGGGTTACTTTTTGTTGTATTCATTGTCAGATTCTCCTTATATTCATTCCATTCAGACTGTTGTCCCTGAACATTACTCAACTGGTTGAACCAGGAATAAGCCATCAGATATAGGTAACAGGCTCACATGAACTCGCTTATCATTTTTGATTAATTCGTTCAGTTTTTTTATTTCCCGGGTTTGGGCAGTATTGTCATCAGGATCAGCTACATGGCCGTCCCAAAAGACATTATCTACAGCGATCAATCCTCGAGGTTTAATCAGTTTTAATGCCAGTTCATAATAGTTAACATAGTTGGTTTTATCCGCATCGATAAAAATAAAATCAAATTGTTTTTCCCAACCATCATTAATTAAAGTATAGAGGGTTTCAAGGGCAGGACCGATACGTAAATTGATTTTTTGATCCTGTTTTGCTTCTCTCCAGAATGGATGAGCCCTTTTAGTCCACTCTTCGCTGATATCACAGGTAATAAGCTGGCCGTCTTCTGGCAAAGCCAGAGCCATAGCCAACGCACTGTAACCGGTAAAAGTACCCAGTTCCAAGACTTTTTTAGCACCTGTCAAACGTAAAAGAAATTGCATGAATTGCGCCTGTTCAGGCGCAACCTGCATATTAGCCAGTTCCATAGTGGATGTTTCTTTGCGCAACCCCTGTAATGAGGGGTGTTCGCGCAGAGATTTATCCAGCATATAGTCATACAATTCAGGTGTAAGTGCTACATGTTTCATTTTACACCCCTGAATTAAGCCAGTTTTTCTTGAGCTAAAGTATCAGCAATTTCACTTGCAGGCAGATTGTCTTTGGCTGAGCGAGTAAAGATCTCAGTCAGTGACGTATGGATTCCATCAATTTGCTTGCTTACTTGTTCTTCTGGAGTGTGCAGATATTTAGACGCTGCAAAAATTAATCCGCCAGCATTGATCACATAGTCAGCAGCAAACAAAATTCCTTTTTCATGCAGTTTTTTACCATGATAACTGTGTGCCAGCTGATTATTGGCGGCACCAGCAATGATGGTCGTCTGCAGTTGGGGAATGCTGATGTCATTGATAATTGCACCTAAAGCGCAGGGGGCAAAAACATCACAAGGCACTTTATGAATGGATTCTGTAGGTACTGCTTTTGCTCCGAACTCGCGAACAGCTTGTTCTACTGCTGCTGGAGAAATATCAGCAACGGTAAGTGTTGCGCCTAATTCATGTAAATGTTGTGCCAGCAGAAAACCTACATGCCCCAAGCCCTGAATTGCTACATGAAGGCCTTTGAGACTGTCTTTGCCCAGTTTGAATGCAACAGCAGCCTGTATGCCGCGTAACACGCCTTTGGCAGTAGATGGTGATGGATCGCCATTATATTTGGACAGACTGGCAACATAATCTGTATGTTCTGCAATAATATCCATATCGCTTAATACGGTGCCACTGTCTAAAGCAGTGATGTATCGGCCATTTAATTCATTAATAAATTTACCAAACTGGTGCATGTAAGCATTTCTGTCAAATGAACCCTTGGGTTTCATGATGACTGATTTTCCACCGCCTAAAGGCAGATTAACTGAAGCAGCTTTAAAACTCATCCCTCTGGCAAGACGCATGGCATCGTTTAATGCAGCAGCAGTACTTGGATACTCAATGAAACGGCATCCACCCAAAGCAGGACCAAGTTTGGTACTGTGAATGGCAATCATAGCTTTCATCCCGGTTTCAGGATCCACTTTAAAATGTAAATCACCAAAACCATGAGCTAATGCGTATTCGAGGAAATCATCTTCTGCTATCGTTTGGTTATTGTTCGTTATATTATCAACAGACATCATTTATTTGGGCTCCTCTCACAATTATTTGGCACAAGTTATAGACCTATTTTTTCATGAAATCAATCATAAACTTCGTATACGATTCTATTTGACGCAGCTTGTAAAAAAATCCTCTGATCCTCGTCTCCGATCTACGTCGTCCTGAGCGCGTCTTTTTGCGCGAAGGATCTCCCGAAAGCGGCATGGTGCCAATATAGGGAGATCAACTATGTTTCAGAACATATTTTCAATGATTTAAATTTGCCTAATTTGACACATTTAACTTCGTTCCTGCATCTCTCACTCTGGCATTAGCAATAACAATGATTTTCCGCATTAAAGCAGTTAATGCCACCATTTTTTTCTTTCCAGCGGAAATAAGCTGATTAAAAAATGTTTTCAATGACGAGTTAGAGCGTCTGGCCGCCATAGCTGCCATAAATAACATAGATTTAACCCCGCTCCGTCCATAGCTTACGCGCCGATAACCG
>NZ_KB892398.1:18375-47304 GCF_000373765.1 Legionella shakespearei DSM 23087 | reverse complement strand
ATAAATGAAAACCTTGATTACGCTATCGCTCTGAGAGATCCTCTCATATTGAGTATCACTCAGAACTATGCAGGATCGCCTTCCCCTCTCCGGGGGAAGGTGCCCGACAGGGCGGATGGGGGGATCAAAAAAGGAGTTTCTATCAAATAGACCATTTTGTTTTAGAGCTTTCTACCTTAAATGAGTTCTCTTTTTGATCCCCCCACCCGCCCTGTCGGGCACCCTCCCCCGGAGGTGGAGGGGCCACTTGCGCTGATCATCCTGCTTATTTGCATCTTTTTACAGGTTAAAATTATGAGAGGATCACTCAGCGCTATCGCTGCCTCAAGGCTACGCCTATTTTAAAACAGGTAAAGGTGAGCTGCATCGTTCGGAACTCTGGAAACAGGAACAAATTCCGGGTACATTGACACTAATCTCTTAAAGGCTTAATGAAGGAATGCCTGTCATGAAATTAAAATGTTTTACCCGGTTTATCTCATCGCTACTCTTCTTCCTGTCTGCTCCCTTTGCCATAGCTCAAGTTACGGATGAAGTGAATTCACTCATGAGCGATAGTGCTGCACCTTTTATCAGCTCCAATAAAATCCCCGGAGTAGCTATTGCCATTTATTTTCAGGGACAGGATTATTATTTTAATTATGGAGTCGCCGACACTAAAAAAAATACTCCTGTCACTCAGGATACTATCTTTGAACTGGCCTCAATCACTAAAGTATTCGTAAGTACACTTCTGGCGGTTCAGGTACAGGCAGGCAAAATGAGTTTGTCAGATCCTGTCGTACGCTATCTTCCCAGGCTTGCCCATACCAAAGGACTGCCAATAGACCAGGTTACTGTGACTGAGCTTGCAACTCATACCGCAAGTTTTCCTCGCCAAATGGAACAGTTTGGTGTGGCACGCAGTGATATTGCGTCTTTTATAAATCGATTGAAAGCCTGGAAGCCTGAGGTGCCTGTTGGTACTCAATATAAATATTCCAATATTGGATTTGGCTTTTTAGGGCTGGTTCTGGAACGAGCTACAGGGGTTTCTTTACCTGTTTTGGTGCAACAGAAAATAACCACTCCTCTGGCAATGCAAAATACTTATTTTGACGTGCCTCAAGATAAATCCTTTATGGCCGCACAAGGCTATCGCCCAAATAATATAATGGCTCCTCCATACGTGGCTGCAAATCTGCTGGGAGGAGGGGCTTTACGCTCTTCTTCAGCTGATTTATTACTGTTTATGAAAGCCAATTTAGGCATAAAAACAGCACGAACTTCTCCTGCACTTTTATCAGCCATGCAGCTAGCCCAACAACCTTATTTTGAAGTCAAACCCAAATTTGCTATGGGTTTAGGCTGGCAACGGATTAAAAGAGGCAAAGAGTTATTGATTACTAAAAACGGACGTAATCAGGGATTTAATACCTTTATTGGTTTTTCACCAGAAAGGAAATTAGGCGTTGTTGTTCTTACTAATAATACTCATGGTAAGGCCAGCCTGTTAGGAAACAAAATTTTAAATGGGTTATTGGCTTTACAGTAAAAGGGCAAGACAGATGAAACAGACAACAAGTAAAACCTTTAAATGGGCTGTAATCGGTGCAGGGCCTGCGGGTATTGCCGCTGTAGGCAAGCTGCTGGATCAGGGAATTTCCTCTACTGATATTTTGTGGATTGATCCCCATTTTAAAGTTGGGGACCTAGGGAAGCTCTGGGCTAATGTGTCCAGTAATACCAAAGTAAAATACTTCATTGACTTTTTACACGCAGCCTCTTCCTTTTCTTACAAGGAGGTTGAATATGATTTTTCCTTAAATCAGTTAGATCCGGAGCATACCTGCACGTTGAGTCATGTAGTTGAGCCTTTACAATGGGTTTCTGATCGCCTTACAGAACAAGTAACAGCAGTTCATACCAGCATTCATAAAATGCATTTGTCGCAACGTCTGTGGTTCTTATATTCCGAGACAGAAGAATTTAAAGCAGAGCATGTTATTTTAGCTACCGGTGCCTTGCCCTCCAGCCTGAATTATCCCGGTGTTGATGTAATTCCATTTGACTATGCAATTGATAAAGAAAAACTGGCGGCTTTGGCTGATGTGAATCATACTTTTGCTGTTTTTGGTTCATCGCATTCTGCTGTCATTATTTTGCGTTATCTGGTCGATTTGGGTGTGAAAAAAGTAATTAACTTTTATCGCTCCCCCTGCCGCTATGCCCTGGACATGGGGGATTGGATTTTATTTGATAATACCGGCCTGAAAGGACAAACCGCAGCTTGGGCACGAGAGAATATAGACGGCGTTTTACCCCCTAATCTGGTGCGATACAATACCACAGAGCCCAATATTGCACGTTATCTGCCGGAATGCGATAAAGTGATTTATGCCGTGGGTTTTGAAAAGCGCAGAAACATTATTATCGGTGATTATGAAGAGACACAACATAATCCTCATGTAGGAATTATTGGTCCCGGACTTTTTGGTTTTGGGATTGCTTATCCTGAGTTGAAAACAGATCCTTTTGGTAGTGTGGAATCGCAGGTAGGGTTGTGGAAATTTATGACTTATTTAAATCGGGTAATGCCGGTTTGGCTTAAATATACTACCTGATTTGGGTGGTACATAATATGCATAGTAAGAGTTCAGCCCTATTGAAGGAACAGCCATATTTGGCTCATCTTGAGAGAAAAACCCGCGAAATGATGCTCACATAGCCACCTATGCTCCGCTCATTTCGCGGGTTTTTCTCTCAAACTGAGCTCAAATCTGGCTGTTCGAGTACACATAAGCCCATACCCCCTGAACGGTTACTTACCATTCCCCGATCTACGTCGTCCTGAGCGCGTCTTTTTGCGCGAAGGATCTCCTGAAAGCGGCATGGTGCCAATATTTGGAGATCCTTCGCGCAAAAAGACGCGCTCAGGACGACGGGGATCTGGGAGTGGCACAGCGGGTAGCCTTGATGCAGCGATAGCGTAATCAAGGGTTTTTTCTGTCAGATCTTATTAGGATGAAAACCTTGATTACGCTATCGCTGCATCAAGGCTACAGTTTTTATGTATTTTAAGCTGCGCTAACATCAGGAATGTTTTGCTGCTTGTTGTTTTTTGATTTCCAGATACTGTTGCTTTTGTTGCGCAGTTAACAGCATGTAAATCTGATGTTGCATCATCACCTGACTTTTTATCATCGCAGCTCTGATTTTATTTCTCTGGTTAATCAAAGAATCCAGTTTTGTTTCATCAACTGTATCGGTTTGCGCCAAAGCGTTAATTTGCACTCTCAGATCATGCAATTGTTTGTAATTTGCTTTAAAGCCGCTTTTTGCCTGTGCTCTGATTGCCTTTATTTTCGCCTTTTGATCTGCCGTCAGATTCAAAGCTTTTGATAATTTTTTGTGATCATTGCAATGGCAGTGTTTGGAGTTACTTACTGAACAGGCAACAGTTGGTTGTACAACAAACAAGCTCAGCAGCAAAGCGGATAACCAGATAATTTTCTTACTCATATTCGTTTCCCTCTTGTGTTTTTAAGTTAAACTCATCTTCCACTGTGAGAATTTGATTCCATCCATGTTGGATGCAGTATAGATCAAACACAATAAATAAATATAGTCCTATCTACTAATTTGATTGATGAATTGCTCTCAATATGTTATAAATACGGCGCTTTAAATACACACACGTTTCGGCACATACGTTAGGGTCCCTTGTGGGTTTCGTATGGGAAACGTGGAGGCCTAACCCTGGAGAATAAAATAATGAAAGTAAGCATGCGTGAATTGCTCGAAGCGGGCGCTCATTTTGGACACAGAACCCGATTCTGGAATCCTAAAATGGGAGAGTACATATTTGGATCAAGAAACAAAATCCATATTATCAACCTTGAAAAAACACTGCCAATGTTAAACGACGTAGTAAACTACGTTGGTCGTCTGGCATCTAACAAGGCTAAAATTTTATTTGTTGGAACTAAAAGAGCAGCTCAAGAAAGTATTCGCGAACACGCGAAACGTTGTGGCATGCCTTATGTTGATCACCGTTGGTTAGGTGGTATGTTGACCAACTACAAAACAGTCCGTCAGTCAATCTTCCGTTTGAAAGAACTGAAAGAGATGAAAGAAAAAGGTCTGTTTAATGACATGATTAAAAAAGAAGCATTAATGCTGACTCGCGAACTGGAAAAACTGGATCGTGGTTTAGGCGGAATTGAACACATGGGCGGTTTGCCTGATGCTCTTTTTGTTGTTGACGTTGGTTTCGAACACATTGCTGTTGAAGAAGCGCGTCGCTTAAAGATTCCTGTTATTGGTGTTGTTGATACAAACAATAGCCCTGATAACATTGACTATGTTATTCCTGGTAACGACGACTCAATGAGAGCTGTTGATATTTATGTTCGTTGCGTTGCAGATGCAATTTTAGATGGCAAACACAGCAACACTGTTGGTGGCGGCATGTCGTCTGATTCAGAGTTTGTTGAAGTTGCTTCAAATGCTTCTGAAGCAGAAAAAACCGGGGAATAATTAATATTTGAATAAAGGGGGCGTTATTTAACTTGCCCCCTTTTTGCTATGTGGAGAAATGAAAATGTCAACAATTAGTGCTGGATTGGTAATGCAACTTCGTGAGCGCACTGGCGCAGGCATGATGGAATGTAAAAAGTTTCTGATAGCTACTAACGGTGATATCGAATTGGCAATCACTGAAATGCGTAAAGCAGGTCAGGCGAAAGCGGATAAAAAAGCGGACAGGGTTGCTGCTGAAGGTATTGTTATTGTTGCTCGTTCTGCTGATGAGCGTTCCGCTGTAATGCTGGAAATTAACAGTGAAACTGACTTCGTAGCTCGTGACGAAAACTTCACTAATTTTGCCAACACTGTTGCTCAGGCTGCATTGAACAGTTCAGTTACTGATGTTGCCGCATTATCTGATTTGACCTTAGCTGCTGGTACTACAGTCGAGCAAGCCAGACAGCAATTGGTTGCAAAAATTGGTGAAAACATCAAATTACGTCGTATGGAACGAATTAATTGCGCTGATGGCGTTATTGGTTATTACCTGCATGGTTCACGTATTGGTGTTATGGTAGCTTTAAAAAATGGCAACGAAGAGCTTGCTAAAGACATCGCGATGCACATTGCGGCAAGCAAGCCAATTGTAGTAAACCGTGACCAGGTTTCTGCAGAAGCGATTGAAAATGAGCGTGAAATTTTCACAGCCCAAGCTAAAGAAAGCGGTAAGCCACAAGAAATTATCGACAAGATGATCGAAGGCCGTATCAACAAATTCATTGATGAAGTCAGCCTGTTAGGTCAACCTTTTGTTAAGAATCCTGATATTAAAGTAGGTCAGCTCTTAAAAGAGAAAAATGCCGAAGTGGTTTCATTCATTCGCTATGAAGTGGGTGAAGGTATAGAAAAGAAAGAAGATAATTTCGTTGAAGAAGTGATGGCTCAGGTTCGTTCATGATGAGTGACAACCAGCAGAAATTAAAATACAAACGTATTTTACTCAAATGTAGCGGCGAGGCCCTGATGGGCTCGTCGCAGTTTGGCATAGATCCTTCCGTGCTTGATACTCTGGCGCGAGATGTTGCTGAATTAATTCAAATGGGAGTAGAAGTCGGCCTGGTTGTTGGTGGCGGTAATTTATTCCGCGGAAAAGCACTTTCTAAAGCGGGTGTTGGACGGGTGACTGGCGACCATATGGGAATGTTGGCAACTGTCATGAATGCTTTGGCTATACGTGATGCTTTAGAGCGCATTGATATGCCTGCGCGTATTATGTCTGCTATTCCTATGCTGGGGGTGGTTGATTCATACCACCGACGCAAAGCTATTACTCATTTACGTACTGGACATGTAGTTATCTTTGCTGCGGGTACTGGCAATCCCTTCTTCACTACTGATACTGCCGCTTGTTTGAGAGCTATTGAAGTAGGGGCTGATGTGGTTTTAAAGGCGACTAAGGTAGATGGTGTTTATTCTGATGATCCTTTTAAAAATCCTGACGCCAAGCGCTATGATTATTTGACTTATAAAGAAGTATTAACCAAGGGTTTGGAAGTTATGGACTCTACGGCAATTTGTTTATGTCAGGATCAGGGCATGCCATTACAGGTTTTTGATATGGCAGCTCCCAATGCTTTAAAACGAATTGTTAATGGGGAACGAGTAGGAACTATAGTTGGAGCGAATCATGATCAATGAAATCAAGCAAGATTCAGAAACGCGAATGAAAAAAACCATTGAGTCACTCAAAGTGGACATGACAAAAGTTCGTACCGGGCGCGCAAACGCTGGCTTACTGGATCATGTGCAGGTGGATTATTATGGAACTTTGACACCTTTAAGTCAGGTAGCAACTGTTACTACCAGTGATGCACGGACTATTATGGTAACTCCCTGGGAAAAGTCCATGGTGGCTGCAGTAGAAAAAGCTATTTTGAACTCGGATCTGGGATTAAATCCTTCTACTGCGGGTAGCGCAATTCGTGTGCCTATGCCTCCTCTAACTGAAGAGCGCAGAAAGGAGTTGATTAAAGTAGTACGTAATGAAGGTGAGCAAAGTAAAGTGTCCATTCGTAATATCAGAAGAGATGCAAACAACCAATTGAAAGATTTGGTTAAAGATAAATCCATTTCTGAAGATGATGAGCGTCGTGCAGCTGATGTGGTTCAAAAGCTGACTGATAAGTACATTGCTGAGGTAGATGTTGTTCTGGCTGCCAAAGAAAAAGATTTAATGGAAATATAAGCTACTTAAGTTCTTCGTTGTCTCGCGTAGCCCGGTCTGCTTGCAGCCGGGATAACGAACTCACAACCCCGGCTGCAAAGCTGTCTCTTCTACACCGATCTACGTCGTCCTGAGCGCGTCTTTTGGCGCGAAGGATCTCCTGAAAGAGGCATGGTGCCAGTATTTGGAGATCCTTCGCGCCAAAAGACGCGCTCAGGACGACGTGGATCGGGTAATGGCAAAGATGTGATCAAGAGTCAACTGCAAGCAGACCGGGCTACAAAACCAGATTCGTGCCCATATTAGTATCAGCGTAATGCGGGAAACATTGGTTCGTTGTCACTTAGATCCTGCCCTCTTTATTCTATTTTTGGCTTCCATAAAACATTCGAGCTTTGGTTCAGGTGATTGGAAGAAAGTTATGGTGTTATTCAGAATTGATCTGAACTCGAAAATAAGGGTTTTATTATCCCATCCCACTCACTGAACCGTTCGTGCTGAGGAGGGGTGGTAACCCCGTCTCGAAGCATGCTTAGGGCTAAAGTCTGTGCCAATGCTTCGAGACGGCGCAAAAAGCCGCGCCTCCTCAGCACGAACGGATGGTGCGAGTGCCAAAAAAGGTTACGGTATTATTCAGAACTGATGTGAACTCGAAAATAAGGGTTTTCTTATCCCATCCCACCCACCGGCCCGTTCGTGCTGAGGAGGGGTGGTAACCCCGTCTCGAAGTAGGCACAAGGCAAAGAGTCTGTGCCAATGCTTCGAGACAGCGCAAAAAGCCGCGCCTCCTCAGCACGAACGGATGGTGCGAGTGCCAAAAAGATTACGGTGTAATTCAGAACTGATGTGACCTCGAAAATAAGGGGTTTATTAGCCCATCCCACTCACCGGCCCGTTCGTGCTGAGGAGGGGTGGTAACCCCGTCTCGAAGCAAGCTCAGGGCAAAAATCCTCTGCCAGTGCTTCGAGACGGCGCAAAAAGCCGCGCCTCCTCAGCACGAACGGATTGTGCGAGTGCGAAAAAAAGCTATGGTGTTATTCAGAACTGATGTTAATTCGAAATAAGGGTTTTCTTATCCCATCCCACCCACCGGCCCGTTCGTGCTGAGGAGGGGTGGTAACCCCGTCTCGAAGCAGGCACAAGGCAAAAATCCTCTGCCAATGCTTCGAGACGGCGCAAAAAGACCGCTCCTCATCAGCACGAACGGATCGCAGGAAGGTAAAAGATGTCGCTTCTGAACGGTTCTGGATCTTCACATCGGCAAATGAAATTCGCGATGAATCTCCAGTGCCTTTACAAAATGGATATCGTGACTCACCAGAATAATAGATCCCTGATATTGCTTTAAGGCATGTATTAATAATTCCTTAGATGCCAGATCAAGATGGTTGTCGGGCTCATCGAGAAGAAGCAGGGAGGGAGAGTTACGACCACTGAACAATACTGCGAGAGCCAGTTTTAAGGTTTCACCACCGCTCAAGGTGGATACAGCCTGGAGTGCAGCTTCTCTTCTTAAACGTAATTGAGCCAGCACCGTTCTGTATTCCGCTTCACTTAAACCGGGTGATAAACGGGAAAAATTATTCAGTACGCTGTCTTCCTGATCGAGAAAAGTAAAATGCTGATCGAGAAAAGCAGCATCTTTTGGCCTGCTGACCGAGCCTGATTTAGGTTTGATAGCACCCTGAATTATTTTTAATAAAGTAGATTTGCCCGAACCATTATCACCAGATAGCCACAAATGCTCGCCGCATGCGAGTTGCAAATCAATAGGTTTATTATAACCATGAGGCAGGACAAGCTGCTCCAGAATCACATGCTGTTTGCTCTGTGACTCAACTGGAGACACCCTGAATGATTGCGGCTTTAATTCGATGAGTTCCTGTTTTGCTGCTGCATAAGCTTTGCTTGCATCCGTAACCCGTTTCTCATTCAGGCCGGCAATTCGAGCACCAGTAGCTTCACTTGTTGCTTTTTTCTTATCCAAAATCAGTTTAGCCTGATTGGAATTTTGTCTGTCCTTATGCGCCTTATTTTGTTTAGCCTGCAAGGTTTCCTGATTTTTTTGCTTCGCTTTTAAACTGTCCGCCAGAACATGCTGGGTTTGAGCTACTTTTCTTTCTACTTCAAGTTCCAGTTGCTTTTTAGAGGCCAGATAATCTTCCCAGCCTCCCTGATAACGATGCAAGCCTTTGACATTTAATTCCAGGATGATTTCGCTTTGTTTTAATAGCGTCAAGTCATGGCTAATGATCAGGCAAGCAGGATGTAACTTAATCCACTGCAATAACCAATCCCTGCTTGCTCTGTCGAGATGGTTGGAGGGTTCATCAAGAATATAAAAGTCACATTGTTGCCTTTCAAGATGCAGTAAATTGAGCCGGGTTCGCATGCCACCACTTAATGAGATGTAAGGCTCGGTGATAATAGTATTGGGTAAGCCATAAGCATCGAGTTGCTTTTCAAGAACGGCTTTAATGTCCCAATTATTTTCCAAAAGATCATAATCCTTTTCAGACAGCGCTCCCTCTTCACAACGGTGCAACGCATCCAGAATGGCAGCGATATTGAGCTTTTCAGCAACAGTGCCTGCAAAGGGGTTTAACTCCTGATTTAAATAACCCACTACACCAAAATGACTGACCTGACTGGATGGTTGTGCCAGCGTTTTAGCCAGGGTAGATTTGCCGCAACCGTTATCACCCACCATAAAATGGGTTGCATCGGTCAGGCATACGTCCAAATCCGCATAGATCGGATTGGGTTTATGTGCTGGATGAAAGCCAAGTCCTTTGGCTTCTATCAATATTCTCGACATTTATGCAGCCTTTAGGGTGTGGGCGCGCGATAAGTTCAAAAAAATCATCAACGCGGTAAAACTCATTAACAAGAGCACACTGAAAAATGCATAATTACTTAAAGCATTTAAATAGCCGCCCAGTATGGCAGTAAGGCTTGCAGAAATCGCGCAAATTGAAGCAATGGATCCAAGGATTAAACCCTTTTCGGAATCATTTGATATGGACAATATAAAGCCCAGCATGGCCGAATAGCCTATGGCATAGAGCAAGGCCATACTCACTGCAAGAAAAGTGAAACTCCCATAATCCAGGCCAGCTTGTAACAGGTTAAAGTTAAAAAGGGTAAATAAACCAAAGCACCACATAATCAGTTTCACGGGGGATAATTTCAATTTAGGCACTGCAACACAAAAGGCAAAACACATGGCGGCGCCAACTGCGGCCATCAAGGTATTCAATTCCTGATGATTAAATGCACTGTTGCCAATCTGTATTTTGGGCAGATACTGGTAAAACAGTGTCCACGCACATTGAAAGAGGAAAAAACTCAACAAAGCGCTGCGCAAAGAGGCCAGTTTAAATAAGGCCATAACCGGTTTTAAGGCATTAAACAGATTTAACTTCTGAGGCTCAGTAGCTGCCCCCTTTGTTTCCTTAATCAAACTTAAAAATCCCATACTGAATAAACAGGAAAGGGCAATGAGTACGAAGGGAAGATAATGGTTAGAACTTTGTCCTATATAAGCACTGCCTGCAATCACAGGCCCCAGCATATAGCCCGAAGTCACAGCAAACATCACACGGCCTATACCCGTCATTTGACTGGATTTGCTGTCGAGGTCGGTAAGGATAGCCTGGGCAACTGGAATACTGCCAGCAGTTAAACCATCAATAATCCGGCCAATAATAAACAGCGAAGGTTCTTTTATGACCACTGCAAGGGCACAGAGCAAATAACCCGCCAAAGCACCCAGCAAGGATAAATTAAGTGTCAGTTTCCGGCCGTATTTATCAGAGAGTTGTCCGAGAATACTGGCACCGAAAATCATGGCCAGAGAAAAGGCGGCAAGGTTTGCACCATAATAAAACTGATTGAGCCAGGCAGGGCTTGTGGCACTTAAAAGCGAATAAGCCCCAGGTGAAAATAAATCCCCACTTAGTGGCAATACAAGAGACATGCCCACACCATCAATGAACATGATGAATAATAAAGTTAAGGTTTGACTGGCATAAGACCAGGATTTTGTTGCTTTCATTGTGACGTTCCTATCGAATATAACGGCCATCTAAAAATTTCATTGCCAGATCCAGATAATCAGGCCGCTCGGAATGTTTAATTAATTCAAAAAACAGCATTTCTTTAGTGATTAAGTGGCAGCTTGTTTTGTTTAAACGTTGCAATGCATATTGGTTATCTTGTCTGTTGCGAGCCGAAATACTATCAGCTAATACAAAAACTTCATATCCCAAATTAATTAAATCAGTGACTGATTCATAAATGCATACATGGGATTCTGCTCCTGCTATAACCACTTGCTTTCTATTCAATCCGTTCAAATAATCAATAATTGCCGGTTCATCAGTAATGGAAAAATGATGCTTTTTTAACAGGGTGGCATCGGGGGCAATCTCCAGCAGTGATGGGGCCAGTTTGCCCAGTTTATCATGGGCTATCAGGCCGGCAGGAAGACCATGAGTATGGAACAAATCAGCAAGCCAGATGCAATTATGAGTTAAATTGGCACTGTCTTCCAACAGGGGAATGAGATCAAGTTGCATATTAAATATTAATAAACTGGCTTCATTAAATTCTACTTTCATAGTATCTCTCAATTAAAATAAAAGCTCACTCATTACATGATGAGCAAATTTTTGGTTTATTTTTAATTTTTTTGCCAAAGAGAATGCCTTCTGATTGACTCCGGTTTTTATTTTTTCTGTTTTGGAATAAATTCCCATAAATTGTTTTATGGTGTTAAATTGTGCTTTGGCCAGCCAGTTCTCTTCAAAGGGATAGGCAGCACCCAGATGATGAGCTATGACCAGCCCTGAAACCATTGCCCCTTCATGACCCGTCAACGAATAATCCGTACCGCAATACCAAAGATTATTTTTCCCCTGAATCGTATGAACCTGCATTTTATTCCATAAATCTTTGGGACGCAGTTTTGGCAGGCGCCAGTTTTTAGTGACGATTATTTTATCACTATCCAGGGTTTCTGCTCTATCAAAACTTACGAAAAGTTCTTGTTCCAGTTGATAATAGGGTTGTAAGTGATTGATTACCCGGGTCAAATAGCCGGGGAAATCGTAGCTTGGAGTGTCTGCCAATTCGAATTGAAAATACTCATTGGCTTGCTGGGGTAAATTCAGTGCGCTCTTATCAGTATGCAGGCTCGATTGCACATCAACATACTCAAAAGCAGCCAATATTTTTTGTTGCAAGGCATCCGGATTTTTAATTAATTTCAATGCGATTTCAGCCTGACAGGCAAAAACCACCCGTTTTGCTTCCATGGTTTCATTATTATCCAGGGTGATAATCACTTTATCCGCCTGAGGGGCAACGTGTTTGACCTTGCAATTCAAGCGAATTTTATCCTGTAATTGTGCCGAGAGTTTGAGTAAATACTGGTGAATTCCACCAGATAATTTACGCCAGTGGCAGGGCGAGAAAAAGGATAAAAGGTTCATGTTAAAGGATAAAGCCACGTAGAGTAATGAATAATCCAGTGATGGGGCGCGGCATCCGGAAAAGGTAGTTAAAATGGGAAGTAAAACCTGTTTAGCGAAGTCATCAGAATAATTCCTTTGCTTGACAAAATCACCTACTGACAATCGTTTTAAAGCATCTTTATTTTTAAATACCAGACTTTGCAGATCATTATGAAAACGATTCATTTCATCAAAGAAGCGCTCATTGAGTGTGCCACCCAGGCGGCTGTTACTCCAATAATTGTGTTCTCTGTCTTCTGAGCTGAAAGCACAAAAGGAGAGAGGGGCTATGTAGCTTGGTAATTGCAGCTGATTGATCAAGGCAAAAAAATTGGGGGACAAGCGTTCGTGTATGTATTCCACCCCCATGTCTATTGCAATTTTTTTATCATTGACCTGCACTTCATGGGTGTAGGCATGGCCACCAATTTCAGCGCCTGCTTCTAATAAAGTCACATCATGAGTTTTACTGAGCGCCCATAATGCGCCCATGCCGGCACCGCCGCCACCGATGATAATTATTTCTTTCACTTTGAATCCTTGTTGTGAGCCAAAATCTGTTGATTCAGTTGGGTCAGGACATGGCCTGGCCCAACTTCATTGAAGATAACTTGTGGATTGTTGCTTATGATCTGGGTAATGCTTTGTCGCCATCGTACCGGTTGAACCAATTGATAGGCGAGTTCCTCAAGTAAATGGCTGGTTGTAATAAGTCCGCCATGGGTTGTGGAAATAACGGGAATTTGTGGTTCAGCAAATTGGAATGGCGTTAAAAAATTAAAAAAGGCACTGGCTGCTTCTTTCATGTAACGCGAGTGGAATGCGCCACTTACAGCAAGAGAGACTACACGAAAGTTGTGGTTTTGCAGTAAGGGCTTTAATTCATCAAGGCGATTCTTTTTACCGCTGAGTACCCGCTGGGTGTAGGTATTGTCATTGGCTACGTCCACATCAGTGAAACCAAGACTAACCAGCAGATCATCGAGTTTATCGCAATCGGCTCCGATGACGGCCAGCATGGAACCGTTTTGTGCCTGAGCCATTAATCGCGCCCGTTCTTTTACTATGGATAAACCTTGGGTAAAGGTAACTACTCCTGCGGCGAACAGAGCAGGGTAGAGTCCAAGGCTGTGTCCGGTTACGGCATCGGGTTTACTTTTTTTATTCAGGTAGGCAAGGGTGCATACCAGATACAGCAGCGGTTGAGTGTATTGGGTGAAATTCAGTTTTTGGCCGTCATCATTCAGGCAGGCATCAACCACATCGTAACCAAGAAGTTCTGATGCTTCTTTTATTTCTTGAGGATAGCCGGGGAAAAGATCTTTACCCATTCCTACGTGTTGGGAACCTTGTCCTGGAAACATGTCGATTATCATATGTATGCCTTAATTTGTTATGTCATCCCCGATCCACGTCGTTTCTTCGCGCGTCTTTTTGCGCGAAGGATCTCCAAATATTGGCACCATGCCGCTTTCAGGAGATCCTTCACGCAAAAAGACGCGCGAAGAAACGACGTGGATCGGGGGCGGCCGGGCACGGATTGTGCCACAACCACGCATCACTCATGGATTGAGCTCTACCATTTCTCCGCCGTCCCGCGGCTTGTCCGCGGGATCCAGGGATCTAGGCTCGGAGTGAGATCTCTGGATCCCGCGGACAAGCCGCGGGACGGCGGAACCTAAGTATCTCCCGCTTGCTTCCCGGCTGCAAGCAGACCGGGCTACGGATTATGCCACAGTTCTGCACCACTCATGGATTGAGCTCTACCATTTTGATTGATTTCATTGTTCCGGTCGGTTCTGCGGCTTTTTCAAACAATTTATCTGTTGTTGAAACTATAGACACAACACCTTTGAGTTCAATCAATACATTACCATCCACATCACTGAGTTCAATATCATAACTGCTGCTCGACTTAGGTATGCACGAGCAATAAACCGGCTGACATAATTCAGGTACATCAAACACGGTGATTTGCTCAATTAAAAAGGGAACTTTAACCCTGTCATCTGCTCTGTTATCCAGTTCAGTCAGTATGGCCGTTTGCAGTGCTCCATCAATTAAAGCTGGTGAAAGAGTGTAACCCCAGTCCTTGTCGACACAAAGAACTGAATGTACCTGATTTCCAGAAACCGATGCCTGTAAAATGACCTGGAAACTGCTGCCATAGTTATAACCTTTGCTTTTAAAGTGCTGATAAATTTCCTGCGCAGAAAAAGTTTTAGCCTGATGAGCATGAACAAAACTGCCGGGCTTTTTCATAGCTGTTACTGGAGCCGCTAATTCTGCCTGGCTGTAAACAAGAGACTGACCTTTTTCCTTAATCTGGTAATGGGAACCGTCTTGAACAACATGCAGAGACTCAGGTTCTGTGATTACTTTTTTCCACAGCACATTAGTCAGTGACTGGAAGGGGGCTTGTTCATAGATCATCGACAGGCTAAGGGCTGCAGGAGCAATGGGCTGGCCTAAAATAACATGCTCATTCACAATGTCATCACGATGCGACAGTCTGGTTTCCTGCGCATCCAGCCAATGTTTAAACTGGTCAAAGGGATACGCTGGCAAAGAGACCGAATAGTTTGATTGAAACAAAGGACGAAAATCAATATCCAGCCCTTGATCAAACAGGTTTATCAGAGCAAGCGCATCCTGTTTATTTCTCCTGCCGTTATCCAGATAGGAAGACATCAAGGGAGCTGGCAGGCTGTTTGAATGGGCAACTGGTGATTGTGCTCTTAACCGTCTGTGAGTCAGCAAAGGTACTTCGCACAACCTGATTAATTCATCACGGCTTTCAACAACCAGACCAAGACGCATTTTTTGCGGGCTTCTTATACAGCAATAAGCGTAACTCAGGGCAGCAAGATCATCTTTTGCATGCAGTAACACCTTCCTTAAGTTGATTAATTCTTTCTGTAAAGCACCATAAGAGTGAGCAGATAAAGGAAAGAAATAATGAGGAACACGTTCTGCCTGCATTTTTTCCTGTTCACAAGACTCTATAATAACATGGGCATTCGCACCACCGGCTCCAAATGAACTGATTGCTGTGCGGAAAGGATTTTGATGATAGTCCGTGAGTGTCTTGTTGATGAAAAACGGAGTATTTTGTAACTGTAAATGCGGGTTTTCAACAGCGCTGTGCAGGCTTGGGGTGCGCTTTTTATGTTTCATTTGCAGCGCTACTTTAACTACCGAGGCAAGGCCTGCTGCCGATTCCAAATGGCCGAGATTCCCTTTAATTGAACTCAAAGCTATGCTTTGTTTGTCCACGGAGCCATAAGCTTCTGTTAAGGCCCTGATTTCAATAGGATCACCGAGCTCTGTTCCGGTACCATGCGCTTCAACCATATGAATGTCTCTGGCTTCCAGTTTTGCACGTGTCAGTGCTTTTTTTATCAGTTCACTTTGTGCTTTGGGGTTTGGTGCAGAATAGCCATTGGCTTTGCCGCCGGCATTAATTGAACTGCCACGAATAAGCCCGTAAATATTCAGGTTTTGTTCTAATGCTTTTTGATACGGCATAATAACGATGCTGATTATTCCTTCCCCATCCACGAATCCATCTGCATTTTGGCCAAAAGGCTTGCATTGTTCACTGGGGGAGAGCATGTGTAACTGGCATAACACATCAATTTGCCTTGGATGGCAAATGAGATTTACTCCCCCGACCACAGCCATTTCGCAATCCCCATGATGGAGAGCCGTTATTGCCGTATGCAAGGCAGTGAGTGATGAAGAGCAGGCGCTGTCTATCGCAAAGCTTGGTCCATGCCAATTGAACTGATAAGAAATGCGGTTCGCTATGGACCAAAACAAGGAACTGGGCGGCGCACTGTGTGGCTTATTGGGAGTCAACCAGGAATAGCCGTGGTTCATCACACCCACATAACAGCCTATATTTTGGCCGCTTAATTCTTTCATGCAAAGACCTGCGTCTTCAATCGCATGATAGGTAGTTTGCAGGAAATGGCGCTCCTGCGGATCCATTCGTTCTGCATCAATGGGCGCTATATTGAAAAACTGATGGTCAAAAGAACTGATGTCATTAATTAAGGCTGCTGTCTGAGTATAAGACTTAGAGTCTTTATCTTTAATCCAGCGCTCCGAGGGTATTGGTTTAAAGGCATCTTCGCCCTTAGATAGCAAATCCCATAACGCGTCACAGCTGTCTGCTCCGGGAAATTTACCTGCAATTCCGACTATAGCAATTGCGTCTTTTCGGTCTGGATCAATTGGCTGGATTATTGCCGGTTGCGTCACTTCTGGCAGTGTTATAACTTCGTTAGTGGCAACAGCTTCAGATAGCGAATTATGTTCATTAATATAATCGGCTAACAAAGTAATCGTTGGGTATTCAAACAAAATAGTTGCTGGCAAATAGCCTGTCTTTTTTTGTATTGCAGTGACTATTTCCAGAGAAATTAATGAATCTATACCTAATTCACTAAAGGGTGTATTGGCATCCAGTTCGCTTTCAGGAGTATGCAAAATCTGGGAAATAGTGCTGCGGATCAACTGGGTCAGATAAGGAATATTGGATTGCTGTTCACTTTTAGGCTCAGGCTGATTACTTTGAAACACTGCTGCAAAATGCTCTGAAAAATAAGTGCTGAGCTTATTTAAAGTAGGGTATTCAAACAACAGCGTTGCAGGAACATAACCCACTTTATCTGTCATTGGTTTTATTAACTCAAGAGAAATGAGGGAATCAATTCCATATTCGCTAAATGGAGTATCAGCCTGTATCTCATGTTCACTCATATGCATGACTTTGCAAATGAGTTGTTTTAACCAGTTATACGCCTGATTAGAGCTGGGTTGGGCACTTTGGTTCATAGCCTGTGCAGGAACTTCCTGCTTTAGATCTTCCCGTTGAATCACTGGATGCGATGTGCCGCGATGTGCTTCAATAACGTGCTGGCCAAAATCACCGTGATCGTAGCATTCAGCGAATCCTGCACCCGTGAGTATTTTTTTCCAGGTAGCCAAATCCAGCAGGGGACTGTAAGGGATCCGCATTTCATCCTGACTGAGCCACCAGCCATCGGTGAGACCAAAAGTCAGGGTAGCAAAATCCTGGCGACTGGTAATTTCGTTAAGCAGAAGAACCCCATTGTTTCGCAGCAACTGGAATAAATTGCGCGCACTGTCGCCAATCGAACTGGTCGCATGAATGACATTGGTTGCAATAATAATGTCGAACGGTTCTATATCCTTGGGTGGTTGTTCAATGTTTACTATTTTGTATTCAATGAAGTGATAATCAGCGAATTCTTTTCGCGCTTTATTGAGAAACGCATGAGACAAATCGGAATAAACATAATGTACTGCTTTGCCTTTTAATCTCGGCAGCACTTTTTCACTGGTACTTCCGGTTCCCGCTCCAATTTCCAGAATACGGACGGTTTTTCCTTGTTGCATGGCTTGATTGACATAGCGCTCAACAGCTAAGGCAACTCCTTCATTGTAATAATCTGCTACCGGGTTATTGCGATAGACGGGTTCTACCAGAGCAAAACTGCCTTGAGGGAACATGATGGACAGAGGACAGGTTTCCCCGGTGAGAATTGCAGGCAAATGGCTGAGGCAGGCATCAATTAAATTCAGATGGCCTTGCAATTCGGGAAATGTTGCCAGTAACTGGTTTCTATCAGGTGAGTCAGCATAACTTATATGGGACAGTGCTTCCCATAATTTTTCATATTTACTGCTTATGGTCTGTGGCTTGGCAACACGCGATAAATAATATTTGGAATAGCGATCCAGGGCATCCATCATTGCTTTGTTGTGTTTCACCTTGCTCTGTTCTTTATCAAAAGAAGGCAGCAATCGGCGGCTTGGGCTGGTATTGATTCCCATATTATTTAATGCCTTTTGGGATCCTTTGACCATAACCACTTGCGGCAGATTATGTTGCAGACATTGCTCAATGACTGCCAGGCCTTCTGCTGCAGTGATGGAGCTGATTTCCTGACTTTGCATGCGTTGGCGATAAAAATCATTGGCAACAATTCCATGTTCACCCCAAAAGCCCCAATTAATAATATGAGTGTTGATGTGGAATATATCTTTTATCATTTCCGCCAGGGCGTCTTTGGCCAAACAGGCAGCCGTGTAGTTGGCCTGCCCTGCATTGGCTATAAAGGACTGAATGGAAGAAAAGAAAAGGATAAAATCAAATTGGCGATGCGCTATGGCTTGAATCAAATTAACCGTTCCCTGCACCTTGGGAGCCAAAACCGACAGTAATTTTTCTGCAGGCATTGCCATGATGGAGGCATCGTCAAGAACCAGCGCTGAGTGAATAATACCATCGATATGCTGATGACGTTGCAACAAGCTTTTCATCTCTTCTTCGCTGGTTAAATCAACTTGTTCCAGAATAATATTGGGATTGGTAAATTGACGCATTACCTCTGGCGACGCGGCTCTTCTGCTGGTCAGAATGACCTGGGCCTGGTACGTGTCACATAAATAATTAGCCAGAAGGGAACCCAAGCCTCCGGTACCGCCTAAAATCAGATAGCATCCTTTATGCTTAAATCCACCTGCTTTCAATTCATTCAGTAAAAGCGGTTGTAATTCTTTTACCGAACAATGCTCATCATCCAGAAAGATTGGGGATAATGGCGACAATGGGTTTAAAGTATCCAGTTTTTTCAGCATATGTTGCGTCAGTTTTTCAGCATGGATGCTATTAATAGTGGCATTAGGCATTTCCTTGGCGAAGGTTTGCGCCAATCCTAAATAAACCGCATCCAGAGGATTTGTCACCACATTACTGTTAGCGCTTTTAAGAGCGTTTAATGCAACTACAGACAATTTAAAGCGGCTCAAACGCTTGAGCGACTGCAACCAGCTCAGGAACAAAACATGCTCTGAATCAGCTTTTGTATGCGACCAGGTGGAGTGGCTGACAAAGACCATATGAGGTACAGGCGCAGTCTGGCAAAGAGAAAAAATGGTTTCAAATACCTGTTCATTTTCCAATTCAAAAACAGGCACCCCTGGTGCTAATGAGTTAAGTTGTGCCTTTAATTGCGCTTGATTCGCAGGAAGGACGAAGCACTGGGTTTTTACTTCATCGCCAAAGGTATCATTTGCAGTTTTGTTAGCCCAAAGAGGGGTAAATAATTTATTTTCTGAGCAATGAAATGAGTGGCTGTTTGACATGAATTCCTCTTTGGTTGGCTGTTTCCTGTTCTTGTGTGTTATTTTTAGAGCAATTTGAAGGTTCATAAATACTCAGAAAGCGATTATAATTGGCGTTGAAAAAAAATAAAAGACAGAGATGTTAAAATATGAACTTTGAGCGCCGTTCGACTCAGGCATATCATTTAATTGGTGCTGAGCAGTTAAGAATAGAAAACGGAGTGTATCCGCGAGATTATCTTCATCTAATCGTTAAAGACGATGTTGATGCGTTTAATATGAGCTCTGACACCTATGAACTAAGTCTCAACAGGCAACTGGCTCCATTATGGAATGCTTTAGAGCGCTTTCTTGCTCATGGTGGATCACGAATTGCCATTGAGCTGCGAGACCTTAAAGGTACATGGCAGCAGCAGGCGAGTTTTGTTTACCATTTGCTTAAAAATGTGGGTACTCATTATTGTGAGTTGTTGCTAATCGATGATGAGCCTAATGTTTTTTCAGGACTTTTAACCGGGGCAGTGACGGCATTTTCCCATGAAGCACAGGTTAAAATAGCGCGTGTTACTGCGCAAAATTCAGATGTATTAAATGTTCTTCCCTCATTGTTTCATCACTGCTTTTCATCAGAACAATTGGGTCATTATCATTTTGGAAACAATACCTTATCGTTTTCCAGCTGGCAGCCCTTAACCGCAACCGCTTCTACAAGCCAGTCTTTTTCCGGCAATGTATTAATCACTGGAGGCGCTGGTGCGATTGGCCAATTATTGGCAGAGCATTTATACAAACAACATCATTGCCAGGTCTTTTTGACAGGGCGAAAACCCTTAAGTGCAGAACGTGCGGCGAATTTAAAACAAATAAAAGCCAAAGCCTATTTTCAGGCTGACTGCACTCAATTTGAAGAAATGCAGGATATTGTTCATTACATTAATAATCAGTATGGCGCGCTGAATCATATTATTCATTTGGCAGGGAACCTGAATGACTCTTTGTTTGTTAACAAAGAGGAGAGTATTTTTTTAAACACCATAGAAGTAAAACTTGCTGGTGCGCAGGTGATTGCACGACTCGCTGAACAATTCAAACCGCATTCAGTGACCCTGTTTTCTTCGTTGTCTGCCGTTACAGGAAATATTGGTCAGACCGATTATGCCGCGGCTAATGCCAGCCTGAATGAATTGGCAAGACGTCACAATGGTAAAAACCGGACACAATGGTCTTCCATCAACTGGGGCTTATGGGAAACAGAACAAGGGATGCAAATGCCCGATTCTGCAAGCATGTTGCCCATGAAATCCGAAGAGGCATTAGCGCTTCTGGATTTGATTCATGCCAACAATCTTGTCGTGACTACGGTGTATAACGGGACGGATCAATTATTAAATCCAGGCCATAAAACCGAAAGTGCAGTCTCTTCTCAGGCGCAACTCGCAACGGACAAGGCGCGAAAACGCCTAAAGGAAATCATTGTCGAATGCACGAAAATTAAAAATCTGGATGATGATGTTTCATTATTGGAAAAGGGTGTTGACTCGATTATTGCGACCCATATAGCCATTCATATTGAAAAAGAGCTAACCCAGTCTGGTGCTGCATGTAAAATACCCAAAACCTTGATTTTCCAACACGCCAGTGTGAATCAGATTTTTGCTTATCTGATGGAAAACCATTTGGCTGCATTACAATCAGTTTTTCCTGATTCTACAATCCAGGTAGCAACAAATGAAAAGCAGCATGAACTGCGTGTGCCTGAAACTGCAAAACCTTCTGAGGATAACGATCATTTCGCCATAGTTGCTGCAGCCGGTGAATTTCCCGAAGCAGTGGATTTGCATGAATTCTGGGAACTCATTAAAAACGGCAGTAATGCAATCAAACCCATACCCAAACAACGCTGGGATTGGCAAGAGCAATTCAGTCTTGATGAAAAGGGAAAAAGTTATTGCCGTCAGGGTGGTTTTATCCGGGAAGCGGCTTTGTTTGATAACGCCTATTTTAAAATCACGCCTCGTGATGCGCAAAAAATGACACCTGAGGCAAGACGCTTGTTGCATCAAAGCTATTATGCTCTGGAGCAATGTAATTTCCTCAAAAGCCTTGAGGGTAATGTTGCTGTTTTTGTCGCTAACATGTACGCGCATTATCAAAATTTGAATAAAGAAAATGAGTTGGTGGACAGTTCATTATCCGCTATGGCAAACCACATTTCCTATGCTTTTGGTTTTAATGGCGCCAGTATGGGAGTTGATTCCATGTGTTCGGGCGGCCTTAATGCCTTACATATTGCTTTGAATAGTTTAAAACTTCATGACTGTAACGCTGTTCTGGTGGGTGCTGCCAACATTATGTCTCATCCTGGTAAGTACCGCTTTTTATCTGAAAATAAATTTTTAAGCCCTTCGGGCAAATGCCAAAGTTTTGGTATCGCTGCCGATGGTTATGTCCCCGGAGAGGGCTGTGTTGTTCTGGTCATAAAACGATTAAATGATGCAAAGGCTGCCAATGACAAAATTCTGGGCGTTATTCGTGGCAGCGCCATAAATTCCAATGGCGCACACAGTGCCATGACTGTTCCTTCGGCAACAGCGCAGGCTCAGGTGATTAAAAAGGCTTTGGATAAAAGCGGGCTTAATCCGGAAGACATCAGTTATATAGAAACTCATGGCACAGGTACATCATTGGGCGATCCCATTGAAATTTCCGGACTGAATCAGGTCTATGGCCAGAATAATAATTCAATAGCGATTGGTTCTTTAAAAAGTAATATAGGCCATCTGGAAGCAGCCGCAGGCCTTGCTTCTGTAGTTAAGGTACTGTTGCAAATGCACTATAGAATGAAGGTGCCAAGTATTCATTGTGATATTGAAAATCCTTTATTGGGCTTGGAACAAACTCCCTTCGTCATTCAAAAGAACGTGTCACCCTGGGGCAATGATGAAGAGCAGGTTGTCTATGCGGGGGTTAGCGCTTTTGGGGCTGGAGGTGCTAACGGACATGTGATTTTGCAAAGTCCTCCTCGACAGTATGCTTATGATGAGTTGCCTCGTGCAAAGAATAAATTAAAGGGGACTCAGCCGTTTTGGATTGATCTGCAAAGTGGGGTCGGTAAAATTAAACATGCTGCCCAGGCAGTTCAGATTGAAAAAGACAAAGCGCTTTGGATGACTAAAAAAACAGAGCTTTGTGATTCGCCACTTGTGTCTGTGTACGAAGAGGTTGAAACCTTATTTCTGGTAACGGCTGCACAAAAGCAAATACTCTTCGCACAACAAAAGCAATGTTTACTTTTGGATGATGCTGCTTTCCAATTGGATGCCATATTCCAGCAACAGCCTCATAAAAAATATGTGGTTGTAAATTTAACTGCTTTGGGTGAGAGTGAGGACGATTCCTATTTATTAAAGCATTTCGATTTTTCCAAAAGCCTTACTGCTAAAAAAATTCATCTTGATTTGATTTTGGTAAGCCCTCTGGGGCATCAAAGCATTTCTGTATGTCGCCGCGCCGCAATCGATGGCTTGTACCGAACCTTAAAATTGGAACATTCCACCATTAATACTTTGGTGATGCAAAGCGATGATTCCATCTCGCAAATTGCTGAACTCGTGCAAACATGTCAAATCAAAGAAGGTGTTTCCGGTATTTATCAGTACAACCACGGCCACACTAGTTCCGCCGTAGCGCGTAACTTGATGGCAGTGAGCGACGGCCAGTGGCAAAGACAAGTGTTTGGCGAAAATGAAGAATTAATTCAGGATTCGCATGCCCCTTTGTTGAAAGAGGGCGGTGTTTATATTATCAGTGGTGGCCTCGGGGCATTAGGTCAGATCGTCAGTAAATGCCTGTTAAGGCAATACAATGCACGAGTCATTTGTCTGGGGCGTTCTGCGCTCACCGGAACAAAATGGGATCAGTTTCAACAGCTTAAAGCGATAAATCCTCATGTAGCTTATTACCAGGCAGATATTACCGATTCTGTAGCACTCAGCAAAGTTATAACAGAGATTATTGGTCAATACGGCCAGGTGAATGGAGTGATTAACAGCGCTTGTGTTCTTAACGATGGCCTGTTGCGTGAAAAATCTTTTTCTGCCTTTAGTGAAGTTATTAAAAGCAAAATTCAGGGAACTGAAACTCTTGATGAAGTAACCAAAGAATTGGCTCTGGACTTCTTTGTTTCCTTTTCTTCCATGTCTGCTGTGTATTCCAATGTGGGGCAGGCAGACTATTGTATGGCTAATACCTTTGTTGATTATTTTACTGATTATCGTGAAGGTCTGGTGAATAAAGGCCTTCGCCAGGGCAAAAGTATGACCCTAAACTGGCCCTTGTGGGAAGTGGATGGATTATCATTAAGCAAACAAACTATTGCGTTCCTTTGTGAGGCTACGGGTATAGATCCTCTTAATGAACAGCAGGGGGCGCAATTATTTCAGCGTCTTCTGGATAAAAAACATCCGGCTCAGATTATTCCATTACAAGGGAATAAAAAGAATATACGGGCAAAATTACTGATGAAACAATCCGTTGATCGTGTTACGGAACGATCTCTGGATGATTTGACCGCGTCAGTCATTGCAGCACTTAGCGAAGTGACGCACCAAAATCCTGCAACCCTGACTCCTGAAACCGGGATTAATGAATTGGGCATGTCCTCCGTGCTGTTGACTGAACTCGCTGGTCTGCTTGAGAAAAAATCGGGAGTTCCCATCGCGCCCAGCGCTTTCTTTTCCTATAACAGCGTATTGAAAATAGCTCAGTACTTGAATCAGAAAATGCCGCAGCAAAAAGTGGACGCGGTGTCGCATGCTCCTGTTGTTCGTGTTGACATGCGCACCGATTTGAGTGAAGACAATAATAATGAGTTTGCCATTATTGGCTTTTCTGCGCTGTTGCCCGGAAGTTCGGACTCTGAGCCTTTTTGGGACATGCTGTTACAGAACAAATCGGCAGTAAGGCAGGTAAGCCGTTGGGATGGGGAATATTTTGCGGCAACCCTGGATGACATCAGACAATTTGATAACCAGTTTTTTAATTTATCCAACAGAGAAGCCATGTTGATGGATCCTCAGCATAGGCTGTTTCTGCAGGAAAGTTATAAGGCCTTGCTCGATGCAGGTTATCCGCCAGCGACCATGAAAGCGGTTGGTGTTTTTGCGGGGGTGCAGTTTAATGATTATCAAACCTTGCTGAGCAAGAACAACATAGCGCAACATCCTTACATGGCTACAGGTAATTCTCATGCCATGCTGGCCAACAGAGTGTCTTATTTATTTGATTTTAATGGCCCAAGCCAGACAGTTGATACCGCCTGCTCCAGTACCCTGATTGCCGTCAATCGCGGTATTTTGGCTTTGAAAAACAATGAATGCGAACTTGCCTTGTGTGGTGCAGTCAGCCTGCTGATTGATTCAGGGGTTACAGAAGCGGCAAAAAGCATGGGTGTTTTGTCCCCTAATTACCGCTGTGCTACTTTTGATGAACAAGCTGATGGTTACGTGAGAGGTGAGGGTGCAGGAGTCTTTGTTATCAAACGTCTTAAGGATGCATTACGCGATAAAGATGCCATTCATGCGGTGATTACAGCTTGTGCTGAAAACCATGGTGGCAAAGCCAATTCGCTCACGGCACCTAATCCGGCTGCCCAAAAGGAGTTGCTGCTCAAAGCCTACACCCCTGCATTGGCAGGTCAGGTCAGTTATATAGAAACCCACGGCACCGGAACCAAGCTTGGTGATCCCATTGAAATTGACGCCTTGACTCAAGCCTTCACCGAATTACTTCCAGATGCGGCTAAAAACAGTATTTTGCTTGGTTCTGTAAAGACTAACGTGGGGCATCTTGAGCCAGCGGCAGGAGTGGCCTCAATGGTCAAAGTCATTTGTGCTTTAAAGCATGGAATCATTCCTGCTAATTTACATTTTAATACGCTGAATCCTTATATCGATTTGCACAATAGTCCTTTTAAAATCGTTGCTGAGAATACTCCTTGGGATAAGCAAGAGCGAGTTGCGGGCATCAGTTCTTTTGGTTTTGGTGGTTCTTATGCTCATGTGGTTTTAAGGCAAGCCCCGGCGAGCACAGTGTCACCATCTCGGCAGGCAGAATGTTACTTTCCTCTCTCGGCGCGAAAGCCACAATTGCTGCAACTGATGAAAAAAGAGTTGCTTGCTTTTCTTACCAAAGAAAAGGACTGTTCCGCAGAAGCACTATCTTATATGTTGACGTGCCGAAGAGAACACTTCAGGCATCGCTTTATTTGCAAGTGCTCTTCTCTTGATGAGTTGATGAGGCATTTGCAAACGGATGATGCCGTGACGCTGCTTGAGGATGAGGTAATGCATTCTTTTATGGCTGGAAAAGATGTTGTGTGGGAACAGCATTTCTCAGAGCAAATTACAAAATTACATATACCCGGATATGTATTTGAACAAAAAGAATTTTGGTTTGACTCAAGCATCACTGAGTCTGTAGTGGAGTTGGCACATGAATAGTCAGGATAAAATCGCACTGGTTGGTATGGCATGCCGGCTTCCCGGTGCCAATTCATTAAATGAGTTTTGGGATAATTTGTTAAGCGGTACGGTTTCGACTAAAAAAACGCGGACCTGGTCTGATGACAGCAGTGCAATATCTGGTTTTATTGACAACCCCAACAGTTTTGATGCTGCATTTTTCAATGTTTCACCGAACGAAGCCCAATGTATGAGCCCGCAATTAAGGCAATTGCTGGAAGTCTCTTATCAGGCTATTGAAAACAGTGGATTATCCGTAGCACAACTGGCTGAATTGAATACGGGTGTATTTTGCACCAGCTTGCCTGGCGATTATAAAAATTTATTGGCGCAAAATGAACAGGCAGCAGTAAATCCTTACAGTTTTTCAGGTAATGCATTTTCAGCCATTTCGGGAAGATTGTCCTATTTTTATGATTTTCATGGCCCTTCGATTGCCATCGATACCGCCTGTTCTTCCGGTTTGACCGCCCTGCATTTAGCTCAATTATCGCTTAAAAATGGTGATTGCGAGGCCGCTTTAATCGGCGGTGCCAGTATTTTTTCAACCAGTGAATTCCACACTTTGGCTCGCTCCAGCCAAATGCTGTCCCAATCCAATGAATGCGCTGCTTTTGATGAAAAAGCAGATGGTTTTGTTGCCAGTGAGGGCGTGATTTGTCTGGTGCTCATTTCCGAGAAAAAAGCTAAGGAACTGGGCTTGCCTGTTTATGGTTTGATTAAAGAAATCAGTTTAAACCATAATGGTTTAAGTAATGGCCTGATGGCTCCCAATGCCAAGCAACAGGAAGCCTTGATCAGAAAAACCTATCAAAAAGCGGGTTTGACTTTAAATGATATTGCTCTGTTTGAAACGCACGGAACTGCCACAAAACTGGGAGATAGTCTTGAACTGCGAGGACTGACTGAAGCCTTGGCAGTTGATGCGATGCATTCAAACTGCTATTTGGGGGCGTCCAAAATGATCATTGGCCATACTTTGGTTTGCTCTGCTTTGGCATCAGTGGTTAAAACAGCACTGTCTTACCATTACCAGATTATTCCTCCCAATCCTTTATTTAAACATGCGAACCCCTTATTAAACATTCCGGCAGGTCTTAGCATCAATAATCAGCCTGTTCCCTGGCCTGTGGATAAGCATCATGCCAGCATCAGTGCTTATGGTTTTACTGGCTCTAATGGTCATTTGATCATGGAATTTGTTGCTGGTGATGCAAGAGCAATTCCTCAACCCTTTTCTTTTGCCAAAAATGAATACAGCGTCCAACAAAAGATTGGCAAAGTAATGCAGGTTCAGACCGGGACTAAGGCCTTGCAATCCTGTATTGAAATTTTGTGTGAAGTATTGTCTTATCAAAACGAATTAATAGACATTAATAAATCCTTAGCCGAGTTAGGTATAGATTCTTTAACTGCTTTAACGGTATTGAACAAACTGAAAGAACGTGGCTATACCACTTCTGCTGATAAGGTATGGAGCGCTGCCTCGGTTATTGCTTTTTCAAAAGAATTATTAACCCAGACCCATGAATTGCCAGAATTGGAAGTATCCATGAACATCCCGGAAATCCCCGGAGTCACTGCCAATGAGTTGAGGGATTCCGCCGTCCCGCCGCAGGAAGGCGGAGTAGCGCTTAACTTAATGGCAGTGATCCCCGGAATGAGGGCTTATCGCAAGGCAGGCCTAACCTGGTTAAGCAGCACGAATCAGGGCACTGCCCAACTGCTGTTATTACCGCCATTGAACAGTGATTATAAGGCCTGGTTGCGGCAGATACCTATGTTGCTCAAGCATAACTATCAGGTTCATATCCCCTATTATCCAGGTCATGATACGCATGCGATGAGTGAGCCTTTTGTCCTTGAGAATCTTGCTAAAAAAATTGCTGCTTTTGCGCGTTCTCTGGATGAAAATCCTCATTTCATCGGCTGGTCTTTAGGAGGGATTTTAAGCATATTGGTCGCAGTTGCAGAACCGGAACTCATGAAAAGCATGAGTCTGATTGCCTGTACTACCCGGTTTGATTACAGCCTGTTTGAAAAAACGGTGGAGATGCAGGACGATTTAAGGGCGAACAATGATGTTTTAAAAATTGCGTTTCAGACTGATCAATCGATTAGTGATTATATTTCCTGTAAAACACCGATGAGCATTTTGAAAGACTATTATCAAGAGCTGATGAATCTGTCCATTGATCCTGTAGCGCTGGCACGCATTAATCTGCCCACCCAAATTATTTTAGGCAAGCTGGATCCGGTCATTAACGAACAGCAAATAGAACATTTGAAGGTCATTCCGCATCAGGCACTTACTGTTTTTGAAAAAGCAGGGCATTTCATTCCTATTACTTTTGCCGCTGAATTTAATCAATTAATAACTTCTTTTATAAGCTCGGTTGAATGAGATGGGTGGGGATACAATGCTAGATACTATGACATTAAAAGCAGAAGCAGGGGAACAATTAATCTGGAATCGCCTGCTGCAAAATCCTGAGGATAAATCCTGTACGCTCAGTTATCGATTTCTAATCAATCAGGTGCTCAGCCATGAGCAAATCAATGCGGCTGTTTACTCTTTACTACGCCAGCATCCGGAATTGAATTACCGTTTTTATGCTCATGATGGCGTTTTATATAAACGCCTGCATCAGCCTTCACTAAATCCGGTTACCCGGATTGATGGGCACTCATTGGTAGAAAAAGTTTTATTTTGCGAAACGCTAAATCCTCTTTATTGTTTTCAGTGGCAAGTGCAAGAGGGTGGATTTTATCTTTATGTTCATTTGAGTCACTTGATCATTGATGGAAGCGGCTTTGCATTGCTGGTAAGTGAACTGGAAGCAGCATTTTCAGGGGCACAGAAATCTCACTCCGAACTTGGATCTCTGGATACCGCGGACAAGCCGCGGTACGGCGGAGTATCGCATCACTTAATAGCAGTGAGTAAAGCAACAGGGGATGCGCTCGATACTCCGCCGTCCCGTGGCTTGTCCACGGGATCCAG
>NZ_KB892398.1:0-18215 GCF_000373765.1 Legionella shakespearei DSM 23087 | reverse complement strand
CTTCGGACTTAGATCCCTGGATACCGCGGACGAGCTGCGGTACGGCGGAATCCTCCTATTGGCAAGAGTATTTGCAAGGGCAAAGCTTGTATCAATCTTTGCCTTTTCTGGAGCACGGCGGGCAGGAGGTGTTAGTCCATTATGAACTGGCGATTCAACCGGAACTGGTGAAACAAATTGGTGAGTATAGAAAAAATAATAAAGCAACTTTGTTTCATTTGATAAGCACCGCCCTGGCGATTACCTTGCATCACTATATAAAAGATGAAGATCTGGAAACAACCATCAGGCTGGCGTATTACGTCAAATTAAACAAGAAACTTGATAAATTTGGTTGTGATATCAACCTGTTACCTTTATTTGTTCCCTGTAATGAACAGGCTTCTCTGCAACAGATTCTGCAAACGGTAATTGCTGTGCGCAGTGAGCAGAAAGAACGGCAACATACACCACTAGCTGAACTTTTACCTTATCTTGATCCGGCAAGAAACACCAATCTGCCTTTGATGAATGTAGTTATTAATGAATCCCCCGGTTTATTACCCCAAGTGACCTCTGGTTTTATCAGCGAGGCTACAGGTATAGAAAACCACAGTGCAGCCACCACTTTATCGCTTGTATATGCCTTTGATGGCGAGCATTTAAGGCTGCAATTCGAATCCGCTCAGTCCATGGGCTTGCAGGTGTTATTGCGCCAGCTTGCCAGTCATTTTGAACAGGTCTTAACAATATTAGTCACGCAACCTCAGACTCTGCTAGCTGATTTATTGTTCAGAGAACCGTTCGCACCAGTATGTCAGGGTGAGTCTTTTACTTATGAAAAAGATACTTTATGGGATACTTTTGCGCGCCAAATGCATGAACATCAGACACGCATCGCCATCTCTGATGAACAGCACAGTCTGTCTTACGAGCAAACCCACTCGATCATCACTGCGATTTATGAACAGTTACAGCCATTGGATAAAGAAGAGTTAGCTAATGGGATTGCCGTATTTTTAAGCCGCACTGCCTTGCTGCCTTTGGCAATGCTTGCTGCGCTGATGGCCAGAGTGACATTCATTCCTGTAGCGGAAAACATTCCCGAGGGCGGCCGACACGCAATATTAAACGAAACAAAGTCACAGATTATCTTTGTCGATAATCAGTCTGAGGCCTTACTTTCTGCAACAGAGAAAGAAACCCTGCGCGTCATCAATATTGAATCAGAGTTAAGAAATCCGAGCCGCGACCGTCAGGAAGCGGAACCCTTGGATATACGAATAAATAAGGGCATTAACACGGATGCATCAAACCCTTCCGCTCCCTCACGGTCGCGGCTCGGATTAGACCAAAAAATTCTCCCTTTGCTTCAGAACGACATAGCCTACATCTTATTCACTTCAGGCTCCACCGGCAAGCCCAAAGGTGTCATGATCACCTACGATAATCTGACCAATTTTTTATATTCCGTCTCATCCAATCCCGGATTTACGCAGCATGACAGAATGCTTGCGCTTACCTCCATCAGCTTTGATATATCCATTAACGAATTATTATTGCCTTTGTTCTGCGGCGGCAGTGTTTTTGTTGCTGCAAACAGTGTCCGCTCCTGTCATAAATCTTTAGGCAACAGGCTCAACCAGGAATACGTTTCCGTACTGCAGGCAACCCCGTCCACACTCTCTTTGCTGATGCAAAGCGGCTGGGTTTGGCACAATAAAAATAAATTGCGTTTATGGATTGGCGGGGAGGCATTAACTGCTGATTTGGTTCGCTTCTTTAAAGGGCAAAACATTGATATTTATAATATGTATGGTCCAACTGAAGCCACAATCTGGGTCAGCGCTACCCAGATTCATTCGCCTGATGTTTTATCTATAGGCAGGCCATTGGCCAATACCTCATTGTATGTATTGGATAAGCATGGGCAAGCAATGCCCTTAGGGATTCCAGGCGAATTGGTTATTGAAGGCGATCTGGTCGGGATGGGATATATTAATCATCCATCAACCTCCTTTAAACAAAGTGACAGTGGCTTAAGACGCTATCACACAGGGGATAAGGTGCTTGCTTTGGCAAACAATACCTTGCTTTATCTCAAGCGCTATGATGACCAGGTCAAGTTACGTGGCTATCGTATAGAGCTCGAGGAAATTAATCAGCAAATAAGGACGCTGGTTCCTCATTTCATTGGATTGACCTTGGCACTTTATGAACCGGAACCTCATCTGTGCGTGTATTACACTTCGCCCGCTGATTTAAATGTGGCGCAATTAAAGGCACAATTACAGAGGGTATTTCCTGAATACAAGATTCCTCAGCGCTATCAGCTTATTTCTGCTATGCCATTGAATAATAATGGAAAAATCGACAGAAAGAGATTGATGGAAGCAAAGCGTGATGATGTACCTGTTGCTGCTGAACTATCCAGACATAAATCTTCTGAATGGAATCCTGCCGAACAACAAATTGTTGCCCTTATTGCTCAACATTTTGCGGTGACGATTACATCGCGCGATCATTCTTTACTGGATTATGGTTTTAATTCATTAAGCTTTAACCAGTTGTCTTTGTTATGCGATAAAGAATTAGGCTTAACCATCAGTTCTCATCAGTTTTATCATTTGAATACGCTGAATAAACTGGCTCAGTATTATGTATTAAACAAGAGCATTCACACGCCCATAACTGCTCCTGCGAGTTCAGGACAAATACAAGCCCACATGCCTGTCGCTATCATTGGTTATGATGCGGTACTTCCCGGTGGAAAAACCCCCGCTGAATTTTGGCATTTATTAATCAATCAGGAATGCCTGATCAGCGAACACAAGCGTCCTTGGCTTCATGGCAGGGAACGGGCAGCTTATGTTCGTGATATTGAGTGTTTTGATCGCAAATTTTTTAATCTTTCTCCAATTGAAGTCATGCATATGGATTTCCGGCAAAGGCTCTTATTGCAATGTGCTTTTCGTACCATGGAACATGCGGGCATTCCTTTCAACTCTCAGTCACCACAACAGATAGCCTGCTTTATTGCTGCTACTGGCATGGATTCATTGTTAGCATCAGCCAAGCAGGAAATACCCGCTCATCCTTATACGCTTTCGGGGAACTCGCTGAGCATGCTGGCCAACAGGTTATCCTTTTACTTTAATTGGCAAGGTCCCTCAGTAACGGTGGATACCGCCTGCAGCGGCTCTTTGGCGGCACTTGCCCGTGGTGTTGAGTGTCTGGCTTTGGGTAAAGCAGAACAGTGTTTTGTTGGCTCTGCCAATTTAATTATTGATAGTGAATTTACCAGTGCCTTACAGGCGGGCAGATTTTTATCACCGCAATATCATTGCGCCAGTTTTTCTGATCAGGCGGATGGTTATGTACGCGGTGAAGGGATTTTTGGCTTTCTGCTTAAGCCTTTGGATAAGGCCATACGGGATGGTGATAGTATTCATGCTGTAATTCATCAGGTAAGTGAAAATCATGGCGGCAGGGCAGCCTCGTTGACTTCACCCAGCCAGCAAGCGCAGACAAGCTTGCTGACCGCGGCATATACCCCGCAACTGGCGCAGCAATTAAGTTATATAGAAACGCATGGAACAGGAACAAAGCTGGGTGATCCTATAGAAATTGATGCCTTGAAAGAGTTTGAGCGCTTATCGCTTGCTAAAAATTCGCATCAGGCTGTCTATCTGGGGGCTTTAAAACAAAACATTGGCCATCTTGAAGCATCGGCAGGTTTTGCTTCTCTTCTGAAAGTTATTTTGGCGATGAAACACAAATGCCTGCCTGCAAATTATAACAATGGTTTGTTAAATCCGCTCATTAAATGGGATAACTCAAAACTTAAATTACTGACAGAAACTATTCCCTGGGAACATGAATCGTTGACGGCCGGAATCAGTTCTTTTGGTTTTGGCGGTTCCAATGCGCATGTGGTTTTATCTCATCATGCAGATAATAAATTACGTAGTGACAGTGATGAAACAGCCTTACCTATCCTCTTATCAGCAAAAACCAGGAATGCATTGCGGGCAAGAATCATAAGCCTGCTTGGTGATTTGGCCGAGGATCTTTGTTTTAAAGATGTTGCTTACACGCTGGCTATGGGACGTACCCATTTTGACTGCCGTACAGCCGTGGTTGCCAAAAACAGACAAGAACTTGTACGCAAACTGAATGACTTATTACATACTGAAGATTTAAGAAGCTCTCTGGAAACAGATGGTGTGCTTGACGATTATCTGGCAGGGAAGAACTGTGACTGGCAGCCCGTATTTGCAGCATTGGATTGCAAACGAATAAGCCTTAGTCCTTATGTCTTTGACGCGGAACCCTGTTTGCATGAATTATTTCAACATTCTTCTGATTTGGATTTAATGGCGGATCTGGGCTGGCTGAAAATAAGTGAGCATCAGAGAAAGATAACGCTAAGTAAAAATCATCCCTTTTTGGCGCAACATCAGGTATTTAATAATAGAGTATTACCCGGTGTTACTTATATTGATTTTTTGCTTCGTGAATTGAGACAGCAGCGCCCCGAGCAGAATTCATTTTGTCTGGAAAACATCTGTTGGTTACAACCAGCAGTTTGTGAGGGCGATTCACTTACTCTTATTCTTGAGACCATTCAACATCAGGATGCAATCACCTTCCAGTTTTGCAACAGCGAACGTCAGGTTCTTGCAACAGGGCAGTATACTGAATTGAAACAGGATTACGCTTCTTTATATTCCTGGTTTGAACCATCACGCAATGAATTGAAAAGGGTGGGGCTTGATACAGTAGCGGCAGATGCGGTGTATAAAAAATTCAGTCAATTGGGCATAGATTACGGCTCTTATTTTCAAGGTATCTCTTCTGTAACTTTATATGAAAATATGGCGTTGACACGCTTGGCCCTTAATCCACAAGGGGGCTGTACCGCATTACTGGATGCTTCCTTCCAATCCGGAATGGCGATCAACCTGGCCGAATCGTTACCCGGTTTAATGCCGTTCAGCCTTGGTAAAATGATTATTTTCAACCATTCCAAATTAATCCGATTGGAAAAAGCTTTTGTTTATACCTTGAAAAACTCTCCGTTCAGAACCAATTTCATTATTTGCGATGAGCAGGATGAACCTATAGTCGCCTTAATTGATCTGGGAGTAAAACCCTCACAACTGAAGTTTACAGGGGTCGTAGCCCGTATTAGCGAAGCGTAATACGGGATCGAAGTGGTAATTTCCCGTATTACGCTTCGCTAATACGGGCTACAATCCTAAAGAACTATTACATCGGTGGTGAAGAGGGTTCTCCATTCCTGAATGATGTTGTAGTGACCGGTAATGAATGGCGCTTTGATCTATAAAGTGATCGGGTATGTATCGGTTCTTCATCATTCCCTGTAGTGGCAGCAGGAGTGCTTCTGCCAGACAATTGCCGTATCATTTCTTTTGTTGAATCTTCTGATTGTTCGGAATTCTTCTGATAGGTTTGCCATAAAGAATAGTATAACGCACAGGATGCCAGCAATTCCTCATGAGTTCCTGTGGCTATAACACGCCCTTGATCGATGACTATAATTCTATCCATATACTGAGCTGCTTCTACTAATTTGTGAGTAATCATCAAAAGAGTTGTACTTTCCATATTGGTGCACAGATTGAAAAGCACATCGTTAGCAGACTGGTTGTCTAAAGGAGCTGTAATCTCATCCAAAAGAAGGATGGGGCTTTTCTTCACAAGACCTCTTAAAATAGCTACTTTTTGTTGTTGACCACCCGACAATGCTTTTCCAGCCTCACCCACATCAGTATCCAGTTGTGCGGGGAAACTTTCCAGAAAGCCCTGCAAACCTGCTTTACGTGCAATTTCCCAAATCATCTCATCCGTAAATTCTTCAGGTTTTTGTGCACCGTAACAAATATTTGCACGAATAGTACCTTTGAAAAGATTGGTACTTTGCCCTAAAAGGCTGATGTTATCTTGAAGACCATAAAGACTGACTTGGGAAATATCCTGTTCATTGATCTTGATTACTCCCGTCTCAGCTTCAAAATAACGATAAAGCAAATTAAAAAGGGTGGTTTTTCCTGCACCACTGGTACTGACCAGGGCTACTTTTTCACCTGGCTCTACCCTTAAGGACATATGCTTGAGTACGGGTTGACTAACAGCTTCACCAGCCTTGTAAGGATAGCGGAAGGTAACGTCATCAAACTCTATAGATGGACCTTGATCTGCTATTAAAGGCAAAGGAATGTCAGGATATAAATCGACCACTTCATCTGGTTTTGCCAATTCACTGTATACAAATTTTAAATCGGGCAAAGCAGCGACAAATTCATTCACTGCGCGCCCGAAAGCCGGCAGAGAGATTGATAACTGATTAAGATAAGTAACCAGCATAATGAAATCCTGCACTGTATAGCGTCCGGATTTAATTTTCATGCCCACATACAAACAGGCCGCGAGCATAGAGCCGCGAGACAGAATATAATGACCGAGGCTAATACGCAGAGGAGTAACTGCTGCCTTGGTGTCTGCTTTTGCGTATTTATTTAACCCTTCAATGACACCTTTCATAGTGTGTTCAAATTTGCCGAAGTCACGCATGGGCTTGTAGTTCATCAGTGCTGAGCTAAAGACCTGATATATTTCATTGCCGGCAGTTAATGATTTTTCACGTGCTTTGATAATAGGTCTGGAAGTCAAGGCACTGTAACCAGTATACAAAGTCATTAATGCCAGAACTCCTCCACCAATTCCCAAATCATATTGGGTTGCAAGCAGGATTCCTGCTGCCAGGGTTTCCAAAGACGTAGGTATGATCTGAGCCAGGAGAGGAGGGATAGTTGAATCGACTACGAAAAAGCTTCTTTGAAATAACAGCAGTTGTTGCGTAAAGGGTTCGGTGGTCTGACTGTACAGTGATTTGTTCAGCAAATGTTCTGTATCGCGTCTGATGAGTTCTTTGGTCGCGCGTGACTTGGTTGAGGCTATAAGTTGATCGCGCAGATTAGGAACAATTTGCGCCAAGGTATAAACACTAACCAGAGTGGAGATCAGAGCAGTTCTATTGAATGTTACGCCGGCAATATCTGCTTCCTGATCGTCACTGGTGAGTAAATTAATCAATTCACTAAAAAGATAGGGAGTCAAAAAATTGAGTCCGGTATTTACGGTAGAGAGTATCATGGCAATAGTTACTCTGGGAACATTGGCACGAGTGAAGAGCAGATGTCTTAACTGCAAAATAGCGCGCACTGAGGAAATTCCATTTTCCTGGGTATCTAGAGGTGGGGGAGGAATAAGGGCTGCTTCAATATCTTCTTCACCCTCGATATCAGTAGCCAGGTGATCCTCACCCGACATGTTAACCAAGCCTTTAGAGTAGTCGGGGTATGGGTTTTCCTGATCCAGCAAGGCCTCGGTTTCACGTGAGCGAAAACAACGTCTCATTTTATCCGATATCCACTGCAAGAACCCCATAAATGCTCCCCTAATCTTCAGGCATGATGCGATGAAGATAATTCTATAAATGAAAAAAAGGCAGCATTTTAACTTATAAGAATAAATAAATACAGTATGGGTAAAATTAATTTCAAATGGTTTTATTTGGCCATTTTTTTGGTAGCCCGCACTGCCATTAAGTTAAGGAGTTCCGCGGTACGGTGGAGTAGCGCTTAACTTAATGGCAGTGGGGTAGCCCGGTCTGCTTGCAGCCGGGATCGCACTCGTACAAATCCCGGCTGCAAGCAGGCCGGGCTACAAACCATAGAAGCCAGGCTAAGGCTCAGAAGAAGCAAATGGCACAGTTCTGTCCCCTCGCCCGCGCTAGAAATTCGTGTATAGAACTGCAGTTGAACGCGGGAGAGGGTTAGGGAGAGGGACAATATCGATCTTAACCCTCTCCCCAGCCCTCTCCCGCGATAAGAATATGATTATTAATAAAACTCCTTTCGCGGTCGAGGGAGCCAGACCCTGCTACATTTTAAGTTTCGATCCTTAGCCTGGCGTCTATGGGCTACAGACCCTGCCACTCGGCACATTCTCTCGGAAACCCCTTGCCCCCGCTGGTCTTTTAGGGCGTTGTGCGCAGGGACGCGCACACCGACCGCATGGATGCAGGTTTCCCTAAAAGACCAGCGGGGCAAGAGGTTTCTTGCTTCGGGCTTTTGCTTTGGGGCTTAATTAAAGCTCATTGCTACTTCGATCCCGGCTGCAAGCAGACCGGGCTACAGACCCTGCCAGGATTCAGGTTCGCCCGCTTATCTTTTCATCTCGGTCGCATATCCCCAGCTTTCGACCCAGAATACCTTTTTTATTTCGCCAGAAGCCTTAACCTGCTCGATAAATAATTCTTTATCGTCATTTTTAGCCGCCAGAATAACCATGTTGGCACTTTTCTTTACTGGAATAACCAGGGTTGCTTTGAAGTGTCTTTTGATTAATTGAAAAATCGTCCATTGCTCAGTGATATTTGCCAAATTAACAGCCAGAATTCCATCAGGAGCTAATCTGTTTTTACAATGCATAAAAAATTCATCGGTTCTGCAATCAGCAGGGAAATAATTAGCGTCATACAAATCAACAATCACATGATGAAACTGAGCCTGACTCTCACAAACATAATCCTCTGCATTTTCATGCACCAGAGTCAGATTAGAGATCCTGTCTAACATAAAAAATTGTCTGGCTATTTCTATGACTTCTTCGCTATTATCTACCGCAACCAGCGATTGATTCGGATTTTTTTTATTCAACAGATGAGGAATACCTGCACCGCCAAGCCCTAACAGACAACATTCTCCAGGAACATGGCGAGCCATCAGGGTAAGGGCCGGCAGATAATACAACACCGGCTTATAGGGATACCGCCTGTTAATTACTGTTTGCAAAGCCTGACTGCCAAAAGTAAGCCAGCGATAAAGGTAATTCTGAAATACCTTATAGCCTGATGGCGAGGTATAAATACATGTTCCCAGCCTGATTTTCCACATTATTAAAAAGCGGTTTGAAATGGATATATGGAACCCAGCTTCAGGATTTGGCTTAACTCATCCAGAGCAGTTAAACTCTCATTCATCAACTGTGGATCAGCCAAATCTTTAGCCGAAAGTTCCGTGCGATAATGCTTTAATACCCACTGATCCAACGTATCCAGCAATTGGTTATCGACTAAAACACCTTGATGCATGGCAGCGAGTTCATCAGTATTTAAGGGAACCCTTAAACGCAGGCAGGCAGGGCCGCCCCCGTTACGCATGCTTTGTTTGAGATCAAGATAATGCACTGCATTTAACGGATTACCTGCATCAGACAAGATGCTTTCGATGCATTGCTTCACGTTGGGATTGTTCTGACATTCATAAGGTGCTATCAAAATCATGCCTTTCTGATCGGGTAAAGTAATCAGTTGTGAATTAAACAGGTACGTGTCCACCGCATCTTTAACACTGACTTGTTCCTTTGAAATTTCAATAACCTGCAATTCAAAATCGGCTTTTTTTCTCAGTTCGTCCAGAATTGCAGCTTGATTATAAAGAGCCTCTTCATGAATAAGATATACCGATTCATTAGCCACTGAAATTACATCATTATGGAACACTCCTTGATCAACAACTGCAGGATTTTGCAGGGCAAAAAGAACTTGCTCTGCTTTTAACTGATGATTTCGGGCAACGGCCTCAGAGGCTTCTCTGGTCTGCCGCGCAGGATATTTGGCAGGCTGTGCGTCTGAATCTTTGCTTCCCAGGGCTTTCTTGCCATAAACAAATAAATTAATGGCAGAGTCAGCATGGCTTTTGCACAGGCGGTTATGATTCGCTGCTCCTTCATCACCAGTAATGCTGGATCGCGGAAGTACCGAATGATGCGTAAAATAATGTTCATCGGCAAAAAGATACTGTAATAACTTTCGGGAAAAATCAGCTTCCTGATGACGATGTAAATTACTGACCAGATTGGCGGCAGTAAAATGAACTTTCGCATCTTCAGTATCTGCACTTGCCGATACGGTTGCCGCATTGGCAGTCCACATGCACGAAGCAGAATAACAGGCACTGAGCAAGTCAGGGGCTGATTTATGAGCCTTGATAATTTGTTCTTCCGGCGTTCCTGTAAAACCCAATTGGTGCAGCAAATGGAGATTAGGTCTTTGTTGTGGCGGCAACAGGCCTTGCTTCAATCCCATATTGTGCAATAAGCGCATTTTCTCTATGCCTTGCCTGGCCGCTGCCTGAGGATTGGATAGGCTCATGGCATTGTTTTCAGATGCGATATTGCCTGTAGAAAGTCCTGCGTAATGATGAGTTGGGCCAACCAGGCCATCCATATTTAATTCAAAAACATTCATATCTATTTCCTGAAAAATGTTCCGCATGTTACTTCAATCCCGTATTACGCTTCGCTAATACGGGCTACAAATAGGGATACATCCCTCCCGGTTGCGAGCAACCGGACTACGTTATTCCAAAATAATGCCTGGTAATAATTGGGCTGGAGTCGATAACAGGGGTTGTTCCATACTTGCGATGGGATAAGAACAATAATCCGCTGCAAAATAAGCGCTGGGTCTGTGGTTACCACTCCATCCCACGCCACCAAAAGGCAGGCTGCTGGCTGCTCCGGTTGTTGGCCTGTTCCAGTTAATTAAACCGGCACGCACCTCCTGATAAAACTGTTGGTACTGTTCTTCTTTATCACTTAATAATCCGGCAGCCAGACCGTAGCGAGTCTGGTTTGCCAGTGCTATTGCATCGTCAAAATGATCATAACGATGAATTTGCACAAAGGGGGCGAAAATTTCTTCATCCGCAGGATTTTTAACCTGCGTCATATCAATAATCCCGGGAGATAAAAGTCCGGTGTATTCTGCAAGAAGGTTCATAGTCAGCAATGATTCACCACCCGCATCCATCAGTTTTTTCTGAGCATGAAGATGCTTTAATGCCTGCACATGGCTAATTACCGGTCCCATAAAGGGCTCTGGCTGTGTATCAAAAGGCCCGGCCTTTATTGCTTTAGAGGCTTTAATAAAGCGTGAAAGAAATTCATCGCCCTGGTGCGTGTTGGGAATCATTACGCGTCTGGCACAAGTGCAACGCTGTCCCGAGGTAATAAATGTTGAAAGAATGGTGTGATAAACCGCTGCATTCAAATCACTGACGGTATCAATCACCAGCGGATTATTTCCTCCCATCTCCAAGGCCAGTATCACTTCAGGCCTGTCGCTGAATTGTTGATGGATACGCAGTCCAGTAGGATAGCTGCCAGTGAAATAAACACCCTGAATGTCTTGAGCTAATAAAGCTTTCCCGCTCGCTACATCGCCCTGAATACAGTTGATGACCCCGGCAGGGATGCCGCTATCATTCCAGCACTGCATGATAAGCTCCGCAACAGCCGGGCTTTGTTCGCTGGGTTTGTAAAGAACGGTGTTTCCTGCCAGAAGTGCGGGGACTATATGACCATTACTCAAATGAGCCGGGAAATTAAAAGCCCCTAAAACAACAACGACACCATGTGGCTTGAACCGCAGACAGGCATTGGCTTCTGCTGTTGTGCTTTGTTTCGCCCCGGTTCGTTCATGATAAGCCAGAATGGATAAATTGATTTTACCAATGACCGCGGTCACTTCGGTTTGTGATTCCCACAAAGGTTTTCCGGTTTCAAGGCTGATTAATTGCGCTATCTGATTGCGATTTTTTTCCACTTGCTGTGCGAATTCTTTAACAAAATGCGCTCTTTGTTCAAAGGGGGTATTGGCCCATGCTGTTAAAGCCTGACGAGCTGAATGGGCTGCGGCAGCAACTTCCTGTTCTGTCGCATTAGAACCCTGCCAAAGCAAGGTGCCATAAGCTGGATTAATGGATTCAAGGGTGGTTCCACTTCCTTTAGTCCATGCGCCGTTGATGTAGTGGCCTTTACTGTGCATGATTGGTAATTTTGACATCATTATTCCTTATTACAATGGAGCTGCCTCATTAACGCGCATGGGCGCTATGCGAAGACTGTCGCCGCATTTCACTTCGAGCAGATTAGCGGTCGCCTTGCTGATAATGCAGGTATTTTCCTGTTCGTTGCATATCGCGTAATTAATGGTGGCGCGAAAATCCAGTTGGGTATTGGCGATTAAATATTCATTACTGCTTACTTCATCACTCAGGCTTTTAATCACCATAATACGGCTTAGTTCCACTGTCTTGATATCAGCAAGCGGTGCTTCAATGGTGGGGCCGGCATCAAAAATGTCCACATAATTATTATAGCGAAAGCCTTCTTTGAGCAGGATGTTCATTGCCGGCACTGTGGATTGGTGCGGTTGGCCAATCACTCCTTGCGCGGCAGTGGACAGGAGTTTGACATATATGGGATTGCGTGGCATTAAATCGGCTATAAATTGCTTGTTAGTAGCCAAGGTCAAACGATCCGCTTCAGCAAAAGGCATGTGGAAAAAGTGTGCGCCTACATTATCCCAAAATGGGGATTGCCCTTGCTCATCTGAAATGCCGCGCATTTCTGCAATAACCAGGGGAGCAAAGCGTTCCGGGTTGTGTGCCATAAATAAAAAGCGGCCTTTGGATAGCAATAAGCCATTATTGTTTTTTCTGTATTCAGGGGCAAGAAAAAGGGTGCATATTTCAGTACGTCCCTGATTGTCATGAACTAGGCTTAAGACTTCATAATCACTTCTGATATTGAGTGAATGACAGACGCGGGTACGCTTGGATACTTTATAGGAGTAAAAAGGTGTTTCATGCCCTGTTTTTGCTTCTATAGCTGAAGTACCCACAATTTTTTTGCTTTCCTGATCTTCAAGGACGAAAAGATAATATTCATCAGCTGGGTTGCCTACCTTTTTTTTATAAGAGTCACAAGACCAGGCAATCCGTTTTTGCAGTAATTCTTTATTTTTAGGAAGGGTGGTCATTCCTATGCCGCTTTGTTCGGCGAGCTGGTGAATTGCATCCAAATCAGTAACACGTACGCTGCGAAATAGCATCATTTTTTTAGATCCTCTAAACCGCCTTGTGCCAGATCGGACAAAAGCAAGGCACTGAGGGCGGCACGTTCTGACAGGCTGTCCAATAAAATATATTCTTCGGCACTGTGAATGTTTCCACCTCTTACACCCAGTGTGTCCAGAACAGCAAGGCCGTGGTGGGCAAGATTATTGCCATCACAGCAACCACCACTGTCTTTCCAGTCTATGGATAACCCTAATTCTTTACCCAGCATTTGTACGCGATGGAACAGGCGTTCTGTTCCGGCGCAAACTCGTTTCACTGGTCGTCCAAAACTGCCGTGAACGCTTAGGGAGTAATCAGGACGTTTTAAGTCAGCCATAATTTTATCCAAAGCGGCTCTGACCCAGAACTCATCTTCTGCCAGGCTGATGCGGATGTCCAGTTGGGCTACTGCTTTGTCAGGAACCACATTTAAGGCTTCGCCTCCAGCTATTTTACCCACATTAATGGTCACGCCATTACGTTGGCCATTTAATGCATGAATGGCGGTGACGGCTTCGGCCAGGTAGCAAATGGCATTTCGCCCTTCATCAAAAGCACGGCCGGCATGTGCTGCTTTTCCGGTGGCGACAATGGTTAATTTGCCGCTGCCTTTACGGTTTTTGGCTAAAGTGCCGGTGGCTGTCATTGCGGGCTCGTAAACCAGAGCGGCTTGATAATTTAAAGCTATTTCATCAAAAATAGCGCTGGATGCGGGCGAGCCAATTTCTTCATCGGCATTGATTAATACATCCCATCCCATTTGGGCTGCTGCGTCAGTTTGTTCAAAAGCAGACAGGGCATGTAGCATGACAATCAGCCCGCCTTTCATATCGGCAACTCCTGGCCCATTGACGTAATTGTCATTGATATAGGTCAGTTTTTGGAAGGGGTTGTTTGCTGCATAAACGGTATCCATATGCCCGCTTAAAAGTATCCTGCGTTTCAGGTGGGGGCGTTTGCTGATAAAGAGCGCATCACCGCATTGTTGGGTGCTGGTGTTGCCGGCCATATTAATAATGGACAAGGGCGCTGATTTTTTAATTTGAATGTTGTCGGCTATTGGTTCATAGGCGTGTTGTAAGGTTTCAGCCATGGTGGCCAGGCCGGTTAAATTGGTCGTGCCTGAATTGATGTCACAAAACAGATGAAGCTGATCCACCATATTTTTTTGGTTCGCTTTTACAGTATCGATTAGTCCTTTGGATGATTCAATCATGGTGTGTGCAGCTCTGAAAAATAAAGATAAACAATAGCGTAAACGAAGGGGTGGCGTCAATTCTCCCGTAGCCAGGTTTGCTGTAGCCCGGTTGCTCGCAACCGGGCTACAAAAGCCTTATTTCTTCCTCACCCTTTACAAAACCATCCACCAAGACTAAACTTGAATAATGAAACACTATTCAAGATGGGGATGTATGTCTCATGGTGGTGCGCGTCCTGGGGCTGGCCGTCCTCGCGGGCGGGGTAAGTATGGTGAAATGACCAAATCAGTACGTATTCCCGAATCCCGCATTAAAGACGTAATGAAATACATTAAAGGCGAGGATTCGTTTAAAATCCCTTTTTATTCCAGTTCGGTAAGAGCCGGCTTTCCCTCTCCGGCTGACGATTACATTGAAACCATGCTGGATTTGAATGAATATCTGATTAAGCATCCCGCAGCTACTTTTTTTGTGAAAGCCTCTGGTGATTCCATGATCCATGCCGGGATTCATTCTGGCGATATTTTGGTGGTTGATCGCAGTCTGGAGGCGACACATGGCCGTATCGTTATCGCCGCAGTGAATGGCGAGCTTACGGTAAAACGTCTGTTTCGGCAGCAGGGGCGAGTAAAGCTGGTTGCCGAGAATCCCGATTTTCCTCCTCTGGATATTACTGACGCACACGATATGGTCATTTGGGGGGTGGTTACTAATGTCATTCATGCGGTGCTTTGATGTTTGCCCTTGTGGACTGTAATAATTTCTATGCCTCTTGTGAGCGTTTGTTTCGTCCGGGGTTAATCGATAAGCCTGTTCTTGTTCTGTCGAATAATGACGGTTGTGTGATTGCTCGTTCTAATGAAGCAAAGGCTCTGGGGATTAAAATGGGAGTGCCTTATTTTCAGATTAAGGCTTTGTGCAAGCAATACGGTGTGCATGTTTTTTCATCCAATTACAGTTTTTATGGCGATATGTCGCGGCGGGTAATGTCTGTTATTGAGGAACATTGGCCTGAGGTTGAAGTTTATTCCATTGATGAAGCTTTTCTTGATTTAACAAGTTTAGCTACATCAGAACTGGATAAGTTTTGTATTTCATTACAAAAAATCATTTTTCGTTATACCGGCATGACTGTATCTATAGGAATAGGAGCCACAAAAACTCTGGCCAAACTCGCCAATCATATTGCTAAAAAGGAATTGAAAATTCCTGTGTTCCACATAGAAAAACAGGATTTCTGGTTAAGCAAAATTGCCGTAGGAGATGTATGGGGCATAGGCAGAAAGTGGGATAAAAAACTGATACAACAAGGCATTTATACCGCAGCGGATTTGGCGGCAGTGGATTTATTGGGAAAGAAATCTCAATTTAATGTGGTCTTGCGCCGGACAGTTATGGAGTTGCGAGGTATTTCCTGTCTTGGTTTAGAGGAGCCTGAGGCTAGGAAAAGCATTATTTCCTCACGTTCCTTTGGCAGCATGCAAACCGAATATTTATTTGTTTCCCAGGCAATTAGCAGCCATTGTTCCAGAGCATGGGAGAAATTACGTGATCAGGGCTTAGCCGCCAATCATCTTTCCATCATGATTCAAACCAACCGTTTTCGTCAGGATTTGCCTCAGTACCAGCAATCTATCGGGTTTAAACTGGTAAGCCCAACCGATGACTTGCGTTATCTGACCCGTTGCGCCAAATTTTGTCTGCGGAAAATTTTCCGCCCGGGGTTTCATTATCAAAAGGTAGGTGTGTATTTAGGAGATTTGGTGGAAAAAAAATATCTGCAACTGGATTTATTTAATCAGCGCTCAGATGAGGAACGCCAACAGACGGAACAGTTAATGTCTGTGTTCGATTCCATTAATAAAAAATTCGGCCGCCATACAGTACGCCTTGCTGCAGAGGGGCATGTGAGACCCTGGGCAATGCGCATCCAAATGCGCTCTCCTTCGTATACAACGGAGTGGTCTGAATTGCCAGTGGTGCGTGTTATTTAAGATCTACGTCGTCCTGAGCGCGTCTTTTGGCGCGAAGGATCTCCCCAAAGCGGCATGGTGCCACTTCGATCCCGGCTGCAAGCGGACCGGGCTACACTCCCTGCCAGCTTTCAGGAGATCCTTCGCGCCAAAAGACGCGCTCAGGACGACGTTCCGCCTCTCAGACCGCGGAGATATTACATGCTACATGCGAACATAAGGCTCGGATGACTTGAGAATGTCTTTTGGCGATGACTCAGGATCCAGAATGTCGCTTAGCGGCGCCGATGGTAATGATATCTCTTTTGCCGGGCCGTTTTTCGGATTGTTCAGCCATTCAACAGGACCAGTAAAGAGTGAAGAACCAGAGTATACCGGTAATTCAACTCCCTGGGCTTGTTTGAATGAGTCAGCAGCACGTAGTTCTGTTTGCCTCAATTCACCAGCTAATTGTTCCTGATTGCTTTTAAGGCGAGCTATAGCACGTTCAAAATCAGGGATGGTCCGATTGTTTATGGTATCTATTTCATTACTATTATCCACCATACGCGCCGAATTAGTGTTTATTGTTTCTTCATTCGTACTAATAGAATAACCATTTATCCATCCTTTAACGGCATAAACCAGGGTGGCAACGCTCAAGCCAATTCCTGCTGCTAACAAAAGTATTGGGGGGACAATAATCAATGCAGAAACAACAGCAGTTGAGGCAATAACTCCTGCCAAAAGCAAAAACAGGGGAATTGCTGAAGCGAGAGTTAATCCAGCAAATATAAGCGTCTTGTAAAACAAACTATTGCGTGTCTCAACATGTTCCTCTTGTAAAGCGCTCAATTCATTATTGTCACGTGTCAGTTGTTCATTTTCAGAAATCAGATCAGGATTTGCCTGAATCAGAGAAGCGAGTCTTTGACGGGTAAGTTGCAATGAGCGTTGGTTTTGCTCCAGATCGGCTATAGTCCTGTTCAGGCGCGCCTTCAACGAAATGACTTCTTTATCATGAATGAGGTTTTGTCTGATTAATTTCAGCAGATTTCTGAGCGCTTCATTTTCCTGAGCTGAACGAGTATTGGAGTGACTTAAATAGATCTCCAATTGATTTAGAAAAACAGAATAGTTTAACTGTTCCGCCTCTGCGATGAGAGAGGTACAATTTTTTTGAATTTCTTGTTTTTTAGTTTTGATGTCAGCAAGTAAACGAGATTGATTGTCAGATGCCAAGGTTGCAGCAATGCCAGTGCCTTTTTGTGCGTATTCCAGACGAGCTTGCAGACGCGACTCTCTTTTTTCCCGACGCTTTTCACGATCTTTATTCCATTGTTCCAGCTTCTTCAGTTCAAGGTCAATGTCGACCATACGATTGGAAAGCGCTGCAATTCTTTCTTCCAATTGACGTTTTATCTCAAAAGAATTGATGTGGGTATGAAGGTTTGTGCCTACGACCGGTGTGCTTAAGGGGTGTTGATGGACTACGGTTTGGGTAGGGCCTGGAGATTGGACAAGAAGCTCATTTACAAACAATTCACGCTCCAGTCCGGAACGCTCTTGTTTTATTGCTTCATATTCTCTGATTAAACGGCTTTGGGTAAGAGCATCTGCATGGCGAGCAGAGATATCGCGTTCCTTTTCTGCTGCATCTTCTTTTACTTGTCTGTCATATGCTGCCTTTTCCAATGCGGCTACAGCATCGGCCTCGTCTTGTTTTTCTGCTTGGGATAGGAGGCTTTCTATTTGTTTTTGGACGGAGCTAATGGCTGTTTTATCGAGTACCAGGGTCTTTAAATCAGCAAAACTTGCGCTGGAAAGGATGGCATTGAACTGTGATTTCAACTCGTGTTGGATATCAAATTTAGCCAGTCTCATGTTCGCTCCAAATAATCAATTTGTCGCATTTTAGAGCATTTTATTTGTTATATCAATAGCAATGTGAGTAAAATAAGTGCTGAAAGGGTGTTTTAAGGTTTTATCCGCAGGCCGGGCTACAGTGGCTTTGTGCTTCAGCAAAAGTTCCGCTCCCTCACGGTCGCGGCTCGGTATTCGTGCGTTCGCAGATACTTCATCGTGCAGCG
>NZ_KB892397.1 GCF_000373765.1 Legionella shakespearei DSM 23087 | reverse complement strand
AATTAGTGTATAATTTCATAATGCCTCGAATTTGATTGTTTAGGATTGTAAGCGGACGTACTTTAAGGAGTCCAATCAACTATTCAAACGTTTCGAGAGCAGGGCCAGAGTACCTTGATCTCCGCGGTTGCTAAACCAATCCTTCGACGGTCGCTCACGCCCGCGCTCTTTACTCTTGAAGTAAAGAGCTACTCTCTTATCCGACATTATATAAAATTTTAAACTTACAATCCTTCGCGCCAAAAGACGCGCTCAGGACGACGCAGAGTATCCCTGTTCTTCATACTGACTCTATTTTATTTCATGCCAATCTTGTAAAATTGGTGCTGATCAAATATAACCCAAACAAAATTTAGCAGAGAATCAATACTATGGAACAATTGAGTTGGAAGGAAAAGCAGTTACAACGCGCAAGAAAGGGAATAAAAGCATTATTGGTAAGATGGTTTCGTGTCGAAGTAAAAGGGCAATATCAGCCAGCCCCTAATTCGGTCATTATTGCCAATAGAACCTCGGTTATTGATGTCTTGCTGCTTTCCGTTTTTTTACCTGAACGGCTGACTGTTGCCATTCACCCTGGAATGTTTAAGAAACTGTGGGTGAAATTATTGATGCTCTTTGCCGAAGTCATTGTCATTGACCCTTCAAGCACCCTGGCAACTAAAAGCCTGATTCGAGCCATACGTGCGGGTAAACGCTGTGTTATTTTTCCGCAAGGCTTACGGCAATATGAAGACAGTTTAAAAGTATTTGATGGACCTGGTTTTATTTTACAAAAAGCCGGTGCTGAAGTAATTCCTGTCCGGATAGAAGGAGCCGAACACAGTATCTTTTCTATCAGCAAAAACAAACATCGCATTCGCCTGTTTCCTAAAATTACCCTTCATGTATTGCCTTCACAGCTTTTTATTCAGGCTGACCATGTGCCTGTGGACAGGGCGGCGGTGGCGATGCGCTTGTTTCGTTTAATCAGTGATTTGACGTTTGCTAACAATTTTCAACCCAATACCTTATTCAGCGCCCTTATAGACGGAGCTAATATTGGCAACAAAAATAAAGCCAAGATAGAAGACAGCAATCGCGCGCCCTTAAGTTACAAACAATTTATAGCGCGTTGCTTTATTTTAGGACGACAAATAAAAAAACAAACGGCCGCGGGAGAATATGTAGGGGTTATGATGCCTACTACTATAGCCGGTATGGTTACTTTTTTTGCATTGCAGGCGTACAGACGTATTCCGGCTATGCTTAATTTCAGTACCGGATTTTATAATCTGTTTTCTTCCTGTCATACAGCCGGTATCAAAACCATTTATACTTCCAGACAATTCGTGGCAACCGCCAAACTGGAACCCTTGATTGAAGAATTGCAGACAGCGGGGATTAATATCCGTTACCTGGAAGACTTTAAATCCTCTATCAATTTAGGGAATAAACTGTCTGGCCTGCTTAAAGGAGCCTTTCCTTCCCTGGCCTATAAAATGTTAGGGGAAAAAATCAGCGCGGAACAGACTGGCGTGGTTTTGTTTACCTCTGGTTCTGAAGGCGTGCCTAAAGGGGTGGCCTTAAGTCATGCGAATATGTTGGCTAATTGTTGTCAAATGTTATCGCGAGTTGATTTCTCATCCCGTGATGTCTTTTTTAATGCCCTGCCGATCTTCCATTGTTTTGGTTTGACAGCCGGTAGCGTACTTCCTCTGGTTAAAGGGATTAAGTGCTTTTTTTATCCATCACCTTTGCATTATAAAGTGATTCCCGGATTGGTTTATCAAAGCGGGGCTACCATTATGTTTGGAACAGATACCTTTCTAACCGGATACGCCAGAGCCGCTGAACGGCATGATTTCAGCAGTGTCCGCTATATTTTTGCCGGTGCTGAAAAAGTAAAACCGGAAACCATCAGGCATTGGACTGAAACTTTTGGGGTAAAAATTTATGAAGGTTATGGAGCTACAGAAGCTTCACCGGTGATTTCTTTAAATTGTCCTCTGGCTTCAAGGCCTGGAAGCGTAGGGTTAATATTGCCGCTTATGGAAAGTCGTATTGAGCCTGTTGAAGGAATAGCGGAAGGTGGACGTTTGTTCCTGCGTGGGCCTAATGTGATGCGTGGGTATATGAGTGCTGACAAGACTGGAACTATTAACCCTCCTTTTGATGGTTGGCATGATACAGGAGATATCGTGACCATGACTGCTGATGGTTTTATTACCATTGCGGGACGCGCAAAACGCTTTGCTAAAATTGCGGGTGAAATGGTGTCTCTGACCGCGGTAGAAGGCATTGCTGCGTCAATCTGGCCTGAAGTATTGCATGCTGCTGTTACCAGAAAATGCCCCAGGAAAGGGGAGCAAATCCTGTTGTTCAGCGAAGCGACTCATGCAGATAAGGCATTGTTTATTAAGAAAATTCAAGAGCAGGGTAATACAGAGCTATTAGTGCCTCATACTGTTTATCCGGGGAGTAAAATACCTGTTTTATCTTCAGGAAAGATTGATTATATTGGTTTGGAACAGCACTTGCTGAAAGAAGAACAAACTGCAGAAACGGTATAGTAGCCCGACTGCAAACGGGCTGCGAGCTGACTCTTCTGAACATCTTTACTACTCCCCGATCTACGTCGTCCTGAGCGCGTCTTTTTGCGCGAAGGATCTCCCGAAAGCGGCATGGTGCCAGTATTTGGAGATCCTTCGCGCAAAAAGACGCGCTCAGGACGACGTAGATCGGGGAATGGCCCAGGAGCCGTAGCCCGGTCTGCTTGCAGCCGGGAATGGAGGTAAATAGGTCAGTGGGATCTTGTCTCTTGCTCTCTGGTAGGGGTGACCTATTACGAATGGAGACTTCGTTAGAACTTCGGTTGTGAAGGAGCGTCAGTTCCCGGTTGCAAGCAACCGGGCTACATGAGATTCCCTACTTTTTTAATACATAACTGCCCGGTGCATCCATTATCGGCTGCAAGGGGAGTTGGTTTAAATCAGGAGCTGTGATAGTAGTACCTGATTGCGTTTTAAGCCATTTCAACCATTCTTCCCACCACGAACCGGCATGTTCCACAGATTGTTCCAGCCAATCCTCTGCGCTGGCTGTAGTGTCCTCATTGGTTCGATAACCGTATTTTTTTACATTAGGGGAATTAATTATCCCTGCTATATGCCCTGAACCACCCAAAACAAAACGTTTAGGCCCTTTCATCAATTGAAAACCGAGGTAAGTTGTCTTCCAGGGGGCGATATGATCTTTCTGGGTTGAGAGGAAAAAGGTCGGAATGTCAATTGTGGTGACATCTATTGGTGTATTATTCAGGCTGATTTTGCCGGGTTTTACCAGGTCATTGTGCAAATACATCCAGCGTAAATATTGGGAATGCATGGTGGCTGGCATATTGGTGGAATCGGAATTCCAATACAAAATATCAAAAGGTACCGGGTTCTTGCCACGTAAATAATTTTTAATAAAGAAGGACCAAATCAGATCATTGGCGCGTAATGAATTAAAGCTGGAAGCCATAAATTTACCATCCAGATACCCCTTGGAGTCCATTTCTGCCTCCAGTTTCTTAATCTGTTGCTCATCGATAAAGACAGAAATATCTCCTGGATCGCTGAAATCGATCATGGCTGCTAAAAAGGTAGCACTACGAATGGAATTATCTTTATGGGCTTTGTTGTAAGCGAGCAAGGTTGCAAGAAGGGTTCCGCCAATACAGAATCCCAGAGTATTAACCTGTTTTACCTTTAATTGTTTTTGGATGGCTGAAATAGCGGCCTTTGGCCCCTTATTTAAATAATCATAAAAATTCTTTTTCGCGAAGCGTTCATCCGGGTTAACCCAGGAAATGATAAATACCGTAATGCCCTGGCTAACCAGCCATTGGATTAGGGAATTATGAGGGCTTAGATCTAAAATATAATATTTGTTAATCCATGGCGGCACGATAAGCAGAGGGATGGATTTTACTTTAGCCGTTTGTGGCGTGTATTGAATGAGTTCCATCATGTCATTACGAAAGACTACCTTGCCTGGGGTTGTTGCTATGTTTACGCCCAGTTTGAATGCATCTGTATCGGTCATTTTAATATTCAAGCGGTTTGAATTGACTTCCAGATCGGAAAGCAGATTATGGAGGCCATGCAGTAAATTTTTACCGCTGCTTTGCAGGGTTTCTGCCATGAGCTGGGGATTGGTATGGACATAATTGGCAGGAGACAGGGCATCCAGATATTGTCTGGTAAAAAACTGCATCCGTTTTGCCAGAGTTTTGTCTTCATATTCCATTTTTTCCAATAAGGCATTCATATGCTGGTTGGCTAACAGATAATGTTGGCTGAGAAGATTAAAAAAAGGATTATTAAGCCAGTCTTCGCCACTGAACCGGTTATCCTCAATAGGCATGGGCTTGCCTTCCAGCCAATGTTTAAATTGGGATTGGGCCAGATTCATCGCATCCTCCCAATAACTGACCTGCATTTGCCACACTTTTTCAGGATTTTTTAAAATAACGGCAATTAAAGTCTGAAAATTTTCTGTCAAATCAATAAATTGAGATAAAAGTGCAGGAAGCTGCATAGGCTGTTCTTTTAAGTCGCTAATGATTTGCAAACTTTTCTCGGCCACAGCCTGCATCAAATCACCGAGTTCCTTGTCATGAGTCATCCTGTCTCCTGAAGATCAATAATCCAATATCTTATTTTTATGCCTTTACAACAATTTAGCAAGAGTTATTCAGGACGACATACATAGAACGGTTTCGTAAATCATGCTCTGTGCCGCAACAAAACTTCCTTTACAGTCGCGGCTTGGTTAAGAGCAGCTCATTCGGATGCCATGCTGTTCCTCCTGAACTTGCAGATCCTCATCCATGTCTAACAGATTCAATAAAGAACTACTGGCATTGGCAAAAGTACTGCCATAGGATTTGCTGCAACGTGACAGGACTCCATTGGTATCAATATCAGTACAGAGCGAATCATCATGAGTTTTAATCAGAGCAATCGCGTATTTTAATAGATAGTTGTAAGCTTCCTGTTGATTGACATTATGTGTTACGCCTTGCAAACAATAAGATAGTGTATCTTTATAATACGCAGGATCTTTACAGCGCGCCAAATCCAGATTATGGGCAATTGTTAAGATTCTATGGCAATAAGTACGGCATAACCGTTCTTGCTGGTCGGTATGTTGATTCAGCGCAGGATGACTGCCAATCCCTGACTCATAATCAGGTGCTCCCAGGTGCGTGACAATATGCACCAGCCTTTGTACCATTTTGTCTGAAGTACCTGATTTTTTTAAATAAACTGATAAATGGGTAGCAGATGTTTGTTTATACAACAAATACTGTTTGAGATCGTCTTTAAAAGAGAGTTCACTTTCCCTGCCTGTCACCCGAAAAACGGCTGCAATTCTCAAATACTCAATGTCTTCGTTGGTTAACTGAGCACAATAGTCTTTAAAACCCGCCTCCTTACTGTGTTGTGCAAAATAGTTAATTACCAGGGGAACATAAGTCATGACCCGATAACTATGCGCCAAACCATGATTGGGGCGGTGGATCGTGGTTCCTTTAAGTGTGATGCTATGCGGGGTATCCTTATAAGGCTTGCTTAAATGGTTCTCATAAGCATAGGCTAAAGCACTTAAAGACGCTTCATCCACTTTTTTGACTAACTGAGGACTGCGTACAATCTCAGCCATTAAACTTCCGTCAGCACATTGGGTATAAGCCAGTTGTTCTCCATGCGGTATAATGACTTCTCCTTCCCATTGTTGAATCATAGGATAAGGCATATTGCGTTCCATGATTCTGGTGCAAGTGCTTCCGGATTTATTGAACTGCTTGGCGCCCTCTTTAAAGAGACTGAAACTGGTAATTGATGGCATTGATATGGGTTTATTCAAACGTTTGTTAATCGTTGCCGCATCAAGCAATTCTCCTCTAACCAGTACTTCGGGGAGTTTACAGGGGACATAGCCTGAAGTAGTCGATTGCAAATATAATAACTTATTTGCCGCATCATTTACCAAACAACCTAAAATAAACAGAATTAACAGGTTGGCAGGTGTGTCACTGCTGTATGTAGTATCCATGGGCTCCCCACGGAACAAGCGGTTTTGATTGAAATAAATATTCGTGAAGCAATAGGATTGTAGGGCCATTTGAGAGGCCTTTGGCAAGTATTTGACGATAGGTTCCAGCTGATTATAAGAAGCGTGCTCAACGAATCCCAGTTTTTTTAAAGTTTTTCCTAATTTATCAATGAGTTCATCAGAAAGAACTAAATGACTTAAATTTGCATTTTTTAACGCGAATGTTACATTAAATTCACTCATTTCATCACAATGGATAAAATAGCCACAAAATGATTTATATTCTAATTTAATCCGTTGCGGATTCATGCGTGTGCATTGCAGTAAAAAAGCTTCAATCCTTAACGTTGATTGAGTTTTATCAAGAGGGCCATATTCCCACTTTCGTCCGCAATCTGAGATGAGCTGAGTTAAATCATAGCACTGCTGGGCATAATCGTTATCGTTTGGTAAATGTAATTTATGAATAGCAGTGTATTGTCGCAATGAATTGAGTAACTTTGTTTTCGCATATCGCGATTTTTCCGGGTCGCTGCAAGAAGCAAGTGCTTGCGCGTATACAGGTAAATGATGCTCAAGTTGAAAACCTGCTTCATGTAATTTTGCAAAAATCATCGGGAGGTCTTCAGCAATCTTTAATGCATGCATTTTTGACAAGGAGTCAAAGAGAGAGTTATTAAGCTCAGCGGTGTTCGTCAACCCCATTGAATAGTTAGCGATCAGCCATTTGGCCAAAGTATAATTGCCATAAAGTATGCATAAATAAGCCAAATTAGGGCCTTTGGGATCTTTATAATGAAGAAATGCAGGATCATTACGTACAATATCCTGGAATAGAAGGGGGCTAGCAAAGCGTAAGGATAGAAGCGCATTGCTCTCAACGATGTAGTGCTTACTCCAGTTAAAGCCATCTGTTGAATGCATCATGTTGATCTGGTGATTTTGCGGATTTATCCAGCTAACGAACAGGTAATATTGATTACTGGCAAGTATTGGTGATCCTTGAGTTTTGAATGCTGTGTATATTTTCTTATGCTTTGGATCAAAATTAGTCATGATATTAAGCCAATGATTTTCTGTACCTGTCCATGAAATGATGGTGTTGTTGGCAAATTTTATAATGGCCGGAGGGGATTCACTGGTTTCATCAAGGAGTTGATAGTTTTGCCAATGATCATTTTGATATGATTCTGTCTGTATTTTCCCTGTGCCTGATTGAGTCCAGATCGTCATTATCGTTTTATCAGATACAACTACAGATCCCTTAAATGGCTGTGCAGTGTAATGATCTGAGGTTGCTAATTGATTAAAAACCCATTGAAATTGTTGTAACATTTCGTTTGGACAAGAGGCATCGATGAGGCCATATCTTGAATCAAAAGCATGCCTTGCCTGAGCATTGTCATGCCGTTTATTGATCAATTGCTGTTTTTCATCCAGAGGGGCCAGGAAGCCGTCATGATCGGGTAAAAGGAGACGAGCTAGAAGGAGTCTCTTTAAATCCCAATAACTCAGGCTATTTTTCAGGCCTTGCCGCAGAGCGGATAAAATATATTGATAATATTTCATAATGCATCACCATCAAATAATTAAGTCATTATTTTAATCAAATTGACCAATTAAAGATTCGTGGTGATCTACGGATATTTATTAATATTTGCCAGGGCAAGATCATATCATTTTGAATAGATATTGAGACATGTTTATCGCCTAGCTGCTGTCATTCCCGCTTAGCTCCTGTCATTCCCGCGTAGGCGGGAATCCATTTTTCAAAGTGGTACCTCACTTTGTCTGTCAGATGGATCCCCGCCTGCGCGGGGACGACATAGTTGGGATTTGTGATGAGCAAAGTATGCGTTTGCCCTGATACACTTGTTGTGGCATTGGATATTTTTCTCATAATAAGGTACTATTCGCCTTTTGCCAGATATAGAACTAATTTAGTACTATATTTATACTATAGGGAATAAATCAGGATGCGTGTTCCTGATTGGTTTATCTTAAATTAAGACTTATTTGGTACTAGATTATTTGGTTGGGGGATGTTATGCTGCGCATCAGCAAATTGGCTGATTATGGAACAGTTGTGATGGTGTATCTTGCCAAGCACCCGAATGAATTATGTAATGCACGAGATATCGCCTTACATACCCATTTGGCAGTACCCACGGTCAGTAAAATTTTAAAGCGTTTAACCGGCGCAGGTCTTTTAACCTCTGTACGCGGAGTGACAGGGGGGTATCGCTTGCAACGGGCAGCTACTGAAATTTCAGTGTCTGAGATTATTTATGCATTGGAAGAACATCGCGGATTTACAGAATGCAGTTTGCAACCGAATGATTGTTCCTTGCAGGGAGTATGTACCATTCAGGGCAATTGGAGATTAATTAGCCGTGCTATAGAAACAGCACTTGACAGTGTCAGTCTGGAAGCATTGGCAAAACCAACTCTTCAGACAAGGGATGTGGAACGAGTTCGGCAATTAGCAAGTGGAGTTAATCGTGGCTAAAAGCAGTGAGCAAATTAATTCTCTGCTCGATAGAGAATATCAACACGGGTTTGTAACCGATATCGAAGTAGAAACCTTTCCACCTGGCCTGGACGAGGACGTTATCCGTCGCCTGTCAGCAATTAAAGGGGAACCTGAGTTTTTACTCGAATGGCGTTTAAAAGCATTCAGGCACTGGCTTACCATGCCGCATCCCGAATGGTCGAGCGTTCATTATCCGCTGGTGGATTATCAGGCCATTTCTTACTATTCCGCGCCCAAAAGCAAAAAAGATGCACCAAAAAGCCTGGATGAAGTCGATCCTGAATTATTAAGAACCTATGAAAAGCTGGGCATCCCTTTAAGGGAGCAGGAAATGCTGGCAGGTGTAGCTGTTGATGCAGTGTTTGATAGTGTTTCCGTAGCGACTACCTTTAAAGCCAAACTTGCTGAAAAAGGGGTCATCTTCTGTCCTTTTTCCGAAGCCGTACATAAATATCCTGAATTGTTAATGCAATATTTAGGTTCTGTTGTACCGTACCGGGATAATTTCTATGCTGCTTTAAATTCAGCGGTATTCAGTGACGGATCTTTTGTTTATATTCCCAAGGGCGTGCGTTGCCCTATGGAATTATCTACCTATTTCCGTATTAATGCGGCCTCAACCGGACAATTTGAGCGTACGCTTATTGTTGCCGATGCAGACAGCTATGTGTCTTATCTTGAGGGTTGTACCGCGCCAATGCGTGATGAAAACCAGTTGCATGCGGCAGTGGTTGAGCTGGTTGCTCTGGATGGTGCACAAATCAAGTACTCCACAGTACAAAACTGGTATCCGGGCGATAAAGACGGTAAAGGCGGTATTTATAATTTTGTGACCAAACGTGGTGCTTGCCGCGGCAAAGCCTCAAAAATATCCTGGACGCAAATAGAAACAGGATCGGCAATTACCTGGAAATACCCCAGTGTGGTGTTGCAAGGTGATGATTCTGTAGGTGAATTTTATTCTGTTGCTTTAACCAATAACCGCCAACAGGCAGATACTGGCACCAAGATGATTCATTTGGGTAAAAACACACGTTCCACCATTATCTCCAAAGGGATTAGTGCTGGCCGTGCCCATAACGCTTATCGTGGCCTGGTGCGTATTGCGCCAACTGCTACTAATGCGCGTAATTACACCCAATGTGACTCTATGTTAATGGGCAGCGAATGTTCAGCGCATACTTTTCCTTATATAGAGGTTAAAAACCCAACGGCGCAGGTAGAGCATGAGGCAACCACATCAAAAATCAGTGAAGAACAATTATTCTATTGCCAGCAACGCGGTATAGATACTGAAGATGCGGTATCCATGATAGTGAATGGTTTTTGTAAGCAGGTATTAAAAGAATTACCCATGGAATTTGCGGTGGAAGCCACTAAATTGTTAGGTATTAGTTTAGAAGGGGCAGTAGGTTAATATGTTAAAAATAAACGAGCTTAATGTTGCTATAAATGCACAATCCATTTTAAAGGGCATCAACCTTCAGGTAAATGCTGGAGAAGTACATGCCATTATGGGACCTAATGGTTCTGGTAAAAGTACTTTGTCAAAAGTTTTGGCCGGGCACCCTTCTTATGAAGTAACCAGCGGTGAAATTGACTATTTAGGTCAGGATTTGCTGCCTTTGTCGCCAGAAGAAAGGGCACAGGCGGGGATTTTCATGTCCTTCCAATATCCTGTTGAAATTCCTGGTGTGACGAACATTAATTTTCTTAAAGCTTCGGTCAATGCTGTGCGTAAAGGGCAGCAACGCAAGACTCTGGATGCCATAGAGTTTTTAAGTTTCATCCGTGAAAAATGCCAATTATTGGATATGGACGAGAGTTTTTTGTATCGCAGCATCAATGAAGGGTTTTCCGGTGGTGAAAAGAAACGTAATGAAATCCTGCAAATGGCTGCGTTAGAACCTAAACTGGCTGTTCTTGATGAAACCGATTCGGGTCTTGATATTGATGCCTTAAGAATTATTTCCCAGGGCGTGAATGCCATGCGTTCACCAGAACGCTCTATTATTTTGGTAACCCATTATCAGCGTTTACTGGATTATATTGAGCCTGACTTTATTCATGTTTTGGTCAATGGCCGTATTATTATGTCCGGTGACAAATCACTGGCCTTGGAATTAGAGAAGAAAGGATATAGCTGGCTTGAGGAAACGGAGCAGTTATGAACGAGATTCTGGAGTTTTATCAGCAGCAGGCTAAAGAACAGCTATCGACTCTGCCCTGGCTTGCACAGTTACAAACTAAAGCACTGGCTCATTTGAACCGCAGTGGTTTTCCCACGCGTCATGATGAGGAATGGAAATATACTTTGGTTGATGCTTTGCTAAAACAGCCTTTTACCTGGCAACGTGCGGCAACAGTTTCTGGTGATGGCTACCGTTCTGACATGCCCGTAAAGCAGCAATTAGTGATCCAAAATGGAATGGTTGTCGGTAACAATGAATGGATTAACCACTTGCCTGCCGGTGTATTAGTATTGCCTTTGGCTACCGCATTAACGACTCATGAAGCGTTAATCAAATCACACCTTGGGGAAGTATTGCAGCAGGAGCATGGTTTTCATGCGCTTAATACCGCCATGATTCACTGCGGTGTGTTGATTTATATTCCCAAAGGGGTGTGCCTTGAAGAGCCCATAGCACTTGTCCATGCTCAGGATCAAGAACACCAGGCAGTGCATCTGCGGCATTTGATTATTGCAGAAGCTGGAAGCCAGGCTACGGTTATTGAAGAATATCGCGGTGAAGAAGGCTGTTCGTATTTAACCAATACAGTGACTGAAGTGCTTACTGGTTCCAAGGCGCAATTAACCCATTATAAAATACAAAGGGAAAGTAAAGCGGCTTATCATATTGGGCATGTGTCAGTGAAGCAGGCTGCTCACAGCCAGTTTGCCAGTCATTCTCTGAGTCTCGGTGGAAAACTGGTACGTAGCGACCTCAGTTTTTATTTGCAGGAAGAACATGCTCATTGCCTGATGAATGGTATCTATGCTCCTGCAGAAGGGCAGCATGTGGATCACCATACAACTGTCCATCATTTGGTCCCCAATTGTTCCAGTGAACAGGACTATAAAGGCATTTTAACCGGGCGTTCACGTGCTGTATTCAACGGGAAAGTCATTGTTGCCAAAGACGCGCAACATACTGAGGCCAAACAGCAAAATAAAAATCTGCTGCTTTCTGCCAATGCGGAAATTGATACCAAACCGCAGTTAGAAATTTTTGCTGATGATGTGATTTGTTCTCATGGTGCGACTGTGGGGCAATTGGATGAAGACGCCTTATTTTATCTGGCCACTCGCGGTATCGGCAGGCTTGAAGCATCGCATTATTTAATTCATGCCTTTGCCCAGGATAATTTGCGCTTGATACCAAATCGTGAATTGGCTGATTGGCTGGGTACCTTATTAACGCAACAATTGGGGTGATTTATGAATACCAAGACTTCGTTAATAACATCATTGAACGTCAATGAAATTCGCAAAGACTTTCCTGTTTTGCAGCAGAAAGTTAATGAACATGATTTGATTTATTTTGATAACGCGGCAACCACGCAAAAGCCCAAGGCCGTTATTGATGCTATGGCACATTACTACGCGCACGATAATTCCAACGTCCATCGTGGTGTGCATGCCTTAAGCGTTCGCGCTACCGAAAAGTATGAGGCAGCCCGTTCCAAGGTAAAACGTTTTATTAATGCCAAATCCGCCAAAGAGTGTATCTTTGTGCGCGGCACTACGGAAGCCATCAACCTGGTCGCTCAAAGTTTTGTGGCGCCACGTATTTTACCCGGCGAAGAGATCCTGATTACCTATATGGAGCATCATTCCAATATTGTTCCCTGGCAAATGGTATGCAAAAAAACAGGAGCCAATTTGCAGGTAGCCCCTATCTCTATCAGTGGCGAATTATTACTCGATGAGTTTGAAAAGAAACTCAATGCAAATACCAAATTTGTTGCGATTAATTATGTTTCCAATGCCTTGGGAACTATTAATCCCGTTAAAAAAATGATTGAAATGGCCCATGCGCATGGCGCCAAAGTGTTATTGGATGGTGCGCAGGCGACTGCTCATTTGCCCATAGACGTACACGATTTGAATTGCGATTTCTATGCTTTTTCAGGACATAAAATGTACGGCCCGACAGGTATAGGCGTGCTTTGGGGTAAAGAAGAACTGCTCAATGGCATGTCACCCTATCAAGGGGGCGGTGAAATGATTAATTACGTCACTTTCGAAGCGACAGAGTATGCAGCTCTTCCTCATAAATTTGAAGCAGGTACTCCCAATATTGCTGGTGCTATTGGTTTAGGCGCTGCAATGGATTATTTGTGGTCTCTGGATTTGGATGCCATTGCAGCTTATGAAGATCATTTATTGCATTATGCGACTGAAGCAGTTGAGTCCGTCAAAGGATTTAACATCATAGGAACAGCGGCGCATAAGGTTCCGGTTATTTCTTTTGTTCATGGCAAGATTCATGCGCATGATATAGGAACTATTCTGGACAGTGAGGGGATTGCCATACGCAGCGGCCATCACTGTGCCATGCCTTTAATGGACTTTTATGGTGTTGCGGCTACATCGCGCATGTCGCTATCCTTTTATAATACGCCAGAAGAAATAGATTATTTTGTGACAGCGCTGCAAAGAGTAAAAGAGGTGTTTGCATGAGTATGGAATTGCGTGAGCTTTATCAGGAAATCATTATTGATCATAACCGCAATCCCCGAAATCATCATGCTATGGATGATGCGACAACTCAGGCTAACGGTTTTAATCCCTTATGCGGCGATAAACTGACTGTTTATGCCAGGCTGGATAATGGCCTGATTACTGATTTAAGTTTTGTGGGTTGTGGTTGTGCTATTTCCCAGGCATCGGCATCTCTGATGACGGATGCATTAAAAGGTAAAACCGTGGAGGAAGCCCATGACCTGTTTCACCGCTTTCATCACATGCTGACTCTGGATGAAGAAGGGCATTCAAACTCTATGGACAAGCTGGCAGTTCTTGCCGGTGTGAAGGCTTTTCCAGCGCGGGTCAAATGCGCCACTTTAGCCTGGCACACTATGGAAGCTGCTTTAAATAAAGACACAACAGTGGTGAAAACTGAATAAAGTATGTAGCCCGTATTAGCGAAGCGTAATACGGGATCGAAGTGGCAACGAGCTCAGTATTCCCGTATTACGCTCCGCTAATACGGGCTACAGAATCGGTGAAGGCAATGAGGTTACAGTATGTTTGGTTTGAAGAAAAAGCAGGATGTAGAACAGATGAAAGAGGCAGTAATTCTGGCGCTTAAAGGCGTTTTTGATCCTGAAATTCCAGTCAATATTTATGATTTGGGTTTGATTTATAATGTCGCTATTAATGATGAAGGGCATGTAGACATCCAAATGACTCTGACTACTCCCGGTTGCCCTGTAGCGCAAACCTTCCCGGGAACTGTTGAACAGGCGGTAAATCAGGTTGATGGGATCAGCGATTGTACGGTTGAACTGGTATGGGAACCACCATGGACGCAGGAGCGAATGACAGAAGCAGCGCGCCTTGAGTTGGGAATTTTTTATTAATCATGTCTGAGCTATCATGGCATCCTTCTGCCTCAATACAATCACTGCGCCAACGTGCCTTGTTGCTTGCCAAAATTCGCGATTTTTTTACCCAACGCCATTATCTTGAAGTGGAAACCCCCATCATGGCGCGCCATGGGGTGACGGATGTCTACCTTAGTAACATCAAGACCAAATTCAGAGGTGAATCCTATTGTCTGCAGACTTCACCTGAATACCACATGAAACGCCTTTTAGCTGCCGGGAGCGGCCCTGTATTTCAGTTAGCGCGGGTTTTTCGCGATGACGAGTTAGGGCGCTGGCACAACCCTGAGTTTACTTTACTGGAATGGTATCAGCTGGATATAGACCATCACCAATTGATGGATGAAATGGATGCGCTTTTACAGCTTCTGATGCATTCTCAACCCATGCTGAGAAAAACGTATCAGCACGCTTTTCTGGAATCCTGTGATTTGGATCCATTCAATGCTTCTGTGGAGCAATTGCAGCATGTTTTGAAACAGCATGATTTAGATCAGGTTTTGGCAGCAGAGGAGCAAGACAGGGATCAATATTTATTTTTACTAATGAGTCATGTGGTGGAACCTTTTCTCGGCAAAGAAAATGCTCCAGTAGCAGTTTATGATTTTCCTGCCTCGCAGGCTTCTCTGGCACAAATCAAAAATGGTTTTGCACAGCGTTTTGAGGTTTATTATAAAGGTGTTGAGTTAGCGAATGGCTTTCATGAGTTGACGGATGCTGAGGCTCAGGCAAAACGTTTTGCTGAGGATAATCGTGCAAGAGCTCAGCAAGGTTTAGAGCCTGTAGAGGCCGACAGCTTTCTTTTAGATGCTTTGGCACATGGTTTACCTGCGTGCAGCGGCGTGGCTTTAGGCGTTGACAGATTGCTTGCCCTGTCTTTGCAACAACCAGGTATTTCACAAATTATTTCTTTTGATTTTTCAAGGGCATAGAGATCGTCATCCGATCCACGTCGCCCCATTCACGTCGTCCGATTCACGTCGTCCCATTCACGTCGTCCCATTCACGTCGTCCGATTCACGTCGTCCTGAGCGCGTCTTTTTGCGCGAAGGATCTCCTGAAATCGGCATGGTGCCAGTATTTGGAGATCCTTCGCGCAAAAAGACGCGCTCAGGACGACGTGAATGGGGCGATGTGGACCGGATGTGGACCGGATGATCGGATGAGGTGACATTTCTGTATTTTTGATTTGCTCCACGCAGCAGTCTATTATTAATGAATAATTTACAGATTGATAATCTGATGAATACTCTCCAATGGATGGAAAAACTGATTGGTATTAATACAGTTTCGACTAATTCCAACCTGGCTTTAATTGAGGAAATCAAACGTTGGTTTGAGTTGCATGATATTAAGTATCAAATAATTCCTGGAGCCAACGAAGAAAAAGTAAATCTGTTGGCAAGCATACCTGCTCATGATGGAACTGTTTCAGGCGGGTTGCTCCTGTCAGGGCATACCGATGTGGTGCCCATAACAGGACAAAACTGGACCACTGATCCTTTTCAAGCCGTTCAAAAAGACGGAAAAATCTACGGGCGCGGCGCCTGTGATATGAAAGGATTTCTTGCTGTATTGCTTGGCCTGGCGCCTGAGTTTAAGAAACTGAAACTCTTGAAACCCGTTCATATGGCCTTTACCTTTGACGAAGAGGTAGGCTGTATTGGTGTCAACTATGTTGTTGATTATTTACAAAAAAACAAGATTCATCCTGAAGGGTGCATTGTGGGTGAGCCTTCTTCCATGCGTCCGGTTACAGGTGAAAAAGGCAGGCGGCTCTATCATTGTCAGGTGGATGGAAAAGCAGTCCATTCCTCTTTGGCGCCAGTAGGCTGCAATGCTATTGAATATGCCAGTCATTTAATCAGTTATATTCATAAACTGGCCGTACACAGTGAGGATAATGGTCCTTTTGATAACGATTTCGATATTCCTTTCACAACCATTACCACCAACATCGTGAGCGGTGGGATTGCTACTAACATAGTTCCGGCTATCTGTGAGTTCATTGTGGAGTTACGTTACGTAAGCGAATTTCCCTTGATGAATTTTGAGCAGCAAATTCTTAATTATATTAATGTCGAATTACTGCCACTGATGCGTAAAAACCATGCTGATGCAGCAATCTATCTTGATCAAACTTCTGATTCTCCTGGTTTCAGGGCATCGGAAGACAGCCCAATTACTCATATTTTAAGAACAGTTACCGGAGTCAATGAACGGTATAAAGTGTCTTACAGTACCGAGGCCGGGGTATACCAAAGGGCGCATATTCCCACGGTTATCTGTGGCCCTGGTGACATTCACCAGGCTCACAGGCCTGACGAATTTGTCAGCCTGGAACAATTGTCTCTTTGTGAAAAAGTGCTGAAAAATGCAGTACACTTTTTATGCGGGATTTAGCGATTTTTAATGCGATAAAAAAAGGATTCCATATTCTTGTAGGTGCCCGATTTATAATATTTCATGCCGCACTTTTCCATCACCCGAAATGAGCCTTCGTTTTCGCGATCAGCATAGGCGACAATATACTCCGCATCGATGTGTAATTTAGCCCAGTTCAATAAAGCTTTTAGAACTTCAGTTGCGTACCCTTTATTCCAGTATTTTTTATCAAGCATATAACCTACTTTGATTTCACCCGTTGGCATACGGTCAAAATAAGCCTCTCCCACGAAGGCATCATTTCTGGCTTTAAAAATGAGGAAGCAGGGTAAATTGTGTTCTTTCTGGTTTTTAATGCTTTCATCAATAAAATCCTGAATTTCCTGATCACTAAGCTCCCCTTCAGGATAAAAGCGTTTTACTTCCGGATCTTTTTCCACATCTTCAATATGATGGGCATCACCTTTGCGAATAAAACGCATTCCCAAGTGAGTGGTATTGATAAGGTATTTACGCATAAGTATTCATCCGTGATGCCTGAAAAATTATTAGTCATTGATTGAGTATAGGAAATTTTGAGGGCTGTGGGCATTAATTTAACGTGAGTTAATTTAAGCTTTTGTAGCCCGTATTAGCGAAGCGTAATACGGGAGATCGAATTAACAATGGGCCCATGTTTCCCGCATTACGCTGACGCTAATGCGGGCTACGAATCAAGGTGAAATTTCTGGGGCGCGGGATAGAAGAAAGTCGCTTCATGTTTGTTATAGAACATATTCAGAATTCGCCCTCCTGGTATTTCCTGAAATTGTTTGATAGTCGCCAAATCTATAGTGCCTTGCAGTTTTATAGTAAAAATCAGTTGTCTGGCCTTACCTGATTGTATCCATTTCATGATGAGGGCATAGGCACGATCGGGATAGCATGCTACGTCAGAGAGCACCCAGTCATAAGTTTCTTCCAGAGCCGAGGGTTCTAAAGCAAAGGCACTTTGCTGCAAAAAGCGGACACGAGGTAAGCTGGCAATTTTGGGATCCAGTAAGGCCTTGTCCACTGCGGTCACATTAGCACCTAAAGCCTGCATCACGTAAGTCCATCCTCCGGGTGAGGCGCCCAGATCCAGAGCCGTTTCACCTGATGCGGGATATTTTTGCAAAAGAAAGAGGGCTTCCCATAATTTTAAATAGGCGCGGTTGGGTGGATTGACTTTATCTTCAATAAAAAAACAGTGCCCATGCGGCCATTTTTTCAAGCGTCTGGTGCTAAAGAGCAAGGTGTTTTGATCCAGCAGGCAAAATCCACCTATAACAGGTATTTCAGCTTCAGGTGGAAAATGTTGTTCTAATTTGGGGCATTTACGTAATTGCTCTTCAATCAAACGTGAACGTCTGACATGGCTTAATGGGTGTAAATACCAGAACTTTCCTGCCTGGCGGAGGATTTTGACTGCTTCGGAAATGGATTGAAAAGTGACGATTTGGGGTTCAAACCAAATATCCTGAGCAAAACACACTTCCGTTTTGACGCAGGAAGAAAAGACCATATCCTCTATAACGGTATTCACGTTGCCTAATTCTTTACTCAGATCAGCAAGGAATTCTGGTTTGGTGATATAGATTGCGGCAGGTTTCTGGAGGTTCATTTCAATAAATCCGGTCAATCACAAGAACTGCAAAACCGGAGATTATAGGTGATATTTGTTATATATTGAAACATTTCCCTGGCAAAAACCGCTCCGAGTATATTATTCATCCTTTTGGGTATATATTAACAGACATAGTACTATCGATAACTGACATTATGACGAGTAAAAAGAAAGAGCGCTTAATCATCGGCATTAGTGGTGCCAGTGGCGTACAATACGGTATTCGCCTGCTGGAATTACTCAAGCCTTTAGCTATTGAAACCCATTTGGTCATGAGCAAATCGGCTCAGTTGGTACGGCATTATGAAGTGCCGGTTGAATACGATGAGATTTGCTCTTTGGCAGATAAAACTTATGCCTTCCAGGATGTGTCCTGCTCTATAGCCAGCGGTTCTTTTAAAACCATGGGCATGATCGTTGCCCCCTGTTCCATGCATACTTTGGCAGAAATTGCTCATGGCTTTGGTTCCAATGCCTTGACTCGTGCGGCAGATGTGATGTTGAAGGACAGGCGAAAACTGGTTTTGATGGTCAGGGAATCTCCCTTGAATGCAGCCCATTTGGAAAACATGCTGAAGGTAACCCAGATGGGAGGAATCATTGCTCCTCCTGTTCCTGCTTTTTATAATAATCCGCAAAATCTGGATGATATCATTAATCACAGTGTTGGGCGGGTCTTGGATTTGTTTGATATTGATTTGGGTATTGTAAAACGATGGGAATAGATGGCGGACTTTTTGACCGTATCGTTCATTGGGAAACGGTGCTGATGAACAAGAAGGGAACGCTTGAGTTTTTGGCTGATTTAATTTCTGATGACTTTCTTGAAATTAATTACAAAGGGCAACAGATTTACAAACCGGATGTTATTCCCTGGTTAGAAATGGCTGACCTGCATGAATGGGTGGGAAGCCAATTTAAAGGACAACTTTTGAGCCCAGACTTGTTTTTATTGACCTATCTCAGCCAGTTGCAGTTAACGCCTGATAGCAAGAAAACAGTCCGTTCTTCGTTGTGGAGAAATGAAGGCAATAAGTGGCGCTTGGTTTTTCATCAGGAAACCCGTCTTTGAATGGGTCTGTTACACGCAGACTTCACTATCTGCCCTTTGTATGATACAAAATAAATGCCCGGACGAGATGCGCCGTACCCGGTTAAGACAAGACGACGCCTTTTATTACTTAAAATAAGGAAAGGTTATGCTGCTTGCTTGGATTTATTTGGTTTTTGCCGGATTACTGGAAGTCTGTTGGGCCATTGGGCTTAAATACACGGATGGATTTTCAAAATTTGTTCCCAGTCTGTTAACGCTTATTGCTATTGCCGGAAGTATGTTTTTGCTGGCTAAAGCCGCTCAGTCATTGCCCATTGGAACAGCCTATGCCATATGGGTTGGTATTGGGGCTCTTGGGACAGCCGTTATGGGGATCATATTATTTCAAGAGCCGTTATCTGTTTTACGGATCCTGTTTTTGCTTCTTTTGCTGGTATCTATTGTTGGTTTGAAATATACGGCTTGATGCATCCCCGATCTCCGTTGTCCTGAGCGCGTCTTTTTGCGCGAAGGCTCTCCTGTAAGCGGCACGGTGCCAGTATTTGGAGATCCTTCGCGCAAAAAGACGCGCTCAGGACGACGTGAATCAAAAGGATAAAACGCCTTACCGCCTTGGCCTGTATTGTTCACTTATCCCGTTAGTTACCGGAGTTTTTTTCTTATTCATCCAATAGAATAATGCTATTGAGGTGGTGTAAGGCACCCCAAACAGAAACAGCATATGTTTTATAGTATTGGCTGTACTGATGTCAAAAATGATTCCCAGCAGGAACATGATTTGAATAGTACGGCTTCTGATGAAATCAGTGAGAAGAAGTTGGGACATCGTTTAATCCATTTAAATTAGTTTATTTGATACTTAATTACAGAGCCATTTGCTTTCGGCGATAATGGAGTACACTTCGTTGTCTCCAATGACTATGTGATCAAGCAAGCGCGCGTCTATCAACTCAAGCGCGTCACGAATGCGCTCGGTTACTGCCAAATCCTGGTGACTGGCATCAGAAACGCCAGAAGGGTGGTTATGGGCTAGAATCAGGGCTGCAGCATTTAGCTGCAAGACGCGTTCTACTATAGGGCGTGGATGCACTGTTGCTGAATTAATGGTGCCGGAAAATAATTCTTCATAAGCTATGATGCGGTGTTGGTTATCGAGATAAAGTGCGGCAAAGGTTTCATTTTTATAGTCACGCAGCCTTTTTTTAAGATAGGCATAAGTTTGTTTGCTGTTTGTAATCTGGGTTTCTTTTTGTAAATGGATAAAATCGCTGCGCCTGCAAATTTCTTTTACTGCCTGTAACTGGACATAGCGCACCTCTCCCAAACCGGACACCTGTTTAAAACTCTGAGGATTGGCATTGAGTACGGCACGCAAATCACCCAAGTGTTTTATCAGGTCGAAGGCTAATTGCAGACAGGATTTTTTACCACTGCCAGAACTGATGAATACGGCCAGTAATTCAGTATCAGAGAGGCTTTGAACGCCATCAATAAGTAATTTTTCACGCAGGTCTATATGCCGCGTTGATTGGACAACCGTCATTTTGTATTCCTTTTTTATTCCTTTATTGCGAAGTTTGTGCTTTGATCGGGGGTATTCTTAACAAAAATGGTCAGTCATGCAAGATTTTATTAATAAAAAAATTCTTCTTGGAGTGTGTGGTGGTATTGCTGCTTATAAATCAGCCTATCTGATAAGAGAGCTGACCCGCTTAGGCGCTGAAGTTCGTGTGGTGATGACCCAATCAGCACAGCAATTTGTAAGCCCCTTACTGATGCAGGCCTTGTCTGGCAATGAAGTGCGTACTGAATTATTTGATACCCAGGCTGAGCGGGCTATGGGGCATATTGAGCTGGCGCGATGGGCGGATTATCTGGTAATTGCCCCTGCCTCTGCCAACTGCATCGCTAAAATGGCGCAAGGCATTGCGGATGACTTATTGTCCACCTTGTATTTGGTGGCAGAAACTCCGGTTATTGTCTGTCCTGCAATGAACAGAAGCATGTGGGCACATCCGGCCACACAAGCTAATTGTCAGCTGCTGCAGGAACGAGGCGCTATTCTGGTCGGGCCCGAAGAGGGCTCTCAGGCATGTGGAGAATATGGTTTAGGCAGGGTAAGTGAACCGGAACAGATTATCAGTGCCTTACGTTTACATGAAGTGCATCGATTATTAGCCGGTAAAAGGGTACTTATCACAGCAGGCCCTACTCGTGAATCCATAGATCCGGTCCGCTATTTAAGTAATTACAGTTCTGGAAAAATGGGATACGCTATGGCCGAAGCAGCCGCACTTGCCGGTGCCCAGGTTACTCTGATAAGCGGCCCCAGCGCGCTGGACGTGTCAGCCGGAATAGAACTGATTCGGGTCGAGTCAGCACAGGACATGTCAGACGCTGTACAACAGCACCTGCAGCCCGGAGACATCTTTATAGGGACCGCGGCAGTGGCAGATTATCAGATACAGACACCTGCTGTGGAAAAAATGAAGAAAAAAGACCATGCAGAAATTACCTTAAAACTGGAAAGGACGACAGATATTCTGAGTGCTGTGGCGAGCAGTGGTATTGCCTCTTTCGTAGTGGGATTTGCTGCTGAAACCAACGATTTGGTTGCCTACGCGCAAGAAAAGTTACAGCATAAAAAGCTGGATATGATAGTCGCCAATCAGGTAGGGAAGGGCTTAGGTTTTGAGTCGGACAACAATCAGGTTACGGTAATCACAAAAAAGGCACAATTCGAGTTGCCTTTAACCCATAAAACGCGTCTTGCGGGGCAAATTATTGCAATTATGGCAGTAACTCTGCAAAATGGCGCGCATTAAAACTTACAGGATTATTGGAACACTATCATGCCACAAGCAATTCAGTTAAAAATTCTTGATGAACGAATCGGACATTCTATTCCTTTACCCACTTATGCCACTGAGGGGGCGGCAGGACTCGATTTACGGGTGTGTATTAACGAACCGCTGCAGATAGCACCTCAGGAAACGGTATTATTACCTACAGGGCTTTCCATTTATATTGCTGATCCTTCATTGGCTGCGGTGATATTGCCTCGTTCAGGACTGGGGCATAAAAACGGCATTGTGTTGGGTAATCTGGTGGGACTCATTGACTCAGATTATCAGGGTGAATTAAAAATTTCCTGCTGGAACAGAAGTCAGGAACATTTTACGGTGAATCCTGGTGAGCGCATTGCCCAATTGGTCTTTATTCCTGTTGTCCAGGCTGCTTTTGAAGTAGTGACCTCCTTTACAGAAAGCAACAGAGGTGAGGGTGGTTTTGGCAGTTCCGGGAGACACTAAAATGAATTACAGGCAAAAGCAAATTCCCCGGTCGGTATTTCGTGCCTACGACATCAGAGGAATAATCGGTAAAGAATTAGATGAAGATTCCTTTTATACCATCGGATTGGCTATTGCTTGTCGTTTACAGAAATTAAATCGTCAGAAGATTTATCTGGCCTGGGATGGACGTCTGACCAGCCCTGCATTGTCTTCAGCCTTAAGAGAAGGCTTGTTGTCCAGCGGTATTGATGTGATCAATCTTGGCGCTGTTGCAACACCGGTGATGTATTTTGCTACCCATGACCAGGATCTGGATTGTGGTTTAATGGTTACCGGAAGCCATAATCCTGCTGATTACAATGGCATTAAAATGGTTTTGGCCGGTAAGACTTTAACCCAGGAAGATATTGATATTTTATATGATCTGGTTGTTGCAGGGAAAAGGATCACGGGTTCTGGTCAGGAAACCTCTTTTGATGTGATTCCTTTGTATAAGCAACGTATCATTAATGATATTCAGATCAATCGTCCTTTAAAGGTAGTAGTTGACTGTGGAAACGGTATTGCAGGACCCGTTATCCCTCAGGTGCTTAGAGAATTAGGTTGCGAGGTGATTTCCTTATACTGTGATGTTGATGGGCGATTTCCAAATCATCATCCGGATCCTACGGTAGAGGCTAATTTGGCTGATTTGAAAAAGGCAGTGGCAAATCATAAGGCTGATTTGGGGCTGGCTTTTGATGGGGATGCAGACCGCTTAGGCTTGATTACCAATGCAGGCACCATGATTTGGCCTGATCGTTTAATGATGCTTTTTTCTCGAGAGCTGTTAAAACGCATTCCGGGGGCGGCTATTGTGTTTGATGTGAAATGCTCTTCCCATTTAGAAGCCGTCATTACTGATGCCAAGGGTAAAGCGATAATGTGCCCTACAGGACATTCCATAGTGAAGGCAGTAATGAAGGAAAAGCTGGCTGCTTTAGCTGGAGAAATGAGTGGCCATTTGTTCTTTAAAGACAGATGGTATGGCTTTGATGATGCTTTATACAGCGCATGCCGGTTATTGGAAATTATCAGCGCGGCTCCCTTAACGGTGGAAGAACAGTTTTCCCTTATTCCTAATAGTGTGAATACTCCTGAATTAAAAATTAACATAGCGGATGAGGAGAAATTTCTTTTCATGAAGCAATTTAGCGATCATGCTGATTTCCCGACGGCAAGGATTTTAACCATTGATGGTTTGCGGGTGGAGTTTCCTAATGGCTGGGGCCTATTGCGTGCATCCAATACCACCCCTTGTCTGATTGCCCGTTTTGAAGCAATTGATGATGAGAATCTGATTGAAATTCAAAAGGTATTCAAAACACAAATTCACAAACTGGATCCAAAGCTGTCTTTACCTTTTTAATTGGGGTGTGAGCTAATGTAGGACTGTAGCCCGGTCTGCTTGCAGCCGGGATCGAAGTGGCACGATCCCGGCTGCAAGCAGACCGGGCTACACACCGTGCTATTCCGAAGCAACTTCACCCCGATCCACGTCGTCCTGAGCGCGTCTTTTTGCGCGAAGGATCTCCAAATACTGTGGCACCATGCCGCTTTGGGGAGATCCTTCGCGCAAAAAGACGCGCTCAGGACGACGGAGAGCGGGGGATAGCAAAGATGTGTAGACGAGTCAGAGGCTCCCTTAAGGCTCAGGCTGTTGGCTTAGGCGGTTCCTGGCTTGGCGCCATATCTGAATTTGTAAGCACGGGTTTTTGAGTAAAAAATTGATGTGGCCTTCCATTGTCGAAGTCTTTCTGAGTGCCGTCAATCAACTCATTTAATTCCATTCTTGTAGATGAATTACCGTATAGCCCTCTGATTATTCGCACTATCCACAAGCTGCTGCGTAATTGGCTTATGAAGAGAAATTCCGGGGCTATCGGTTGTTTGTCATTACCATTCAGATCTGCTCTCAGCTGTTCCAGCTCTTCTTTGCTGAGTTGTTTGATATGCTGTCTGATTAAATTGGTGGTAATAATCTTTTTTGTTTTTAAACTGAAATGATAATCCTGCCCTATCTCCGTTATCAGCGCTTTTAAATCGGAATAGTCTTTTACCTCACGGTCATAATAATGTGACTGGAAGCGATATTCCTCAATATTAATGCCTTTTTTTGCCAACACCTGGCTGACCTTGGGAGTAATTTCTGCACCCTGTCCAATCAGGTATTTTATTACTGTGAGTGGATCTTTCCCCGGATCTGTCTTTTCAGATCCTGGTTCATAAGATTCAGCCATTTTTGCCGCAACATCAATGGGAAGCTCTCCATTCGCGTTTGCTTTATTCAGATAATTGCCAAAGGCTTTTTGGCTTTGATCAAAACGAAACTCCCCAAGACGAATGAGGGTATGAAGAGGTGTGTCTCCAGTGGGCGTTGTGCGCATGGGATTTGCATAATTCAAACATAAGGCAGCCAGATTATTTATTTCATCTTGAGTCGCAATGTTTAACTCATGGTTATCACTGAAGGCTTCTTTCATATATTCTGCCAGTTCAAGCTGCAGGGCGTTGATATCTTCTACGCCATGACCATTTAAGTATTCACGAAATTCGGGCATAGACAGCAGGACGGCTCTTAGTTTGATTACCCGCTCATGCATAGCCTGAGTGATTAAATGAATTTCTGCCGCATCTTTGGGATTGGCCGGATCCAAATGTGACGAGAGGGCGTTTTGCATTAATTCTTCAGGAATGAGAATATGCTTTAAAAAACGTTTCCATTTATAACGATTAAACTCCGGATCATCTTTAAGTTGTCGGAATGCAGAGCGCTCTTCGAATTTACTGTACGTTTTTGACTCATCATAGTGGATTCTCATCCGTTTTCGTGTTGGCCAATAATGATTTCCAGAGTCTTGCAAATCAGGGAAGTTGCGTAAATCACGGGCAGTTATGTTAAAGGCTGTTTCTCCATAAGTCCAATTAGCTACTCGTGAATCCGTAAATGAGGTAATGCTGTCACTCAGCATCAAATCATGATCAATATTAAAAAAAACAGCCTGCCTTTTATTGTTTTTGATGATGAAATAAACACCAATATTCCCCTTATGCAAATCATCTTCTTCCAGTGTATATTTACCTGCAAACAAGTTGGCAACTGACTCCATATCAATATCCAGAGTGCCTTGAGCCCTTTCTTTCATTAACCAGGCAAAAAAGCCGCGAGGGAGTTTATCAAGAAATTTATAGGGAATTTCCTCTGCTTTTGTGACAGAAACATCGTTCAACTGGTATTGTCTGTGTTCCTGAGACCAGGAAATTTTTTGAAATTGGCTAGTACTTATCTCTGAGTGTTGAGCAATAGAGCGTTGGATGTGTTCACTGGCAACGCCTGTAACTGAATGGTCCTGATCCTTAACCAAATGATATTTAGGGGTGAGATAGGGCAACATAAAGAGACGAGCCAACTCACTAAAGGAAACTTCATTTACTGATGCTTCAGGATTATCGTGTTTGTTTTCTTTATAGACAATAGGAACAGGCTCATCTTTTTCAGTCACATAAACTGAACGATGAACCACGTGTGCCGTATTCCTGCTACCGGAATGGGCATCAATTCCTTTAATGTTGTTAAATAAATACGACTCTGCCATTAATTTTTATATTGAAACACACATTATTCTAAGCGTAGCATATGAATCTTAAGTGATTATTAATTTTGCACACGTCTCGAGAAGGAGTAAGGGGTTGATTTAAATAGGCGTAGCCTTGATGCAGCGACAGCGTAATCAAGGTTTTCATTCTGAAAGGCCAAAAGAACCATAGGAAAACCTTGATTACGCTGTCGCTGCATCAAGGCTACAGTTATTTATATACCGGAACGATATCTTTTTTGACAACATACAGCATCACCTCTAATGGCTGCTGGTTTTGTAAGCGGGCAGGTACTTTTTCTTGTTTTACTATACTCAAACCACTTTTATGGGCTATTTTGCTTACATAATCAGGATGGTGGCTGAAACGGGCACTGGGTTGTAGTACCCAGTCTTTGCTTTCGCTGATTTCAGTTGTGAAAATGAAGTAGCCTTCCGGGGTGAGATGCTGGGCAACGCAATCAAACAAGTCAGCGAGCTCACCTAAATAGGGCAGTACATCGGCTGCTACCATTAAGTCATAATGCTGTTTCTCATTGTTTAAAAACTCAATCAATTCGGCAGTAATCAGGCGATCGTAAATGCCTTTTTCTTTGGCATGACCAATCATTTTTTCAGCAATATCAATTCCTGTTAATTTTTTACTCAGTTCGCGTAAGACTACTCCGGTTAACCCCGTCCCACAGCCAATATCCAGAGTATTGCCAATATCTGTGAGCTCTAATTGATGCAGGGTTCTGACTATATGCTGAGGCAGAGAATAGTTTAAGTGGCCTTGCATGTGCTGGTCATAATAAAGGGCATAATTATTAAATAAATTTTGGGCGTAATCAGGGGTTGTGCTGCCCTTTTCATCGCCTGACAAGGCATTAAGCATATGCTTGCTGACCTTATCCTCAGGGTTGATTCTCAAGGCGCGTTCCAAATATTCCCGTGCTGTTTCCCTCATATCCATTTTTAAGTAGATGGCCGCCATATTATTTAATGAGGGGGCATGATTGTTTTCTATATTTAATAATTGCTCAAAAAAAATGACGGCTTCATTCAAATGGCCCAAGGCCATTTGCGCAACCCCTGAATTATATAAATATTCGATATTATTGGGTTCTTTTTTGAGTAATACATCGTAATGCATCAGCGCATTTTCAAAACGGTCATGATGCATAAATGTGGCTGCGAGATTATTACGTGCATCAATATCTTCATTGTCCAAAGCCAGGGCTTTGGTAAAATAATCAACGGCTAGTTGATTCTGTTCTCTTTTTAAGGCAATGACACCTAAATTGACTAAGGCTTGTATTTGTTCACTGTCATGTTCCAATACTTTTTGAAAAGCGCGTTCCGCTTCATCAAGCAAATTATCTTCCAGGTGTAAAATGCCTAAATAAAATTGAGCCTCAATATGTTCCGGGTTTAGCGAAATGACATTATTAAATTGTGTTTTTGCCGCCGCTAACTGGTTATTTTGTAGCAATAACAATCCCAGATTAAAATGGGCTGCGCTAAAATCTGGTTCTGCATGAACTGCTTTTACATAGTGGTTTAAAGCTTCCTGATACTTGTTTTGTAAGGCATAAATAGTCGCCAGGTTATTATGTGCCTGAGCGTACTCTGGCTTATGCTCAATGGCTTTAAGATAATAATGGATGGCTTTTTCCGGTTGATTGTTTTTCTTGTAGGCATTACCCAGATTATTAAAAAGGGCAGGGTCATGTGGATTTTGCTCCAGAGCCTGAAGTAAATACAAGGTAGCATTGTCCATATCACCCAATTGGGCATAGGTTAAGCCCAAAAAATGCAAAGTTTCCGGATGCTTCGGAGCCCGAGCCAGTATTTGCTCATAAAAACTAATCGCCTGGGGAAGCTGCCCTTCATATTGCAGCTTATAGGCCTGGGCAAAAAGATCATCTAATTCGCTATTCATTGCAGTTCAAGGATTAGGGCGCGTAATTGCGTTAAGGCTTTGGCGCGATGACTGATGGTATTTTTAATATTAGCAGGTAACTGAGATACTGTGCATTGGTGTTCTTCTACATAAAATATGGGATCGTAGCCAAAACCTTCTGTTCCTGCCGGGCTGTATGTAATGCTGCCATGAAACAGGCCAGTTGCAATAATGGGGGTGGGATCTTCGGCATGTTGAACCAGGGCAATGGCACAATAAAAATAGGCATGTCGTTGCGCGTCTTCCAAATGCGCCATGTTTTTTAACAATAAGCTGGTATTGTCTTGATCGTTGGCATTAATGCCGGCATAACGAGCAGAAAAGATACCTGGCTCACCCTGTAATGCTGGTACAACCAATCCTGAATCATCGGCCAAAGCGGGCTTTCCTGCGATGTGACTTGCATGTCGTGCTTTTATGATCGCATTTTCAATGAAGCTTAAGCCGGTTTCTTCGGCACTGGATATGTTCAGGGTGCTTTGGGCAATACAACGAATTGGATCGAGTAGCGCTTGTAATTCGCGGATTTTCCCTGCATTGCTTGTAGCCAGAATCAGTTCTTTCATTTTATAAAATGGCTTTTGATGGATTTTGTTTATTGTAGCGGGATAGGGGAGATATAAAAACAGTAGGACATAAATAAATTGACGGCTCTTTAATTCTTGACTGATTATGGGTTTATTTTGATCAATTAATGGTTTTCCTTAGCAATTTTGTTGCTTTTGAGTTAAAATTAGGTTTGATTTTAAATAGATTGAATGAATAATGCCTTTGTCTCATGTGTTTGTCGCCTTATTGGTGGTTCTTATCTGGGGAATAAATTTTATTTTCGTCAAGTTAGGTCTTGATGAAATATCTCCCCTTTTACTTTGTGCACTGCGATTTTTACTCGCCAGTGTGCCTGCTATTCTTTTTATAAGACCCCCTAAAGTTCAATTCAGAATTATAGCCGCGTATGGGCTGATCATGTTTGCCTTACAATTTGCCTTGTTATTCCTGGGGATGCAGGTTGGAATGACCCCGGGTATGGCCTCATTACTGATGCAGGTGCAGGTATTTTTCAGCATGTTTTTCGCTTCTTTACTTTTGGGTGAACATCCGAGCATGGGGCAGGTTATAGGGGCATTGATTTCATTTTCTGGTATTGGTCTTGTCGCCATGCATTTCGATGCTCATGTTTCCTTCCTGGGGTTCTTGCTGATTATGGCCGCTGCTGCGACCTGGGGTATAGGCAATCTGATTACCAAACAAATGAAAGGCAGTAACCAGGTTGCAGTCATCGTCTGGGGAAGTTTTATAGCCTGCTTCCCCATGTTTATTCTGGCGTTGATCTTTGAAGGGTCTGGCAGTTTTGTTGCTACCTATGAACACATTTCCTGGAAAGGTGCCGGGGCTTTGGCATACATCGTTTATGTGTCAACATGGATTGGATATGGTGCATGGAATTGGCTGGTTAGTCGTTATCCTGTGGGCGTTGTGGTTCCATTTACATTGTTGGTGCCAGTTGTTGGTATTCTTGGTTCTATTTTCATTCTTGGTGAGCCATTCCAGTTGTGGAAACTTGTAGCCGGTTTGCTGGTAATCAGCGGGCTTTGTATTAATATCATCAGCTCTCGCTTGCTTGCACCTAAAGCACATCCTGAGCCGGCTTAGGGCATATGGAGTTACCGGTTGTAGCTGACTCTTCTACACATCTTTACACGTCGTCCTGAGCGCGTCTTTTTGCGCGAAGGATCTCCTGAAATTGGCAGGGTGCCAGTATTTGGAGATCCTTCGCGCAAAAAGACGCGCTCAGGACGACGTGGATCGGGTTAGGCTACAAAAGCTTCTCTAGCTTCTCTTATCCGTATATGATAAGCCTTTCTTTCTGAGATAAATAACAGGTTATGAGTGTGTCTAAACGCATCATTTTATGTGCTGATGATTTTGGTTTGAATCCAGGTATTTCGCAGGGGATTTTAAAACTGGTGCGCAATCAGCGACTTTCGGCTGTAAGTTGCATGGTGGGTTTTCCTGCTTTTGAGCGCTATGCTGCGGAACTGTTGGCATGTAAACATCAGATTCAGACCGGCTTACATTTTAATCTTACCGAAGGCCATTTACTTTCAGAGCCTGGGCGTCCTTGTTTCAGTTTAACTAATCTTATTCTTAAAACGCACCTGAGATTGCTGTCTTCCTCTTTAATCGCCAAAGAATTAAATACTCAACTTGACCTTTATATCCAAACGATGGGTGAGCTGCCTGATTTTATTGATGGGCATCAGCATGTCCATCAGTTTCCCCAAATCAGGGAAGTGCTTTTTCAGGTTTATGAACAGCGTCTTAAACGGCATGGAACGGCCATCCGTTCGACTTATCCCGCAGTTACCATTCCTCGCTATCGTTTTAAAGCGGCTGTTTTAGCAAAAACAGGTGGCAGGTACTTAAGCCGGGAACTTAAACAATTAACTATTCCACATAACCCGGTTTTTTCGGGGGTTTATGATTTTTCGCCTGATTCCGATTATCGCAGTCTTTTTGGGATGTGGCTGCAGAGTATTTCTGATAATACTCTGATCATGTGCCATCCTGGAGATGATACAGAGGATGAAATTGCTGCAGCGCGTAGAGAAGAGTTACACTATTTTTCGAGTGCTGACTTTTTAGCAGATTGTCAAAACTATGGTGTTTCTTTAGCGACAGGCCCAAAATCGGGAGAGAAAAAAGCTGTACACAGCAACGATGCCTAAATCCAGAGTTAAAGAAACCAGATAATTCAGATGCGTATAATGCAGCAGTAAAAAATAGAGCAATTCATTGAGAATTCCCCCTGATGCTGCCACCAGGAAAAAATGAGGTAAGCTCAGCTGTTTTTGATCGTGCATGTTGGCAAAGGTGAGGTATTTATGGCCAAGATAACTCACGTTAAACGCGACTAAAAAGGCAAAGACATTTGCGAGTAAAGGCTTAAGATTTAAATATGTAACCAGATTTAATACGACCAGTATGTGAATAAGCGCAGCTGTACCACCAATACCTGTAAAGAAAAGCAGGCGATGGGATAATTTAAGAGTGGCTATCATCAAAGCTGGATTCCTCATCAATAATATAATGCGGTCGGTGTTTTACCTCATCAAACACACGGCCAATGTACTCTCCAACCACCCCTAAAGCAAACAATTGCAGCCCACCAAAAAAGCTGATCGTTGTAACTATCGTTGCCCAACCAGGTGTTTGGATACCAAAGATTAAGGTACTTAAAATAATCCATAAAGCATAGAGCATGGCCATGGTTGCCACTCCGATACCGCCCAGAGCAATCATTCTCAAGGGAAAAGCAGTAAAGGATGTAATGCCTGTAATTGCCAAATCCAGTAAGGAATAAAAACTCCATTGTGAGGTACCCAGTTTACGTGGTTGTACTTCAAATGGAATGGCTATTTGTTTAAAGCCAACCCAACTGTATAAACCTTTCATAAAACGGTTACGTTCTGGCAGTTTTTGTAATGCGTTGACGATTTTTCTGTCAAGCAAGCGAAAATCACCCGCATTAGCAGGAATATTTACTCGATTTATTTTAGACGCGAATTGATAAAAAGCACGGGCGCAGGTTCGTTTTAACCAGGCTTCATCAGAACGGTTTTGCCGTACGGCATAGACCATGTCATAGCCAGCTTCCCATTGAACTACAAATTCACTTAAGAGTTCGAGCGGATGTTGGAAGTCGCCATCCATTAAAATCACTGCATCGCCACGGGCATAGTCTAATCCCGCGCTGAGTGCCTTTTCTTTGCCAAAATTACGGCTGAAACGGATATAGCGTATGGGAAATTGTGACCGTAGCTCTTGCACTATATTGAAGGTATTGTCCTGACTGCCATCATCAACCAATACGATTTCATAAGGGTAGCCCAGTTCTTTCAGTGTTTTATCCAGAGCGGCAACAAACTCCGCAATAACTTCTTCTTCGTTATAAACAGGGACAACACAAGAGATTAATTTTTTATGATTCAGAGTTTTAGCCATGGTCGTATTTGATAAAATAAACACTGGTTTGAAGCCCTGCATATTAACCCAGATTGGGAAGGGGAGTCTACTTCAATCTCGGATCCGGGGCATCCTTATCATCCTTTTGGCTCCACGTCGTCCTGAGCGCGTCTTTTGGCGCGAAGGATCTCCTGAAATTGGCACTGAATCCTGACAGGATGTGTAGCCCGGTCTGCTTGCGTGGCACCATGCCGCTTTCGGGAGATCCTTCGCGCCAAAAGACGCGCTCAGGACGACGTAGTGGGCTTTATGGCATCAATAAGTTATTTTTTATGCCTTATTGTCTTGTCTATTTAATTTCTGTATAATATTTGGTTATTTGCCCCGAATTTGCTTTTATATGCCACTTTTATCCATTCCTGAAAATTATTATGCGGTTGTTGATGCTAATACCAAAGTGGTGCTTCCTGCCATCATTACCTGCATGGGTATTTGCATCACCGCCTTTGATAACAGAAAGGTTGTTGCCCATTATGCTGATTTACCTGGTTATCCTTTCAGGAAGCCAAACAGAACAATCCATCCACTACCATACAATTTTCTTGCAATGGAAGAGTTCAGCTCTGAAATCTTTGAATTTTTATTAGGTGAACTGAATGTTTCTGCTACTGAGATAAAAGAAGTATCGGTTTTCGGTTATTACAGGAAAAGGGTGGATTTTTTTCAAACTGATGATAATGTGAACGTCTCAGATGAAGTGGTACGCAATTTTGTTTCTTCTCGATTGAATATTACTCCAAAACAAGTTCAGCTAAATCCTCTTCGGTTTGTCAATTATGGCATTAGCCCTGAAGGCAAAATTAGTGTTCTACCTGATCTGGAAGATCTGATAGAAGATATAGAATCAGACAATATTAATTTTTATGAGCAACGTAAAAAGACTCCTTTCAGCAGAGCTGTTTTACTGAGGAATCACCGTATGTTTCAGACAGGACCGGATAAGAAATATGCGAAGGATGATGGGACTCTGTACGATTTTGATAAGCAACAATTGACTTTTTAATTATTCTTCCGCGTATTTTTGCAGGCAATCTCATTTGATCTTATTCTTTAGATCACCTATGTTTAATGCATATAGAATGAGCAATATGGAGATTGTCATGTCACATTCAAATCAACATTCTACTCCTTATGATCTTGATGAAATACGCCGCCTGGCCAGGCAGTCTCTCGATGATGGCTCGGTGACTCAGGATTATTCGCTGGATATTAATGAAGCCTGCCGTCTTTTAAATGCTGCTTTGGCCACTGAAATCATGTGTGTATTGCGTTATCGTCATCATCAGATTATTGCGCGTGGTATTGATAGACCTCAGGTGGCGGCTGAATTTCTGGAGCATGCCCAAGATGAAGAGCGTCACATGATGATGATTGCGGAACGGATTAATCAGTTAGGCGGTAATCCCGATTTTAATCCTGGCACGGTACCACAAAGGACAGCAACGGAGTATGGTACAGGTAAGGATTTGCTCAAATTAATTGAAGAAGATTTAATTGCCGAGCGAGTGGCTATTATGGTCTACCGTCAGTTAATCGACTGGTTTGGTACTGCTGATCCTACAACCCGCCGTATGCTTGAAGAAATCCTCAAAGATGAAGAAGATCATGCGGATGATTTATCGGATCTGTTAAGTGTTAAGAAAAACTAACAAGGAATTGTACTCATTTTTTATCGTTTATCTGACTTGACATTGGATGGCTGGTGGGATAATGCTACTATGGGTACACCTCAAGTAGATTATCCTTAACCAGAATGCCTTAATGGAATCTTATGCCTCTTATCATTTTAGAATACAGCAATAATATTTATCCTACACCTGATATCAAAGCCTTCTTTGCAAAAATCCATCAACTTTTGGAAAAAGAATTACCTACTCAGTTATCAAGTTGCAAGAGCAGGTGTGTGGTGCATGATTCATTTTACATTGGTGATGGCAGTATAAAAAATGCCTTTACTCATTTGGCGATTAAGATAATGCCAGGGCGGACTGTAGAAAAGAAGCAGCAGGTGCTTAAAGAGGTTATGGACATCATGAATGAATTCTTCCAAAGATATGAAGGCAGTATGAATTTACAGAAATCGGTGGAACTTATGGATTTGGATGTTCATTATCTTAAAGATTTTAAATCAGCGTAGCCTTGATTTCGCTTCGCTGCATCAAGGCTACGGTTTATTTATAATTTAATCCAAGCGTGCCTGTGGCCTTATAATTTTATTGATCCGTTCCGAAAGCCAGAGCAGATAGCCTTTTAGTATTCCGTGTAAGCGTTTCTGGTGGCTGCGGTAAATAAAATCATAAGTGTATTGAGCTATTTTTCCTTGAATAAAGCCGCCAGGAAAAACACCATATTTTCCTAAGGAACCAAAGGCATTGTATTTGCCCAGAGATACTATCCCGCCCAAGTGACGGTAGACAAAAGGAGGCAGTGGTTTGCCTTCCAGATAGCGGGGAATTTCTTTTATCAAATAACTGGCTTGCTGATGGGCTACCTGGGCAGTTGGCGGCAAGGGAGCCTTTTGACTTTCATCCATACAGTAAGCGCAGTCGCCTATAGCAAAGATACTATCATCCAAAGTCGTTTGCAGTGTCGGTTTCACACAGAGCATATTATTTTTTGCCGTAACCAGATTATCCATGTGCTTCAAAAAATCAGGTCCTTTTACTCCGGCGGCCCAGACCATTAAGGCGGATTTTAAAAACCGGCCATCAGACAAATGCAACCCTTCTTTTTCTGCTGAAGTAACCTGGGTATTGTTCAATACATTGATCCCCAGTTTCTTTAGTTGCTCTTCAACCGCACGCGAGATTTTTTCGGGAAATGCGGCCAGAAGCCGAGGCCCGTTTTCAATAAGGTTGATGTGGATTTTTTTATTTAAATCAAAGCGATAGCTTTCGGCAATTTCTACCAGTTGTGCCAATTCAGCAACTAATTCCACGCCTGTTGCCCCGCCACCGACCACTGAAACGGTAAGCGGATCATTATTCATGGCACAGCGAAACAAATGCATGCGCACCAGACGATTAAACATTCTTGCCTGAATACGGCTGTCAATAAAATAACAAAATTGGCTAATCCCGGGAATATTAAAATCATTGGCGCAACTTCCTACAGCCATAATTAAAATATCATAATGCACTGTTCTTTTTTCAACGGCTACAGAGCCATCCAGCATGGTAATGGGTTCAAGATAAATTAACTTCTTTTCCCTGTCGATCCCGCTCATTTCTCCGGGCGAGTAAGTAAAATAATGTTGGCTGGCGTGAGCAACAAAGGACACCTGTTGCTGTGATAAATCATTAGTACCAGCTGCTATCTTATGAAGGATAGGCTTCCAGATATGTGAGGAATCTTTATCAATCAGAGTAATAATGGCTTTTTGTGCGCGTCCCAGACGATTTCCCAATTGGGTGGCGATTTCCATGCCGGCAACCCCACCGCCAACAATTACAATATTCGCTTTATCGGTCATTTCTGCACCTCACAAGAGCCATATTTTCTTATTATACCATGTATGCTTTCTATAATCGCAGAAGTATATAGTTTGAAGGCTTGTCAGTATCTCGCATAGTGAAGGGGTTCTGTTTTTTTACCTAAACCAGGTTCGGCTGCTTTCTGTTCCGGGAAAAAGCCGGGTTCCCAATCTGCTTTTAGTTTGATGTTCAGGGCATCCTGAAACGCCGTTATTAATTCTTCGTCCGTTTTATTGTAGTTATCTATGGACGGGTATGCCTCTGCATCACCTCTATGCGCTTCAAAGAGCTTCATAAGCTTGTCACAATAAGACACAGTAACAAAATCCCCCCGTTGCGTAATGCGTTGGGTGATTACCGCATCAGCCTCACAGCGGATGTAAATAAAATGAATGTCATCAAATTGTTCACGAAAGGTCTGGCGATCTACTTCGCGTAACATGGCTTGAGAAACAATGACAAAATCATGGGTTTGCCTCAGCGTTTTAATTTGATTAATGATGGTGGATGTGAGGTCTGCCGTCATTTGTCGGGAAAAAGATTGCTCATTGCGTACAGCCCGTTTCATCTCTTCGGTCAACGCTTCATCCCCATCCCAATAACAAACTCCTAACTCCCTTTGCATGAGCTGTCCGATGTAAGTTTTGCCAACACCAGGTAAACCAAATAAAAAAACAATCATTGAAATTCCTTTATTTTAGCCTTGCTGCAATAGGGTGGGGCTGAAATAAAATCCTATGATCATAAGAAGAAAAAGTAAAGCATTAGTTTAAAAACATGACATGTGATTCTTGGGTGGCCACATCATTACCTGGCACCCCGTCGTCCTGAGCGCGTCTTTTTGCGCGAAGGATCTCCAAATATTGGCACCATGCCGTTTCGGGAGATCCTTCGCGCAAAAAGACGCGCTCAGGACGACGGAGTGCCGGGTACAACGGAGTGCCGGGAATGGCTAGTGTCCCAATGGATTTACATATTTAAAGCTGCATCTTCAAGTAGTAAGGAACTGCTTTGTTCTTCTCTCTTTTCAGCATGGTCTGCAAATATTTTTGCAGTTTCTTTAGGGGCTTCAGAGGGTTCTGCAGATTCCATAACTGCACCCAATTTTTTTAATCCCGGAGAAATGTCAGGCATTTCTGTTTCCTGCACTTCGGGAGCTTGTGCGGTACTATCGGTTTCATTATCCAGAGAATCCACAGCTGTTTTCGCATATCCCACGGCAACCAGGGCAGCAGTTCCACCTAATAGTAAAGAGGCGCATCCCAGCAGCCCAATACCTGTAATCAATAATATCATGGGTAAAGCGGGGAGTGTGGTCATCAGTATCAAAAGTGTAGGTAATATGACGCTATAACATACTATGCCTACCAACGGTGCTCCCAATATTGCTACCGAAAGAAAAGCTCCGGGAGTAATGAGTAAGGCAGTCATTGCGAAAGAGACCATATCTAATATTTTGCTATCAGTGATTAGAGATGAAAGTAATTGTCTGGTCATGTCATAAAAATAATTTGCCGCCCACAAACTGCCGCCTATCAGTATACCACCGATTAATCCTGCCAGAATGCAGGAAGCCGCAATAGAGAATATGGTTGCGCCAATGAGGATAAGCACGGAGGGGAGGGGCATTAACAAGGTAATGACAGCCTCTGCTATCCAGATAATAGGATAAATACCCCAGCTAAACAGGGTTGCCATAAGTGCAGGTAGTGATAGTCCGCTAATGATGCTTGCAAATAAAAGAGCTATGGGAGTTAGCAGGGTTAATGCTGGCAGGCTAAGCTGTAATGCTTTTTTAAAATAAGTGCTGGTTTCAGTTTCGAAAGTCGTTTTCATATTAAATCCTTTAACAAAGTTGTGTCTTGTGCACTTTAATGTATTGAGGTGCGTCATAGTACCGTAGAAATTACGGTACTATTTTGCGTGAGCGAATAAGTATAAAGCAAGAGTATTTGAGTAAAAATTATTCTACTAATGAGTTTGTGACAAGAACCTGCGATTTTTGTTTTGGCACAATCCGTTCGTGCCGAGGTAATTAAGACAGAACCTGGGCTGGAAAAGTTTTTTTAATAATGCTCTACTGTGCGGTAAGTAAATCAATCAGTTTCATTAAGGTCAAATGATGAAGAGAAGAACCGCATTACTTTTTGCCCTGGCGTCAGGAGTCTCTCCCTGTACTTTCGCGGGCAGCATGGGCGGCGTTATTGCGGATGAAATGAGTACTGTACTGTCTTTAAGTGTGGGGCCTGCCTGGTATAAGGAAGGAAAAACGCAAACTTTTCTGTTGCAACCGGATGTGGTAAAGACATACGAAGCTCATAGAAAGGGTGATGTATCAGGCATAGTTGAATTTTTTTATGGCCGGCAAAAGTCATTGAATTCTCATTTTTCAGGTCAGCTTGGAGCGGCTTTCGCGACAGCCAGCAGTGCTCGATTATCAGGGGATATTTGGGAAGATGCTGATCCTGATTTTAATAATTTTTATTACAATTATAAGGTCAGTCATGCGCATTTTTCAGTGAAGGGGAAGCTCCTGGCTGAAATGGGTTATCTCGTAACTCCTTACCTCAGCGGCAGCATTGGTCTTGGTTTTAACCGTGCCTATGATTTTAAAATTACTTCCAGATTGTTTGAAGAGGTTCCTGCTCCTGCTTTTGGTTCCCATACTCAAGCGGTATTAAGTTATACCCTGGGCCTTGGTTTGCAAAAGCAATTGAGTGCTCATTGGTCTGCGGGCATGGGTTATGAATTTGCTGATTGGGGAAAAAGCGGATTGGTTCACGCACCCGGACAAACAGTAAATAGTGGCTTGCAACTTAGTCACCTTTATATGAACCAGCTGCAATTCAGTTTGACTTACCTGGCCTGACATTTTTAAGAGTTGTCCTATAATTATTCCAAGACCAGTTGTTCCTTTTCACTGTGAGGAATCTATGAAAATAGCAATTATTGGATCGGGTAGTGTGGGTAAAGCCTGTGCTATGGCTACGGTTATGAGGGGATGTACCCGGGAAATCGTATTGATAGACAGAACTCAGCCGCTGGCAAAAGCTGTAGCGACTGACATGCAATACGGAGCCCAATTGTCTCCCCCCGTTTCTATTTACGCAGGCGATTATTCTGATTTGCATGGCGCTTCTGTCATTATGGTTACAGTAGGGGTTAATGAGAAAACCGGGGGCGCTACGGATCGCAATGATCCCGCAGGGCGATTAAAATTACTCGGTACTAATGCTGCAATATTTAGAGAAATCATTCCCAAAATCGTCAAGGAAGCTCCTTTAGCCAGCATTTTGATTGTCAGTGATCCTCCTGACCCTCTTGCTGATGTTGCCCGCATGGTTGCGGGGCACGATAAAGTGATAAGTGCGGGCACTTATCTGGACAGTTTACGTTTCAGATTTCATATCGCACAACATTTTAAAGTAAATCCGGCCGATGTGAATGCTTTGGTGATAGGCGAGCATGGCACTTCATCTGTGTTTTTGTGGTCAGGGGTCACTATTGGCGGCCGGCCATTGGCAGAGATGTTGCCTGGAGATAAAACCTCATTTCAGAAAAAAATAGAGCAGGAAGTGAAATTTGCCAACATCACCATCATTGAGGGCAATAACGCCAGCCAATATGGAATAGGTATGGTCTGTGCCCGTATTGCAGAAATAATTGGGCGGGATGAGCAGTCTATTATTCCCGTAGGGTCATATCATGCAGAATATGGAGTGACCTTTTCATTACCCAGTGTGGTGGGTTCTGACGGAATTAACCAAATCCTGCAACCGGACATGTCGGCAGATGAAAAAGAGGCTTTGGAACGATGTGCCGCAGTGCTTAAGAAGTCATTGCAGGGGATCGTGTAGCTTTTGGGGGTTGCTATCTCTGAGGAATTGCCACGAAATTTCCCCCTTGAGCCTGTATTATGACTTGCCAATCAAGAGTACAAAAGAGCATCATGCTAAGAAAACCGAGCCGCGACCGTAAGGAAGCGGAACAGTTCGATGCACTCCATTGTTGATTACTCATTAAGTGTAAAAGTGTAACTCCAAAAATTCCGCTCCCTTACGGTCACGGCTCGGTTTTCTTTAGGTAATGAGAGCATAAGAAAACAGGAAATATAGCGCTCATAAATAAATCATTTTCGTGAGGATACTTCAGCTCAGGACGACGTGCTCTTCCTTACGGTCGCAGTTCAGATCAGCAGCAAACAATTGGAGTATTATTGGTTATTATGGTTTTAAATGGTACAATTATAGGTAGTGGTTCTATTTTTGGTGAAGCATGTTCTTCGATCTCTATTATTCCGGGCAAAGATTTCCTGATCCTCATCGATTATGGCGATATAAAAAACGCGGTGACGATCAAATCTTTGTTGAAAGTACTATGGACACGAATGAATATTATGTAGTTTCATTTCACGTCACCCAGGCCATGGAGCAATTGCAAGCCTCTGTGCAGGGCATACAAGATGGTTTGTTGAGGATATTACCTGCCTTATTTAATAATCAAAGTGTAAAAACCACACCATTTCCCTCTTTAACGCTCCCCAATCTGGGTACTATGGTATTGCCTTCACCGGTGGCTGCATATCCCAAATTAACCAAGGCCAAAAATGATTATCCTACTTTTGGTTCTGTAAGACATTCATTACCGGGGGACGTGGTTACAGGTAATAATGATGGGTTGTTAAAAAAAGTAAAGCAGTTACAAGAGGCTGACCAGCCAGTCTTTAGCGAGTTTTTTAATTTTTTTACCTCCAATTGGGATGTAGTATCTGAGCTTTATCAGGAAAAATATCATATTTCCTTACCTGCCCCCGAGCTCTTGAAAGATAAGTCAGGTAACTACGATAGTGAAAAATTCAGTACGTTTTTTTTCGATCCGGCTTTCCTGACCCGATGTGTTGTGCGTTTAATTACCCAGGGCGGAGATTCGGAATTTCATCCTGTTTACGGATTAGGCTTGGAACTTATTCTAAAAGGAAGGCTCGATCTGCTTAAAACTATAGTTGTTAATGATAAATTACATCCGTTTGACGCCCAGTTTTTAAAATTTGTATTACCCAATATTCTAAAAGTATCTTTGGATGGAACTATTCTAAGCCCACCTTGGGAGGGATTTTCGTCTGTTCTTGATGACAGCAGTTTCAGCGCCTATTTTGAAGGGGTAATTCATTTTCTTTGGTATCCTCATAACGAACCTTTTACCGACATGCGGCTTGCTGAACTCGATTCGCTCTATCAACAAATGAATAAATTCTATTATTTTGCAGTTTTGACCAGGAACTCTTCTGTTCCAGAGATTGGGGATCGTTGTCTGGTTCGTTTTTATACGGCTAACTCCTTTTTGGATTCTGAGCAGAAAAAACAGAACATGATTTTTGTTCCCGGCTTGGAGACTGATGAGGATAATTCTCCATTTATAAGATTAGGTTCTGATCAAGCGATTACTTCTTATTTTAAACAGGGTAGTTACCGGTTAACTCGCTCTGAGGGAGTAAACGTACCCTCATTTGACTCTGCTCTCTTAAACCCGATTCTGGGCTATTTCATGGGTCTTTTAATTCAAGTGCCTCAGGCAAAACTTGCAGCCAAGGCGGGTGTCATTGGTCCTTTATTACGTTCCATATTTCCCCATACCCGCCTGGATTTATTGACCTTACCCCTGAGCGACTCAATGCGGGAACTGGCTACTACATTATTTCAAACCCCGGCGTCTAGTGCCTTGCCTCAGGCTTTGCAAAGCTATCATTTGCCGCAGATTTTACCGCCTGAAACCTTAAAATCCGGTCAGGTGCAATTATTGCCTGAAGGTTTTGTCAATTTGGGAAGTGGTTCTGCATCGGGCAAGATTTATCAGGGCAGTCATGATGTATTTAACGTTGTTCCCTTAGCTAAAAGTGCGAAGAAAAGCGTACATGAAACCATTCAGGACATCTATGGCAGATGGCACCGGGTCTTTGGTTTTGAGGAGCAGGTACACCCAATATATGGTGCCATTGAAGAGGCACCTTATTCCGATTCTTCTCTTCCTGACGCTAATGTTCGGCTGCATATGACACCTAATACGGTTTCGGTCAGGCAAGATAAAAGTGATTTGGTTTATTATCCAGTGGCCATGAGGGATAAAGGTTTGTATGTCAGTTTGACTGAGGGGCCTGATTTAAAAAGAAAGGAGCATAGTACCAGACAAAACATAGCCTCGGGGTGTTGTTTATTAGGTAATGATTTTGTGGGGCATTGTGAGACCGAAGAGGGCATGAAAACTTATTGCTTGTTAGATGCTCATCAGGAACCGCCACAAGGGAATATTGTGGATGTGAGCTTTAATTTCCCGGAACATCCCGAAGAGACTATGTATTTAGCCCTCCAAAAAACGCTGGGTCCTTTTTTCAGAGACACTCATCCTGGCCAGGAGTTGAATTTTTATTATCATGACTTGAGAAAAGCGTATCTGTTTTATCTGTTACCGCATTATTTGCGGGGAACCATGTCGCGGGAAGTGCTTTTAAAAGGGGCTGCGATTATTGAAGCGCGTCATGAGCAGATGGTGGGCAAATTATCAGACATACTGAGCGCTTCCCGGATTAAATGCGAGTCCTTTTCTTCATTGCAGATTTTACAGACGGAAGCGCTCCTGAACCAAATTGACGCTTTAAGAGATTCACCTTTGGATAACAAGGCGAAAGAGGCTCTTCTGGTGAGGAATATTTTACAGTTTATGGCATCAGATTCCAGTGTTCCCGAATCAACGAAAACTGTTTACAACCATATTTTAACGCAGGAGAAACTGCTTGAAGAGTTGATCGGGCAATCGGGGCTACATACCATTGCCATTCTTGATTATATGGTGCAATTTGCAGTGCTTAACCAGAATTCCGAAGCTCCGCTTCTGGTTGCCTTGCCTAGTGTAGAATACAAATTACTGAAAAATTATGAAGCGTATTTTGGAAAAGCTTTTGGTTCAGTGGTGCATTTTTTATGGATGAATCCCGTGAATTTAAGAGATGACAGTAAGCACAATCGCTTGTTTTTTGTAGGTGATCATATTCCTGAATACCAGCAATTGCTTGAGGATACTTTAGAACCTGTACAAGAGTTGATTAAACATCAAGCTCTTGATGAGCCAGAGGGTGTTGTTGCTGATGTGAAGAATATATCAGCTAAAATAGCGCAGCTTCCGTATTTTTTTTCTAAAGCCAAAGTGCCTGAAAGCAAGACTGGGCCTGATGAAGCATTGGCTAAAAAGCCTGAATCGCCAAAAGTTTAAAAATAATATTGACTATTAAAAATTTGATACTACGCTTAATATTGTGCAATGCAATATAAGGAGAACATCATGCGCTCACAATATTTTCAACAAAAAACATTTAACCCTTTGGCAGGCCCAGTTCATGAGATCATTGAATTGAATGTCAGAACCATACAACAATTGTCTTATATTGATCCAACTGAAGTATTAAACGTGAATAAACCTGAAGCTATTTTGGAAAAACAGGTCGATGTGATGATTAAAAACAGCCATGCTGCTTTGGATTATGTACATAATATGTTTAATATTATGGAAAAACACATGTTAAGTTTTTCAGATAACGTGGTAAGACATACTAAAGAAACTATAGACGAATCAGAAAAAGTAGTTAGAAACCGAATTTCTGAAGTAGTTAAAGGAAGCCAAAGTGCTGCAAAAAAAGTGGTTTCAGGCGCTAAAAAAATAGCTTCTTCTGCTGCTAAAAAAGCTCCAGTTGCCGCTAAAAGCGTGAAATCAGCTGGTGCAAGCAAGCCAATTGCCAAGACTGCGCAAGCGGGCAAAACAGTAGCCAAGAAAACAGGCTCCAGTGTTAAAGCTATTGCGAGTACTCTGGCTAAAAAAGCAAAACCAATTGCGCGTAAAAGCGTGAAGCCTGTTGCTAAAACAGTGAGCAAGACAGCTCCCAAAACTGTTCATGCAAAAGCAGTAGCGAAACCTGCTTCACCTGTAGTTTCTTCTCAAAACAAAGAGATCAAACACCCAAGCCAGGCTATAAGTGCGAATCAGGTAATCTCGCGATCTGATGCTGAGAAAAAGAGCATTTAAGCTCTAAAGAAAACCTTGATTTCGCTGTCGCTGCATCAAGGCTACAGTTTTATTTATGCTGTAGCCTTGATGCAGCGACAGCGAAATCAAGGTTTTCCTTATTAATCCATCAAAGAAAAATTGATAACTCTGCCAGTTCTTTATAGACTGCTGTTACTCTTATTACAGAAGTTATAAACGGAATTGCCAGCTCAATGCAAAAATTAGTGTTTTTAAATAAAATAAACGGGATCTATTTCTTTAAAAAATGGTTATCAGGTTTATTTCTTATCCTTTTTATTTCCCTTCTGGCAATTTATTCCGGACATGCGACTAGCAGTGATTCCCAATTTTGGACCAGTATCACGGCAATGGTACCGGCCAGTAAAGATTCACCCAAAATAAGATATTGGCTTGAGTCGCAAAATCGGATTGGCGATGAAGTGTCCCAACTGTCTCAGTTCATACTGAGGCCGGGTATCGGTTATGAACTAACTCCTTTTACCAGTGTTTGGTTAGGCTATGCGCGAATTTATACGGCAGCTCCGTTTACGAATGATCCTTTCGATGAAAACCGTATTTGGCAACAACTACTCTGGAGTAAGAGGTTTACCCATTGGCATGCAACGGTAAGGGGACGATTGGAACAACGTTTTATGCCTAATAGCATTCATACGGAATGGCGTTACAGGCATCTGTTTAAAGGGGCTTTTGCCATCCCTCATCATGATAAATACACCTTCGTCTTAAGTGACGAACTTTTCTTTCATCTTAATGATTTTAACCATCAGAACAATCAAGGCTTTGATCAAAACCGGTTTTTTACAGGCTTCGGGTATAAGACAAACAAGAATACTACTGTGGAAATTGGCTATTTAAGTCAGGTAATAAATCGCATTGGCCGTGAAAATTACAGCGGTAATAATCTGTTAATCAGCCTGTTGGTGAATATTTAGGAGAGAGGGTGCTGTCCGTAATTGCTGCATAGATGTCAATTTAAGAAATAAAGATGCAAATTTTTGGCAAATTGACCAGTTAGTAGCCCCTCCACCTCCGGGGGAGGGTGCCCGATAGGGTGGGTGGGGGGATCAAAAAGAAAACTCATGAAACGCAAAAGCTCAAAACAACATGACCTACTGATAAAAGTTGATAAAAGACTCCTTTTGATCCCCCCACCCGCCCTATCGGGCACCCTCCCCCGGAGGTGGAGGGGCTACTAACTGGTCAATTTGCCAAGAATTGGAGCTTTTCCTTACGCTATTGAACCAGATATCCAGAAATAAAAAGTCTTTACCCTGCAGGTTTTGAAAAACTGTCTATACTATTCCTTGAAAGTGAAAACTAACTAAGGAAAGTATCATGTACAAAAAATTTTTATGGATTGTCGCTTTTGCTTTGTCTTTTGGTTTAAGCCAGTCAGCATTTTCTGACTCCTGGGGCTGTGGCGAAGGGATGAAAAGCATGCTGCAATCTCTAAAGCTCGACAGTGATCAAAAAGACAAAATCAAGCCTATCCTGGATCAACTGGGGTCTGGCATGAAAGATTTTGGCAAACAAATGGGCGATTTGGATACTCAAATCAATCAGCAACTTGATTCCGACAAAATAGATCAAAGTGCAATTGATGGTCTGGTCGATCAAAAAGCAAAATTAATTGGCAACATGATTAAAGCCAAAATGGCTGCTAAAGCGCAAATCTTTGCTATTTTGACTCCTGACCAGAAGAAATCTCTGCAAGGCATGATGAAAAAGCTGGATGACAAAATTGCTGCGAAATTCAAAAGCTGCCATAAAGACGACTAATCTCATCAGGGTCTGTTGACAGACCTGCTATTAAGTTAAGCGCTACTCCGCCGTCCCGCGGCTTGTCCGCGGGATCCAGGGATCTAAGATCGGAGTGAGATCTCTGGATCCCGCGGACAAGCCGCGGGACGGCGGAATTTTTAACTTAATGGCAGTGCCCCTGGTACGGTAGCTGCCAATAACAGCAGTTACCGTTCTTTTTCCTTCCACTCTTACCTTTATTTTAACAAATTGGCACTTGAATTCTGGATATTATCAACAAGTATGCCTATTCTTTAATTAAAGTGAGTTACAAAAAGACCCGCGGTCATTTCAAATTCATTTCACAAAGGGAATTGGGGTATGCACAAGACAAGGATAATTCGTTTTATCTTATTATTTTCTTTTTTTGCTTCATTTTTAATACATGCAGCAAAAGACAATTATGTAACCGATTGGGCTCAGCAATTATTAATGGATACGCTTTCTGCAAGTTATCAGGATAACCCTGCTGATATAGACGCTGTGAAAAAAAATTACTCCAGTGCCGCCTGGGAGCCTATGGTTGACTTTTTTGATGATGAATTGCAAACCATTAAGTTATACAAACTGACTTTGCATCCTGCGCCTTTAAATGAACCTGTTTTATCTGAAATGGATAATTGTGGTAGTGCCCGATGCTGGCGAGTGGATCAGACTTATAACATACCTGAACTGCATCTGAATATTGATTTTTCATTATTTATTGTGAACTCGGCAAATGGAACCCCGCTACTTGTCCAAAGCCTTGATATGAAAGTACATCGATATTGATGGTACGTATAAAATGTCCGCTTGCTTACGCGCGGTTCGGATAATAGGCTACAGTTTTTTTATATATTTAACTTAATAGGGGAGGGGAGACTCGTCAATGTCATCCTGCACGGGCGAGTCACTATTCCTTTTGAGTAGGCATCCACATCCTTGTGGCTGGCATCGTCCTTGATGCCAAGACGAAAGTCCTTTTAAGACATCCATTGTCATTACTCACTTTAAATATAGCAAAGCAGCCCCCCTAAAGCATAAAGAATATTCCTCAATGTCATGTAAGAGATTTCTTATATTGCCCGAAGAATGACATTGACAGATATTGACCAAGTATATAGTCTGATACACGGATAAATTACAGGGAGTAGTAAAGATGGATGATTTAAGACGTCGGTTATATGGATATTGCATATCACACCATTTCACCGTGACCAGGGAAGACACACTTGCCGAGCTGTTAGTCAAAAGAAATAACCTGCAGCAAACACCGCTTATGTCGGCGCTCATGGATAATCAACTGTTAGTCGTCGATGTATTGAATAATTTTCCCGAATCAACAGCCTGCCTTAAGGAGTTTTTTAATGCGGTTGATGATCGGGGCAAATCCTTCCTGATGCAGATTCTGCAGCAAAAAAACAGGATGTATTTATCATTGCGCGATACAACCTTTAATTTATTAGAACAGAGAAAAGCGGAATTAGGCAATGATGCCTTTCGTGCTATTTTAACCGTGAATCCTGATCATTTTTATCATGCCAGCAGAAAAAACCGGTGCCAGTTCCTGGGGTTTCTTGAAAAAAACAGTACAGACCTTGGTCTGGATACATTAAGACAGCTGATTACATGGCGAAGCAAAAAGCCCGAAGCAGCCAGGTTATCAGCCATTAACCTCCTTTTTATCAGTAATATGGAGGTACATGAATTCAAGCCAGATATTGAGTCTGTCATTGCACTCTATTCTTTAATACAAAGGAATCCTCAGATAATACTTGATGAGCAGGGGAAGACTATCCCGCAATTTTGGGAAAACTGGTTAGGCAATGAGATTTTTTATTTGGGCCTGGGGCATGAGCTCTTTATTCCCACCCTAAGATTCATCGAGCAGTTTATGGAAAAAATGCCTGATGACTTCCTGAAGAAAATTTTTAATGATAAGTTGTTGTCAATGCTTTGTGACATCCATCCTTCTTACACTCGAGTGCCCAATAAAGAAGTGGACTGGTATGAGGAAAATAAAAAATTTGCAGCGGATTACAGGGCTGCTATCCATTTTATCAAAAAAAATCCGACATTATTTACTTCTGAAAACATGCTGAGTGATTTTAAAGCGCTCAGACTATCGGGTTTGTATGATCCTAAAACAATGATGCTCACCTTTAGACTAATAAAACATTATTTTCCGGATTTTGATTCCCAGGGGCAAGATGAATGCAGAGCGATTTTCAGTTCGGCAGCGGCTCGGGATATCATGATAAACAGTCCTGAATTATTTCAGCCCATGATTGGCTTTGTAGCGGATAATCGTGGCTGGTTGGGAGAGGCTTGTCTGGAAAAGATCCTGCTCGATAAACACTTCATATGGACAGGATTTAATCATAGCTTTTTTATGTTCCGGGAAGCACTGCTTAAAAACAAAGAGAACATTGGAGCAGAACTGTATAGCCGACTGTTAGAGCCTATGAATGCCGAGCGTCAATATGGACTAAGAGAACCGAGAGCAGACTATTTGGAATTACTTCATTTTGTAAACGAAGAATTTTCGAGTTTCAAGCCAGAAAGTATGCGCTTGTTTTTCTTGCCTCAAGGTTACGATTTTCCCGCGCGATGCATGACCAGAGATTTCCCGGACAGTCAAAAGGAAGTGCATTACAAACATCTTATCCATTTCGTTTTGCAACACCATCAGGATTTGGGCTTTGACGTCGTGAAACACTGCCTGGAATTAGTTCCCAGAATTCCTTACCGAAAGGGCGCGTTCTTGAGGGAAGCAATAACACCAGATGCTGAGGAGTTAGTAAATCTGTACCCAAAGGCAAACAACAGTCAAATTAATCGTTTGATTCATTTATATAAAAAGGAACATCAAAGCAGTTGTCTCTATTCTCTTTTCCATCCCCGAAAGGCTCAGGAGCAAGATTCTGAGTTAGTAGCTGCTGTTCAGCCCTGAACGATAAAGCGTCATTCCTGGATTTGCCAGGAGTGATGCCAGAATTGGTTGCATGTTATTTGTTTTGATTAATTTTGTATCAAATGTTATAATATAGAATCATTCTATTGTGTCAGTCGGAGGTAACATCATGACCCTGAGTATCGCTCTTAATAACAATCACACGAAACAAGCAATTGCTGATGCAATTCAAGCCTATAAACGGGAGCACAAGACCAGTAAAATCAAATGGTCTGATTTTCAATTTACTTCAGATGATCCATTTAGCAACATCCATTTGGCTTTTATCTTAAGTCAGGCGGCAGATGAGGTTGTAGAACGGAATGATGACGAAGAATCATTATTTACTATGATAATCAGTCGTATTCCTGAGTTGCAAGATGCTCCCCTTACCGTTACTGAAGCCGTGGAATTGTTACACAGAGACAATCGGTTAACCTCAACCAATCTGAAATTAGTATTGGCGCAACATCGAAATGCTACGGAAGTTGCAAGAGGGCTGATTCATTTGGCTGAACTGGGTAAGGGTCGCGGCATTAATATCTCCAGATGGTTAGGAGACTTTAATCCCTTGCAAATGTCTGCTCTTGCCGACTTGCTGGAGTCACAAGACAAATTAACTGCAGAAAGTTTTAATGCAGCACTTCAAGTGATGAAATTGAGCAATGCCCATCCGCGTGTCAATTTTACTGCAATTATGCCCGCTAACAGCACACGATACGGCATGGACAACTCCTATGAAGCCCAGGTCAATGCCAGAAGTTATGCTTTTGCTGCAATTATTAATCTGACGCGCAGGATGGGGAGTTGGACAGGGGTTACATATCACTATTCTGAAGACATACGTCGCCAGGAAACTGAGATTATTAAGGCATTGCCAGCAATAATTGATGGTCTTATAACAGCTAATGAATCATTGTCTCCAGGAAATAGTGTCATCAATCTGGGGCCTGTTAAGGAAGAAGACATACAATATTACATGGGGCTTACTGGAACTCCTGCACAAAAGAAAGAGACTTTTGTAAATTGGTTGATACACACGAGACAAGAAGCAAATGCGCGTGCTCCTTCAACAGCAGTAACTCCACCAGTAGTACAACCACAACCGCAACGTCCTGCGACTGCCCCTGCTGGTGCGGTTCCCGGCACTTTCTTTGCTCCAACACCGGTGGTAAATCAGGCCAGTGTTCCTGTTGCTGATGTTTTATTTGGTATTGATCCAGAAACGTTTAATCAATTCACCATAGAGTTGCGAGAATTTATCCGCGTCAGAGGGCAAAGTGAATTAAATAGCGATCGTTTTTTAGCGGCGGGCATATCAGTCAGTTCCCAGGACTTATATCATGATCCTGTGACCCTTGATGCAATGGATATTCCTGTCCTCATTAACGGACAGGCTATATGTTTACTCTCTTTTCTCAGAGCAACCCAAGAAATGCCGCGTGGTTCTGGTAGTTTTACTAATCCAATCAATACAGATCGCAAGTTGCGTCTGGATCAGATACAGCCCGGGTACATGATACAAAGCTTTATTGACACCAAATTGTCAGCAGCAGCAAAAGAGTATGCAGAACTGCATCGCAGCAATGCTTTGGCAGACAAGGAATCGCATGACGGCAGTGGCCCTTCAATGTCGAAGTAAGTGAGTCAATCGGAGAAATCTGAGTCGTGTCATCCTCAGAACCACATAAAAAACTGTAGCCTTGATGCAGCGATAGCGCTGAGTGATCCTCTCATATTGAGTACCACTCAGAACTATGCAGGATCGCCTTCCCCTCTCCGGGGGAAGGTGCCCGACAGGGCGGATGGGGGGATCAAAAAAGGAGTTTCTATCAAATAGGCCATGTTATTTTAGACCTTTTTACCTTAAATAAGTTCTCTTTTTGATCCCCCCACCCACCCTGTCGGGCACCCTCCCCCGGAGGTGGAGGGGCTACT
>NZ_KB892396.1:7247-51188 GCF_000373765.1 Legionella shakespearei DSM 23087 | reverse complement strand
CCACACTTGCAGGACTCGGTGCCGAATACGTCCATACCGGAATGCCTGCGTGCACACTACTGCTTATCAATAGACTGGCACCCGCCACCCAAATGCCTAAACATCCTTTTGTTTTCTTATTGTGTTTACTCATGATGCTCCAAGTCCTTATGAAAGGTACGTCACATTCAATAACACCCCGTTGGTGTACAGGTGATTCAGCTTCAAGCCACTGTTTAAGCTTTGCCCCGCATCACGCCCCAACTCACTCTTGCCCCAATCGGCAAACTCATAACCTGCCCCCAACTGCCAGTGCTCATTCAGGCTCTTTTGCACGCCGACGCCTAACGTATACGTAAAGGCTGTTTGGGTATGGCTCGCGAAATTAGTATTAGACAAGGCCTCAAAAATCAATGGCGTATTGCTAAACCCATGTGCACGGTTAAAGCCAATCCCCAAACTGCCACTTATCCAGGGAGTCAGCAAACCGCCACAGTCATAAAGTAATTTCCCCTTAACCGCAACACGACCATGCTGCACCTTATAAGCATACGCATGATTATCCAATAGCGAGTCGCTATCATCCCATATAATCCCTTGAGCTTTTGCATTCCCGGAAAGACCCAAAGCCAGACCCATCTGACCCTGCCAATCACCACTCAAGCGTTTTTGGCCTCCTAAAAACAACTCCCCAGATGCCAGTGCCTTACTCGACTTATACGCGACATAAGTCTTTTCTATCTCAGGCGTTAAATAAAAACTCTGATTCTCCCCAGCTTTTGACCACACAGGACCAACACTCAAGGTTCCCACCCACCGGAACGCAGCATCAGGTACAGCAGAGCCCATAGTGCCCGCCGATACGCCACCCCATAAAACAATCCCAGTTAACCCAAACAGCACTCTGGCTTTTTTCATTCAAGTATCCTCTCCATTTAATAAGTTTTTTCGCTCTTCCAGAGTAGCAAATCAACTCAATAAAGCATAGCCCTGCAACACAACGCAATATGACCCTGTTGACTAAGGAATGAAATCTCATTCCCGGCAAATCAAGGTCTTCGGGTTTTGAGGCAGCATCAAGCAACTGAAGGATGATCTTCAATTTATTTTATGCTTTACCTGAATCCCGGAAGTTACCCCATTCTCCAAAAGCAGACGCAGCCCTTTCTAGTTTTTTTATCATATGTATATGTGTGGCGTAACAGATAACAAAAATCAAGTAATACAGCGTTTTCGCATCTCAAAGTCCGTTTGAAATTTAAAAAAGAGCTCCAAATACCATGCCGACTTCGGGAGATCCTTCGCGCAAAAAGACGCGCTCAGGACGACGTGGATCCGGGAATACCCAGGATTCAGGGTCGTAGCCCTTACATAGGGGGTTACAAATATTCTCTTTGCAGAATTTCTGCAATTTGCACCGCATTGGTTGCGGCACCTTTACGGATGTTGTCTGCGACCACCCATAAATTTAATCCGCAAGGATGAGAAATATCATTTCTGATACGTCCGACAAATACATCATCATGACCCACAGCGTTTTTAATTACTGTAGGATAAGAAGATTTGGCAACATTATCGACTACTTTAACACCTGGTGCTTTTGACAGGATGGCACGCGCATCTTCTGCCGTCATCGGTTTTTTCAACTCCACATGAATCGCCTCGGAATGGCCGTAAATAGCTGGAACTCTGACCGCAGTCGGATTAACCATTATAGATTCATCTTCCATAATTTTACGTGTTTCCCATACCATTTTCATTTCTTCACGCGTGTACCCATTATCTTCAAACTGATCAATATGCGGGAGAGCATTGAAAGCTATTTGTTGCGGATAAACATCAGTCTTTGCGGGACGGCCATTCAACAGATCAGCTACCTGAGAGATCAACTCACTGATTGCCTTTTTACCCGTACCTGATACTGACTGATACGTGGCGACATTAATGCGTGCAATACCGGCCACATCATATAAAGGTTTCAAAGCAACAACCATTTGAATGGTCGAGCAATTGGGATTGGCAATAATGCCTCTCTTTTTGTAGTCAGCAATGCGATGGGCATTCACTTCAGGAACTACTAAAGGGATATCGTCTTCATAACGAAAACAGGACGTGTTATCAACGACAATACATCCCGCTGCTACTGCTTTTGGTGCAAACTCTTTAGATACAGAGCCTCCGGCAGAAAATAAAGCAATATCTACCTTGGAAAAATCAAAATCGGCTAAATCCAAAACGTCTAATTGCTCGTTTTTAAAAAAGACGGTTTTACCTGCTGAGCGAGAACTGGCTAATGGGTAAAGAGTTTTTACCGGAAATTTTCTCTCTTCCAGTACGGTTAAAAAGGTCTCTCCTACAGCACCTGTAGCCCCCACTATAGCTATATTTAATTGTCTGCTCATTATTACCCTCTTTTCTCATCGATTCGTAGCCCGTATTAGCGTCAGCGTAATACGGGATCATGGTTCCGGTGCCACCCCAATCCCGTATTACGCTTCGCTAATACGGGCTACAAAGGCTTCAGACCCGTAGCCCGCATTAGCAAAGCGTAATGCGGGAAGCCTATTCTTACATGCACTGCGCTTTATGACGCAGATAATGATCCATCAAAACCAAGGCCATCATGGCTTCAGCTATAGGAACAGCCCTGATTCCTACGCAGGGATCATGCCGCCCTTTAGTCACTACAGTGACCTCTTCTCCTGCAGTGTTAATCGTCTTGCCAGGAGTAGTAATACTGGAAGTTGGTTTTAAAGCCATACTCACTTCTATAACCTGCCCCGTAGAAATACCACCTAAAACACCTCCGGCATTATTACTTAAAAAACCTTGCTGTGTCATTTGATCTCTGTGCACACTGCCTAATTGCTGCACGGCTGCAAAGCCTGCGCCAATTTCTACTCCTTTGACTGCATTGATAGACATCATGGCATAAGCTAAAGTCGCGTCCAGTTTATCAAAAACCGGATCACCCCAACCGGCAGGAACGCCTCTGGCCAAAACCTTAAGCCTGGCTCCTGCTGAATCACCTTGCCGACGCAAACGTTCTATATAATCAGCTAAATCCTGAATCTGTTTGTTATTGGGGCAAAAAAACGGGTTGTTGTTAATTTCTGCTTCATTCTCAAAGGACAAAACCAAATCACCCATTTGCTGCAAATAACCCACAATTTCCACGTTTAAAGTCCGTTGCAGATACAACCGGGCAACCGCACCTGCCGCTACGCGTGCCGCAGTTTCCCGCGCGGAAGAACGGCCTCCGCCGCGATAGTCACGATGGCCGTACTTATGATGATAAGTATAATCAGCATGGCCCGGGCGAAACATCGTTTTAATGTCTTCATAATCACTGGAGCGCTGATCGGTATTATGGATCACCAAGGTAATTGGAACACCAGTCGTTTTGCCCTCAAAGACCCCGGAAAGAATCTGAACTTTATCGTCTTCCCTTCTTTGGGTGGTAAATTTTGACTGGCCTGGTTTACGTTTATCTAAAAAAGGTTGAATATCTTCCTCTTTCAGCGACATACCGGGAGGGCAGCCATCAATAATGCAGCCAATGGCAGGTCCATGGCTTTCACCAAAGGTAGTTACCTTAAATAATGTTCCAAAAGTGTTTCCCGACATATTCAGCCCGCCTGATTAGAAAAACTCTTCCAACTGCTGTTTTGTTAGCAGGAATATCCCCTGCCCGCCATGACTCATTTCCAGCCAGGTAAATGGAACCATAGGGTAAGCTTCGCATAATGCTTCTTCACTGTTACCTACTTCCACTACCAAAACACCATGCTCGCTAAGATAGGATGCAGCATTTTTTAAAATACGCTCAACAATGGCCAGGCCATTGTTGCTGGTTTCCAATGCTAAAACTGGTTCATGTCTGTATTCATCAGGTAAAGTCTGCATCTCTTCTTTACCGACATAAGGAGGATTGCTTACTATCAAATCATAGCTCACATGCGGTACCTTTGCGAAACAATCGGATTCAATCAACTGTAACTGTTCTTCTACATCTAACTGTTCACGATTAATAGCCGCTACAGCCAGAGCTTCACTGGATATATCCACTGCATCGACTTGTGCCTCAGGAAATGCATAACAACAGGCTATAGCGATACAACCACTACCCGTACACAAATCCAGGATACGGTGGACATTATCAGCCTCTATCCAGGGTGAAAACTGATTACTGATTAACTCGGCTATGGGTGAACGGGGAATAAGGACTCGTTCATCAACATAAAAAGGCAAGTCATAAAAATAGGCTTCCTTAATTAAATAAGGTACAGGAACCCGTTGGTTAATACGCTTGTCCAGTTGTTGGCAGAGATGCTTTTTCTCACTGGTAGTCAGGCGGGCATTTAATAAAGCCGGCTCAACATCATAAGGCAGCGCCAAACTTCTCAAAATCAGGGAACGCATATCATCCCATGCATTATCAGTACCATGGCCATAATATAAATTGGCGTCTATAGCACAGGATAAACTAAAACGTAAAAAATCAAGAATAGTAACCAGTTCTTCAGTTTCTTTAATAATGTAGCTGCTCATAAGACCCTAAATAATGCGCGAAAAAGAACAAATTGTACTCTATACACGTGATACTTCAACCCTCTTATAGGCTCATTGCCACATCATTCCCGGCTGCAAGCAACTGTCTCTTCTATACATCTTTGATCTACGTCGTCCTGAGCGCGTCTTTTGGCGCGAAGGATCTCCAAATACTGGCACTATGCCACTTTCAGGAGATCCTTCGCGCCAAAAGACGCGCTCAGGACGACGTGAATCGAGGTAATGACAAAGATGTGTCATGGTCTTGTAGCCCGGTCTGCTTGCAGCCGGGATCGATGTGGCAGGAACTACCGCTACGAATCTTGAGAAATTACAACAAATCTAAGTTATAATTTGATTATTATAAATAAATTAGTGCACAAATGGCTGATGATTTCATGTCCGATGAGGACAAGGCTCTGTTTCGCGAGCATATGCGGACGGTTAAGCCATTAAACGAAAAAACAAAACGAGTTAAAGATCCGGCGCCCCCTGTATCAATACCCACGCCATGCTCCAGGCGGCCATCAGCCCATCAGAAAAAACCACTTCCAGCCACAGAATATTTTTTATCTGATTTTATCAATGAGACTGTCTTGTCCGACTCTCTCTTGTCTTATGCGGACTCCAGCATCACCAGTAAAAGGTTTCGTGAACTGAAAAACGGCCAGATTCCCTGGGAGGCGAGACTTGATTTACATGGCATGAAAACAGAAGCCGCACGTCATGCCTTGTGTCAGTTTATCCACAATCAAATTCAGACGAGTAAACGCTGTTTATTAATTATTCATGGGAAAGGCGGCCATCAGGGTGCGCCACCGGTAGTAAAAAATCTTGTTAATCGCTGGTTGCCGCAATTCAATGAAGTTTTGGCTTTTCATAGCGCGTTGCCTAAAGACGGCGGACATGGTGCCGTCTATGTATTGCTGAAAAAAAATCGCGAAGAAAATCCGCTCTGACTTAAAGCAGCCCCTTGCGTTCTCTGCTATTAAGTTAAGCGCTACTCCGCCGTCCCGCGGCTTGTCCGCGGGATCCAGGGAACCAAGATCAGGGTGAGATCTCTGGATCCCGCGGACAAGCCGCGGGACGGTGGAATTCCTCAACTTAATGATAGTGCCCCTTGCGTTCCCCCCCCAATCTAAGGATAATTCGCACATCATTATAAAAATCTTGAGCAATATATGGAACATTTAGGGCAATTCATTAGCAATCACTGGCAACTCTGGCTTGCTTTTATCGTCATTTTACTCTTAACTTTTATTAACGAGCTGGTAACACAAAAAAAGAAAGCCAAAGAACTTAGTCCTCACGGTGCTGTTGATCTAATTAATAATGAAAATGCAGTAGTCGTTGACTTGCGTGATAAAGAAACTTTTAAAAATGGTCACATTATCGACGCGATTAATTGTAGCGCTGAAGATTTTGAACAGGCTAAAATGAATAAATATAAAAATAAGCCTGTGATTCTTGTGTGTGCCCGTGGTATGCAATCTTCAGCAGCAGCTGAAAAAATCAAAGCCCTGGGCTATCAACCCACCGTACTTGGCGGGGGAATGAACGCATGGGAAAATGCTGATCTTCCTGTCGTTAAGGGAAAATAGATTCATGGCTGAAGTCATCATGTACAGTACTGGCTCTTGCCCTTACTGCATTCGCGCAAAAGATTTGCTTCACAGCAAAAACATAAGCTTTACGGACATACGTGTTGATCTGCAACCCGAGTTACGTGAAGAAATGATGGTTAAAAGCGGCAGAAGAACCGTACCCCAAATCTTCATTAACGGCCAGGCTATTGGTGGCTGCGATGATTTATATGCCCTGGAAGCCCAGGGAAAATTGAACCAACTATTAAAAGGATAGCAATATCATGACTGAACAAGCTAATAACGAACAACAACAAAATGACGAAGCTCAATTCATGATTCAAAGGATTTATATTAAAGATTTATCTTATGAAGCACCCAACACTCCTGCTGTATTCCAGCAACAATGGGAGCCTGAACTGTCTTTAGATTTAAACACTACCAGCACTCAATTGGAAGATGGTGTATTTGAAGTAGTACTGACAGTAACAGCAACAGTTGCCAACCAAAAAGCAACTGCCTTCCTTGTTGAAGTAAAACAGGCTGGAATATTTACTATTCAAGGTGCTGCAGTGAACCAACTGGATCATTTACTCAACAGCTTCTGCCCCAGCATTTTGTTCCCTTATGCCCGTGAAGCGATTACCTCACAAGTTATTCGTGGCAGCTTCCCGCAGCTGGTTTTGGCACCTATCAATTTTGATGCCTTATACATGCAGCAAATGGCTGAAAAGCAACAATTAGCTAAAGAAGAAATAGCTCACTAATAATGAATGCGAAAACCATTGCCATATTAGGTGCTGGTTCCTGGGGAACTGCAGTTGCTTTGCATCTGGCTCAGGGAGGGCATCAAGTCCTGCTGTGGGGGCATAACCCACAGCATGTTCATCGCATGGCAGAGGAAAAGTGCAATTCTGTTTATCTTCCCGGGGTTCCCTTCCCTGAAAATTTGACTCCTGCAGTGAGCTTGAATGAATGCCTGGAACAGGCAGAATACGTCATTATTGCCGTCCCCTCTCATGCTTTTGCTGAATTATTATCACAAATTAATAAAGCCCCTAAAGGTTTAATCTGGATCACTAAAGGAGTTGATCCTGTAACCCATCAGTTGTTAAGTGAATTAGTCGCTGGCCGCTGGGGGGCTGACTTTCCTGTTGCAGTGGTTTCCGGCCCATCATTTGCCAAAGAAGTGGCACGCTATTTACCAACCGTATTGACTTTGGCTGGAAATAATTCATCCTATCAAAAAAAGGTGCATAAATTATTTCATCATGGTAATGTACGTGTATACCTGAGTGACGATCTTATTGGCGTCCAGTTATGTGGGGCGGTTAAAAATATTTTGGCCATCGCCTGCGGGATCAGTGACGGACTGGGTTATGGCTCTAATGCCAAAGCTGCTTTGATTACTCGTGGACTGGCTGAAATGAGCCGTTTGGGGCTTAGCTTGGGCGCCAAACAGGAAACCTTTATCGGTTTGGCCGGAGTTGGCGATCTGGTATTAACCTGTACTGATGACCAATCACGTAATCGTCGTTTTGGCTTGTTATTAGGGCAACAAAGCTCCATAGCAGAAGCAGAAAAGCACATTGGTCAAGTTGTAGAAGGAAAACATAATGCGGCACAAATATGTGCTATTGCCCAAAAAAATAAAATAGAAATGCCGATTTGTGAACAAATCAATGCATTATTGCAAAACAAGTTGCAGGCCAAGGAGGCAGTAAATAATTTGATGAGTCGTCCAGCAAAAGAAGAATAAATGGAATGTAGGATGAACTCGACCTGAAACTAAGGTTCGTTCTATGTATGTACAAAATTTCTTACCTTACATTTATACCGAATTACTGAAGCAGTCATACAAACGTCATTCTGATCATCTGGCAAGCCAACGTTTGATTAACACCTTAATTGCTGATTTTGAAAAAGTTGGATCCATCGCTGAAATAAATTTTAAACTCGCTCAATCCATTCTCTCACTGCAATGCAGCTCAGGTTATCCCGTGTTTTTACTTGCTAAATTAGGCGAGTGGAATCAAGAAGTTATAGATCGAATCGAAAACCATAAAAGAGCCAAAGAACTATTTGCAGCTCTTCCTTTTTCGTCCAGGACCGCACCTTTAATTCGTTTCCTGGAGGAATTATTAGAGTCGCCTTATACATTGCTACATATGAAAGGAAATAGTCTATTACTTGCACTTTGTAATCCCCTGCTTCCGACAGTGTTAGAGCATCTGGCTTCATTAGAACAATGCCCTGACCCTGTTAATCCAAGAACAGGATCATTTGCAGCCTTAAAACAATCTCTTGTTGATCAGGATTCAGATTACGCCTTTTGTCTTGGCATGCTAAATAACCTGACTTCTAGTTATAAGGAGTCTGATCCTGTATTTAGTTTAGCTAATGATCTATTGCAAAGCGCACTCATTGTTTATAAGGATTTGAATTATATGGAGGAAATAAGTCTCGAGGATGACAACTCCAAAAATAAAAATGCAACAGGTGGTTGTGTGTTGTTTTAGCAGAACTTGGGTTTGTAGCCCGGTCTGCTTGCAGCCGGGATCGAAGTGGCACGATCCCGGTTGCGAGCAACTGACTCTTCTACACCTCTTTTACACCTCTTTTGCCATTACCCGATCCACGTCGTCCTGAGCGCGTCTTTTGGCGCGAAGGATCTCCTGAAAGCGGCATGGTGCCAGTATTTGGAGATCCTTCGCGCCAAAAGACGCGCTCAGGACGACGTGGATCGGGTAATGGCAAAGAGCAACAGGGCTACAGGCGCGTATTAATTGCCTTGCGCGTCTACCAGTTCGATGCTGCCAAAAGATAGGGCCTCGCCTAAAAAGATTTGCCCTACTTTTTGGAATCTGCTTACCGAGTCCGTGACCAGATATTTCGTTGCTTGATGTGCAATCCCGTCATTCAGTAAATTCTGCTCTTGCAGCAGGTTACGAAGAGACAAAGCTGTTGCCTGAGCGGAATCTACTATGACAACACCATCCGGGAGTAAGCTAGTTAATAGCGATTTAAATACTGGAAAATGAGTACATCCCAATAACACCGCATCTTCATCAGTAAAACCATCCAGATAATGCTTTAATGCCTCACGGGCAACAGCATTATCTACCATGCCCTCTTCAGCCAAAGCGACTAACACACTACAGGCACGCGTATTAATCACCGCCTGAGGCAGATTCTTCACAATCAATTCCTGATAGGCCTTCGAAGCAATAGTCGTTTCAGTAGCCAATACCAGAACCCGCTTATTCTTAGTCGCAGCCACAGCAGCAGAAGCACCCGGTGCAACCACGCCAAGCACCGGTATATCGCTCAACATGCTTTGCAAATGAGGTAATGCTGCGGTCGTTGCAGTATTACATGCAATTACCAAAGCTTTAATCTGACGTTCCACCAGAATTTTAGCCATTTGCATGGCGTATTGCTTCACCGTGTCCGGACTTTTAGTACCGTAGGGAAGACGGGCCGTGTCACCTAAATAGACAAAAGACTCATGCGGCAAGGAAGTGCGCAAGGCTTTTAAAACGGTCAAGCCCCCCATTCCCGAATCAAATACGCCTATAGCCAATTGTTTTGAGTTCACGTTATGCCCCTTATTTTTATTACAGTATATCAGGGTCTGTTATTCTTTCACCAGTTGGATAGATAGCAGACTGTCTACATACCTGGCCGTTTCGGACTCACAGCAGGACCATGTTCTGCTGTGTCTTGTTTCGCTTTTGCTCTTACTTGCTGTAAATCCTTTTTAAAGGACTCATTCGCTTTTATCACTTTAGCATCCATATTTTCCTGCTCATCTTTCTTACCAAATTTATCCTGAGTTACTTCAGCCAGATCCTCAGATTTTTTCTCTACTGATGTTTTAAACTGATCCTGTTTGAATTTTGTATACAAGGATTCATTGCTATAACCCCAAAAACGACCCATTTCTTGACTGGGATCAAAATTATTATCCCCGTATTTATCCAGTTTTATAGCTTCAGGTCCAAATTTCATTTTGGGATCCTTTTCTCCCAGAACAACAAGAGCTGTCCACAAATACCTCATTTCTTCTTCATTAGCCCCATACAACCTTAAAGGCTTACTTTTAGTAGGAGGTCCTTCCATACTCGCCAAAATTTCTGCCGCCATGGTCATAGAAAACTCTATCCTTGCCTTGGTGAGTCGTACATCTTCTGCTGAACCTTGCTTTGGAGGGGGTACTGTCTGTTTCGGAAATTCAATAATTTCAAACTTTCCTCCAGGAGTTTTAGTAATCTTGTCACCCTTGCTGGTTACCGCTGCGGGAGGTGAAGGATCATGGGTAAAACGTCCACGGGACTCAAATTCTACTGCTTTACTGCTGTTATAGCTCGTTTTAACCACGTCAAAGACGGCAATTTGCCCCTCAGGTATGGCTTCGCCTAAGACAAAATTCTTTGTTTCATCTGATTGTTGGCCGGTTTTCACTGCAGTATTTTGGGGCAAAGGCACGCTATCTGCCTTAGTCAAAGTATTCATTTTACCCAAAGTTGAGAACCTGCGGGTAACCCCTTCGGCATGAAACACATAACTTTTATTCCCTGCTTTTGCCTCATCAATGGCTTGCAAAATCCCCTTCTCGCCAGATAACTTCTCTTGGACTTTTTCATAAAACTCAAGATTCTTATTCACTACAACCAATTCTGCTGCCAATTCTTTACGTAAGGCTTCAATTTTCTTTCTCTCAGCCAAGGGTAAACTGGCATGTAAGTCCGCATCCTTGGGAAGGCTTTTTAAATAATCTTCCAAATGATTTTTATTACGTCTTAACTGATCTACTATGTCATTACAGGTATTAGAAAATTCCTGATATTTCTCTTTCATTTCAGCAGCATGCACTTGTGCCGTACCATGAAAGGCAGGGTTGTATAAATGGTGGGGTTCTACTTTTTCTAAAGGTTTAAAATGACTGACATTATCAACTATAGGTTTATGCAATGCCTGCATGTCAGTTAAATCTTTTTGCACTTTGGTCAAGGCTTTAGTGACGTCATCAACACTCGCCAGTTTAAATTGTTCCTTGAGCAGACCCTGCTTAATTTCATCAAATAAAGCAGGAGAAAACTCATTAAGCAATCTCGTTTTGAAGCTACGAACCTGGGGAATTAGAGCAGGAGCTGGTGGCTTTGGTTCAGAAATCAGTGAGTTAATAAACTCTCTCACTGACTTGGATTGATCAAACAGCCCCTCTATAGGTTTAATTTGGTCGGCTTTAATAGATAGCTCTTTATCCAAAGACAGCAATACATCCAGGAGCTGTTTATGCCCTGCATGCTCAGGAAGTACATACGCTGTAAATAAATCTTTGTTATGCGCAGCCTGGACAGCAATAGCATCCTTCACCGGGGTTGTAACACTAAAAGCGGTTCCAGCCTGATTTAAGTTGAATGCTTCGTTAAAGGTTTTTGCATCTACAGCACCGCATTGAGCTCTGATTTGATCAACAAAACTCTTATATAAAGCCACATCAGTAAACACATTTGGGGTTTCATTGGCTGCCAACAACGCTTCATTAATTTTAGAAACCTGGGTGTCATCGAGTCTGATCACAGGATCAAAACCAGCCAGTGCTCTGGCAACTGCAGCGTTATGTATGCCTTTATAGCTGGCATTTAATTCGTTTTCGCGAAGAAAGGAACTTACTCCTTCTATTCCTTTACCCAGATAATGCCCTACCGTTTCTGCATCCCTTGCCTGTAAAATTTTCTGCAGTACTTGTGGCTTGTTCAATAAATCGCGTTGTTTGTCTATTGGAAGCGTGTCAAACATATTAAGCAAATGTTGGTGACAGTTTATTTCCAGTTGCGATGATTCTTTCACTGTCAGGACAAATTGACGGGAACGAATCCATTGCTTGATATCTTTTAAATCTTCATCTTCAACCCAATCAGTAGAAGTGATACCAATTTTATTTAGTCCTTCTTTAAATTTATCCAAATCCTCAGTGGCATCTAAAGCCTTTAATTGAGCGGCATCCAAATGATGCTCAATGTAATTATGTAACATGGCTTTCTCGATAGAGGCAATGCTGTCCTTGAGCTCTTTTATTTGTCCTTCATTTAACGGATGTCTCAAGGCTCCATTTCCTGCAGCAGGAAAACCAATTTTCTTGATCGCTGCGTCAAAATCAGGTCTGGTCTTGGCATTTAATACAGCACTTAATAATTCATGTTCCTTCGTTGATTCAATCAACTGCGACAGATGAATATTTGCAGCCTCTGTTTTTATTGCTGCAATGGCTTCATTGGACAGAACATTAGTATGACTGTTTGCCGGAGGTGGTGGCGGTTTTATACTAGCAGCAGGTACAATGTCAGGCTGCCAGCCATGAGCCTGCTTCAAAGACCCCAATTTTTCCAGACTGGCTAAATAAGCACGGCATTCATCCTGATTATTCGAAAGAATTTTGATTAAAACTTCAGGATCCACTTCCGACAGCCCCAAAACCACTCTCTGCTGAGCAGCCAATGCATGAAGTTCCTGAAGCGGTGTATCAACCGTTAAGAGGGCCTCATTGTCTTCAAAAACGGCAGCGGCAAAATATGGTTGCGCTTTCCAAAATACCTGATGGGCTATTAATGCTTTTCTGAACTCACTTGTATTAGTAGGATCCACCAGAAGCAAAGCATCTAGAGCACCTATTTGTGCGTCCCTGTCCCCGAGAAGAGTTCTATTCGTTAATTCATTCTTAATGTCACTGCTATTAGGCATTTAAGCACTCCATCAATCATCATGTATATATTTTAAGCCTGAATTATTAAATTGTCCTTAAATATCACGGTCATTTTCACCAAAGGCTTGAATAGATTTAAACTTCAGCTAAGTTTATAGTTAGAAGTATAGCAAGTTTAAGGACAAACAAATGAAAATAATAATATTGTCTGGACTCATGCTGATCATGAATTTTATCCATGCTCAAGGCTGTATTGAGGGAGGGAAACCAGACCAGCCGCGCTATGTCTGCTTTGATGGCAGAACCTTAGAGCCGACTGAAACAGGATTAGTCTGGAATGCCAAAAGAGGATGTTTTGTCAGCTCGCTTCCCTGCTGCGCCTACAATGCCACCCATTATGCCTTCTATCCTACCCCGGAAAAAATAGGTGCGGCTTACGCACGTTGCAGGCACGATTATCCTTTCCGTCTGGGAGAGATGCAGACGCATTGATCAAATGCGTCTGTCAGATAAGTAAAAAGCGGAAATTTTTCTGAATTTCATTTAAGTCAAACTGATTGAGGTACAAGGAGAAACTCATCCAGGCACTCAATGCGGCCAAATCCTGAAATGGCGGTGGCAAATAAACCGGATTGGTTAAAATGCCGCGTTCTTTCAATTCTCCGAGCAAAGGCAAATCATCCAGAATTAATTTACCCGTAAATAATAAGGGAATAGAATCAACCCGTTTCTGACCAATAGCAAAACGGATGTAATTATAAATCAGGACAAAACCCTTAGCGTATGATAAATCTTTGGTGAAAGGGCCGCCTGTTGGCGTACTTCCTCTAAACACCCGAACGGTCTGGTTGTAACTGTCATCTTCCGTCAGGCCACACTCTACAAAATAACGGTAGATATCAAGAAAATCAGCACCTTGCGTGACTTTATCCAAAGCAATGACCCTGTTGGTAATCTTCAACATTCGTCCTGGATTGGAAGAGAACGTAACTATTTCTGTAATTACGGCTAAACCTTCCTGAATGACGCTACTGGAGGGAGAACCTTTAGAGAGAAAAAAACAATTAGGCTGCATGGAACCATTAAGCGTGGTACCAACATGTACCCATCCTTCATGGACTTCCAGATAACGCAAATCCCGATCACTGAACATCGCCTGTTGGCTTAGCTTGATACTGTCTGCTCCTGCTGCGGCATCAGCAACCATGCCGTCACTGATCATCACCGTCACTTTCCCAGGATGTTTGGTAAAAAAATGGCTTAATCGTGCTTGCAATATTTCCTGTGCCTGTTGCGGCGTGTAGCGCTTGATATCAGCCTCTGACTGCAATTGAACATTCAGATCAGTCAGCACATCAAATAACAGAGTCCCCATCTCGCACATTCTGGGGCCTCCGGCGTAAAACACATCATCAGGACTGCCATATAATTCCATGGCCAATTCACTAAAAGCCGGTGTCCCTCTCACGGCCAACATGTGCGTGGCGCGACTGTACTCTTCACACTGACGTCTGATTAAGCGGGTCAAAGTGGAGTATTGTCCAAGCTGATTTTGCGCATCGCGTAAAATCAGCCTGAACTCTTCCTGTTTTTCGTGCACATCAAAAGGCAAAGGCTTATTTTCATAATATGCTCTGTCAACGGGTGGAAGCTTTTTGCCTTTTGCCTTAAAAAACTCCTGTCGTACCGCGTCATCCCATTTAATACTGTCCAGAATCCTGATCTTGCGTTGCGCTTCCACGATGCGCTGGGACAACTCCTGTACAATGAGCAACTCTCCTGATTCTGATGGCGTCATAATCATCCCTTGTGTTAATCCTGCATTTGGCAGCCTGCCAAATCAGGATAATAAAATGTATCTATTCACCAGGCGGAGCAATACTTACCCGTGCATCCTGGTTTTGTGGGGGCAAATTGTAAAAATTACTGATATTTGCCCGAGTCAATGGCTTTGGTACATCCAGATCCACTCCATTACGACTTTGTAAATACACATGCTCTCCACCACTGGAATAACGCGAATTACAAGATGATAAAGCCAAGGCTACCAAAACAACACAACTCAATTTTTTCACAACGTTCCCCAATTAAATCAATTCCAGACTTTTTAGTACTTTTTCTAATGACTGATGGTGTACTTCAGATAACGGCGTCAACGGTAATCTGATTTCACCACCTATCAATCCCATTTTGTTCATTGCCCATTTCACAGGGATTGGATTGGCCTCAATAAACATTAACTCATGTAACGGCATTAATTGATCGTGCAAACGCAGACAGGCGGCATGATCACCATCCATAGCCAAATCACACATTTTAGCCATTAATTTTGCAGCAGCATTAGCAGTCACAGAAATCACCCCTTTGGCTCCTGACAACATCCATTGAGCGCTGGTAGGATCATCACCACTGTATACGTCAATACTTCCTTCAGAGAGGCGCAGAATTTGCTGTAAGCGGGTCATTTGCCCTGTGGCTTCTTTAATTCCGATTATGTTGGATATTTTCGCAAGTCTGGCTACAGTTTCTGGTAACAAGTCACAAGCCGTTCGCCCGGGAACATTATATAAAATGATAGGCATGGGTACTGCTTCTGCTATCTGGCTGTAATGCGCGTATAACCCTTCCTGAGTGGGCTTGATATAAGCAGGAGTCATGATCAAAGCAGCATGAGCCCCATATTCCATTGCTTTTTGAGTCAGTTCAATGCATTCTCTGGTGGCGTTCATAGCCGTTCCTGCAATAACAGGAATTCGCTCTTTGGCCTGTTCGATGACTGTTTTGATCACCAGGAGCTTTTCTTCATGTGATAAAGTACCCGCCTCTCCGGTGGTGCCGGCGGCAACCAGACCGTGAGTTCCCTTCTCAATGTGGAATTCAACCAATTCACGCAGACGGGGAACATCTACTTTGTCATTGTGCATGGGTGTTACCAAGGCTACTATACTTCCTCTAAACATGCTGCCCTCTTGTTTTTATTATTGTTAATAAGCTTATCTTACTGGAAAAGCAGGGTCCGAGTAAATTTTTATCCTGAAAAATGCAATCAATTGATTTAAATATATCAAGGCTACGCCCAAATGAAACAAATATAATCTATATGAATAATTATTTTACACATCTCTTATTTTTTGTACTATTATTCAAAGTGAAGGTGACAAACTAAAGAGGAAGTCAAAATGAAAAAGAACATTATTGCTACATTGTTTGCATTAGGAGCTTCAACCACCATGCTCGTTGGTTGTTCTAATACCGAAGTAGGAACTGCAGGCGGTGCGGCTGTAGGTGCGGGATTAGGCTATGCAGTATCAGGGGGATCTGCCTTGGGTACTGTGATTGGTGCTGGCGCAGGTGCTTTAGTCGGTAATTCTATCGGTAGAGATCAGGATAGAAGACGCGCTTATTACTATGGTTCACCTTACTATTACCGCTAATTCAGTACGTATCCCGTATCAGGACGTTAGCCAGAATACAGGACAGTTCATACTTCCATCCCGTATTCCGGCTAACGCCTGATACGGGATATAAATACTTTGTTCCCTTTTTTCTGAAAATTCTTGCAAATTCATACAGCAATATAAAAATTCCATTGCTATACTCTTTAAAATAGAAAAATCAAATACTAAGGACAGTTGCGATGAAACTAAAAGGTAAGGTTGCGGTAATCACGGGCGCTGCCAGCGGAATAGGCAAAGAAATCGCAATGGTCTATGCGCGTGAAGGGGCAAAAATTGCTATTGCGGATATGAATCTTGCCCAGGCAAATCTTGCGGCCGAAGAAATCAAGTCGCTGGGTGGTGATGCCATGGCTGTAGCCATGGACGTGACGAATGAAGCTCAGGTGAATCAAGGCATAGACGCTGTAGCCGATCGCTTTGGCAGTATCGATGTGCTGGTCAGTAATGCCGGAATTCAATTCATAGAGTCTGTAGATAAACTGGAATTTTCCGATTGGAAAAAACTGATAGCCATCCATTTGGACGGCGCCTTTTTAACTACCCGCGCCGCCCTCAGGCACATGTATGCTTCTGGCAAAGGAGGCAGCGTGATTTATATGGGATCAGTTCACTCCAAAGAAGCTTCTGTATTAAAAGCACCCTACGTTACAGCAAAACATGGATTACTCGGTTTATGCAAAGTAGTGGCTAAAGAAGGCGCTGCTCATAATGTACGTGCCAATGTTATATGCCCCGGTTTCGTACGCACACCGCTTGTAGACAAACAAATACCAGAACAAGCCAAAGATCTGGGTATCAGTGAAGAAGACGTTATCAAAAAGGTTATGTTGAAGGAAACTGTTGATGGTGAATTTACAACTACAGATGATGTAGCACAAACTGCATTATTTTTTGCATCATTTGAATCCAATGCACTGACCGGACAATCATTGATAGTAAGTCATGGATGGTTTATGGAGTAAACCATGGTACGAGCAAAAAATAATAATAAAAACCGGCAGCAATATACGAACATAGCCTGTACCTTTCAAGGTGGCGGCGCTTTGGGAGCCTATCAGGCTGGAATTTTGCATGCTTTGGATGATGCGGGCTATTATCCTGACTGGTTTGTGGGAACCTCTATTGGTGCAATCAATGCAGCCATTGCTGCGGGTAACCCGGAAAAAGTACGAATAGAAAAACTGTACCAATTCTGGGAGTCTATCGCCACGCAAAGCTGTATTGATGAGTTATTTCCTAATGACCAGTTCAGCCGCCAGTTACATCATTATATGTCCTCACAGAATGCTATCCTTTATGGGCAGCCCGGTTTCTTTATCCCCCGTTTTCCGTCACCTCATTCAGGTTGGCATAATACGCCGGATTTTTTAAGTTATTATGATACTTCTCCCTTAAAAGAAACCCTGGAAAAATTCGTTGATTTTGAACGTATCAACAATCAGAAAGTGACACGCTTATGTGTAGGTGCCGTCGAAATTTGTTCGGGACAGATGATCTATTTCGATTCGCACAAGCAAAAAATCGGTCCGGAACACATTATGGCTAGCGGAGCACTTCCACCGGGTTTTCCGGCTGTAAAAATAGATGACAAATTTTATTGGGATGGTGGTTTGGCGAGCAACACTCCCGTGGCCTACGTATTATGTAATCAGGATAAAAAACATTTGCTCTGTTTTATGGTGCAATTATTTGACTCCTATGGTCTCGATCCTAAAAATTTTGATGAGATTATAAAGCGTAAAAAAGATATAGAATATGCCAGTCGTTTGAATCGCATGATTGATGTGTACAAACAAGTACAGACGCTTAAAAACAGCATTCATGTCTTATCAAAATTAGTCCCCAGGGAACTTAAAGAAGCGCACGAAATCAAAGAATGTATTTCAAGGGGAGAGGAAACCACGATTGCTCTGGTTAACTTTTTGTGTGAGCATGATGGTACTGAACTGTCTTCAAAAGATTATGAATTTTCAAAAAAATCCATCTCTGAACTAATCACTTATGGTTATCACGATGGTAAAAAGGCAATTAAAAAATCGCCATGGAAGGAAAAAATACCGATAACAGAAGGCATAGTCTTACATGACATGGCCCGTGTGAATAAAATGAAGGAGCATCTGGATGAATGAAGCAGAGGTAAAAGAAAAGGCATTTGCCATGCCTATCGCCAGCCCGTCTTATCCTCGGGGACCTTATCGCTTTATCAATAGGGAATTTTTAATCATTACTTATGAAACTGATTTGGATTTACTGCGGGAAGTGGTTCCTGAACCTCTGGAGGTCACAGAGCCTCTGGTTAAATTCGAATTTATCCGTATGCCTGATTCAACTGGCTTTGGTGATTACACCGAATCTGGCCAGGTCATTCCAGTCCGTTATAAAGGAAAGACTGGCGGCTATACTCATGCCATGTATCTGGATGATCAGCCACCTATAGCTGGCGGTCGTGAAATCTGGGGCTTCCCTAAAAAGCTGGCGCAACCCAAATTACAGGTGGTTAATGAAACCTTGCTCGGTACTCTGGAATATGGTCCTTGCCGGGTGGCTACAGCAACCATGGGCTATAAATACGAAACTCTGGATGCAAAAAAAGTAGCAGAATCAATGACTTCTCCCAATTATTTACTTAAAATAATTCCACATGTAGATGGAAGTACACGAATTTGTGAATTGGTAGAATATCATTTGGAAGACATTACTGTTAAAGGAGCATGGCAAGGACCCGCGCAACTGGAATTAGCGCATCATGCACTGGCCCCAGTGGCAAGCCTTCCTGTACGCAGGATAGTAAGTGCAATTCATATCCAGTCAGATTTAACTTTGCCCTATGGGAAAGTGGTTCACGATTATCTGGCCCAATAATTATGACAATAGATTCGGTGATGAAATGCTGATTATAGTAGGTTATATAGTAATATTACTCTGTGTATTTGGTGGTTTCGCCCTTTCAGGGGGACATCTTGCCGCCGTATTCCAACCCCTGGAATTACTTATTATTGGAGGAGCTGCCTTGGGCGCCTTTATAGTAGGTAATAGTATGACGGTAATAAAATCCGTATTTAAAGCGCTTCCTGGAGTTTTTCGTGGTCAGAAATCAGCAAGAGCCATGTCCGTTGATTTGCTTGCCCTGCTGTACAACCTGTTAAACAAGGCGAGACAACAGGGTTTGATGTCTCTTGAAAGTGATATTGATGAGCCGGAAAAAAGTGCTATTTTTTCAAGCTATCCCAACTTAATGGCCAAACATCACGTCATTGAGTTTATTTGTGATTATTTAAGGCTCATTATCACCTCCAATATGCAGCCCTTCCAACTCGAAGCGCTGATGGATATGGAAATTGAATCGCATCATGAAGAAGAGATGATCCCGCCTAACGCCATCAGCAAAGTTGCTGATGCAATGCCTGCTTTTGGTATTGTTGCTGCGGTTCTTGGAGTGGTACACACTATGGAATCCATCAGTTTGCCCCCGTCTGAGTTAGGGGTATTGATTGCCCATGCGCTGGTGGGAACCTTTTTAGGTATTTTAATTGGTTATGGATTTGTAGGTCCTGTAGCAACGGCTATGGAACAACGTGCCAACCAGACACAATTAATGCTGCAATGTATTAAAGTCACCATTCTGGCCAGTCTACATAATAATCCGCCTATCATAGCAGTAGAATTTGGGCGTAAAGTACTGTTCTCTGCGGAACGGCCATCCTTTAATCAGTTAAATGATGAGATAAAGAATGCCAAACCAGCAGCATCCGCCGCAGCTCCCGAATCCGCTGAACCTGCAGCAAGTTAGAGTATAACCATGAGCGAAATAAATGATATTAGTGATCCATTGCCTGATGAGCCCATAGAAAAGAAAGAGAAAAAAGAAAAAAAGGAAAAGGCGGCTCCTGTTCCCATCATTAAAAAAATTAAAAAGCATGGTCATGGGCATCATGGTGGCTCATGGAAAATTGCCTATGCAGACTTTGTTACGGCAATGATGGCCTTTTTTCTCCTCATGTGGCTGGTTGCTTCATTAAACAAAGCACAAAAGGCAGGGATCTCTGAATATTTTAAGCAGCCGTTGAAGGTAGCACTTTTTGGCGGCGACAGTATGGGTAGCCGGCAAATCAACATCAAAGGAGGCGGCCCCAATATAGAAGAAAGTGACGGACAAGTATCTGCCTCTAATAAACCGCTTAAAAATGACACATTAGCAGAAAGCAAGGAAATAACTCAGTCCAAAGATGCCGAACTAAAAAAACTGGAAGAACTTAAATCAGAAATCAATTTGAGTATTGAACAAGATCCCGCTCTGGCCGGATTAAAAAAACAATTGCGAATGGATGTGGTTTCAGACGGCTTAAGAATACAGTTAATCGATAATCAAAACAAACCGATGTTTGATGTAGGATCTGATAAAATCAACCCGGAAATAGACCCTATTCTTGCCAATATAGCCAAACTGTTAAATTCCGTACCCAATAAAATAACCATTCAGGGGCATACTGACGCCAGTCCTTACCACAATCCGGAAGAGCTTGATTACACCAACTGGGAATTATCTTCCCAAAGAGCGAACGCAGCCCGCAGAGCACTGATTAAAGCCGGAATGAATGAAGATAAGGTAATGACCGTTTCGGGCTTTTCATCAACTGTTCTTTTGGATAAAAAGAATCCCCTTAATCCGGAAAACCGCCGCATCAGCATTATAGTGATGAAAAAGGGTGCAGAGGATAAAATTACTACCAACGAGTAGATACCTGACCAAGCCCTCTTTCCCGGTTGCAAGCAAGCCGGGCTACACTCACTGTTTCTCAAGAATTAACATTCACAATATTTGAAGCCATAATGCAACTTCCATCTTGGCCAATCATCAGGAACACCTTGCTGTCGCCATTGTTGTACAGATGGAAAATAATACGGTAAACCGTCACTTCCCCACCATCAAGTTGAATGGTTTTGGGCTTCATGCTCGACATAAAGGCATAATAATTACTTAAACCTAAAGGATGCAATTCTTCACTCCAATGAGCAGACTGCAATTCCCTCAAATGTGCCAAACCCCAGTTGCGTTCAAAATTATAATCATAATCGATAACAACTCGTGCGTTATCAAGTAGTGCCGGACAATTTCCCTTATCTTGCGAAAGGGTAAAATTAATACTGGCATGATTTGGCAACGCAGAAAAAGAATGGGCTGCTCCCACCAGAAACCAAAAAATTAAAGTACAAAATATCCTATTCATCATTACTCCTTTAATTAAAATTCCATGGTCGAATGATAAACGTGAACTTCTGAAGAGTACACCACTTGACGAAATTATCGCCGGAAAATCTATTGCTTTGTTGAATTCTCTTCGATATGATTAATAAGTTTTCTGTTGAAACATTGACTTTATAGTGTTAAAATTGACCAGCCAAGTAATTTCTCACCCATCAGTAATGTAACGAGGATGTGTTCATGTCTTTAAATGAATCGGCAGTTATAGTATCTCAAGCAGCTGACAATCGCTCTTCAGAATGGAAAAAACAAGATACAATATGGATGCTAAGCCTTTATGGCACAGCTATAGGTGCGGGTACTTTATTCCTTCCCATAGATGCTGGTTTAAATGGCATTTGGCCCTTAATCATCATGGCTGTCCTTGCTTTCCCCATGACCTATTTCTCGCATCGCGCCCTTTGCCGCTTTGTTTTGTCTGGCTCTTCAAACCATAACGACATTACCGATGTGGTGGAAGAACATTTTGGTTCTTTTGCCGGGCGGTTACTGACTGGACTCTACTTTTTTGCCATTTACCCTATTTTGCTGATGTATAGCATCGCCATTACCAACACCACCGAGAGTTTCCTGGTGAATCAGATGGGATTAAGTGCCCCACCGCGGGCGCTACTGGCTATCGCATTAATTCTGGGACTCATGACCATAATTCGTTTGGGTCAGGAAATCATAGTAAAAGCCATGTCCGTGTTGGTGTACCCTTTCGCCACTATCCTGCTGCTTTTATCCTTATATTTAATTCCGCACTGGAACACGGCAGTGTTGCAACACAGTAACTCCTTGCAGGCAAATGGCGGGCATGGTTTGTTGATGACTTTATGGCTTATTATCCCAGTCATGGTGTTTTCTTTTAACCACTCTCCTATTATTTCCTCTTTTGCAGTCAGCCAAAAACAACACTACGGCAATCAGGCAGACAAAAAAAGCTCTTTGATTATGAAATACAGTCATTTAATGATGGTGTTTTCTGTAATGTTTTTTGTGTTCAGCTGTGTCTTTAGTCTTTCACCACAGGATTTAATGCAGGCAAAACAACAGAATATTTCGATACTCTCTTATCTGGCCAACCATTTTAATACGCCACTCATTGCGTATGTTGCTCCTGTTATAGCCTTTATCGCCATTTCAAAATCATTTCTGGGACATTATCTGGGAGCCAAAGAGGGGCTTAGCGGCATTATCGTTAAATCACTAAAATCCTCAGGTAAAACCATCGGTAAAAGTTCGCTGCAACGTATTATTGAACTGTTCATGATTGTGACTTGCTGGATTGTTGCGACAGTAAACCCCAATATTTTAAAAATGATAGAGACGTTAGGCGGCCCGGTAATAGCTATTCTTTTGTTTATTATGCCTATGTATGCAATAGCCAAAGTGCCCGCTATGAAAAAATACGGTAATCAGCTTAGCAATATATTCATCACCATCATGGGTCTTATATCCATCTCAGCCATTTTATATGGGTTGTTTTCATAAACCCATATGATGTGGCACAAAACGTAGCCCGTATTAGGCGTCAGCCGTAATACGGGATCGAAGTGGCAATAAGCTAATTCCCGTATTACGGCTGACGCCTAATACGGGCTACGAATCTGATGGGCACTGAACAGTAGCTCGAACTACTGATTACGAAATTGCGACGTGCTGGTGGCGCATTCGACCGGATGTTCAGAAGTTTCTGTTTCAGCTAAATCATAAGATTCAACATGTTTAAAGAAACGGTGTTTCGACACGTCTGGATGAAAGGCAGTTGATTGTGTTTTACTCACTATCGATGTTTGGCAACGTAATGCACCATTCATATATGCTGCAACTTGACTTACATTACAGGCACCTTGAATGCCCAGTAACGTACTTAAGAAATCGCCGCTGTAATCATAAGCTTCCAGCATATCAGCACCATGCACACGGGTTACCCCTAAATCTCTTAAAGAAGAAGCAAATTGCTCACTAAATAAAGGTAAATCTTGCCGTGCTGTAATAAAATGACGACCTTTCTCGCCCAAATCAAGGGCTATACCATTCATCATTAAAGCCAGGGCGCCATCAAAACCTTCAGAGCTTTTGCAATAAGGTACGTATTTAAGCTGTTCCGGGTCAGTTTCATCAGTAAGATAAAACAAACAGCCAAACACCTTAGTCACCTCAAAACCATGCTTTTCCAATATCTCACGCGTAGCTTCTATAATATTTATTTCAAATAAATCCTTCAGCACTTCAAAGGTCTTTCTAATGCCATCTATCTCTACGTCTGACAATCCAAAATCTATTTTATCCTGATCAAAAGAATGAATAATGAACTGGCCTTTACCCAGATATGCCATTTGCAGATCCAGATGATAAGTCCATTGTGGAATAGGCAATATCTGTTCAACAGAACAGGACAAATCTTTGGCTAAATAAATTATGGCCTGTTCCCTATCCACATTGTTATAAGCCATGGTTTCAGAAATGGCATTTTCGCCAACTATGTGATAGCGTTCTTTTTGCTCATTAATAGCACAAAAGAAATTCCCTCCTTCTAACACTGATTTTCTGGCAAACGTTGAGTGAGCTAAAAGTTCTTCTGCTTGCCACTGACTTGGTGAACTGATGTTTGACTTTGCCCGATGATGCTCATCCATTTGAAGGGGCGCATAATAAAGGCTACGATTAGCCTTTGCCTGATTCATAAATCCTGCAGTGAAATAGTTTGTCCGTGAATCTTTTACAGGTACTACAACTTCCTTACCAGTGGAAATCATATAATCTTTAGTCCAGTAACTGTTTGTAAACTCATGCTCCTGTACTGAAAACCCTACTTCTCTCCCCAGAACTTGCAACGAACTACGGTAAGGCGATTCTTTATGGATAAACACAACCGAATCGGGTGTAATAACGTCTTCAGCAAAAAGCAGATTGTGAAAGAGAGTGTTCAACTCTGTTTCCGGTTTTTTAGCGAATTTATAAATGACCCGTGCATCCTCGTAAGCGGCTTTAAATTGGCCGCTGCGTATATGAGCCAGGAATGAAACATTGCAGTCTGCTAATCCATCCTGTATCGCAGGGCTCAGGCTTGCATAAAGCTTTTTAACTTGCTTTTGAATATAGAGTACATCGGGATTCATATATAAGACTCAATTTAATACATTTAATCCAATATTATTCAATTAAGATTAACATAATATTAAATGAAACAAATTTTAACCGATTAAATAGGAACTAGAAGCGACTTATAGTGTATCTTATTTGAATTTATCCAATTCATCAGGCTGAATGGTTAAATTCTGATCCTGGTCAAATGATGTTTCTTCATTAAGGCGAATCTGTAAGCCCACATTGTTTTTGGAATCAGCGTATTTGATGGCATTTTCTTTGGTAATTTTGCCTTCATTGTATAATTTCAATAAAGCCTGATCAAAAGTCTGCATTCCCTGCTCATTACCCCGTGCCATGGCTTCTTTTATTTCGTCGATTTTTCCTTTTTCAATTAAGTCGGAAATATAAGGAGAATTGATTAATATCTCAACAGCCGCCACACGCTGATTGTCTATTCCTGGAATCAAACGTAAAGAGATAATGGCCCGTAAATTAAGGGACAAGTCGGCTAAAACCTGTGGTTTTGCATCTTCAGGGAAGAAGTTAATAATCCTGTCCATGGTCTGATTCGCATTATTAGCGTGTAAGGTTGAAATACACAAATGTCCCGTTTCAGCATAAGCAATAGCATGTTTCATGGAATTACGATCTCGAATTTCCCCAATCAGGATAACATCAGGGGCCTCGCGCATGGCATTTTTCAGTGCATTGTCATAACTGATGGTATCAATACCAATTTCACGCTGATTCACTATGGATTTTTTATGTTTGTGTAAGTATTCAATAGGGTCTTCAATGGTTAAAATATGACCTCTATGATGTTCATTCCTGTAATCGATCATTGATGCAAGTGTGGTTGATTTACCTGAACCAGTAGAACCCACAACCAATACCAGACCCCGTAACTCCAGTACTATGGATTTTAAGATTAAAGGTAAATTCAAATCGTCTATAGACGGAATTTCTCCTTTAATATAACGAACAACCATAGTCACTTCGCCTCGCTGCCGAAACACATTGATCCTGAAACGACCAACCCCTGCCAGGGAAAGAGCCATATTCAGTTCCATAGTGGCTTCAAACTCTTTTTGCTGATCATCGTTCATTATGGATAAAATAATTTCGGACATTTGATGCGATTTAATTGCAGATTGCCCTATGGGGGACGTGATGCCTTCAATTTTAATATTGGGCGGAGCTCCTACACTGAAAAATAAATCTGATGCACCCTTATCAACCATCAATTTAAAAAAAGGAGTTATGTCCATAGAGAACTCTGCCGTTTTATTTTGATAACTTAAGTTTAGTCAAAGTGCATAAATTTGCTAATAAAATTAATTAGATTCTATATTTTGATGTACTCCGTATTAGATAAAGACGTAATACAGGACAACTTAACGTGAGTTAACATCAGTTTCGGATAAGAAGCGTGTTTTATCCAGTCGTTACTTCGATGCCGTTCGGGCTGAGGAAGCGCGATAGCGCTGTCTCGAAGCCTTGGCATGGTGCTAAGGCTTCGAGACGAGGCTACCGCCTCTCCTCAGCCCGAACGGCATCGAAGTAACGACTGGTGCAAACAACTTTCTTATCCATAACTCACGTGAGTTATGGATAAGGAGCTTGATTTAAATATATAAAAAGCTGTAGCCTTGATGCAGCGATAGCGTAATCAAGGTTTTCCTATGGTCTTTACCTTTCAGCATGAAAACCTTGATTACGCTATCGCTGCATCAAGGCTACGCCTCTTATGAACCCTGGATCCCGCGGACAAGCCGCGGGACGGCGGAGATCCTTAATGGCAGTGCCTCTGATATAGACAACTCAGACTACATTGAAGCATGCACTCTTTCACTTCTGAGCGACATTTCGGCCATACAGGCTTTCAAAAATGCATTTTTAGCTGCGACTCCCTCTTCAGTATTAACCTCCAACTGAGCTACTTCAGCATGTAATTTATTCAAAAACTCAGCACACTCCATATCCGTATGATCATTATGAGGCACTTCTACGCTATTAAGCTCAGGTTCATCAGCCAATTCTGCCTTTAATGCCGGACGAGGAGTTAACATCTGTTGCATATAAGGAGTATTAAACGGTGACATGGCCAAACGCTCAGCGCCATCGTGAGCCTCAGGGTTACTGTTATACCAACGCTCTAAAACTGATTTAAAGCCATTAACGCGTTCAGCACCTAAAAATTGATCATAGCTAACCACGCCGGCAGGAAAATTCTTACCCAAATGATTTCTCGGAGTAATTTCATTCTCTTTTAAGTAAGTCATAAAATCGTGCTCAAAGCGGGCAATTCCTGGGGCTTCTGGATGAGTCACTACATCTATAGCCAAAATGTGTTCGTCTTCCGCCGTAGTGAAGCTGGTTGATAGACCACCATTTGTTCCCTTGATGTAACGCACATACACAGCATAAGTCACAGGATATTCGCCACGAGCAGCCCCACTGTTTAACAAAGACTCCATCTTTTCCAGTATGGTTTCCAGTTGAGTCCCTGCCTCACTATCCTTGACCGGGATAAGGTAACTGACGTCACGCATGTCCTTGGGAAAAGCAACTTGAGGATGAGTAATGTGATTTTCAAAATCTACTTTGGCCTTGGTGCCTCGCGTACCGGTTACAACAGCCGCAGAAAGCAACATAAACGCTGGCATTAAATGCTTTAATCCCGAATCCAGTAAAAACTCCATCACTGAAGCACCTACACGCACTTGTAATTCCTGAGCAAAAGAGCGTATATCCGCATCATAGGGTGCATTAGCTTTCTTAGTAGGCTTTTCTGTTGAATAATTCCACTTGCGGACTTGCCATTTGGGCACCAGTTTTGCTATTTCCGGACAACCGTAACTGGGTACCCCCATGATGCTCACGTATTGATTATCCTTTAATACATCATCCAGTTTACCCGTCATTGCCTCTGTATTGGGATATAACTCAATGGTTTCCCGTAAATTAAATGCTTTAACTGCACGTAATTTAATACTTAACACTACCCCCAGCAAACCACTATGACCACCCCGTAATGCTTCAAAATCAGGATGATCGGCATTGATTTCACGTATTTCTCCATCCATGTCACACACTCTGATGGATTCGATTAAGCCACTGAATGCGGGCTCATCCCGCCCCGTACCATGTCCTGCAGTTCCAGCCAAACCGACAGCAGTAACCCAGGCAATCATGCTCACCGTAGGCAACGACAAGTTATGCTTACGTAAATAATCAGCGAATTCGGAAATCTGCACCCCGGCACTGACTTCTACTAAAGTAGAAGGCAATTGATGAATCGGGTTCTCAGGATTGAACACGACCGGCTCATCTATAGCCCCGATGATTTTTTTATGGTGAAATTTCTTGGCGAAACGAATAACGACATCGGTTCCGGGAGTTCCTGGAGCCGTTCTTCCTCCCACTACCTGAGAAAATGAAAAACCTTCATTGTATTGATTTTCCTGAGCATCGTTCCAGGGGAACAAACTGCAACCGCAGGTTTTGGAGTCAGACCAGCCTGCAGTGGCTCTGACTGTAATTTTATCATCAGGAGTTCTCTCTGCATTCAATTCTTTTATAGCTTTAATGACGGTCTGTAATTGTTCTTCAGTTTTAATTTCTACAACAAGTGCTGCCGGATTGGAAACATTCTCCATATAATTCGCCCAACCGCTGGCGTAAGCGATTTTGCCCTTACTTAATACCTTGATGAAACGTGCTTGTAATTCAGCAGGAAAAGTCATAATAACTCCTTGTAAATATAACTCTTAAATTAAAGCTCTATCCTGAACCCACTGCCATCTACTCCGCCGTCCCGCGGCTTGTCCGCGGGATCCAGGGATCTAAGATCGGAATGAGATCTCTGGATCCCGCGGACAAGCCGCGGGACGGCGGAACCCCTTAATTTAATGGCAGTGAGTCCTGAGCCTACTTATACTCCTCATAAGTACATTTTCAGTGTATAAGAAATGAACCTATTTGACTATAGGGAACAAAGGATGCTCCATCCTTACGCCTGCCGGCAAACTTTCAGCCAAACCAGGAAAGTCCGGCGAAGTCGGCCAGGGTCTGGGCGCATGAACCATATCGTCTCCCAGAAAGCGTACAGAAAACACGCGTCGACGCTGTTTGCCTTCCACTCCTCTGGCCATATGTAAAGTCAGCATATGAAAACAAACCACATCTCCAGGTTCTATTTCCCAACCAATCACAGGAAAAGAGCTTCTGTTTTTTTCTATTTCGGGAAGCTCCTGCAAACTTCCTTCGGGAAACCATTTCGCCTGATTATCCATAAAGGTGCGCGGCATAAGCCAAGGACCAAGATGGGAGCCGGCGACAAATTCCAAAGTTGCATTTTTGCTGACTGGATCAACCGGAATCCAAAAACTGCAATTCATTCTGCCTTCAACATTATAATAAGGTTGATCCTGATGCCATGGAGTAATTTGCCGGGTTCCTGGTTCTTTAACCAGCAAATGGTCATGATACAATCGAACCGTCTGACTTTGCATTAATTGGGCTGCCGCGGCTCCAAGAGCTGTTTCAAAGATGATCTGCTGATAATATGGATTTTGTTGCCAGGTGCAAAAATCTTCTACGAAAAAACCCGGATCATCAGCTTTGCTTGCAACCTTTGCCCGTGGGCTTAAAGAGGCCAGATTCAGTTCGATTCCCTTTCGTAACAACTCAATTTCGTCAGCCTGAAGCAATTGCCGAATACACACTGCACCCTGCTCCTGAAAGTGTTTTATTGTTTCGCCATCTAATGGATAACTCATAAGTAATACTCACATTTTGTCCAATACTTCGCGTAAATATTTAACAGGTTCGATGATCATGTCAGGGCTTTGTTGTTTGGGAGCATTGGCAAAGGGCACTATAGCGCGTTTAAACCCATGCTTTATTGCTTCTTTAATGCGCTCCTGGCCACTTTGTACCGGCCTGATTTCACCAGCCAATCCCACTTCACCAAAAATAATGGTTTCACTGTCAAAAACACGATTACGCAAACTGGATACAACGGCAGCCAATAAGGCCAGATCACTGCCGGTTTCGGTGACTTTGACACCCCCGACTACATTAATAAAGACATCCTGATCATAAGTAGCGATACCGCCATGCCGGTGTAAAACGGCCAATAAAATGGCCAGGCGATTATGCTCCAGCCCCGCTGTTACCCGCTTGGCTTGCTGTCCGTGCGACTCATCAACCAAGGCCTGAACTTCAACCAGCATGGGACGAGACCCCTCCCAGGTAACCATGACAGCACTACCTGGTGTTGGCTCTGGCTGGCGGGATAAAAAGATAGCAGAAGGATTGGCTACTTCTTTCAAGCCCCTGTCGGTCATAGCAAAAACACCTAACTCATTGACCGCACCAAAGCGATTTTTAATCGCCCTTATCACTCTGAAACGGCTGTCACTTTGCCCTTCAAAATACAAGACACTGTCCACCATATGTTCCAAAACACGTGGTCCCGCCAAAGTCCCCTCTTTAGTGACATGGCCGACTAAAAATACCGCCGTTTGGGTCATTTTGGCAAAACGAACCAATTGCGCTGCTGATTCACGAACCTGGCTCACGCCTCCGGGAGCTGAGCTAATGGTTTCAGTAAAAATAGTCTGTACCGAATCGACAACGATAATTTTCGGTTTTTCTTTTTGGGCATGAGCAAGAATGGCTTCAACCTGTGTTTCTGCCAACAAGCGCAAGCCAGCCAGAGGCAAACCCAGACGCTGGGCACGCATGGCCACTTGTTGTAAGGATTCTTCACCGGTGACATATAAAACCGTTTCCTGCATGGATAAATTGGCTAAGGTCTGTAACAACAAAGTCGATTTGCCAATCCCCGGGTCTCCGCCAATCAATACCACTGAACCATAAACCAGACCGCCACCCAAAACGCGGTTTAATTCGGATAAACCGCAGTCCATACGCACTTCCTTATCCATAACGACATCTTCAACAGCCGTGATCATGGAACGCTGATTGGCCCATTGCCCGGTTCGTGAATTCCTGCTTTCCGGAATCACCCCTTCTTCAGCAATGGAATTCCAGGCACTGCATTGCACGCATTGTCCGGCCCATTGTTTAAAGGTTGCTGCGCACTGATTACAGACAAACTGTGTTTTGGTTTTCATGATATTTAACCTGCGTAAGAGCTTTAGACGAATCATAACCTTTAATGGGTACGGGGTAAAATATTCCTGTATTACTATTACGCTGCGCTAATCCACGTTGTCTGATCGATCCACGTCGTCCTGAGCGCGTCTTTTTGCGCGAAGGATCTCCAAATACTGGCACCATGCCAATTTCAGGAGATCCTTCGCGCAAAAAGACGCGCTCAGGACGACGTGGATCGATCAGACGATGTAGATCGGACAACGTGGATCTGGGGATGCAAAGTAATTAACACTGTTGAATCCTGAATCTAACTCAGTATAATCACCCCTTTTGATAAGACAGGTAATCTTTTATGGACAAAGGCATTCATTTCGAACAATCAATATCTGATTTGGAAGAGATTGTAAAACAGTTGGAAAAAGGTGAATTAACTCTTGAAGAGTCACTCAAACAATTTGAAAAGGGAATCGGACTTGCCAGACATTGCCAGGAGGTATTAAACCAGGCAGAACAAAAGATAGAAATTTTAACCACCGCATCCCAAAGTGCTGACCTTAATTCGGATGAATCAATAAGTGATTGAATTATATACCCAAAGACACGAACGCTATCTTGAAGAATTGCTTGCGGGCACAGAAACTCCTGCAAAAGTCATCCAGTCGGCCATGCATTATTCTTTATTTCCGGGTGGCAAAAGGATAAGGCCAGTATTGGTTTATCTGGCAGGTGAACTTCTCGAAGTCAGCCTTTCTGCTTTGGATGTGATAGCAGCAGCAATAGAATTAACTCATTGTTATTCACTGATTCATGACGATCTTCCAGCTATGGACGATGATGATTTGCGCCGTGGCAAACCGAGCTGCCATAAAGCCTACGATGAGGCCACAGCCATTTTGGTTGGTGATGGCATGCAGGCTTTGGCAATAGAAGCATTACTGACACGCTTGCCCCCCTTACTCCATGCCGGGCAAATTGTAGCGATTACCCGCGAATTGGTTAAGGCCAGTGGTGTGAGTGGTATGGTGAGTGGACAAAGCCTTGACCTGTCTGAACTGGCTACCTCTTCCGTAACTGAAGCCCAATTAAAAGAAATACACCACCTTAAAACAGGAAAACTGATTCAGGCTTGTTTTGAAATGGTTTTGGCTGCCCAGAGCAACACCACAGAACAGGAAACAGCAGCGCTCAGAACTTATGCTCACCATATTGGTCTTGTCTTTCAAATACAAGATGATTATCTGGATTACTATGCTCCCGCCGAACTTTTAGGAAAGGGACGCTCTTCCGATTTGGCCAATAAAAAAACAACTTTTGCTACCCTGTTTACACGTTCCCAATTGGAAGCCGATATAGCAAACCATTACCAGATTGCACTTGATTCTTTAAAATTATTTGGTGCAAAAGCAAATCATTTAATTGAATTAACCAGCCAATTGGAAAAACGCAGTAAATTGGTTGAATGCTCAGAGTGAATCGCCCTCTGATTGTCTATTTAATTCATTTTTAATGTGATATAATTTTGATCACAATGTATTTTTCCAGGAGCAGATAATGCCGCATATCATTTCCAAACCGCAAAACATTGAAGAAAATGTGTCAGGAATTAATAAAGAATACCATTTTGGCTATTATGAAACAGCCAATTTTTCCCACCGTGATGCTCAGGAAGATGCCTTGGCATGGCATGTATTGGAGAACAATGAATTAACCGCTGCCAATACCACAACACCTTTAAGCCCGGAAGAAATTGGCCACCGTTTATGGACCAGTTATCAATTATTGGAAAAACCTGAGTTAAAGGCAGGTACAACGGCATCAACAACTGTATACGATGGTAAAGGAAATCTGATCACAGCCACCCTGGCAGATGCAGCCAGTTTTGCTGCGGTTTACGATGAATGGGGACAAGTTCTTGGTGTTGTCCGTTTAAACAGTGTGACACACAAGCCTACCAATTTAGAGGAAAAAACCCGAATTGAAGCGGCGGGTGGTTTTATCTTTTTGGGCAGGGTTAACGGAACTTTGGCTGTATCACGTGCGATTGGTGATAATAGCCTGAAACAGGCAGGTGTTTGTTCTGAAGCACAAATTGATATTACCAGTACAGCTCAGATTGCTGACAGGCTGAACATTGCTCCAGAAAAGATAAGCAAAATTCAAATTATTACAACTTGTGATGGATTTACTGATGGTGCAGGTTCAGATCAGTCCAAACAAGGACATGAACAGTATCTGTTCCGTATTTTAAGAGACATGTCTTCACCAGGCAATGAATCTGAAGAAGCATTGGCTCAAGAGTTAGTGGAGCAAGCAAAACGTGATGGATCTCGCGATAACATTTCTGTCGCAATTCAAACCATCACGAAAGAAACACCACCCTTTTTAATGGGAGTATATGACGGTCATGGTGGTACAGATGCCTCATGTCACGTCGCTGATAACATAGGCAGTGTTTTTAAGGCTCAGTGCGCTTTAACGCCAGAAGCTTATGCGCAGCAAGAGTTAAGTGTAAACAAGAAGAAAGCGGTTTATGATCGGGATAATGGCCCAAAACAAACGATCGATAACGATGCTCCGGCCATTTTGCCAGCACAGACGCCTCCATTGATTACTCCAGTTCAACCAGATGCAATGCCAGAGAAAAAGCCTGAAACTTTGGATCTGAAGCAAGAACAAGAATGTTCAAATATCGTCAGTGAGCTGCTGGCCTTAACTCAGAAATATCAGGCCGATCTGCATAAAAGACCAGAGAAAGCATCAATAAATCCTGTTATCAGCCACCTGGTTTCCTTATTAAAAAGCAAATCGAAGCAACCAGAAGATAAAATTAAAGACTTTTATGCCTATCTGGACAGCGCACAAACTTCGTTTATCAGCTCTGAGCCATTAACCAATATGGACATCATTAAGAAAGATACCCATGTCTCGGCTTTGAATTTCCTTAAAGGTATTGCAATCATTGCTGCAACCGTACTTACAGGAATTTTACCGGGATTACTTATTGCGGGTATAGTCTATGCAGCGACTGGAAGACAACCTTTCGACTTGTTTAAAAGCGAAGGGGCGCGCTTTGAGAAAGAAGTACATCTGCTAAAAGATCGCCACGCATTTTTCCGCCCAGAACCCAAAGCAGAAGAAAGCAAGACCGATGCTCCTAACCCAGACTCAGGGAATCAATTGGGATAATACGTAGCCCGTATTAGGCGATAGCCGTAATAATCTACGTCGTCCTGAGCGCGTCTTTTTGCGCGAAGGATCTCCCAGAAAGTGGCATGGTGCCAGAATGGGGAGATCCTTCGCGCAAAAAGACGCGCTCAGGACGACGTAGATCAGGAGGACGACGTGGATTTTTTTGGGGGCTACATTTTAAGGACTGTGCTTCAAATTCAAATCCACTTCCATTTGATCTAAAGCCACGGCTGCCTTGGATCTGTTCGCTGTAAACAGAGCATTCGGATTAGAAGTAAAGACCTGGATTACCACATTCATCAGTGTTTTCAACAGATTGGTCAGAAAGTCCCCCCAACCCAAATCGCGCTCCAATACAGTCCTTACATCCTCAATCGCATGTTCGCATTTTCTTTTAAATTGAAATCCCGCTTTAAGATAAGGTATTCCGTTTTTTAATTGTTCTTCATACTTATCACGCGCCTTTTGTAAAGCCGTAATTAATTTTCCAGCTTTATCAAGAGCTTCTGTGTTATTGTGCTGATTTTCTTTTCCTATCCTATTCTGAAGCTCGGCAAAAATCGCATCAATTTTATTTAATATTACCTGATGCCTTGCATGTAATTTTGCTTCGGCAATTTCATTGGCAACTCCAGATAACGGCCCCCCGTTGGTGGCAAAAACTCTGCCAGTGTAATCACCAATATTTGCTGCAATCCCCTTAGCCAGAACACCATCAAGATTGATAATGTTTTCATGCGTTGGCTCCTGAGAGTCATGCCCATGGACATAAAAGACATTATAGCCTTTATGCTGTTTATTCCGTTTTAATTCAGAATACTCGCGATTCCAAAGTGCAAAAGTGATGGGATCATCTTTAGCATTAGGACGCAGTGTTAAATTTACAGGTAATTGATGGACCATACCAAGTCGTACATGTTCCGCAAATACTTCATTAATCGCATCAATTGTGCGGGCTAATTCTTCAATACTGCCATCCTGATACACCACACCATATTGCCTGAATTTAAGAGCCATGTAACGGATGGTTTTCAAATCAATTCCTGCATGGCTGTAGAGGGTAATATCATTCCCGCTTATAGAATACGACAGTAATCTTAAGCCTGGTTTATAAACGTCTTTAACCAGTTCATCAATTTCTTCCCTGGTAATTAACCCTTCCTGGATGAGCATTCTCATATTATTTAATGATTTTGCCTGCCCGGAAAAATTAATATTGGGGGCACCAAGGTTAGTCACATCGTTCCCAATTAAATACTCATAGGCAATAAGAAATTCGATACTGTGATTGGAAAGGAGTATTTCATAGGGAATACCGCTCTGTTTCAATTTTTTTAAAATTTTGAAAATAAAATAATCATTCTGGCCGCGGTCGCAAATCTCATCGCCAATCAGTCGGACCAGAGGTTTTTCCCCGGCTTCAAGCCCATCAATGATTTGATTGAATTCAATAATGTCTTCTGAGGCAAGTGGCTGTTCTGAAGGCTCTCGATCAGGAGCTGAAGCAGGATGTTTGAGGTATATATTTTTTAAACGTTCGTAATGTGCATCACTGATTTTTACTATGCCTTTTTCAGCAAGAAAATACAGGAACAACATGGAATTAGCATGAAGATCACCCACCGTGAACTGGGTCGCATCTACAGGTGTGGCCAGAGGACATTGATAAATATCTGCTTCATGCTGATTGTTAGTCATCGAAATTCCTTACGACAGGTTATATCCCCTTAGGAATGTTTTTTTTGATTTGGGACAAGGGGATCAAGGTCTCAATACCGTTGTTTGTTTTTCGCTGTTCCCCTTTCCAGGCATGCCCGTAAACTACTTCATAAGTAAGGGGATATTTACCGTTACCGGTTTGCAATGCCCCGTAATTGCGCTCAAATTGCTGCCACGATTTTTTACCGGTTAAGCCCTGATTCCTTTGCGGGTTAATATTTCTTACCCCTTGGGCTTGCAGAGAATTTAATAATTGGGGCAAAGTCTCATAATGGACAGCTAATAACTCCATATCCATCACTGGTTCTAAAAAGTGCTCAGCCATCAGACTGTCGCCAATATCATGCATATCAACGAATTCATTCACATGCTGAAATTCATTAACTCCGGACCATGCGGCTTTTAACTCTTTAAACGTGTCTGGCCCTAAAGTGGTAAACATAAAACAGGCATTCACATTCATTACCCGGTTAATTTCACGAAAAACCTGAGCCTGCGGATGCCCCCAATGAATCACCTGATTGGCAAATACCAAATCGAAAAGACCCGAAGGAAAAGGCATATGGCTCATATCCGCAGTTACTAAAGACCATTTACGCCGCCAGCTCTGTTTCTTTTTGGCTTGCAGCAACATAGCCTGAGCCAAATCGAGGCCAACAATTTGCGCCTTGGGATACATCTTTGCCAATTCACGCGAAAACATCCCGGGGCCACAGCCCAAATCAAGGATACGCTGAGGAGCCATTTTTAAATACTGCAGACGCTCAAACAGCCTTTCGCCAATTTCATGTTGAACTTTTGCTGCCAGTTCATATTCTGCGGCATGTTGATTAAATGCCTTGCTAATTTCATTTTTGACCGCCATTATACTGACCAGGAAAAAAGTTAAATACAGGAAATCCAACGCTCGTGCGCCAGAAAATAATCAGTATAACACGAAGTATACGTCTGCCTTCAATATGCACATTGTGCAACCAATTTCATAAAAGCACCTTGGCTGTGTGCGCTGAATGCATTCAATTAATGAGCCGTCTGGGCTGTCGCTGTGTCCAGTGTGCCTACCCTCTTCCTGACGATGGTTACTTAATCTGTGGACACTGCATTAAAAATCCTCCGCATTTTGATGCAACGTTTATTGCTTATTCCTTTGAAGAACCACTTAGAAGCCTGCTGCATCAATTTAAATACTACAATGGCCTTTATCTTGCTAATTTATTCTGTCATTTGATGGTGCAGGCCTGGGACACTGACAGGCCCAAACCCCAATGTCTTATTCCCGTCCCCATGCACCCCAGCCGTCTCAAGGCTCGCGGGTTTAATCAGGCAGCAATTTTGACTAAATTGCTGGCCAGGAAGTTAAGTCTTCCTTTTGATTTGACCAGCTGTAAGAAAGTAATTAATACCGCACCACAAGCAGGATTAGACAGTGAACAGCGACAAAAAAACCTCAAGGGAGTCTTTCATACCGCTCCTATGACTTATGAACATGTTGCTCTCGTTGATGATCTGTTAACAACCGGCAGTACGGCAAATGAAATCGCTTTCAGTTTAAAAAATGCCGGGGTGAAAAGAGTGGATGTTTGGTGTTGTGCACGAACAATTGTTAAAAATTCATAATTGAGTAACCCTCCGAACTATGCAGAATCACCCTCCCCCGAAGGTGGAGGGGCCACTTGCGTAGATTTTCATATTTATTCGCATCTTTCACTGTATTAACACAATGAACAATAACCCTACACTAATCGGGCCAAATCATTCAAACACAATTGTACTAATAATACACAAAACACAATCATCATCAGCTTATATAATAAAACTTCCATCGCGACCGATATGGGCTTCCCTCTTATCTTTTCTATTAACAAATACACCATGGAACCACCATCAAGGCCAGGTAAGGGAAATAAATTAACCAAGGCAACAGCCACGCTAAAAGTTGCAATGAAATAAATAAAAATCATCACGCCTTGAGTCAAGGAAGCGACAGAAGCAGCAAAAATGCCTAAAGGCCCTAATAAAATAAAAAATGGGAGCGCACCAGTGAACAACTGTTTTAAAATCATGATAAAGAAATAAAGCAAATGCAGGATTGTTGTTTTCGCTTGCCACATTGCATCAGTCAGTGAAGAAGCGCGTACGACCTCTTGCGCTGCGGAGGCATCCGGACTTATGCCAAGTCCTGCTAACAAAGAGCGTTGCTTTTGGGTAAAACGAGGCAGGCTTAAATCAAGAGTGACCTCTTTCAGAGCTTGATTTTGAGCCTGTTTCACCGTTACTTTAATATCCTTTTGTCCCCAGAAAATAATCAATTGCATGCCCACCGCATTCCAGGAAGATGTTTGTCTCCCCTGTATTGCAAGCACTTGATCTCCCGGGTTTATTCCAGCCTGAGCAGCCAGACTATCTGGCTGAACTGATTGCACTTGTGGCACTTTATAAGCAATACCAATATAAAAAACCAGAGCGAAAGCAATCCAGGCTGTCAGGAGATTAGCAAACACACCTGCTAACAAAATAATCAGGCGCACCCAAACAGGCTTCTTATCAAAACAATAGGGCTCTTCAGCGGGTTTAACAGGAGTGATTCTCGTATTAAGAAGATCAACATAGCCACCCAAAGGCCACATTGCCCAGCTCCATACAGTGCCATTGGGGCGTTGCCATTGAATTAAGGGTTTGCCAAAACCAATAGAAATTTTTTTTATTTTTACCCCAAAGATACGCGCTGCAATTCCATGTCCTGCTTCATGGATACCCACGACCAATATAAGGGTGAGAATTATGGCTAATATCGCCATCAACATAGTAACTCCTGTATCTATTCGGATTAGCTGTGGACGGTCCGTAGCAGCTCCACGTCGTCCTGAGCGCGTCTTTTGGCGCGAAGGATCTCCAAATGCTGGCACCGTGCCGCTTTCAGGAGATCCTTCGCCAAAAGACGCGCTCAGGACGACGTGGATCGTGTGTAGAAGAGTCAACTGCTTACAACCGGGCTACGTTCGTGCCACAATATTTTATTTACTGGTATTATCCACTACTAACTGCAGCATAGGAATACCTTTGCGTCCGTCCAATTCATATCCTTGTCGGTACACTTCGAAAATTCGATAAGCCTGATGAGATTCAGTATCTATTAACTCCACCTCATCACCTTGTTGATCCAATAAAGTGACTGTCAAATGGATTTCACGAAAACCTTCAACCTGATAACGCTCCTTAAATAATTTCAAAACCCGGTCGAGGCTCTCAACCATTTCTTCAGCATTATGTTGACCTTGAAGGATAATGTCCATTAGCTGCTCCTTTCTAATTTACACAGTGTGTGCAAAAAGTGGCTATCATTGTTGACGGCCAAATGAAAAACTACTTTAGGATTTGTTCGTTGTTTCTCTACACCTTTTGCGGTTGATCGGTTACAATTCATTAATTCAACTGAAACAATGACTAATAATATCCAATAATGTTTGTCGCTTGCGGACTTAATCATAAAACGGCTCCAATTAATGTGCGTGAAAAAGTCGCATTGCCTGCTGCTATGCAGGATTCCTTGCTGCACAGTCTTATAGAACTTCCGGCAGTGAACGAAGCGGCTATTTTATCTACGTGCAATCGCACCGAAATTTATTGCGATACTGAAGAGCCAGAAATCATTAGCCACTGGCTGGCAAACGAACATCAATTATTACAAGATGAATTATCGCCTTTTCTCTATGTGCATGAAGGCAATCAGGGAATCAAACATACCCTGCGTGTTGCCAGCGGCCTGGATTCGATGATGATAGGTGAGCCACAAATTCTGGGGCAAATGAAACAGGCATACCAGCAGGCTTGTCGTCTGGGCACAGTCAAAACACAACTGCGTCCGGTTTTTGAATACATCTTTAGTGCCTCAAAAAGAATAAGAACTCGCAGTGGTATAGGTACAAATCCCGTATCTGTTGCTTATGCAGCAGTGCAACTGATAGGTCAATTATTTACAAATTATAAGCCGCTCAATGTATTTTTAATTGGCGCTGGAGAAACAGCATCCCTGGTCGCCAAGTACTTATACCAACATGGAGTGCACCGCTTTATGGTTGCCAGCAGGACGCTGGAAAATGCCCAAAAGCTTGCTGATACTTTTGGCGGAAAAACAGTTTCCATTGGTGACATTCCCCAATATCTGCCCCAGGCAGATGTGGTTATCTCGGCAACGGCCTGCCCTCTTCCCTTTATTAATAAAAGCCTGGTCGAACATGCAATGAGCCAAAGAAAGCAAGCACCTATGTTTTTCCTGGACCTGGCTGTTCCTCGCGATATTGAAAACAATGTCGGTGAATTAGAGCAAGTTCATCTTTATAATGTGGATGATTTACACATCATGATAGAAAAGGGAATGGATGAAAGAAGGCATGCAGCCCTTCAGGCAGAGCAATTAATTGAAAGTGAACTGGATAATTACATACGCTGGCACCGTTCCTTAAGGGCAAAAGATGTAATCTGCGATTATCGCAGTCAAATGCAACAGCTGGCACAACAGGAATTGGAACGTGCCTTGAAAAAGCTTTCTGCCGGCCAAAGCCAACAGACGGTTCTTAATGAATTCAGCGAGCGCCTGGTAAACAAATTAACTCATAATCCAACCACAGGCTTAAGACAAATTGCCTGGGACGGTCGGGAAGACTTGTTGTCACTGGCGCAATACCTTTTTAATACAACCACACAATGCCAATCATCCTATGAAGAAATCTCTTGAGTTAAAATTACAGCAAATGCTGGAACGCTTTCAGGAAGTAGGTCGTTTATTATCCGAAGCGTCTGTGATTGCCGATCAAAATCAGTTTAAAGCCTTATCCAAAGAATACGCGCAACTGGATCCGGTTGCTCAATGTTATGAATCCTATCTGGATGCTAAAAATAATTTATTGTCCTTAGAGGAACTTTTGAATGGTGATGACAAAGAACTGTCTGCAATGGCAGAAGAAGAACAAGACAGTGCCAAACAATTGGTGGAAGAGCTTGATGAACAGTTGCAATGGCATTTAATTCCTAAAGACCCTGACGATGAACGCAATATCTATCTTGAAGTACGCGCAGGGACTGGTGGCGATGAAGCAGCCATTTTCGCAGGCGATCTTTATCGCATGTACAGCCGCTTCGCAGAAACTCAAGGCTGGCAACTGGAGTTAATCAGTGCAAGCCATGGAGAACACGGTGGTTATAAAGAAATTATTGCCAGAATCAGCGGCAGTGCCGTGTATTCGCAATTAAAATTTGAGTCAGGGGCACATCGGGTTCAACGAGTGCCAGAAACCGAATCACAAGGCCGCGTGCATACTTCAGCCTGCACAGTAGCTATTATGCCCGAAGTTGATGAAATTGATGAAATTCAAATTAACCCCGATGATTTACGTATTGATACCTATCGATCATCAGGTGCCGGAGGCCAGCACGTTAACAAAACGGATTCGGCCATTCGAATTACTCATATTCCGACTGGCGTGGTTGTAGAGTGTCAGGATGAGCGCTCTCAACATAAGAACCGTGCAAAAGCCATGTCTCTGCTGCAAACCCGTTTATTGGATGCAGAACAAAGCAAACAAAGAAAAGAGCAGGCACAAACCCGTAAATCACTGGTAGGAACTGGCGACCGTTCGGAACGCATCCGTACCTATAATTTTCCACAGGGGCGTCTGACCGACCATCGTATTAACCTGACCATTTATCAGTTAGGTGATGTAATGGAAGGAAATTTAAACCTGGTTATAGACTCTTTGAAACGCGAATACCATGCCGAATTACTGGCGGAACTGGGACGCAATGATTAGTATCCGCAAGGCTCTGGAACAAGCCTCGCAGCAACTTGACGCGCTCGATACCGATACCCGTCTGGAAGCAGAATTATTATTAGGCCATCTTTTAAATAAAAACCGGGCTTATCTTTACGCGCATGCTGAAGAAGCTATCAACGCTGAGCAATCAGAAGCCTTTAAGCAACTGATAGCGCAACGTGCTTCGGGAATTCCAATCGCCTACCTTACAGGATACCGTGATTTCTGGTCTCTTACTTTAAAAGTAAATAGCCATACGTTAATTCCAAGGCATGATACAGAACGTCTGGTTGAGTTAACTCTGGAACTTCTGGGTGATCAGCCCAATATCTCTGTTCTTGATATGGGAACAGGCAGTGGAGCCATTGCCCTGGCACTTGCCAAAGAGCGGCCTGATTGGGAAATCAGTGCCTGTGATGCCAGTGAAGAGGCTTTAAAAGTAGCCATGGAAAATGCAGCAGATTTAGGTCTTGGCACTATTCATTTTTACCATTCAGACTGGTTTAGTGCCCTGCCAGAAAAAAAATATCATGCAATTATTTCTAATCCTCCTTATATTAATGAACAAGATCCTCATTTAAATCAAGGTGATGTCCGATTTGAACCACGAAGTGCATTGGTGAGTAGTCAAGAAGGATTAGCTGATCTACAATATATTATCCAACACGGTTATGACCACCTCTTGCCTAATGGTTTACTCTTGCTCGAGCACGGGTATGATCAAAAAACTGATATTGAGACTATACTTAATAAATCAGGATATAAAAATGTGCAGTGCTGGCAAGATATTCAGGGACATGATAGGGTTAGTGGAGGTTGGCATCCTTGATATTGATATTAAAAGATTATTTTGTTGATGAATCTGTCGATTTTTGGTATATCTTGCGACTTCCACAGAACTCAGTTTCAAAGTCAACAGACCGAGGAGTTGGAGGCCAAAATGACAGAACAATTAATTGATAAAACCAATGAGAGACAATACAACGTGAAAAACGACGCAATAGGAAGCATGGGAATCGCCCCTTATCAGGAGACTGAAGGGGAAGAGTATATGAATGAAAAGCAATTGGCTCATATTGAACAAATATTGTTAGCCTGGCGTCAGTCATTAATGGAAGAAGTCGACCGAACTGTGACCCACATGAAAGACGAAGCAGCCAATTTCCCTGATCCTTCTGACAGAGCAAGCCAGGAAGAGGAGTTCAGTATTGAACTGCGTACCCGTGACAGAGAGCGAAAACTTATCAAGAAAATTGAAGATGCTCTGGAACGTTTAAGAAATGACGATTTCGGCTATTGCGAAGCCTGTGGTATTGAAATTGGCCTCAAACGCCTTGAAGCAAGACCTACTGCAACCTTATGTATTGATTGCAAAACCTTGTCTGAAATCAAAGAGCGTCAAAATCAGGGTTCCTGATTCGCCAAATCAAGCATTTATTATATAATTCCCGCACAAGCGGGAATTTTTTTATTTCCTGCAACGATACATTATAAAAAACAAAGGACGTAGCCCGTATTAGCGAAGCGTAATACGGGATCGAAGTGGCAAGGAACCCATGTTCCCGCATTACGCTCACGCTAATGCGGGCTACGAATCTGAAACTATATGTTGGATAAAAGCAGTATGAAGTTCACAGATCATGGTTATAGAATTAACCCAATAGTACAAAGCTCTGGTTATACCTGGATATTTTTGCCAGGTGGTCCTGGCTTAGGATCCGAATATTTAATAGATTTTTGCAAAAACCTGAAATTACCAGGCAGCATATTGCTGCTTGATTTCCCCAGGGATGGCACAAACCCTCAAGGGACTCTTGATTTTAAAGATTGGGAAAAGGGACTGATTGCGTTATTACAAACAGTTCATAATCCGGTATTGGTCACTCACAGTTTTGCCGGCATGTTTGTCTTGAATATTCCTGAAATTGAACCACATCTGTCAGGCCTTGTGATGATGAATACCACAACAAAAAACAGTTTTTTTGAGCATGTCGCGGCGATGCAAGAAAAACATCAGCTTCCCGATTTGGTTGCTCCTGCCACCGTCTATCATTTAAACCCGTCTGATGAGACGTATAGAGAATTCTGGAATACCTATAAATATTATTGTTTTACAGCTGAAGAAATGCGTGAAGGGGAACAAATGATACCGCTTTTTGCCTTTAACAGTGAGGCCTATGATTACACCATTCATAATTTTTATGCGAACTATCAATGCAAATGGCAACCCTCTTTAATACCAGCAATGACCATTGCCAGTGAACACGATTTTATTTGCCCTCCCCAGATTTTTATACAAGATAAACGATTCCAATCGGCAAATATAATCAACAAAGTGATTGATGCAGGACATTGTCCATGGATTCTTAAACAGGAAGAAGTGCAAGAATGTTTTAACGAGTTCATTAAAACACTATGATGGGGGCACTCTACTATATATCTGCCCATATCTTGCAGAATTTGTAGCCCGTATTAG
>NZ_KB892396.1:0-6924 GCF_000373765.1 Legionella shakespearei DSM 23087 | reverse complement strand
AATTTGTAGCCCGTATTAGGCGTCAGCCGTAATACGGGGAGTAAGTTCATGACCACTTCGATCCTGTATTACGGCTGACGCCTAATACAGGCTACGCACTAAATCAGGGACTGTGTTTCTGCCAAGAACCTCTGGATACACCGGATAAGCCGAGGGAGGTCAGATGCAGACAATCAACTTAAAGCCACTTCAATTCTCTGTAAATGCTTTAAAACAGCCCCTTTATTCTGATCTAGAACAGATGTTGCATTTTTAACCATTTGGTCTTTAAGTGCCTTATCCTGGTGTAATTGGATCATTCTATCCATCAATTCATCTGCATTACTGACCAGTACAATAGCTTCTGCTTCGTTGAGATCCCGGCATATGGTTTTAAAATTATGAACCTGATTGCCACTAAACACAGGAATACCCATGGCTATGGGCTCCAATACATTATGCCCTCCAATAGGAACAAGACTTCCTCCAACAAAGGCATAATCACTGATTTGAAACAAGCCTAACAGCTCTCCCAGACTGTCCAGAACAACCACTTCATTAGCGCTGGACAGTGTAGTTACATCACTACGTAAACCGGTATTAAAACCACATTGCTCACAGAGCTGATAAACTGTTTGAAACCGTTCAGGATGGCGAGGCGCAATTAACAAGACTACATCGGGAATCGCCTGTTGTAATCGTTTTAACTGTGCCAATATCAACGATTCTTCATTTTCATGGGTACTGGCAGCAATAACAACCACTCGCTCCTTTCCCCAGGCATTTTTTAATGCTGTAAATTGTTCTTTATTGACAGTATGCGTTTGCAAATCAAATTTCATATTTCCTAAAACCTGCACTATGTCTTCCCGCACGCCTAATTTGATAAAGCGTTTGGCATCATCCTCGTTCTGCGGAAAAATGGCGGAAAAATGATTTAATACCGGTTTAAATATAAATTTAAATCGAAGATATCCCTTTAAGGAGCGTTCAGATAATCGGGCATTAGCCAGGAACAAAGGAACCTTGGCAACTTCTGCCTGATAAATCAGATTAGGCCATAACTCAGTCTCCATGATCACACCGACCCGAGGCTTGACCTGCCTGAAAAAACGGCGCAACACCCATGGTAAATCATAGGGAACATAGCGATGCATTACTTTGTTGCCAAAGCGGGTTTTAACCCTCTCAGAACCCGTAGGCGTCATGGTTGTAATTAAAATGGACCAGTTTTTTTCAAGCATTGCATCGATTAAGGGTGTGGCAGCAATCACCTCGCCCAGAGAAACGGCATGCACCCAGACATCTACAGGTGGAGTTTTAACCGTACCAATAGAAAAACGTTCCAGTATGCGTTGTCTGTATGCGGGTAATTTACGCCCTTTCCACCAGAGGCGAAATAACAGATACGGGGTAAGCAGATACATCAACACAGAATAAATCAATCGCATAGCGAAGTACCAATACCAAAATGAAACAGTATATATTATACCTCGACTCCTTCAAATGCCTGATTAGAAGTTGCTATAATAATTACAATTCAAAAAAAACGTATTTAGGTCAAAAACAAGCTAAAATTAGTTATGAGCTGCAAAGTGACACCGGTTGCTCCTAAAACGAAATGTCAACAGACCTTAGTATCAAGGAACTATTTTTTAATGAATTTTCGAGATTTTTTTACAATATCGACCTGGTGGGGAAAAATTCTCGGTGCTTTCTTTGGTTATTTAAGCGGTGGGCCGGTTGGAGCACTGTTTGGAATATTTGTAGGTAATTTCTTTGATAGAGGATTTTCTACGTATTATTCCAATCCTCATTGGTATTATCATTCTGAAAAGCGCAAGGCCGTCCAAAAGATATTCTTTGAAGCCACCTTTTCGGTTATGGGATATATTGCCAAGGCTGATGGACGCGTTTCCGAACAGGAAATCAAAATGGCCAAGATCCTCATGGAAGAAATGAGATTAAACGGCGAACAAAAAAGTCAGGCACAACGATTGTTTACTGAAGGCAAACAAGCCCATTTCAAATTCGAAAACGTCCTCGCCCAATTACAAAGAGAATGCAGAGACAACCGCGATTTATTGAAATTATTCGCAGACATCCAATATCGGGCAGCTCAAGTTGATGGCTTGACTACTAAAAAAATTGAAGCTCTGGACATAGTATTTTCATATCTGGGTTTTGCCCCCTTACACAAGCAATACCGTTTTTATGAAGATTTCAGCTACGGCCCTTTTTCAGAACCAGAACCCGAGCAACACCAGAGACAGCAACAGTATCAGCGCCAACAACGGCAAAACTACAGACGATACTCATCCTCAGGACAACAGGATCAATCAAGACAACAATACCAATCCAGACAGCAATCACCACAAAGCAGCCTGGCCCATGCCTATGCATTACTGGAGGTCAGCCCTGATGCCAATAAACAGGAAGTAAAACGGGCATACAGAAGGTTATTAAGCCGTAACCATCCCGATAAATTGATATCACAGGGTTTGCCTGAAGAAATGATCAAAATTGCGAATGATAAAACACACAAGATAATGAAAGCCTATGAATTGATTTGCCAAAGTAAAGGGTGGTAGGGGTACTCCCACGCACGTCTTTTTGCGCGAAGGCTCTCCCGAAAACGGAATGGTGCCAGAATCGTAGCCTGTATTAGCGAAGCGTAATACAGGATCGGAGTGAAAATTTCCCGTATTACGCTCCGCTAATACGGGCTACAAAAAATTGTCACTCCGGTGCTTTGGGGTTATCAATAAACCCAGTCCAATCTGAATCAGACAGAACTGCTATCTGGCTGTCTGGGGTATATATGGGAGGTATGTAAGACGTCTGTATGGGGCGCGGCTGTGGTACAAACTCAGGTAATTTAGCCATCCAGCCATGGATGTAAGCTACCAGCAATTTTTTACTGTATTCATAATCATGCCGTGCACCAGGCATTTCCACGGCAATATAATTACGATCTTTAAACTCTTTTCCCCTGTACTCCATTTGCGACAATACCGTGTCGTAATCAAACTGCCCTGCAACATCAAATAATGGAAAACGTAATTTAACCGAACCATCTGGTTTGTTGTCGAGGTCATAGGCAGACAACATCACCAGTCCATTAATCATTTTGGATTGTGGTTTACTGAAATAATCCAATGACTGATTTAATTGTTCCCCGTAATGGATGAGAATGATACGTGTGTTTTTATTTTGCCTTAAGGTGCTGATCACCTCAGGTATTTGGTTAATCCAGGGAATAGTCGTACTCTTGTCACAATTGAGCAACACCGCAGACCAGCCAGTGCGCGCCAATTGTTTTGCAAAATCAGCCAACAGCTGCGACCATTCGGGCTGTTGCCCTCCTCTGACTATAATGACAGCGCCATAACGAATTTTCTTTGCTTGCCAATAAGGTAAACTAAGAGTGTTTTGATCGACAGTGATATCCAGCTTATCAGCCTGGACAGAAGAGATAATCAGAAAGAAGATAAGGAATGTCCGTATTATTTGAGCCATGATTCCCTGAATGTTACACCGGGATTAGAAAAATCCCGGTTTCAGTTAACAAACCTTAGTCAGCAAGCTCAACACCTGCAGCATCAAGCATATTGCGCGCTTTTTCTGCCATAATCTTGTGAGCCAAACCGGTAGGATGTACCAAATCAAAGAAGAGATAACCATCACAGGCATCATTCACTTTGTTCGGCCGCACACGAGCAACCATTCTTAAAACTGATTTTTTAGTAATTTCATCAACAACCGAATTGGAACAAGTCCCGGTGATGTTAGTAAAACCATAATCGGATGCGTGTTCCAACACATCGTTAAACATGGTGTTCATATCAAAATACAACCAGTTTACTTCAGGATGAGTTTGTTTAAGCTCAGTCATGGTATTAGCTAAAGCACTATTATGCTGGTTGGAAAAATAACTCATCATTTCAATAGAATCAAACTCAATAGCCGCAGGAGTTCTGCCGAGATCCGGCAAATTAAGCACCAAAATGTGCCTGGCCCCTTTTTCTGCCAGACGCTCTAAACTATGAGTAATACCTATATTGACATCTTGCAGTGTCTTTTCAACATCGCTTGGCATTCCCAAATAATTATTCGAACCAATCCAGACTATAAAAAGACTGTCTTCACTTGCTTTGTCCTGATGGGCGATTAAATAAGTTTCAACTTCTCTTTTTATAGTAAATAACGCATCGTCATCATCCTCTTCTGACACCCCGGCACCGCCAAATGCATAATCAAGCAAATGAGATGCAGGATCTGCAGGAAAATAAGAGGCTACCAAATGTTCAACCCAGACCGGACCATTAGAAAAGCGTCCTTCATAGTAAGGAGGGGACTGAGGAAGTTGATGTTTCATGAATTCATAAAGGTTGCCATTGTCAGATAAGCTATCGCCAAATGCGACTATATTATGAAGTGGTGTAGCAGTAACAATTCCAGAAAATAAAAAAGCACCTAAGGTTGCTAATAGTTTCATGAATACCCTTAATTAATTGATTTGTTTTCTAAAAAAACATTGACGATTATATTATGAAATAAGGGGATTAATCAATTTTAGCCTTTTCATGGCGGAATGTTTGTTCATTAAATTTCATGTTGCTATAAATTATAAACGCATTTATAGTTCTTTCTTTTTTGCGTATAAAAAATGACCCTGTTTGAAAAAGAATTTTTGCTGCACTGCGTCAACTCCATGATCGCGCTCTTGTCTGATGAGGATGAATTGCAAAAAGCAGTTCGTGCTTATATGGAAAACAGAACCAAGGATCTCCGGTTTAAACACAATTCTGCAATTCCTCTCTATGAGACATGGACAACAGAAGAGGCACTGAATTTTTCCGCTGCTGTTTTTGAAAGCACAGCACGGGCAAATATCTTTTTTTGCACTCCCGAATCGGTAAATAAGGTCAGCACTGCTACCAAATTTTGGTCTTTACGCTATGTCCCCTTATTGGCATTAGACACCAATTTTGAAGACAGGCTTGAATCTATTAAAAGTAATTGTTTTCAAGTGCTCGATAAAATTGAACAGGAAGTTCCTGATGGTATTCCCTTCTCTCAGCCACAAGCTACAGGATTTTCCTTACAAGAACATCCTTACGCCTTTTTCTCAGCAGTGACTGCAGGCGTGGTTATAGTAGCAGCAGCAACTGCAGCGGTGCTTAAGAGTTAAGGCGCATAGCACGGTTTTGCTGAGTGGCACCGAGTGTAGCCCGTATTAGGCGCCAGCCGTAATACGGGATCGAAGTGGCAATGAATTAAGTCCCGTATTACGGCTACGCCTAATACGGGCTACTACACGTCTAAATATCAGGCTTTGTCTCAAAAAAACAATCAATACTTTCGGAACATTGCTGATAAAACTGCTGGGTTACGGTTTGTCTTCTGTTAAAGAAGGTATGGCTTGTCTCCTGACGACTGGCCACAATACGACGAATCTCATTGAGTAATTCATGCGGTGAGCTCTGCCCCTGCTGAGAGACACTTAATTTGTCATAAATCTGCGCTATACCAAAGGGTATCTTATAGGTAATCCCATCGATAGTCCTCGATTCACCCCCAAACCAACCTGTGCTCCTTATTTCGTTTTGTATGAAGTGGTTGATCAAATCCAGGCGAATTAATTCTATAAGATTCCATGCATCTTGTTCTCCCGCTACGGGAGTATGAGCTATAAATAAGGGAGTGACACCATCAGGCTTCGGCCGATTTTCGCTTACGAACTGCTCAATAGTATCCAGCAAACTTTCTTTCTGTCTGGATATCATCGTGTTGTGGCTCTGATCATTCTCATCCCAGGCATCGAGTAGCGTTAAATCTTTAAACCATAAAAATACAGGATAAAAACCGCCCTTCCCTTTTGCAATCCTGTTACGTAAATTGGCATAATTATTCAAGGGGGAACTTAGAGCCATGTATTCGTCTAATTTTTTATTGTATTCGGCAGGAAGTTGTGCCCGTAATGTGTCATTCTGCGCCAGAATTAAAGCAATCAAAACCAGCCAAAAGCCATCAAAGCACTGATTTTGTTCCAGTACATCAGCTGCATCGAGCCATTTTCTAAATGCGATAACCCGTGTTTGATCGTCCGCCTCATCACCAAGATTATTTTTAATAAATAATTGCAAGGTACTGTAGATGTTAAAATAGTGACGCAGCGCTGGACTTGCTTTTTCAGGACGTGCAAAACTCGAGGATTCAGACAAATCATTACGAGTCAAATTGGCAAAAGCCGACCATAACATGGTAGCGATCAGACTGGCATAGTGCTCAATTATTTTTGTGTAATTGGTTTTATCAGAATATAAAACAGAGTGCAGGGGTTTCGGGATAACAGGCAAGGGGCGCTTCTGATGCACAACAATTCTGTCCAACCACGCTTTAAACTTGATAGACATTGCTCATTATCCCTTACAAATAGATTTAAATTGTCTTCATCCTATATCTTTCTTCATGAATGTCTGCAAGAGCCTCGTCCATATCCTGTTTGATCTGCTGTTTAAATCTGCCCGTTGCTTTTTGGCAATCTCTGCGATAAAAACTTTCGCCGTATTCGTTTTTATCCTCACGTTGATATTGTTCATCATCTGTATGTTCAGCGTTGTCTTCCAGATAGCTCTTATAAAAAAAATCAGGCCTGTATTTTTTTCGCATTACAATATCCTTATTCATGTCCAATGAATTTTTGATGGTATTGTTAATGAGAGCCAAAGGCAAGTATAAATTTCCCTGATTTAAGGCCGGTTCAGGATAAGGTATTGATTAGATGATCATACCCACTGACACCAAGGCAAAAGTTTGTGCCAGTGCTTCGAGACGGCGCAAAAAGACGCGCCTCCTCAGCATGAACGGATCGTGCGAGGGCAAAAAAGTAACGGGGTTATTCAGAACTCATGTAAATCCGAAATAAAGGTTTTATTAGCC
>NZ_KB892395.1 GCF_000373765.1 Legionella shakespearei DSM 23087 | reverse complement strand
GTTAAATCTATGTTATTTATGGCAGCTATGGCGGCCAGACGCTCTAACTCGTCATTGAAAACATTTTTTAATCAGCTTATTTCCGCTGGAAAGAAAAAAATGGTGGCATTAACTGCTTTAATGCGGAAAATCATTGTTATTGCTAATGCCAGAGTGAGAGATGCAGGAACGAAGTTAAATGTGTCAAATTAGGCAAATTTAAATCATTGAAAATATGTTCTGAAACATAGTTGATCTCCTGAAAGCGGCATGGTGCAGTATTTGGAGATCCCTCGCGCAAAAAGACGCGCTCAGGACGACGTGGCTCCATTCGCTGCCCGGTTTCCATGACTTAATGACCATGGGAGTTTTTTGTAAGTCCTGTTATCATGTATAATCATTTTTTTCTTCTCTAGAAATTTTATGTACGCGCTAGAAATTAAACAACTTTCCAAAACCTATGCTAATGGGGTTCAGGCATTAAAAGGAATTGACTTAACGGTCAATACCGGTGATTTTTTTGCCCTCTTAGGTGCTAATGGTGCAGGAAAATCCACCACTATAGGTTTAATTACTACCCTGGTAAGCAAGTCTTCCGGCAGCATTAAAATTCATGGTTTTGATTTGGAACAAGAGCCTGAAAAGGCAAAATCATGCCTAGGCCTTGTTCCTCAGGAAGTAAACCTCAATATTTTTGAGAATTGCATTCAGATTTTATTAAGCCAGGCGGGTTACTACGGGATCACCCGCCAGGAAGCGCTTCCCAGAGCTGAAGCTTTATTAGAACAGTTAGGGCTGTGGGAAAAAAGACGGTCTATAGTCCGCCACTTGTCTGGTGGGATGAAGCGCCGGCTGATGATAGCCCGAGCGTTGATTCATCAACCCAAGGTACTCATACTGGATGAACCAACGGCGGGTGTTGATATAGAAATCAGACGCAGCATGTGGGACTTTCTGACCCGAACTAATGCAGAAGGAACAACTATTATTCTGACCACCCACTATTTGGAAGAAGCAGAACAATTGTGTAAAAATATAGCCATCATCGATAAAGGGGAAATCATTAAAAACACGTCGATGAAGGCTCTGTTGCAAACCTTGCATCATCAGACTTTTATCCTGAATACAGAAGAGCCTATAGATACTTTGCCTGACTTGTCACCTTTTGCTGCAACACTGATAGATGCCAACTCCTTTGAATTAAGGGTTGAAAACGAGCTGACTTTGAACGAAGTATTCGCAGTATTAACAAAACGCGGCATAAAAATTCACAGCATGCGTAATAAAACGAATCGCTTGGAAGAACTTTTTCTGGATCTTATTAAAAATGGCCATTAAACAACAATTCATTGGGCTTTATACCCTGGTACGCCGCGAACTGGTTCGTATGTTTCGTATCGCCAGCCAGGTGTTCTTGCCTCCAGTTATTACTACCATGCTCTATTTTCTGATCTTTGGCAGCTTGATTGGAGCACGTATAGGGGCCATAGAAGGAGTCAGTTATACCACCTTTATTGCTCCAGGCTTAATCATGATGTCCGTTATCGTTAATGCTTATGGTAATGTGTCCACTTCTCTGTTTAGTGTGCGCTTTCAAAAAAGCATCGAAGAAATGTTAGTGAGCCCCATGAATAATGGTGTACTGTTGTTGGGTTATATTTTAGGTGGGGTATTGAGAGGCTTAATTGTTGCTATTCTGGTTTTTGTCATTGCCAGCTTTTTTCTGCCGGCCGTTGAGCTCAATCATTTGCCTATGACTCTTTTAGTGGTTTTATTAGTGGCGGCTATCTTCTCACTGGCAGGCTTTACTAATGCGATGATTGCCCGTAATTTTGATGACATTATGTTGGTGCCCACATTTGTTCTCACCCCTCTCACTTATTTAGGTGGAGTGTTTTACAGTATCAGTATGCTCCCCCCATTCTGGCAAAAAATATCCTATTTGAATCCTATTTTATATATGGTCAATGCCTTACGGCATGCCATGATAGGTCAGGAAGAGGTCAGCATGACATTGGCAATGGGGATCATTTTTGGCATGTTGATTAGTCTCACGGTAATTAATCTTATCTTGTTAAATAAAGGGGTGGGATTACGTGAGTAGAATGCTGGTCTTTGCCATTTCCCGATCTACGTCGTCCTGAGCGCGTGAATCGGGGTATTATTACGTATCCTTATTCAGGCTTCCTCTTAAAACCCAAAGCCTGCAAGCGCTGGTCTACTGATGGATGGGTGGAAAACGCACTGGTTAAAGACTTTACCGGATCCACTGCGGATGGGTCGAAAAGATAAGAAGCCTGGCGTACCTGTTCATGGGGTGTATTGCCATAAGCTTGAGCATACTCTTCTGCATGTTGTTGGTGATCTTCACTGATTTTAAGTAAGGCACGTGCCATAGGTTCATTATCGCGCATCAGTTCCACACAGCCCGCATCAGCCATGTATTCTCGCGTACGACTTAAAAATAAAGTCAATAAAACCGTAATAAGAGGTAAAACATAACGCAGAATCATAATCACCAGAAACAAACGATTGTCCCCTTTCCTGTCTCGTTTAAACACCATGGAATAAAAAAGAACATCTATCACGATTAAGAGGATGTTACTGAGCACTGCGACCATCAGCGTTAATTTAATATCATGGTGTCTGATATGGCTTAATTCATGTGCCATGACAGCCTGAAGCTCTGCCCTGTCCAGTTTTTCCATTAATCCTCTGGTAATAGCAACCATAGCCGATTTTTCACTGTAACCGCTGGCAAAAGCATTCATATAATCCGCATCGATGATAAAAACCTTGGGCATGTATTTTAACCCCGAAGCTACCTTCATCTCTTCGACCACATTATATAATTGTTTCTCTTGCAGTGTTTGCGCCGATTCCGGGGTGATTTCATGGTATTCCGTGCCCAGCAACATAATACGGTCATACATAGAATAAGTAATCAGTAAAGAAATTGCCGCAAAAGCAATCATCAACAAGGTTGCATAGGGAACTACTTTCAAAGTAATTAAGGCATGGAAACTTTGTTCCAGCGAAATACCAGGATAAAAAGATTGCAAGGCAAAAGTATCTGCAACCATCCCAACAACTAAATAAACCAAAAAAAAGAGCGCAATAACCCGGCGGGTTTTACGCTCATTTTGTTTTAGTTGTGCACGCCAATCCCCTGCTGAAGCGTGGTAGTCCGCAATAGCCATAGTCTATTCTCAGAGTTTGACTGTATAATCTTCTTTAGCCTGAATCTGTTCTTCAGGAAGCCCCCAATAAACAAATTCTTTATCCAAAGCAGCGGGAAACATTGAAACAACCATTGCTTCAAAAAAGGATTTTTTCTTGGCATTATATCGCTCGATGGCATCATTATAGGCCTGTTTTGCATAGGCTAATTTATTTTCGGTGTTGACTATTTCTTCTTGTAATTGCAACACATTCTGACTCGCCTTTAAATCAGGATATTGTTCAAATACCAGATTCAGACCGGATGCGATTTTTGATATGCCATTTTCTGCTTCCATACGCGCCTGCTCATTACCGGCAGCTTTCGCAGCCTGAGCCTGATTACGCAGGGCAACGACATCTTTCAAGGTGGTTTTTTCATAGTCCATGTATTTTTTCACGGATTCAATCAATGATTCAAATACCTTAAACCGGCGATCTAATTGGATATCTATTTGTTTTTTATTGTTATTTATTGCCTCAATCAGCCCGATCAAGGTGTTATAAATACTGATAGCCCATACAATGATGAGTACCACAATAACTAAAACAGCTATAAAAAAAGTGCTCATTTTTTTATCCTATGCAAGAGTTCTTACATAAGTTATAGCCTAAAATGGTAAAAATGACAGGGACATAAGGAGTTGATTTAAAACAGTGTAGCCTTGATGCAGCGATAGCGTAATCAAGGTTTTCATGCTCATAGGAAAACCTTGATTACGCTATCGCTGCATCAAGGCTACAGTTTTTAAAAAATCAATCGCTGGAGATTACTTAGCCAAAATCGGCTTCAAAAATTGTCCGGTATAAGATCCAGCACATTGGGCAACAGCTTCAGGAGTTCCGGTTGCAATAATACGCCCCCCCTTACTTCCCCCCTCAGGCCCCAGATCGATAATCCAGTCAGCCGTTTTAATTACATCCAGATTATGCTCAATAATAACGATAGTATTACCCTGCTCACGTAAGCGGGTTAAAACCGTTAACAATTGCTTTGTATCATGGAAGTGAAGCCCGGTAGTCGGTTCATCAAGTATGTACAACGTATTTCCAGTATCTCTTTTAGATAATTCACGGGCCAATTTAATCCTTTGCGCCTCACCACCAGAAAGGGTGGTTGCACTTTGTCCCAAACGAATATAAGACAAGCCTACATCCATTAAGGTCTGGCATTTTCGGGCAAGGGCAGGAATTGCAGCAAAAAAAGCATTAGCGTCTTCAACAGTCATATCCAGTATTTCGTGAATGTTTTTACCCTTGTACTGAATCTCTAATGTTTCCCGATTGTACCGTTTCCCCTGGCATACATCGCAGGAAACATAAATATCAGGGAGAAAATGCATTTCAACTTTGATTAAACCATCACCCTGGCAGGCCTCACAACGACCACCCCGAACGTTAAAGCTAAAGCGTCCTGGCTGATAACCACGTGCTCGAGACTCTGGAGTGCCGGAAAATAAATCCCTGATGTGAGTAAAAATACCGGTATAGGTTGCAGGATTAGAACGGGGGGTACGCCCAATCGGACTTTGATCAATATCAATCACCTTATCGCAAAGATTTAAACCGGAAAGTTCCTTTATAGAGCCTGTAGTCAGTAAACTCGCCCTGTTCAAGGTATTTGCAGCGACTGGATATAAGGTGTCATTGATAAGGCTCGATTTACCTGAGCCAGAAACCCCTGTAATGCAGGTAAGCAATCCCAATGGAATGCTCACATCCACATCATGAAGATTATTACAGCTCACCCCTTTCATATGAATCATGCGCTCAGGATTCACTGCTAATCTTGATTCAGGTATGGCTATAGATTGTTTCCCTGACAAGTACTGGCCTGTCAAGGATGACGGGGTTTTCATTACTTGCTCTGGTGTTCCCTTCGCTACAATTGCCCCACCATGCACTCCTGCGCCAGGACCAATATCAATCACAAAATCTGCATTACGGATCGCATCTTCATCATGCTCAACAACGATAACAGTGTTTCCCTGGTTGCGTAAATGCATCAGGGTCTTCAATAGGCGATCGTTATCTCTCTGATGCAAACCAATTGAGGGCTCATCCAGAATATACATGACGCCAACCAGTCCGGAACCAATCTGACTGGCCAGACGAATGCGCTGAGCCTCACCACCCGACAAGGTTTCTGCGCTGCGCGTTAAAGAAAGATAGTCCAATCCCACGTTAACCAGGAATCCCAAGCGCTCAACAATTTCTTTGTTGATTTTGGCCGCAATTTCACCCCTATAGCCAGGTAATTGCAAATCCTTAAAAAATTCATAGGCTTTTTCTATAGAATATGCAGAAACCTCTGGTAAGTTTTTATTATCAACAAACACATTGCGCGCCTCTTCACGCAATCGTGCCCCCTGGCAAGACTGACAAGGGCGGGAAGACAAGTATTTAGCTAATTCCTCACGAATCATCCCCGAATCAGACTCACGATAGCGTCGCTGCATATTAGGGATGATCCCTTCAAAACTGTGCCTTTTCATCATATACCCGCCGTTGGGCCTATGATAATTAAATTCAATTTGTTCGCCACCACTGCCATATAAAACCACATGCTGCATGGCTTCAGACAAATCGCAAAAGGCGGTTTTGGTATCAAAACCATAATGATGGGCAAGAGATTCCAACATACTGAAATAATAAGAAGTTTTCTTATCCCAGCCTCTGATGGCCCCTTCTGCCAGACTGGCAGTAGCATCATGCACCACACGCTCAGGATCAAAAAACTGATCCACCCCCAAACCATCACAGGACGAGCACGCTCCCATAGGATTATTAAACGAAAAGAGTCTGGGCTCTAATTCACTTAAACTATAACCGCATTCAGGGCAGGCAAATTTTGAAGAAAATAAAATGTCATCAAACTCTTTATCCATAGAAGCAAGCAAAGCAACGCCTTCAGCCAAATTCAACGCATTTTCAAAAGATTCACTTAAACGCTGAGCAATATCCGGCCTGACTTTAAAACGATCCACCACTACTTCTATAGTATGTTTGGTGCGCAAGCCCAGTTTGGGAGGGGAATCCAGTTCACACAATTCACCATCAATTCGGGCACGAACATAACCCTGAGCCTGTAATTGCTGCAATAATTGGACGTGTTCGCCTTTACGCTCACGCACTACGGGCGCCAAAATCATGACCTTACTGTCCACTGGTAAGGTAAGAACCTGATCAACCATCTGGCTAATGGTCTGGGCATGCAAACTGATTTTGTGCGTGGGGCAACGAGGTTCACCAACCCGTGCATACAAAAGACGCAAATAATCATAAATTTCAGTAATGGTGCCCACTGTCGAACGGGGATTATGAGAGGTAGCCTTTTGTTCAATGGAAATGGCCGGCGATAACCCTTCAATAGAATCAACATCCGGTTTTTCCATCATAGAGAGAAACTGGCGCGCATAGGCCGATAGGGACTCAACATAACGGCGCTGCCCTTCCGCGTAAAGGGTATCAAAGGCTAAAGACGATTTCCCGGAGCCTGACAATCCGGTAATGACGATTAATTTGTCGCGGGGAAGTTCTAAATCCAGATTTTTAAGGTTATGGGTTCTTGCGCCACGGATACTGATCGTTTGCATAAAATTCGATTTCAAGGGGTAAAAGAGGAGAAGTATATCTCTGCTATAATAATAAAACAAATTGTCCATTTTGAATGAGAAAGGGATTATAAATATGAAGCCTTTTTTGCCCATCTGCTTTTTTATCTCTGCGCTGTTCTTTTTCCCATCTTTTGCCCATGCAGATGAACAGGTAACGGTCAACCAATGGACGCAACAAACGCTGCTCGACACTCTGTCTGTCAATTACACAGAGCAAGCCGATGATTTTGCCCAGATACGTGCGAATTATACCTTCGATGCCTGGAATGGCATAGTGAACTTCCTCGGCGGATATATGAATGTGATTCGTGCCAAACAACTGACGCTGCATCCTGTGCCTGCAGGTGATGCCCAGATTATCAAATCGGGGACAGTGTCCGGCATAAATTATTGGCGCATCAATCAAAACATAACCATACCGGAACTTGGCATTGAGCTCTTTTTTTCCGTGCTGATTCTGGCTCGTGATCCATCCACAGGCAGTCCTTATATTATCCAAAGCATGGACATACGAAAATCCCCATAAATCCTGCGCCATGGAGTATATACTCCAGTAATAAATTCTGGTTGAATAGAGCATATATAAGGAGAATCTTATGCGAAAATTTTTTTATCATACGCTTGCGCTGACACTGGCTTTATTAATAAACCCACTGCACGCTAATAACCTGAAACAAATTAGCAGGGAAATCAGTGATTCAGTAATTACTGCAAAAATTACCGCTCAATTTACAGAAAGCAAAAACCTGAATCCACTCAAAGTTTCGGTCACAACAGAACAGGGAATCGTGACACTAAGTGGCTATGTCGGTGATAGAGAGGCTTATGTTGACGCTTTGCGTATTGCTAAACATACTAAAGGTGTAACAGCCGTCAGCGCCAACGAGTTACATATTAAAAAGGTCAACACTGCATTGACCGATGCATTTATTACTGCCCAGGTTGAAACGGCTGTTCTTAAAGCAAAAGTTTTGGATGATGAATCCATTCCTCTCGTTGGGATCAATGCAACAACAACCAATGGCGTCGTCACTCTTTCGGGCAGTGTAAGCAGTGCTCAAGCACTTGCCAGCATCATAAAACGCGTCAATGCCATCAAGGGAGTAAAGAAAATTATCACCCATTTAGAGATTAAGGAAAGTGCATGAGTCTTTTTACCCGTTTTAAATTCTTCCTATGGTATTTCGGTCATTTCAAAGTAGCAATGATTGGTTACTTAAGGCCACGCCTGATTAAACTCAGTGACGAAGAGATAGTCGTCATGCTGCCCCTGGGAAGACGCAGCCGAAATCACTTAAATTCAATGTACTTTGGCGCTTTGGCTGTTGGGGCTGATTTGGCTGGAGGACTGCATGGGTTTTATCACGCTGATCAGGCAAAATGCAAAGTATCGCTCGCATTCAAATCCTTTCAGGCGCAATTCTTGCGCAGACCAGAATCTGATGTCTATTTCGTCTGTAACGAAGGTATGTCAGTAAAAACCATGATTAATGAATCAAAAACCTCTGGTGAGCGGATCAACAAACCAGTCAACATCAAAGCCTATATTAATTATTTAAATAATCCTGAAGAGGTGGCTGATTTCATCCTTGAATTATCGGTTAAAGTTATTGCATAAACTTAGAGCATGGCCAGTTCTCTGATGGCAAAATAGTATAATCTGTCATCTGTGCTATGCTTTTTATAAGGTAACTATCAGAAATAACATATTATTTTACAGGACGATGAACAAGAACATAGCCTTGCTAATCAGTTGTGAACATGCAGTGAATACAGTTCCCGAACAATACATCAATCATTTTACCCCCTTTAACGAACTGTTAAACACTCATAGAGGGATAGACATTGGAGCCTTGGAAATTGCCCAATATCTAAAGGAAACTGTGCCCAGCTATTTAGTGCAATCAACAATGACGCGTCTGCTTGTCGACTGTAATCGCAGTATCAATCATCCAACATTTTTTTCAGAAATTACCAGAGCCCTGCCTCCAGAGGCAAAAAGCGATCTTATAGACCTGTACTACACACCTTATCGAAACCAGGTCATTGATTTTATAAAAAGGAGTAACTCCGAAGGTTTGAAAGTATGGCACATCTCAATTCATAGCTTTACCCCAGTAATGAATGAAATCATTCGCAAGACGGATATAGGGCTTCTTTATGACCCCAGACGTTTAGAAGAAAAGGCTGTAGCCAAGCAATGGAAAACAGAAATGGCCGTTTTGTCTCCTCAGCTCAGGATACGGATGAACTACCCCTACAAGGGAATAAGCGATGGTTTCACCAAATGCCTGCGGAAACAATTTTCTGCCAACGAGTATTTAGGTATTCAAATTGAATTAAATCAGGCATTAACTGCCAATGATCAAGCGCTAAACAGTTTAAAAAATATATTATCACTTAGCTTATTAAAGATATTATGTTAATATTCGCTTAATAATTTTAATTTATAATGTCAAAGTAATTTTAACGTAGTGAGTATTTTTGATGATTGCAGAAAAAATTAAGCTGTTAGAATCAATTAAGCAACGTCAGTACTCCAAATTAATAGCATTGATTCATGACCGAGTCATAGATACGTTAAAGAGTCCTCACTTTAATTCAAGATTAGCCCCCTATTTAAGTAAAATGAACAAAGAGGGTATTCCTTTTACGGATTATGATCGTGACCCGGACAATATTTCACAAATAAAAAAGCTGATCAATGCGCTTTATCATGGCCGTCAAGCGGTACTGGACATAGAAGCTATCGATCTGAATATAGAAGCCATCAATCTTCAGCAAATCAATAAAACAAAAGAAAACCTTTCCCTGCTTTATAATCATACGACTCATGAAGCGTATCAGGCCTGCTATTTGTTAACGCATCTTGATGTCGATGTTCGCGAGATGTTTAGCGAAGAGTTACAACTGCTTGCACCCATATTAGGGCAACTACAGACTTTTGTTGAAGATCACACTGAAGACACCAAAAAGTTTGCTGAAAGTCTGAGAACTTATCCCTTAAGCTATAAAATAGGGGAAATCAGTGGTATTGCTGTCGAACAGATGCAACCCAATAGTGGCGATCTGGATTACAAATTTCTGACTCAATTCAGTGCCGACTTACCCGGTTACATCAATAAATTAACCGGCTTTATCAGAACATATTCCTATAAAATTATGGAAAATGAGCCTGCTCTGGATAATACCCATTTGCAGGAGTTGCAAACGTCTGCCCTAACATTATTGAATGAGTTGGAAACCTTAAAGACAAACAGTGTCTTTTTACCGCTAAAAGTAATCAATTACATTCACATTATTAGCAACATCATTACTTTGTCCATGAGCTCCCTGGAACAGATTGAGCATTTTAGCGATTCATCCCAGGATGTAATCAGGGATAATCTGGCGCAATTGAAATATGTTGTACTGCCGTCTTTATTTGGTTTAGTGGATAAAATTGAAGACAATACCATGTTAAAACCTGGTACCTTGTCTCATCCCTTAATGGAACAAATTAAGCCACTTTATGAGTTGCTTATTTATTACGCTTCCAAGCCTGTGGATTTCCAGGAAAAGGGCGAAGAATTACTCAGTATAGAAGACTCCCGTTTTGTCGCGTTAAGACTGGAGCGAACTTACAAACGCATTGATCACGCGAATAAAGCCCTTTTTAAAGTCAAAAAAGCTCAGGATGCACTAACCCAATTTTATGAGATCCTTGAAAATCCCCTGTACAAAGATATGGCAATACACCAATTGCCTCAAGAGGTGAAAGGCGAACTGATCAGTCATTATAAAATCCTCAGGCCTTACATGGCAAAGCTGGATTATGATTTAAATGATCGATTGATTGACAGCCTTCAGGGACCTGAAACCTGGACATCCTATTTAGCCAACCCATGGCGTTGGTTGAGAGGCTCTCTCCCTGCTGACCATGTAAGTATCATTCTGGCCAAAAGAGATGGATTGCAAAACCTGATTGCTAAAAAAAGGGCAACACAGCAATTTCATATTGATTTAAATATGGATTTGATTGATTCAGTGAACAAGCAAACTAACCTGGTCTTATTTCCTTATAGCGAAAAAACCAATGTATTTGCCATTGATGAAAAAGCAGCGTTAAACGTTACAGATACAACAAAAACCAGTCTTATCTTCCGAACAGATAAGAGCAATATCCTTTTAACCAATCCTAAGCAATTAAGTGCCGATCAAGCACTAGATCTCTATCAATACTACCGCAATAAACGGGAAAAGTTTCTGGTAGCCAAAAATGCTTATGATGAATTTAATGCACTCTTAAAAAAGCAAAGCTTAACCATTCCCAGAGCTAAAAATGGCGTTCTGCGTCTTGATAAAATGGATAAATCAATTAAAGACCAATGCCGTAATTTATATAATTTGTTTCAACCTTATTTCATCAATGGAATACCGGAAGAACTGAGAGCGTCTGCATTATCTTTTGATAAATATCTGGTGCACTCATTTACCGATCAAACCTCGTCCACCAGCTCGCCCACCATTGATATGTTTGAACAATTGAACGAGCATTTTCAAATTTATTTTACTGAAATAGATTTAAGCTGGGGGAAAAAAAGTCGAACCTATGAGCGCCTGGCGCAAGAAAAATTTACCGAAGAAAGCAATGCCTTACCCTTAGAACACGATAAAGATATAGGCAAACGAGGACACCACTTAATTCAGCATACTAAGTATTCAAAAGGGATGAATGAGTTTCGAACCAACTTGAATCAAATTCTTACCCTGTTTAATAAAAGCATGCAGGCTGAGCTAAAAATCAATACATCAGGGCTCCCTTTTCCAGAATTGGGAGATCCAGAGAAATTAGCCCACCAAAGCAAGCAGGTTCTTGCCCTGAAACGAATTTTCAATGGCCTGTATCATCTGGAAGGCATATTTATTGAACTGGAAAAATTGGACAACCGCAGTCCCGAAACCTTGTACATGTACCATTTGTTACAGGCATATGGGCATATTGAGGAAATAATAAACATCACGCAGGAAGTCGCAGCAGATCCTCATTTTGGCTTAATAGGCCGTGAGCTCTTCGAAAATGCGCAAACACTTATTGCAACCTTTCAGGAACACAGTGATGCGTATCAGGTTACGCCCCTGGAGGTCCCTCACGATGAAACAGTTACTTATAATGCCTTATGGTATGTGCTCAATGCCTTCCATATTGTGCCAAAGCACATCAGAAGCTTAAGGAATAATAACTACCTTACAGCAGAAGAACTTAACGAATTACACCTTAACGCCAAGAAAACCACGGTGAATATTGAAGCCATCATTAAAAGTTCTGGCTCGTATTTCCAATTATTCTTACAAACACCCAATATGTACTTCCTGTACCGGGATATGAGCAGCAGACTGAACGAGTTTGTCACGACATCCCATGACACGGTGATCAATAATCTGGATCAATTCCGAGCCAAAATTTTTACCCCTATGTTATTAGAAGCCGACCAGTGGGAAGATAAATTAGGACTCATTCCCGGAACCGTATCAGGCCCGTTAAAACAAATAACTGATGAATATTATAAAGGCTTATTACATTCAGTTAAGCTGGATTCTAAAACACACATTGGAATGATTTGTGATAAAGCTCCTTTAGAAAAGCGCAAAACAGTCACTGATGAAAAAATTGCCCTTGTCAAACAGCAATTGGCCAAGTTAGATACTAACTACAGGCACATCAATGATTTATTTGAAAAAATAAAAAGTTACGAGCAATTATCGGGAGGATTTGTTCCTACCTCGGAAATGATTATTGAATTGAGCCGCAAAGATTTAATTGCAACCTATAAAAAAGCGCTGCCTAAACTGGCGCTGCTCCAAAAGAAAATTACAGTTGACCCAACGACCGCCCCTAAAAGCGAAGCTCTTGATGCGTTGCTAAACTCCCAACTTGAAGAATATGCACCTCATTTCAGCCACATCAAAAGTTTGGTCACAGCAAGCCGTCATCGTTATTTAAGCACCAAAGCAAGTTATGAGATGGAATTAAATACAGCAACTGAAAAATTGAGCTATCTCAATGAATTAACTCAAGTACAAAATCAAGATACTCTTCTTTTTGTTAAAGAATACACTACGGAATCGTTTGACAAGCAAATGACTGTATTTTGTAACCGCCATATTGGTTTACAGTACACGGATAAGGAATATCGTAATAAATTAAAAGAATATCTGATGACCTTCAAAGACAGTATCATTGATGAAGCAAAAACAGCAGATGACATTAATTTGAGTGTTAAAAATTTACTTAAAAAGAAAATCAAGTTATTCGAAGAAGAGAATTTTACCAAGTACTATCATCTGGATACCGTAAGAGTAGCTTTATCCGAATTTAAAAATTACTTTAGCGTGTCTAATCTGGCGATTGAAAGCTCCTTCTCCATATTTGAAGATGAAGTGACTTTGGCTCGAAAGACGAAAAAAATAAATAAAATCATTGATATTGCAGAAAATGAAAAACTCAGCATTGACGATCGTTTTAGCCAGATAAAAGCAAAGGTTGAAAACGTCAGATTTAATAAAATCATGCTGGATTATAAAAAAGAAGACAGCTTTAGTTTTACCTACCTGATACAGTGTATTTTATCTTTATTAGAAGCTCTGTATCTTTATACTCCAACCAGTACCAAGCTGCATAACAACCTGAAAAGTGCGGTAGATACAAAACCGCAAATTGGGGAACTGACCAAACGCTTTGGTTTATTTGCGACACCGCCAGCAGCAACAGCCGAAGCTGCTGAGGAAGAGGAAACACTGGAAGCAACAGCCGCAGCAACTGCCGCATAAATCAATCAGTAGACTCGTGGCCATATCAGCGCATAAGCCTCAACCTGGAAGAATATGGGAGTTTTCCAGGAAACTCCCCTCCCCCCGATCCACGTCGTCCTGAGCGCGTCTTTTTGCGCGAAGGATCTCCCAATACTGGCACCATGCCGCTTTCAGGAGATCCTTCGCGCAAAAAGACGCGCTCAGGACGACGTGGATGAGGGGGTGTGGTGGAGGGGAAGGCGAAAGTCCCCAGGGGACACCTTACTTAAAATACAAGCGCATCAACTCCAAAGCCTTCTTAAGGCTATCCATACGAGGCTTAGCCTTTAGATCAGGCTCTGCTTTGGTATTGGTAATCGCAATGCTTCCCGAGGTACGTAAAGTAGTCAATCGGTCTGGTTCAATAATCCCCATATTGCTGTAACTACCTGATAAAATAAAAGGTAAGCGGTCATCTTTCTTTAACAGATTCTGGCCAATACTGTAATCAATAACAGCATTATCACAATGGAACAGTTCCTGCAGTAACGTAGGAACCACATCGTAACTGCTGGTTAAATAATCAAAAACGCCTGCTGCTTTTCCAGGCCAATGGATAATCAGAGGAACATGAACCTGTGCCTGAGTGAAATTACCTGCATGTCCCCAGTAATTTTGCTTATTGTCATTAAACTCCTGGCCATGATCTGAGGTGATAATGACAATACTGTTGTTTAAGTATCCCTGTTGCTCAATGTGGGCAAGTACTTTTGCGATCTCTCCATCGACAAAGCGCACTGTATTTAAATAACGGTTATAGTAAGGTAAAGGATTAACCTCATTCGTCATGGCGATACGTGAACATTCTTTAATTGCCGGCTGATAGAGGGCCGGGAAACTTTGATCACGGCAATATCCATGCGGTGCATCATAAAAAAGATTGAGAAAAAAGGGCTGTTCCTGCTTCTGGCTTAAGAATTTAATAGCTTCCTGGCTGACATAACGGTCGCGATTGCCAATATCATTTCCGGGCGCCCCCTTCAGGTTCAGCCGTGTTATTCCTGCATAAATCGTTTTGTCAAAAGGAGGATTGATCATTTCACTCGACCATATCACCTGAGCCAGATAACCGTATTGAAGCAATAATTGCATCAATACCGGAGCAACCTTTTGCTCCAAAGCAGCGGTCCAATAGCTGCTCGGAATAGAATAAAATAAAGAAAATAACCCAGGTTGGGTTGAATTCCCTCCACTAACATGCTGCCGAAATTGCCAATTATGTGCAGCGAATTTCGTCAGCTCCGGCATATACTGAGGCTGGACGCTGTCGAAACGAAGAGAATCCACCATGATCATGATGATATTAGGAGGATTGATCGGTTTAGTACAATGCAAAGGATGTAGCGGATAATTCAAAGGATCATTGGAAAAAAGCGGTTGGGAGAAATGATCTTCACTGTAACGATATAATATGTCTTCTGCATTTTTATCAGGAATTAAATAAACAATTAATTGATTGTAAAAAGGTAAATTCGGTGTTTGCTGGCTGAAAAGGTTATTATTCTGGGCAATGGATTGCAATAAAGTAAAATAGCTGAAGAGAAAACCGCCAAGCCAAAATACCGCGATGCTTCGCCCTACCTGAAAACGCCTGACGACTATAATTTTCTTCCATACCAAAAATGTAATGCAGGCCTCAAAACAGAGAATCAATGCGAATACAGACAAAATAAATACGACTTCGCGTGTGGAAAAATCAAACACATCATACCATTGCCCGTTAAAAATCAGCTGAATTAACGACGCATTCAAATGAAATTTAAACATGGAGTAAATGCAATTATTAATAATCAGCAGCATCAGGCTTGAGGAGGCAATCAATATGCTGATCGTAAAGATAAAGCGTCTGGAGGGTACAATAAAAGCCAGGATGAGTATCAATACCGCGGGTATATAGGCCAGTAGCATCATGTAACTGAGATAATTAATCACACTAAATGCCACTATTAATATTTTGCCTGTAAGGCTTGAGTAATCTGCCAGAGAATTTTCAAATAATGAGGGAGACAATAAAATATTTCTTAAATATCCATAACCAGCTATCCAGAAAAGGACACTGTTGATCAGGAAAAACCAGCCTATAAAGCGCAGAATCATCTTTTGCTTTTGTGAATTCATAAAATTCAGGTACCTGTTTTAATTGGAGTATTTTACCCTAAAGCTTCATGTTCATGTGTTGTGGTTGCCATTTCAGAATAACATATCTGCCAATACTGACCATAGGAAAACCTTGATTACACTATCGCTGCATCAAGGCTACAGCTCTACGTCGTCCTGAGCGCGTCTTTTGGCGCGAAGGATCTCCCGAAAGCGGCATGATGCCAATATTTGGAGAAGCCTGCTTTCGTAATTTCCACAATATGATTGTTAAATGCTCATGCTTTTCTTATAATCAGCTCCGATTTAATAATAACAAGAGGATTCAAATGAACAAATTGCTATTAGCATTGGCAGGCAGCCTGGTACTTGGTGGTGCACATGCGAAAGAATCATACTGTGGCTATAAAGATTTCTTTCATTTAAGTGATGCCTCCCATCCTGGTATCTATGTAGTACAAGGATACAGTGAACCAGACGTTATTCTGCAAATGGTTGGTCCTCGAAGCTTTGTGATTAAAGACGGTTTTGACTGCCGCGCCGGGTATGCTCACGTAACTGTGGCTTATGATGCAAACAATTGGTGCGTACTGGATATTAAAGACGGCCCTTTAATGAATCACCCTGTAGTCAGCGCATCCTGTAACGGTATTCGTTATATTAATACCACTTATGATGGCTTTGGCAGTTATTCTTATTCAATTAATCTGGATTGAAATGAATCATCACTCACTCTCCGCAAGGGGAGTGAGTGAAACAGTCCAATCCAGGCAATAAAAGCCAGGGTTACGCACTAAATCAGGTTTTGTGCCGCAACAAAAATTCCGCTTCCTGACGGTCGCGGCTCGGTTTCCGGTGCACGATGAAGTAGATACGAACGCACGAAAACCGAGCCGCGACCGTCAGGAAGCGGAACAGTTATACTGGAGAATAACTCTGGGTAACCGTTCAGGGGGCATGGGCTTATGTGTACTCGAACAGCCAGATTTGAGCTCAGGTTGAGAGAAAAACCCGCGAAATGAGCGGAGCATAGGTGGCTATGTGAGCATCATTTCGCGGGTTTTTCTCTCAAGATGAGCCAAATATGGCTGTTCCTTCAATAGGGCTGAACACTTACAACTCTGGTTACCGTCGTTTAATCCCCAAAGCAGTCATTAATGCGCGAGTCATATCACGCACAAGCTGGCGTACAATCTGACGGAAGAGAGAGCTTTTTGCCACTGTAGTCACTATGGAGTCGTCCTCTTTGCTTGCTTTTGCAGTAGTCTTTGGCTCTTCCTGCGTAGTCGTTTTTTGAGCCGCCAAAATATCTTTGGCTGACTGTCGATCCTGGCGTTTTCCATAGCGTGGATATAAAGTAGACGAGGCAACAATTTGTGCTAATTCCTGATCGGTGAGTATCCCCATTCTGGATTCAGGAGCACGTACCATGCACTGTACTAAAGGAGTTGGCTGACCTTTGCCGTCCAGACTGCTCACTAAAGCCTCCCCTATACCCAAGGCGGTCAACAACTGCTCAGTATCGTAATGCGTTGAGGAAGGAAAGTTCTGAGCTACCAGTTTCATTGCCTTTCTGTCTTTGGCCGTAAAGGCACGCAATGCGTGTTGTACTTTCAAACCTAACTGACTTAAGACATTCTCAGGGATATCATTAGGTGTCTGAGTACAAAAGATCAATCCAACTCCCTTGGAGCGAATTAACTTCACCATAGTATCCAGAAGACTGAGCAAGGCCTTACTGGCATTGTTAAAAATTAAATGGGCTTCATCGATAAATAAAATTAACCGGGGTTTTTCAGGATCACCTAATTCCGGCATTTTTCTGTATACATCAGACAATAATTTCAACATAAAGGTGGAAAATAATTTGGGCTTATCTTGCATATCCAACAAGCGCAGAATGGAAATAATCCCCAAACCTTGAGCATTAGTCCTGACCAAATCCATGACATCAAAAGCGGGCTCACCAAAAAACTCATCGCCCCCCTGTGTTTCCAGTTCAATAATCTTACGCATAATGGTGCCCACAGAGGAAGAAGCAACTGCCCCAAACTGCGCTTCAATTTTCTTTTGTCCTGCATCACTTTGAACAAACTGTAATAAGCTTTTTAAATCAGCCAAATCAATTAAAGGCAGTTTTTCTTTTTTGGCATATTCAAAAAGAATAGTAACAACACCTTCTTGGGTTTCATTCACATCCAGCATGCGTGAAAACAAAATAGGCCCGAAATCATTGATCGTTGAGCGAAGGGGAACGCCAGGATGAGTTTCACTTAAAGTTAAAAATTCCACAGGAAAGCCTCGTGGACTATAAACCAGGTCTAAAGATTGGCTGCGCGCTTTCATTGCCTCAGTTGCCTCACCAGGCATGGCCAAACCGGATATATCACCCTTGATGTCCATCACCAGACTTGGAACCCCCATCAGAGATAATTGTTCACTTAAAACCTGAATTGTCTTTGTTTTACCGCTTCCTGTCGCACCAGCGATAAGACCATGCCGGTTAAATGATTTCAAAACCAGGTTGACGGGACCATCTTTTATTAACTGGCTATCAACGATTATTCCACCCAGTTGCAATGTAGGCAAATTACCCGCCTGGTAGGGAGCACGCAGATCATCATACATAAAAAATATCCTTATAAGTTCAATATGATAAGTATATCCGAGATGGCTGAAAATGCCATTTGCTTTCAAATTTGCTATATTGAAAATAAAGGTTTCCGATTTCTATATAAAATACATGGATTTCATTTTATGAAGCAATTGTTGATACTATTTCTGTCATTATTACTCAGTTCACCTCTTTGGGCAGAGCGGCTCGTTATCGGAACGTCCCCTTTCGATCCTCCTATGGAAATCCAAACCGCTAAAAATAATATCTTTTCAGGATTTGAAATTGACCTGGTCAACGAAGTTTGTCGCAGAATCCAGGCGACCTGTGTCTTTGAACCTATGAGTTTTAAAGAAATAATGGAGGCAGTAGCCGCAGGAAAAGTAGACTTGGGTATGGATGGTTTTTTTATCACTGAGGAACGAATGAAGCACTACCTGTTTACCCAACCTTATCTGCAAACCAAAGCACAGCTGTTATCTTTGCGTAATCCCCAAATTAATGCCGCGACCATTAATGGAAAAACTATAGGTGTTGAGAAAGGAACCGTTTTTAAAGAACTTTTATTAAAATTGTATGGGAACGTTAATGTCATTGAATACAATAACCAGCAAGAAATACTGGAAGCTTTATCCGATAGAAAAATAGATCTGGTGATGTTTGATTTCATCGGAGCAACTTACTGGGTGAATAATAGCCAGGGCGGTTTTCAATTGGTGGGGCCATCTATGCCCTTTGGTTTTGGTTACGGTATTATGGCCCAATTTAATAAAGCAGCTCTTATATCCCGTATTAATAAAGCCCTGGACGATATGGAAAATGATGGGACCTATTTAGCCATTTACTCACGCTATTTTTAGATCCTCAGACTGCAAGATCATCCACTCACTATTCCAAAATAAATCGTGCAGCCTGTTCTGCTATCATCATTGAAGGGGCGTTCGTATTTCCTGAAACCACCTGAGGCATAATTGAAGCATCAGCTACTACCAATTTTTCTATGCCATGTACATGCAGCCTGGGATCAACCACAGCCAAATCATCATTTCCCATGCGACAACTTCCTACAGGATGATAAACAGTATCTGAACGTTGCCTGATTAATTTGATAATCTCATCATCTGACTGAGCCTGGTATAAAGATTTGCCTTGATAAGGCTGCAATAATCCATGCTCCATAATATCCCGGCTCATTTTAAACGCACGTAGCATGACTTCCATATCGTATTCATGGCTTAAAAAATTGGGATCTATAGCTGGTGCATGAAAAGGATTGGCTGATTTCAGGCTAATGCGCCCCCGACTTTTAGGACGTAGAGCACAAAAATGCAGTGACATACCTCGGGAAAAATGAAATTTATGACAATGATTATCGACAATGCCAGGAACAAAATGCAGCTGTATATCAGGCCTGGGGTCCTCTGGATTAGTAGACAAAAAACCACCCGCTTCTGCAAAATTTGAAGCAATCAAGCCTGTTGATGTTTTCCTATACAACTGGTACGCCTTGATTATGTCCCAAATACCTAAGGGGTTAAAACCAATCAAATCCCGGTGTCTGGATTTGTAATTGTGGACATAATCAGGATGATCATGAAAATTTTCCCCAACCCCGGGCAAGTCATGGACACAGTTTATGCCATGGCGAGCCAGCTCTTCTCGCGGCCCGATTCCAGAGAGTAAGAGTAAATGAGGGGAATTAATAGCGCCGGCGCTTAATATTACTTTCTTTCTTGCTTTGAACTCTTCGGTTTTACCACCATGACGAACACTTACCCCTTGGCACTCTTTGTCACGAAACAGTAATTTCAGGGCATGGGCATGGGTTAAAATGGTCAGATTAGATCTGGATAATACTGGCTCTAAAAAGGCATCAGCCGAGGAATGTCGTTTACCCGCTTTCTGGGTTACCTGATACATCCCGACACCAGACTGACTGGCACCATTAAAATCAACATTATGTGTATGACCACAGGCCTGACCTGCCTCTATAAAGGCCTGTGAGGCTGAATTCGGACTGATTACATTGCTGACAGACAACTCGCCATCTTGTCCATGATAAACATCCGTAATAGCAGAATTATGCTCAAATTTTTTGAATATCGGTAAAACAGAGCGATAAGCCCAGTCCGCTGAAGTCGTCTCGGCCCATTCATCATAATCTTCACTCTGACCACGAATATAAATCATGGCATTTATAGCACTGGATCCGCCCAAGGCTTTTCCTCTGGGTTGATAGCCGCGTCTGTTGTTAAGCCCCGGCTGAGGAACCGTACGATAATGCCAATTCTTCAACCAGAATGGCATGGTTAAAACAGTTAAAAAAGGAATTTGAATAAAGGGGGACTTATTACTGCCTCCTGCCTCCAGAAGTAACACCTGATTGGCAGGATCATCACTCAACCGTGATGCCAAAACACATCCTGCGCTGCCGCCACCAATAATAATATAATCAAATTCCATATTTGTTCCCAACATTAAATCAAAATACAACAATAAACTTCATAGCCTGCTATTTCCTGGCAGTGTTATTGACACTGAGGACAAATGCCATAAATATTTAAAGCATGATCCGTCATTTTAAACTGAGCTTGCTCTGCAATTACTTTTTGTCGTTGTTCTATAATTTCATCAACAAATTCTTCGACCCGACCGCATTTGACACAAACCAAATGATCATGATGTTCTCCCTGGGATAATTCAAACACAGAATATCCACCTTCAAAATTATGACGAGAAACCAATCCGGCAGCTTCAAATTGGGTCAGTACGCGATAAACCGTTGCCAATCCTACATCCTCACCAGTTTCCAGGAGTGCTTTATATACTCCTTCAGCGCTTAGGTGATGATTTCTGGATTGTTCCAGTATTTGCAGTACTTTTAAACGCGGTAATGTAATTTTCAAGCCCGCGTCTCTTAACTGCTGACTTTCTTCCACAAGTGCTCCTTAGCAATTTTACAGGTGTCTTTCGATAAATGGCATGGTATTATGGCGAAATTTTTCACGGTAGGCAAAAAAATGCGAATAATAATCCTTCTCGTTAGTATCATATTACCATTAACTTTGACTCAATGCGCATCCTATGATTTTGCGCGGCGCATCCGTCAGCAGGGAAATTTGTTACCCCAATCAAAAATTGAACGCCTGAAAGTAGGAATGAGCAAAAGCGATGCCGCTATTTTAATGGGCACCAGTCTAATCAGTCCAACCTTTAATAATGATCGTTGGGACTATGCCTACACCTGGCGCCGCGGTATGGGAAGTATGGAAATCCGCACTGTGGTTTTATATTTTAACAATGGCAGACTGGCAAGAATAGAACATAAACCTTAAAAAGTGCACCCTATCGTTATCCCCAGCCCTACTGCCATTAAGTTAAGGAGTTCCGACGTCCCGTGGCTTGTCCGCGGGATCCAGAAATCTCACTCCGAACTTAGATCTCTGGATACCGCGGACAAGCCGCGGTACGGTGGAGTAGTGCTTAACTTAATGGCAGTGCCTCCCATACCCACCAGATCCACGTCGTCCTGAGCGCGTCTTTTGGCGCGAAGGATCTCCTGAAAGCTGGCAGGAAGTGTAGCCCGGTCTGCTTGCAGCCGGGATCGAAGTGGCACTATGCCGCTTTGGGGAGATCCTTCGCGCCAAAAGACGCGCTCAGGACGACGTAGATCCGTGAGAGGGTCCGAACCCTCGCAGCTACTTACTTCTTCTTTTTAGCCAATTGGCGTCGTTTTTCTTTCGGATCGCGGCTTAATGCCCTGTACAGTTCTACCCGGTCCCCATCTTTAAGCACCTCGCTGAGGCTCACCTGTTTTGCATAAATCCCCACAGGAAGCTCTTTGGTTTCCGGATGCGAGTGATAAATCCCTGACTCATTTAAGGCATCACCAACAGTGGCGCCTTGTTTTAAGTCCATAGGTAAATGAACTACTGAACCATTCTCTGCCACATAAACCAGTTCAACTTTTACCATAAACGACCTCAGCCCTATCACAAAATGCATCAACCATTTTATCAGTTACCTGGTCAAAGATAGGTCCAAGAAGCATGGAAAATATTTTTCCTGCGAATTCAAACTCCAGATCGAATGAAATTTTACATCCGCTATCCACATGATCAAAACGCCAAAAGCCTTCCAAATGGCTAAAAGGCCCATCAACCAGGCGGATTTCGATCATTTTGTTAACTTGCAGTCGGTTACGGGTAGTAAAAGATTTACTCATTCCTGCAGCACCAATGACCAGGGTAGCTTGTACTTCATCTTCATCCCTGTGATGCACTTTACTGTCTGAACAATAAGGTAAAAATTCAGAATAATGCTCTACTTCATTAACCAGGGCATACATCTGTTCGCATGAATAAGAAACGGTTCGAGATCGTTTTACTATAGGCATTAAATAACTCCTTGAATCTGGTCACGCAGCCAAGAGCTGAGATCCCTAATCTCTTCAAAACAAATGGAATGTTCCATAGGATAAAAATGGAACGTCATATTTTCATACCCATTCGCCAAGACCCATTCCTTGCTTTTCTCAACCCAAACAGGCTTCACCAAAGGATCAAAGGTTCCTGCGCCCATGAAGAAAGGGGTCGATTTATCCAGCAATGCCTGGCTAAATTGTGCTAAAGGTAAATAAGCAGACAGAGCAATAACTCCCCCCAGACGGGAATTAGTGTGAAGCGCGGTATGCAAGGCCATGGCCCCTCCCTGTGAAAAGCCGGCAAGGTAAATCTGGGAGGGCTTAAAACCATCATTTAATTGCGAATCAATGACATCACGAATCATTGCTTCAGAATGTGCAATGCCTTCTTTATCTTCTCTATCAGTTAACTCTAATCCAACAATGTCATACCAGGCAGGCATAACCATACCACCATTTAATGTGACCGGACGCGAAGGAGCATCCATAAAAATATGGCGCAAAGCGATATTTTGAGTCATCAATTGCTCTGCCAAACCAGCCATATCAGAAGCATCTGCACCCAACCCATGCATCCAGATAATGCATGCCTGTGCCTTCTCTTCCGGTTCTTTAATATAAACGCTCAAAGCTGATTCTCCACAAAAAAAGACAAATTATCGCCAATGCGGGAGATCAGTGCAAGTTCGAAATTTAAAAATATTATTGGAAAAAATATTTCCATGATGAGCAAAATTATTGTATTATGTGCGGAAATTTTTGCAGTAAGGACGATCATGCCTAAAAAGACGATTCAGCGCTCTCCCAGCCCGGCTCCAAGAACACATTCACCGGATAGAAACTCTGTCTCTTCTTTAGCAACAGACGGTATAGACAGAAGCTCCCCCAGCGACTCCCCTTTAACCCCAAGAGAAGCAGCTAAAGACTCTTTCAGTTCATTGAGGAACTTGTTCCGCACCTCCTCTACAGCCCTCAGAGGCAGACTAAGCGGTGGCTCCAGAACTCCATCACTGGAATCCAGCCCGAGAGACATGTACCAGGAAGAGACACATGAACCGCAGAAAAAGGAAAAAGAGCCTGAATCATTCAGTTCAACCCCGGAAGATTCCAGTGATGACATTGACGACCTGATCATCCCACAAGGAAAATCAGATAGCAATGCCAGCGTTCCCAGTTTGGCGGAAATGTTGCCGACGATCCAAATGCCAGCAGGAACTTCAGCGCAATCCTTTAACAGTACTTTACGCTCCCCCAGAATAATTGATGAAACACACAAACTTGTTTTTTCCACTTTTTTGCTTCAGATTAATTCTTCTTTTTTAAAAACTAATGGTCCTTCTTTTTTTCCTGGCACGGATAAATCATTCCGATTATCAGAATATCTCTGGCATACCCCTGAAACGTTAACCGCCTATGCACGATTTCAGGAACCATTAGAGATGGAACGTTTAAAAACCCTATATATTATTCAGCTGACCGACCTGTTTGATGAATTCATCAGCAAGCCTTATGCAGAACTTAACGCCCACACAGATGAAGAATACAAAGCCCTTTATGATTATTTGCTTGAGACCCTCAAAATACTGGGTAATCCCATGGTTTTTATGAAACCTCCTCTTCAGGATTATGTAATTGAAAGCCAGTCTCCAGGCTTACTGCAGTCAGAGCATACTCAGGTTTCAGCCGAATATATCGACAAACTAAGAAAGCAAGAATTAAGGAACCGGGCTGAATTTCTGGTCGCACGTTTGCGCTTTCAGCATATTAATGCCAATCCTCCCCTGGCAAAACCGCTCTTTGAATTATTGCAGCAATTACGGACTTCGAATGCTGAGGAACGGTATTCTTTAGCCATTGATGGAATAGTGAATACTTTAGTACAGTTTCAAATGTGTAAAAACTACTATCAATCATTAAGCAGCACGGGGCCGTCGGATTATATGTCTTTAAAACAGCTATTCCAGATGGCCCTGGGTTTATCCCCTGAAGAAACCCAGCTAATCACTCAAAGTTACATCAAAAAATTATATCAGGAATTAGCCCTTAAACTTCCCGAATGTTTTGGACTCTTTAAAGAGACTGTCGAACCTGACACTATTTTTCTGCCCTCTTTTAGTGTGTTATTAACAGAAGTACAAGGCAGGCTCAATGAATTTGCTGTAACTCACGAAAAAATACCTTATACCAATGAACTCAGACCAAACCTTAACAAGTTTATTATTATTAATCGGTTGGCTGAAATTTTAAATCCGCTCTTCATACGAGCAATTCAAGGTGTTGAAAAAGGGATGACTTTATAAATCATTTTATTGCTTTTTTGTGCCCACAAAATTATCATTGGCGCCCAATTAAAAGCATGGTGCCTTTATAAACGCAGCCTTTATTTAAAATTTAAATACTGAATGATGATAGATGAAATTATAGCAAAACTGACATTTAGTCCTGGAGAGTTCGAACTCGCGGAGGAGGACTGGCTGCAATTCAGCTCATTATACCATGAAGCTGATGTAGATGGGCGTATTCGTTTTTCTAACGCTATCACATCATGTAGTGGGGTGCCTGAATCACTGGTTCAGTCTGCTCTGGACAGGTTATGCCATTATCGTAACGCTGACAGTGACGCATATGAAAAACTGATAAGTGAATTGCAAACGCAACAAAGCAATGCCACAGAACAGATTAACCGCTTCCTGCAACGTCCCTTTTTTAATCACCTGGATTTAAGTCCGCTGGCCATTTCAAGAAACGAATGGTTGCTTATCATTAAACGATTTGAACAACAAAATCGACATGCAATCACTATGCCTTTTTTTATTGATTCGCTCAGCTGTCTTAGAAGAACAAGATACAGTGATTTAATGGCCTGCCTGAACAGCCCCCAACCCGGACGCCAGGTAAAGCGCAAATTTCAGACAGAACAATTAGCCTCAAGAAAAATTTTTCATCGATATCAGGAAGATGATGGGGTTAATCCTTTAGTAGTACTAAAACAGGATGATCCCCAATTACAAAGCGCGCTTGGAGCAACAGGAGTGCGTACTACAACCCTATTCCCTGCAACCCCGGAACGAAGCCATCCCGTGGTGATGCGAACTCCTGGCGGAAACAAAGTGCGACAGGTATGTAAAATCGGCGCCATTCCATTCTTTCAACCACTCAGTCCTTACGTTAAGGGGACAAGAGAGGGTCGTATTGATGTGCGTGACGCATCAAAATCCAGGATTCAGGATTCTCTTCCGCAACTGGAATTTGTAAGAGCCGAGCCCGTTGAATTTATAGCAACACGAGAATTACTCCAGGAGCGTGTCGGAGCGATAAGGCGAAACAAACCCAAAACCAGTGCCAGTAACGTTTTTAGAGCCCACGGTATTGAAATAGCACCTTCTATGGGGCGTTCCTATCATTGGGCACATCTCATAGCCCATTTCCTTGGTGATACTCAGGATATCTGTACTGAAAATGATGACAAAGAAATAATCAATGTAGTGCCATCCACCGCCGAGGCAAATTACAATACGCTTGAAGCCATAGAATTGTTCATCAGAAAAAAACTGGTTGAAGAGGCAGCAGACCAAATACACATTAAGGTCACTCCTCAATACAGCGGTGAAAGTTTAATCCCTGACTTATTAATCTATAATTTGAACTGGAAAGAACAAAATGTACCAGGTGCTGCTCTGGAGTTTAACGAAGTCTTCTACATCAATCCTCAATCCTATCAGCGCATAACCAAAAGCATGCATGAATCTATAGCAGTAGTAAGAAAGCATAGAAGCAACATGGTGTTCTTCCAGTCCCAGGACGAGAATAATGATGACAATATTCTGGTTTCGTCTGCGTCTAACAATCTGTAGGCACACAAAGCGAAATAAGCTATTTCTCTTTTAAGCATAAGTTTCATATAATCAAATTTTATCAGGCGATTATTTCCATGAATACTTTACGTATGGCTTTGCTTCTTTGTACCACATTGCTGTTCTTGTCCGGCTGTGGTCAAAAAGGTCCTTTATATTTACCAGAGGCCAAACCTACACCACAGTCAGAGAAATCAAAATGAACAACACGAAAGGTATTAAATTTACCAAAATGCACGGTCTGGGTAATGATTTCATGGTGTTGGATGGCATTAACCAGCAGATTGATCTGCAACCGACTCAAATTGCGGCTCTGTCCCAACGTAATACTGGCATTGGCTTTGACCAGTGTTTACTCGTACAAGCATCGCAGCATCCTGATATCGACTTCAATTACCGCATTTTCAATGCTGATGGCCAGGAAGTGGGACAATGCGGTAATGGAGCACGTTGCCTTGCCCTTTTTGTAACCCATTATGGTTTAACCACCAAAAAGAAATTAACTGTTGCCACGAAAACCACTCGTATGGAATTACACATTAACACAGACAACAGCGTCAGCGTGAATATGGGAATACCTGATTCCAATCCCACCAATATTCCATTGATTGCTGAAAAGCAATCTTCAGAATACTCTCTGGATATCCAGGAGAAAGAAAAGGCAACAATTCATGCCATTAGTGTAGGTAATCCTCATGCCGTATTACTGGTCGATGACATTCATTCAGCGCCAGTAAGCATTTTAGGACCACAAATCAGCTTGCATCCACGTTTCCCTGAACAAACCAATACCGGATTTATGCAAATTATGAATCCACAGCATATCAAATTACGTGTTTATGAGCGCGGTTGTGGTGAAACCCAGGCTTGTGGCAGTGGTGCAGTAGCAGCGGCAGCAATAGGACGCCTGTATCATGGCCTCGACAGTCAGGTTAAAGTCAGCTTACCTGGCGGTGATTTAATCATTGAATGGCCACATTTAAATGATTCTATAACATTAACCGGTCCCGCAACCTTTGTTTATGAAGGCGTATTACTTTCATAACACTGTTCGCAAAATTAAAACAGCTATTGAATTTTTTTCTCAAACAGTTATTCTGGGCACATCAACATGAAGTTCAGGAGGAGTATCTGTTGATTTCGTTTTATTCATACGTAACAAGGATGTAACTCTCTCGTTTCCTTGCTCTCCTGACCTAGATAATACAGTGAATGATGCAGATTCTCTGCTTTGTTTCAATGCCTGGCTGTAGGATTTTTGGAGAAAGAAATGCTGAACAACACACCAATGAATTTTGAACTGCTAAAAGTTGCCCTAAGCAGCAGAAAGTATTTAAATGAAATCAACCGTACAGAAGAAAGCCGGGAACAATTTTTAAACGATCTGGTAGCTAGTAAAATCGAGTACCCACAAATCATTGAATTGATTCAAATCGCCAAAAACAGACAAATCAAATCCCTACTCATTTCATTCGTGCTGAGTCAAAAAGAGTATCTGGATAATCTGCAGGGTGAGTCCTTCCTGACTCAGATCAGCACTAATAAAGACCATACGCCTTCTCGTCTGAACGCACTGACCCATCAACTCGATATAAAAAACCTGTCTCTGAAAGATATAGAGGGATTACAGCCTGAAGCCGCGGTCAGCATACTCTGCGCTGTTCCTCTCTTTCACCACATCACCGAAGAACAGGTCGATGCATTAATCAGACACTATCCCGAGCGAGCTTTACTGATTTATTGGGTAAAACATTTTGCCAATTTGCCAAATGCGTATTACATGTTGGCTCATTTATTAAAATGTGATTCTTCTTACTTATCTGCAGAATTAAATGCACTGGATGAGGTAAAAAAACAGGAAATTATTACCAGTATTCTTGAGCATTTGGAGCTCTTTAAACCCCTCCCTAAACTATTATTCGAAGGAAATAAAGAACAGCATCTTATCAGGGCAATTCACTTTTATCTGAATGGCAAACATCATGAACACTACGTAGCCTATATCCAGCGTTTGGCTGAGCATTTAATGAATAAAGCTTATCCTCTGTCTCTAGAGGCTATTCAGTTGCTTCTTTCACTCAATGAGCATCACGTATTTAGTAATTTAAATAATAAAACGCATTATCTGATGAATCACTATCTGAGAGTAAAAGCTAACGCGGGGGAAACTGAATTATTTTACACTAAAGGAAAAATTAACATATTAAGTATGGTGCAATCCGTCCAGCTTACCGCCCCCCAGCCAGTAGAAGAGCCCGAGCCTGAAAAAGGGTTCTTTGACAGCTTGTTAGCGCCGGCTAAACCGGATGAACCCAAGCAAGAGAAGGTGTGGGAAAAAATCCCGGAACATCCCATCATCAAAGAATTAGCGGTACGAAAGAAATCAGTCAAATCCTTTGATTATTTTTTAATGCATTACCAGGGCGATGGTAATAAAATCAAGGCCGTTGTTAAAGATTATCTGGATTTTCATATGCAGGAAGGGTGTACAGAAAATCGTCGGGTAACACTCCATCATCTGTCTATTTTGATGACCAGGCCGGAAATGCCAGCATCGATTAAGGAAGCACTCTACAGTGCATTTTTAGATTATCCTGATTTGTATGATGAACAGATAAGTTATTCCATGCTTTTGTTTGATACCAAAAGAACCTTGCTCCATTTTGGCATGCAAGGTGGAACAGAACATTACAACCACGTTATAAATTTATGTGACGAGGCGCTTAAAAAACTGGATCCTCAAAAACATGAGGACACTATCCAAATAGTTACTCAAGCTCAGGCTGAGGCCAAAAAAGAGTTAGGGTTTTATGAAGAAAAGGGGTTCTTTGCCCGTATATTTGAACGATTCATCCGCTGCTGGGTTTATGGGTGGACCGGCTTTTTTGCACCGAATCTACCGGTTTATGTTTGTCCGTCATATGAAGTAAAACCTGTAACCAGCATACCCCCATTTCCCGAAGGTGAGCCTGCCCAAGGAGATAGTGTAAAAGCAAATTTATCTTCACTACTGCTCGAATTGGAAACGCAATACAGTGAACCAAAGCGGGATGAACTGATAAAGATCTTGAGTACTTTCTCGTTCAGCACCAATTCTAGAGATGAACTGGTTATCCGGCATAAAATAAACCGTTTATTTCAAGAATTGCGTTCAAATGGCAAACAAAATAGTGAAATGAATGAGTGGCTCATAAAGAATAAGTCTGTATTTATTGCGAATCAATTTAAGCTTGTAGAAATGGTACTGCTTAAAGACAATCAAAATGAATTAGATTCCCTAATCAAACAAATTGATGAAGACTCAACGTTCCTGCACTCTGTAGCCAATGAATTGAACCGGGACTATCCAGAGTTCAAAGAAAAAATTGTACCCGCAGGAGAAAAAAGCCATGCGATCTTGCCAGCAGATGTAATGGGAAATGCGACTGTATTGGTAAATGATGCCTGGGAATGGACAAAAAATGGCGTATGGGGATTATTTGCAGGCACTCAAGTGCCACAAAGCACTCCGACAATTGCCGAACCAGCCATTCCTGCCGAATCAGCACAAACGACTCCTCCTGTTTAACCATCCATGCCCTGTATACGTTACAGGGCATATTTTTATATTTAAAATCATCCTCTTGACGCATCTATCGGATTAAACCTACAATGAAAAATTAACTCTCTGAGTTTAGACAAGTAAATGGATGAAAAGCGTAAATTTTTCAGGCTGAAAAACCATGGAGAAATCCTGGCCAAATCTTCAGAGCAGTCGCTCGAAGTAGTAGAAATATCTTCTTCCGGTGCGCTGGTTATCAAGAAGAATATAAATCTGTCTCAAACCGGCACCATCGAAATTATAATCAACAATTTTGACATGTTGATACATTATCAAATATTAAGAACCGATGAAGAAACCATGGTTTTAATATTTAAAAAGGAATTCGAAATAAATAAACTGTTCCGAGCGTTAAAAAATTTAAGGGACGAGCAAAGAAAATTGAATTGAATGGGCAAATACGTAGACCGTATTGAAAGGTGATTATGTTTCCAGTACCACCAAATCCCTTCGCTAATCCGTTGCCTCTCCTACAAATCCACGTCGTCCTGAGCGCGTCTTTTTGCGCGAAGGATCTCCCGATACTGGCACCATGCCATTTCCAGGAGATCCTTCGCGCAAAAAGACGCGCTCAGGACGACGTGGATTTAAGGGGAGGCGATACCTTGAAAACTCCGTTGAATGGGCAGATTTGCGTGCAGGTTGCACGATCTGAGCTAGAGAAAAAGCGGAGCATACATCAGATATGTGAGCATTTTTCTCTAGCTCAGATCGTGCAAGATGCACCAAATATGCCCATTCAGGGGAGTTTCCAGCGCTTGTGCATCCAGTTCCACTGCTCCGGATGCGCCAAAATAATCCTCTCTAAAGCCTGGTTATAAGCCAAAGTATTACGATACAACGATTCCTGGGTAGATTCATAATCCTGCCATGGGATAGGATCATGAAATTCCAAAACATGCTTACCGTTAGGCAAACGATAGCCTGCTGCCGGAATTACTGGCACGCCTGTATATCGTGATAAAGTCGCAATACTACGATAGGTTCCGGCTTTTTTTCCAAAAAATTCAACAGCGATACCGTCTCTATTGACTAAAGAAGCGTGTTGATCCAAAACAAAAATGACCGCGTGATTGTTTTCCATTGCTACACGGACTTGTTCAAGAGAATTGGCTTTGGGAATAACATTTAGGCCAGCTTTGTAATAGCTTTTAAATACCAGACGCTCTATAGGCTTGAAACGAAGTGTGCGTCTTATAAAATGAAATTGGCCTTTAAACTCTTTAAAGTTAAGCACACCACCTAAGGGCGCAACTTCCCAATTGCCAAAATGGCCGGTCACGACCAAAACACCCTTCTGTTCTGCTACAACCGCCAGCATTTTTTCATGACCAATGACTTCTACAGAATCACGCAATTTCTTTTCACTCATGAAACGCATTTGTATGATTTCTTTGATTGACTTTGCCAGATGCGAATAATAGGATTTGGCTAAATGCTGCTTTTGAGAATCAGTTAATTGATCTTTATAAACCTGATCAATATTCTTCAGGACTAATCGCTTTCTATAGGGTAAAAACCTATAAATAAATCGGCCAGCAAGGCTTACTGGCAACGCATTAATTTGTTGATGTAGTTCAGTCACAGGCTTTTATCACCAAACAGGCATTCATACTGGCAAATCCGCGATTTATCATCACGGCACAGGAATTGTTCTTTAGTTGCTGATGTGCTGAACTGACCGATAATCCTTCACAGGTAGTTGCAACTTGCTGTAAATTGGCAATTCCTGGGGCACACTTTGTTTCCAGCGCATAGGTAGTCATTACGGCGTCTAAAACACCAGAAGCACACAAGGTATGCCCTACGGACCATTTAAATGCGGTGACTGGAACCTTATGGTCTGCAAACACCGTTTTGATGGACTGGGCTTCACTTTCATCCGATTTGGTATTGCCATTGCCATGAGCAACTATAAGTCCAACATCTTCAGGAGTTAATCCGGCTGAATCCAAAGTACGGGACATTAAATCGGTCAAATGTTGTCCGTCTGATTCTATGGAAAATAAGCCTGCTGCCTCACTTGCAGATAGCCCGCCGGTAATTTCACCATAGCAGGTTGCGGAGCGCGCCTGTACGCTGGCTTCGCTTTCCAATACCAGGGCAGCGGCACCTTCTGCCAGGAGTGTACCATCATGTTCTGCATCAAATGGCTTTAAATGACGTTGGCTTACCACACCCAGTTTTTCATAATAAAATAAAGCCTGTGGCTCCACTCCCATGTCATAGGCGACTACTACGGCTCGGTCTGCCTGGCCGCTGCGAATTGCATGGTATGCTTCCAAAATGGCTTGTGTCCCACCGGCTGCATGATTGGTGACATTATGATTTGGCCCTTTGAAACCATAGGTAATGCCGGTATATGCAAGAACATTATTCGGTAAAATGCGCAGTAACCACATAGGATGCACTTCATCAAATAATTGACCGGCAAAGCCTTGCATATCACCTTGTGTTTTAGCCAGCAAAGGTAAAAAATCATATTGCTGAAAATACTTATTTCCTGGAGAACCTACGTAAACTGCTGTTTGTTCATTGAATTCTTCAGCAGAAGACAGTGAATCACGATAAGGTATCATTTGACTGTGTTCTACAGCCTGCATCGCGGCATTAATTCCCATTACGTCCTGTCGTGAAATCACTTTGATCAATTTTCGATCTGGCAACATTTTAGCAGGCTGAAAATCTTTTAATTCACCGCCTAAGCGATGAGTCCACTGCGACAAATCCCAATACTTGATTTCATCAATTCCGCTTGTTCCGTTAACTACCGAATTCCAGGTGTCATCAGCCGTAGCTCCGGATGCGGTTAAAGCACTGCGCCCTGTAATAAATACTCGATTGAAATCACTCATTTATTAACTCCTTCAAACTCAGGGTGCTTAAATAAAAGACAGCTATTGGAACCGCCAAATCCAAATGAGTTAGATAAAACCACACCGAGCGATTTTTCCCGAGGGCCATCAACCACATAATCCAAATCGCATTCCGGATCGGGAGTAGTTAAATTTGCAGTTTTAGGTATTCGTGCATGCTCTATGGATTTCACTGCAAGAACCGCTTCAAGAGCCCCTGCTGCTGCAATCAAATGCCCTGTCTGGCTCTTGGTTGAACTGGCAGGTAAACTGGCCACTCGCTCACCAAATACTGCTTTAATGGCATTGGTTTCGCTTAAGTCATTCATCTTGGTTGAAGTACCGTGGGCATTAATATAGTCCACATCACGCGCCTGAACACCGGCATCCTGAAGAGCTCTTTCTATTGCCTGGATAGCGCCATCACCATTGGGGTGTGAATCTGTGATTCGGTAAGAGCTGAGTGAATTGCCTTCACCAGCTAATTCGGCATAAATACGTGCTCCACGAGCTTTGGCCTTATCCCATTCTTCGAGAATTAAAAACGCAGCCCCTTCACCTAAAACAAAACCATTACGCGTCCCATCGAAAGGACGGCTTGCAGTTTCCGGCGTATCATTATAAGTAGATAACGCGCCTAAAAGACAAAAACTGGATAAGCCCAGAGGATTAATCATGGAATCAAATCCGCCAGCCAGCATAAAATCCGCTTCTCCTCGGCGAATAACTTGCATGGCTAAACCTAAAGCCTGGCCGCCTGATGCACATGCGGTATGAACTGAAGTAGCATAGCCTGTAATGCCAAATTGCTGGATGAGTAAAGACAAGCCAGAATTTGAAGTGGTTTTACCAAAATCGACCAGCTTGTAAAATTCTCTGGACTGAGCGTGAAGCTTGCTCCAATCTGTTTCACCGTCTGTCGCACAAACTTGTTGGAAGCGATTTAAATAGTCAAATTCAGCAGTCATCATGCCACTGCCAGTTACAATGCCCCAACGAGATGAGGTTTGCTCTGTAGGAACAATAGCTGCATCTTCAAAAGCCTGACGCGCTGCTTCCAGGGCGTAATGGGTAAAAGACATGGCGAATCGTGTATGCTTGCCGGTCAGTGAAGGATTGGGAGTGAAATTTTTCACTTCAGCTGCTATGTATGTGGGGAATGCGCTGGCATCAAATTGTTTAATTTCAGCTATTCCTGAATGCCCCGCCATTAAATTAGTCCAGGTAGAATGTACATCATTGCCTATAGGAGACACCGCACCCAAACCTGTAATCGCTACTCTTCTTTTCTTCATATCAGTTACCTTTAGGGACAAGCACTACATCCACCACACAGACTCGCTTACCCTCTACTTCACTTCGGTAAGTCAAAATCAGTTCTTCTTCAGTTAATTGCTTCACTTTTACCTGACAAACAATCACATCACCGGGCTGAACAAATTCGTTCATTTTAATTTTACGTAATTCTTTAACCTGATAATCTGCAGCAAAATGAGCTCGAGATAAAAATTCTTCTGCCAGGTTTAATTTACATTCCAGCAATACAGTCATTGGCAGGACAGGCTTATTGGGAAAATGATCTGGAAAATAAGGTGCCGAACGAGTAATCCGTTTTTCAGCAACCAGACTGACACCAGGATCGCTGGCAATAATCCGATCAAACATCATGGGAGCACAAGGCGAACCCTGGGTACCAATCAATTCATCCTGAGCAGGACTTAAATGCGCATTGGCAATCACCGACCAATCGCCAGGACGATAAATTTCATCAAACTGCTGTTTTATTTCATCAGGGTTTATAAAATCAGCCATGGGCAGTAAAGGTCCCAAGGCACCCTCTATGCTAAAAACAAGCTCATTTCCTACGCGTGCAACGCTATGATACTGCACGGCTCTATCGTCTAATCCATCAATGAAGGACTCAAGCAATAATGTTTCACCAACATAAGCCGGACGATGCAATTGAGCACTGGCCACCACGCCAGCAACAGGGCGCAAGGTAAAACCATTGTGCTGCATTACATTCCAGGCAGCTAACTGACCAAGCGTTTCACCGATGAGAGAGGGTATAAAGCAGGTTTTACCCTGTTTATCTATGGTCAAACAGCTGTCGTCTCGGGTAATGTGTTTCACACCCCTGACTAATTCACCAGGGGATAGTTCCACAATTCTGTCGACAAATAAGAATCGCATCAGGCAACAGTTTCCGCTTTTTGTTGGCTAACAGCGGCCACAACCAGTTTACAGAAGGTTTCTACCGTAAACAGCATAGGGATTTCGTTCACTTTCATATTCGCTTTAAACTGATCAGCAGGTACTTCGCTTAAATAATTTTTTAGGGCATCAAGACCAGCAGGAGTTAACGAACCGCCTTTTTCAAACTCATCTTCAGCAAGGTCACCACGAGCATTTTTTTCTAATTGCCCGCGAGGAATTTTAATTTTAAATTCTTTTTCAAGCTGGAACACCAAGTCAAGAAAATCAATGGATTCAGCACCCAAATCATTAATCAGACGACTATTTAAAGACACTTCATTTTCATCAATGACCAATACATCAGCAATAATTTCCCTAACTTTAGGGTAAACATTATCTACATTCATTCTAATCCCCAGAGATAATCAAATTCATAAAGCTACAAATTATATCATAGAATTAATATTAATCACCTATAACGATTTATCCTACTTGACTGTATCCCGCATCTACAAACAACGTGTGCGCATTTATCATGGCAGCTTCAGGTAAACAGAGCAGATAGACTGCATTAGCAACATCTGCCGGAACCAAAGGCCTGTCAGCCAAAGCATGAGCCTGATATTCATCCAATAACTGCTCTCTGTTAGGAAAATGCTTTAGTGCGTCAGTGTCTACAACACCTGCAGAAATGGTATTAACGGTAATACCATAAACCGCCAGTTCCAGACTTAAAGAGCGGACCAGGGCTTCCAATGCCGCTTTAGATGCGCCGATGAATGCATAGTTAGGGATTGCCCGCACAGCGCCCAGGCTTGACAAGGCAATAACACGACTGTTTTTAGGCATTAATTCACGCCCTTCAGATGCCAGATGATTTAAAGCCAAAGCATTCGTTTCCATGCACCAGCGCCAGTGTTTGGTGGACATTTTCAATGCAGGTTTTAATACACCACTTGCCGCATTGCTGATTAAAAAATTGAGGTGCTCAAAATGTTCGCGAAACTGGACAAACATTTCTTTTACTGACTGGTGATCCGCGACATTCGCTTGTAAGGCGATTGCCTTTCTTCCCATATCCTGAATTTCTTTTACCAGGCTTTGCGCCTCATCAGAGCTATTGTAGTAAACAATGGCAATATCACACCCAGCCTGAGCTAATTTTAAAGCGGTTGCCTTTCCTATTCCACGCGCCCCACCGGTAATTAATGCCACTTTTCCTGCAAATACTGCACTCATAGAGTAGTCCTCTAGTATAAAAAGGCATCAAATTACCGGGATTCTTATAGTCTGTCAATGACCAATCCAGTAATGACAGCAATTCCCGACTTATCGCACGATCTGAGTCGCAAGAACACATCAAATCTGTTTATTTTGGCCAAAATAGTAGAAATATCAAAAGACGCGAGTAAATTACCTTGTGTCTCATTCCCTAACTTTGTACCATCTGCACATCGTAAATCTTATAATACAGTATCAATGAAGTATTCCTGGTCTAAAACAGTTTTTCCCATTGCCGCAATTTTTTCATTTCGGATGCTGGGATTATTTTTACTCATACCGGTATTCACCCTTTATGCTGCAAACCTGGAAGGTGCGACACCAACCTTGATCGGACTTGCTTTAGGTGGTTATGGATTAACTCAGGGCCTTCTGCAAATGCCTTTTGGTATGCTATCTGATAAATTGGGAAGAAAGCCGATAATAACACTGGGATTAATTTTATTTGCTGCGGGCAGCTTGCTCGGAGCGCTGTCTGAATCCATTTATTCCATGATATTAGCCAGAACCCTGCAAGGCACAGGTGCTATCGGAAGCGTATTGATTGCATTACTTGCAGATTTAACCCCTGATGAACAACGAACTAAAGCCATGGCCGTCATTGGTATGACTATAGGCACATCGTTTAGCCTGGCTATGGTTATTAGCCCAGCGCTCTCGCATCATTATGGCTTGGCGGGCATTTTCTATTTCACTACTGTGCTGGTGGTTTTCGGAATTGTATTATTGCATCTGGTAATACCTACCCCAGCAAAAGAGCGCTTTCATTCAGATAGTGAAACTAATCCCCACTTATTTAAATCTGTATTGGGAAATTACCACCTGTTGCGTTTAAACCTGGGCATCTTCTGCCAGCATTTTATTTTGACAGCAACATTCTTCGCAATTCCAATGATTTTAAGTGAGCAGATGAAGCAAGGTCATTTAACCCATCAATGGCACTTTTATTTACCCTTGATGTTGTGTTCTTTTATTTTAATGATCCCTTTTATTATTCTGGCAGAGAAAAAGCGCTTAATGAAAACCGTTTTTATTGGATCGGTGCTGACGACCGTAATTGCACAAGCTCTTTTAGCCTTTACTTATTCTCACTGGCTAAGCTTATGCCTGCTGATGTTTGCCTATTTTGTCGTTTTTAATATCCTTGAAGCGTCTCTGCCGTCTCTCGTGTCAAAGCAGGCCAATCCTAGCAATAAGGGCACTGCGATGGGTGTTTATTCCACCGGGCAATTTTTAGGTATTTTTGCAGGTGGTTCTATTGCCGGGGTACTGTATCAATGGCACAACAGTGAAGCGATTTTCATTGCCAATGCGCTCTTTGCTGCTGTATGGTTAGCTGTTGCATGTTTTATGAAACCCAATAACTACCTGTCCACCCTCATCCTTAACTATCCCTCATCCAATGCTCATTCTGAAGAGGATCTTCAAACATTGGTTAATGTTCCGGGAATAAAAGAGGTGGTTCTCGCAAAGGAAGAAGAAGTTCTGTATTTACGCATTGACAGAGAACTGTATAGCCCAGGAAGTGCTGAGCGAGCTTTGGATGCAATGTCTACTTAACATGGCTAAAACGCAGATTATATAACAACTCAAGTTAATTCAATGGGCTAACTACCAACCACTTGTAAATCAGGTATAATAGCTCTCTAACTTTCGCATACAGGAGAAAATAAACATGGCTAGAGGAATAAATAAAGTCATCTTGGTTGGCAATGTTGGAGGCGATCCAGAAGTTCGCTATTTGCCAAACGGTAATGCTGTTACGTCTTTATCAATAGCTACAAGTGAGTCATGGAAAGATAAAACAACTGGTGAAAAGCAAGATAGAACCGAGTGGCATCGTGTTGTCTGTTTTAACCGTTTAGGCGAGATAGCCGGAGAATATGTACGTAAGGGTTCCAAACTCTATGTTGAGGGCAGTTTACGTACTCGCAAATGGCAAGATCAACAAGGCCAGGATAGATACACAACCGAAATTATTGCGTCTGATATTCAAATGCTCGATAGCAAAAGTGGTGGTGGCAGCAGTTATGCAAACTACGATGATATGCCACAAGCTCAATCAGCACCATCAGCAAATCAGAGCTCTGCAGCAAGACAACAGCCATCACAGGCAGCTCATGATGCGTTTGATCAATTAGATGATGACATCCCGTTTTAAAATAGCCGAATCTCCGTTTTACGTTTCGCTTTAGCGAAACGTAAAACGCTGCTCTTGATTAAAATATCCCGCAAAACAGTAAGTGTTCAGCCCTATTGAAGGAACAGTACAACAATCAAACTCAAGATCACGGTTGCTTGCAACTGTCTCTTTGTAGTGGTTTTGACACATCCTTTCCATTCCCCGATCCACGTCGTCCTGAGCGCGTCTTTTTGCGCGAAGGATCTCCAAATACACCATGCCACTTTCAGGAGATCCTTCGCGCAAAAAGACGCGCTCAGGACGACGTGGATCGTATAACGACTGACACCAAATACAAACAACGAAATCTAAATACTGCCAAGACGTGTAGCCCGGTCTGCTTGCAGCCGGGATCGAAGTGACACCATCCCGGCTGCAAGCAGACCGGGCTACAAAACCTCTTAAGCAAGTACAAGCAATCGAACTATCTTTTGCGGCCATGTAGATTTCTGTAGCCCATAAAAAAAAGCCGGTGATTAATAATCATCGGCTTTTTGAATACTAAAAACTAATTGGTAAATGCTTCGCACTAACCATAATAAAACATCATTTACTCTTCTGATTCATCAGCTCTTGGTCTGTCTACCAATTCAACGATAGCCATAGGGGCATTATCACCTTCTCTATAACCACATTTAATGATACGGACATATCCACCTGGTCGCTCAGAAAAACGAGGTCCTAAATCAGAAAATAACTTACCGACTGCTACTTTAGATCTTAAAATATCGAAAGCATGACGGCGTGATGCCACTGAATCAGCCTTACTAACAGTAATTAAAGGCTCTATGTAACGACGTAAGTCTTTAGCTTTGGGCAGAGTTGTTTTAATTAACTCATGCTCAATCAAAGAACAACACATGTTAGAAAACATGGCTTTACGATGGCTACTTGTACGGCTAAAACTACGGCCCGAATTACGGTGACGCATAACAAAGACTCCTAAATATTACTCGCCTAAACTTGCTGGCGGCCAATTCTCAAGTTTCATACCTAGCGATAATGAACGTGATGCCAAAACATCCTTAATTTCAGTAAGTGACTTCTTACCCAAATTAGGAGTTTTTAATAGTTCATTCTCAGTTCTTTGAACCAAGTCGCCTATATAATGTATGTTTTCTGCTTTTAAACAATTAGCAGATCGAACAGTTAACTCCAAGTCATCAACAGAACGTAATAATACAGGATCAAAATCATTGCGTTCTTTATTGTCAGAACGTGATTCTTCAAACTTCATATCTACAAATGAATGAAGTTGTCTTTGAAGAATACTAGCAGATATACGTATCGCTTCTTCAGCGTCAATCGTTCCATTTGTCTCTAATTCTATCGTTAACTTATCAAGGTCAGTTCGATTTTCTACCCGTGCACTATCAACAAAATAGGCAACTTTTTTGACTGGTGAGAAACTATTATCTATTTTCAGTTTACCAACAGATTTCTTCTCAATTTCGTCATCAAAATGTCGAACAAAAGAATCAGTATTATGAAAACCTATTCCGCGTTCAACTTTTAATGTCATACTCAACTTGCCTTTTTCATTCAGGTTTGCAAGCACAAGTTCAGGATTAACGATTTCCTGACCATGACTCAATTGAATGTCTCCAGCCGTTACTTGACAAGGACCTTGCTTGTTCAGGGTGATTAATGCCTCTTCCCCTACTGTCAATTTGATTGCAACCAATTTCAGGTTAAGCAACAAATCAACAACGTCTTCTTGCACTCCTTCAATTGTGCTGTACTCATGCAGTACACCATCTATCGAAGCTTCTGTAATGGCAGACCCTGGCATAGATGACAATAATATACGTCTCAAAGCATTGCCGAGAGTATGACCAAAACCTCGCTCCAAAGGCTCTAGAACTATTCTAGCTTTATAAGGTGACTCAGCCTGTACTTTGAGAACTTTTGGCGTCAGCATTTCATTGATTTCAGTATACATTCAGCTATTTCTCCGAGCTTACTTAGAGTAAAGTTCTACAACAAGATTTACGTTGTAGTCTGAAGATAAGTCAGTTAACGTTGGTGCTGTAGAAAATGTTCCTTTAAAGGAAGCAGTATCCACAGTGATCCAGTCACATGGCGCTCTTTGTTCGGATAAAGCTAGTGCAGCCTGAACACGACCCTGGCTCTTGGCTTTTTGACGAACAGATATACTATCACCTGGATTTACCAGGAAAGATGGCACGTTAACTATTTTATCATTAACAAGTATTGCCTTATGTGTCACTAATTGTCTAGCTTCAGCACGTGTACTGGCAAAACCCATACGATATACAACATTATCAAGGCGTCTTTCCAACAAGGACATCAGGTTTTCACCAGTAGAACCCTTTTGGCGAGCAGCCATTTTATAGTAGTTTCTAAATTGCTTTTCAAGAACACCATACAATCGTCTGATTTTTTGTTTCTCTCTAAGCTGAATTCCATAACCATTTAAACGTGGCTTTTTATCACCATGTTGTCCAGGCAATTTTTCAGATTTGCACTTGGATTTATGATCACGAACTCCACTTTTCAGTAATAAATCACAACCTTCACGACGTGATAATTTACATTTTGGACCAAGATATCTAGCCATTAATTACTCCTGAGTCTTATACACGACGTTTTTTAGGTGGCTTACATCCATTATGAGGTATGCCAGTCACATCGGTTATTTCAACAATTTTAAAATCCTGAGTTATTAATTCACGAATAGTGGACTCTCTTCCAGGACCAGGACCATGAACAAATACAGCTACAGATTTCATACCATATTCTTTTGCAACAGCAGCAGCACGTTCAGTTGCTACCTGTGCAGCATAAGGTGTACTTTTACGTGAACCTCTGAAACCAGAGCCACCAGATGTTGCCCAACATAAAGCATTACCTTGTCTGTCAGTAAAGGTAACAATAGTATTGTTGAAAGAAGCATGAACGTGAACTATACCATCTGATACGACGCGTTTAACTTTCTTTCGTACTTTTTGCTGTTTTGACTTCGTTATTGCCATCTTATTTTCCTACATGAAAAATCAATTAGTAGTGCCTTTTCTACGGCCTTTTCTTGTACGAGCATTAGTCTTCGTGCGTTGTCCGCGTAAAGGTAATCCTCTTCTGTGTCTGAGACCACGGTAACAGCCCAAGTCCATCAGTCGTTTAATATTCATAGTAACAACACGACGTAAATCACCTTCTACAGTAATTTTAGCGATTTCAGTTCTCAGTGACTCTAATTGAGCATCTGTTAATTGTGATACTTTCGCTGAAGGATCAATCTCAACGGTTTTACATAATTTTAATGATGTGGTTTTACCAATACCATATATAGCTGTTAAAGCAATCACCACATGTTTGTGGTCAGGTATGTTCACTCCTGCAATACGAGCCATTAGCTTCTCCGAACGTTATTTTGTTCTGTCGAAAGGGACAGAAGAATACTATTTCTATAAAATAAAATCAAGCAGATTAACCTTGCTTTTGTTTATGTCTGGCATCCTTACAAATTACTCGTATAGTGCCACTTCTTTTAATTATTTTGCAATTGCGACAAATTCGCTTTACTGATGCTCTTACTTTCATTCCTAACTCCGATAAAAATCATAGAAGACCAGGTAGTTTCGTACCTTTAAAATTAGCCTTTTTCATTAAAGAATCATATTGTTGGGTCATTAAATGAGCTTGTATCTGAGCTACAAAATCCATAATAACTACAACGATAATTAACAATGATGTTCCTCCAAAATAAAAGGGAACATGCCATGTGTACATTAAAATCTGAGGCAACAAACATACTAAAACCAGATATATTGCACCCACCAAAGTTAAACGAGTCATGACCGCATCGATATACTTTGTAGTTTGTTCACCAGGTCTGATTCCGGGAATATACGCACCTGACTTTTTCAGATTCTCTGCGGTATCCTTTGGGTTAAAAACCAATGCTGCATAAAAGAATGCAAAAAACAATATCGCAGCAGCATAAACCATCAGATACAACGGTTGTCCTGGAGACAAAGCCATACCAACATCTGATAACCAACCCATTCCTTTTGTATGTGAAAAGAATTGAGCCAAAGTAGCTGGTAATAATATGATACTGGATGCGAAGATTGGAGGTATCACACCAGACATATTAATTTTTAATGGCAGATGACTTGTCTGAGCTGCATACACTTTTCTACCCTGCGTTCTTTGCGCGTAGTTTACTCTTATACGGCGCTGAGCACGTTCCATAAAGACGACAAATCCAGTAACTACCACGACCACTACTGCAACGATAACCAGAGTCAATGCTTGCATTTGGCCTTCCTTGACTTGCTGAAGTACAGATGCAATAGCACCAGGCATGCTCGATACAATACCTGAGAAAATAATCAGAGAAATTCCGTTTCCTACGCCTTTTTCAGTTATTTGCTCACCCAGCCACATCAGAAACATAGTACCCGTAACTAATGTAGTAACTGCCGTGAAATAAAATGAAAAATCAGGTTGCAATGCTATTTGTTGGCCAGCCAGCCATCGAGCCATCCCCAAAGACTGGAAAATCGACAACAACAAAGTTAAATAGCGTGTATATTGATTAATCTTCCTACGCCCGGATTCACCTTCTTTCTTTAATTGCTCCAGTTTCGGAGACACAACAGAAAAAAGCTGAATAATAATAGATGCAGAAATGTAAGGCATTATACCTATTGCAAATACTGTAACACGCGATAATGCACCACCAGAAAACATATTAAACAAGCCAAAGATTGTATTTTGTTGCTCATTAAAAAAGTTAGCCAGTTTAGCGGGATCAAGACCTGGAACAGGTATATGAGCACCTAAACGATAGACTAAGATTCCTAAAATAACAAAAAATAATCTTGATTTTAGTTCTGCCAACCCACCTCGGGATTGGCTTCCATTATGCTTTTGGTTTTTCATAGTCACTCTTCTATGCTACCGCCCAAACCTTCAATGGCCGAGCGAGCTCCTTTAGTGACTCTTAAGCCTTTTAGCTTAACAGCAGTGGTTAGTTCGCCGGATAAGATTACTTTTACCTCTTTTATTGAGCTATTAATTATTCCTGCATCACGTAAAACCTGTAAGTCAATGACTTCAGCAGTCAATTTAGCAAGCTCACTAAGGCAAACCTGGTCGACAGTTCTACCAACACGAGATTTAAAGCCCATTTTTGGTAATCTTCTTTGAATTGGCATTTGACCGCCTTCAAAGTTGATTTTGTGGTAACCACCAGCTCTGGCCTTTTGACCTTTATGACCTTTACCACTGGTTTTACCTAATCCGGAACCAATACCACGACCTAAACGCTTTTTAGGTGGTCGTGAACCGGGATCTGGTGATAGTGAATTTAAATTCATTATACACTCTCCTCAACTAGCAATAAGTAGTTAATGGCATTAACGAGTCCGCGTATCGCTGGAGTATCGTTATGACATACACTTGAATTAGTCTTGCCCAACCCTAATTGCTTGGCAATATTAATATGTTTTGGTTTTCGACCTATAGTGCTCTTAACCAAAGTAATTTTAATTTTCTTTTCCATAATTAGCCCGCCATAACTTCTTCAACAGTTTTACCACGTTTGGCTGCTACATAATCAGGAGTTCCAATACTTGTCAAAGCTCCGATAGTAGCTCTCACAATGTTACTTGGATTAGTAGAACCTATGCTTTTAGCTAAAATATTTTGAACACCAAGAACTTCCAATACCGCTCTCATAGCGCCACCGGCAATAATTCCAGTACCTTCGCTGGCTGGTTTCATAAATACTTTTGATGCACCATAGTTCCATGTGATTTCATGGAAAATAGTAGTGCCAGAAAGTGGTATATAAACCATATTTTTCTTGGCTTGATCCATAGCTTTTTGTATTGCAATAGGAACTTCTCTTGCTTTACCTCTGCCAAATCCAACTTTACCTTTACCGTCACCAACAACAACTAAAACAGCAAAGCCAAAAACACGTCCACCTTTAACTACTTTGGCTGTACGAGTGACTGATACCAGCTTTTCCTGATATCCATCTGACTTGGGTGATTCTTCGAATGCCATAATCGTTCCTTAAAAATCTAATCCAGCTTCGCGAGCACCTTCAGCAAGCGCTTTCACTCGGCCATGATATTTATAACCAGCACGATCAAATGCAACTTGAGTAATGCCATTTTCTTTAGCGCGTTTACCCAACAGCTTGCCAACAAGAGTGGCCTGCTCTACTTTGCATTTTCCAGATAAACTGGCTCTTAATTCTTTATCATTAGTTGAACAAACTACTAATACCTTATCACCGAGTTTATCAGCCTGGACTATTTGAGAATAGATATGCGTTCCGCTTCTATAAACAACTAACCTTGCTCTACCCGACTTACGAATTAAAGCTTTAGCTTTTAATCCACGTCTATCACGAGAGTTTTGCTTATTCATAACTTATACCTTATTTCTTCTTCGCTTCTTTACGAACAATGACTTCACCAGCGTAACGAACACCTTTACCTTTATAAGGCTCTGGCGGTCTGAATGCTCTGATTTCAGAAGCTACCTGTCCTAAAATTTGCTTATCAACACCCTTGAGAATTATTGTGGTATTGTTAGGAGTCTCTACGGCTACACCTTTTGGCAACTCATATTCAACAGGATGCGAAAAACCAAGAGATAAGCTTATAGATTGGTCTTTAGCTTGTGCTCTATATCCCACGCCAACCAATTCCAAAGTAATCGTAAAGCCTTCAGTAACACCATGAACCATGTTGCTTACTAATGCTCTTGCAGTTCCTGCCTGAGCCCATGCTTTAGGATCATTTGCAGCTGGAGCAAATTCTAACTGATTAGACTCTTTATTTTTCGTAATACTAACTAACCTGTTAATCTTTTGGGTTAGTGTTCCTTTAGGCCCTTTAATTGTTATTGTTCCGTCTGCAAAAGTTACATCAACATTCGCAGGATGAACAACTGGGGCTTTTGCTACTCTAGACATATCATTCCTCGCAAGTATTAAGCCACTTCACAAATGACTTCGCCACCAACACCTTTCAGCTTTGCAGATATATGAGTCATTATACCTTTAGAGGTGGATAATATAGCCACTCCAAAACCAGGGATAGAGGATAAATCTTTATATGACTTATATACTCTTAAACCAGGGCGACTGATTCTTTTAATCAACTCAATTACTGGTCGGCCGTGATAGTACTTCAGCTTAACAGTTATAGATTTCAGATTATTATCTAAAGTTTCAACAAAGAAATTTTCAATATAACCTTCTTCTTTTAAAACACGTGCAATTTCTTCTTTTAACTTAGAAGAAACTAACGTTACCTGCTGATGTTTCGCCTGTTGACCATTTCTTATTCTGGTCAGCATATCAGCAACTGGATCATGCATACTCACAATCGTTCTCCAATCAAAATAATTTACCAGCTTGATTTTCTACCGCCAGGTACATTGCCAATCATAAGCTGTTGTCTCAAGCAGATTCTGCAAAGACTAAACTTGCGATATACCGCGTGTGGTCTACCACAACACTGGCATCGAGTACTATGACGAACAGGATTTGAATTAACTGGTAATTTTGCTAGTTTTGCCTGACTTTCCATAATTACTTGGAAATCATCAGATGATTTAATCAATTGTTTTAATTCGTTTCTGCGCTGTCTGTATTTTTCTACCAGTTTTCCGCGCTTTAACTCTCTCACAAGCATTGATTTCTTAGCCACAATTTCACCCTTTTATTTTCTATCTCTATCTTTCAATGGAAGATTAAATGCTTCTAGTAAAGCTTTAGCTTCTTCGTTTGTTTTAGCACTTGTAGTAATACAAATGTCTAATCCTCGTATACCATCTGTTTTATCAAAATCAATTTCGGGGAATACGATTTGCTCATGTATACCCATACTGTAATTTCCAGTACCATCGAAAGATTTAGGATTCAGACCACGAAAATCTCTTACGCGGGGTAGAGTAACAGAAATTAACCTGTCTAAAAACTCGTACATGCGCTCACGTCTCAATGTAACCTTACAACCAATAGGCCAACCTTCTCTGATTTTAAAACCAGCGAGTGATTTTTTCGCCTTGGTAACAACCGGCTTTTGTCCAGCAATTAAAGTCATATCTTCAACTGCGTGGTTCATCACTTTCTTATCACCTACAGCCTCACCAACACCCATGTTCAAAGTAATCTTGAGTATTTTAGGGACTTCCATAATGCTGGCATAGTTGAATCGCTTCATCATCATAGAGACGACGTCTTTCTTGTAAAACTCTTTAAGTCTCGCCATTTCGTTCACCTAATTAAACACGGTCTATTATTTCATTGTTAGATTTAAAATATCTAACTTTTTTGCTAACGCCGTCATTCTCAAGATACTTAAAGCCTACTTTATCCGCTTTTTTAGTAATAGGATTATAATGAGCAACGTTTGAAACGTGCAGTGGAGCCTCACGAGTAATAATTCCACCTTTGTTTTCTGGTTGCTGAGGATTCGCCTTAACGTGTTTCTTAATTAAGTTACCGCCCTCGACAACAACACTATCATCTATTACGCGCAGGACTTTACCCACATGACCTTTACTTTTACCGGCGGTTATAATTACTTCATCGCCTGATCTAATACGTTTCATATTTAATCCTTCTCACAAAACTTCAGCAGCCAGAGATATTATCTTCATAAATCTCTCTCGTAGCTCGCGAGTAACGGGGCCAAATATACGAGTACCAATTGGCTCGTTTTGGTTGTTTAACAGTACTGCAGCATTACCATCAAAACGTATCAGAGAACCATCGTCTCTTCGTACACCTTGTGCTGTTCGTACAACTACGGCCTTCATTACGGCACCTTTTTTTACTTTACTTCTTGGAATGGCATCTTTAATACTCACTTTGATAACATCACCAACACGCGCATAACGTCTGTGGGATCCACCAAGTACCTTAATACACATTACCTTTCGTGCTCCGCTGTTGTCAGCCACTTCGAGCACTGTCTGCATTTGGATCATTTTACTCTCCAGCTCTAATTTCGACCAGAAAAAGGTTGCTGATTATATCAGGCCTTTTAGGGTTTTAAAAGTAAATCAACAAAGTTGATTAAGAAATTACTTCGACTAATACCCAGCTTTTCGTTTTAGAGAGTGGTCTTGACTCACGGACTTTCACAGTATTACCAATTTGGCATACTTGATTTTCATCATGAGCGTGAATTTTAGTTCTACGTTTCATGATTTTTCCATATTTAGGATGCTTCACTGTACGCTCAATCATCACAACTATAGTCTTATCCATTTTGTCACTAACTACTTTTCCAACCATTGTTCTGGCGTTCGATTCACTATTAGTAGACATTTCACTTACCTGCCTTTTCAGTCAACATTGTTTTAACTCTTGCCACTGACTTACGCACCAGAGTGATGAGATGTGTTTTATCTAGTGAGCCACTTGCTTTCTTCATTCGTAAATTAAATTGTTCTTTACGTAATGAAAGCAATTCAGTTTGCAATTCTTCAACGGTCAAATTGCGCAATTCATCGATTTTTTTCATTACATTACCGTCCGTTCTTCAAATATTACTTTGAAAGGAAGTTTTGCTTTAGCCAAGTCAAATGCTTCAATTGCAAGTTCTTTGCTAACACCTTCCATTTCAAATAAAACCTTACCAGGCTGTATTTGAGCAACCCAATATTCAACGCTACCTTTACCTTTACCTTGTCTCACTTCTAAAGGCTTTTGTGTGATAGGTTTATCCGGGAATACTCGGATCCAAATTTTACCACCACGCTTGATATGACGTGTCATAGCACGACGTGCAGCTTCAATTTGTCGAGCGGTCAAACGTCCACGCTCTAATGCCTTCAGACCAAACTCACCGAAACTGATTTTGCTACCGCGCAGAGCTAAACCTCTGTTGCGGCCTTTCATTTGTTTGCGGTACTTAGTACGCTTTGGTTGTAACATGATACTTAATCCTCACTCACTGGGCGCTGTCAGTAGATCTTTTCTTTTGAGGTAAAACTTCACCTTTGAAGATCCAGACTTTTACACCAATAATTCCGTAGGTAGTTTTAGACTCTGCTGTACCATAATCAATGTCAGCTCTGAAAGTATGTAAAGGCACACGACCTTCTCTATACCATTCACTACGAGCAATTTCAGCACCGCCAAGACGACCACTTACACAAATTTTAATACCTTTCGCGCCTGCCTTTAAAGCAGAGGTAACTGCACGTTTCATAGCTCTTCTGAACATAACACGCTGTTCAAGCTGTTGCGCAATACCTTCAGCGACAAGAGTAGAATCTAATTCAGGCTTTTTAATTTCTTCAATATTCAGATGAACAGGCACGCCCAACTTGGTAGAGATTTCTTTACGTAAGGTCTCAATACCACCACCTTTTTTACCTATAATTACACCAGGTCTGGCTGTAAGAATAGTAACTACGGCGTTGTTAGCAGGACGCTCAATCAGGATTTTACTGACTGCAGCAGCCATCAGTTTCTTCTTGAGTTCATTACGTAATTTAATATCCTGAATCAAAAATTCAGCATATCGCTTACCTGCGAACCATTTAGAATTCCAATCTTTTATAATACCAAGGCGTATGCCTATTGGATTGACTTTTTGTCCCATTGCTATTCCTCGTCAGACACTTTAATCGTGATATGGCAGGTACGTTTGCAAATTCGATTTGCACGTCCTTTAGCTCTGGGACTAATGCGTTTTAAAGTTGTAGCTTCATCAACGCATACCATACCTACTTTCAGATCATCAATATCAGCACCATTATTATTTTCAGCGTTAGCAATTGCTGATTCTAATAATTTAAGCATTAATTGAGCACCCTTTTTTGGTGTAAACTTGAGGACATCAAGCGCACCAGATACGTTCATGTTTCGTATCATATCGGCTACTAATCTGCCCTTTTGAGCGGATAAAGGAGCACCTTTTAACTTAGCTGTAACTTCCATCATATCCTCTTACTTGCCTTTAGCCTTTCTGTCACCAGAGTGGCCTTTGAATGTACGAGTCATGGCAAACTCACCTAATTTGTGACCAACCATATTATCTGTAATGTATACAGGAACATGGTCTTTGCCGTTATGCACAGCTATAGTTAAATCAATCATTTCAGGAACGATTGTTGAACGTCTAGACCAGGTTTTAATTGGTTTCTTTGATTTTGATTCGATTGCAGCTTCAACTTTGCTGATCAAATGATGGTCAATAAATGGACCTTTTCTAATTGAACGAGCCACTTGATATCCTCTCAATAATTATTTCTTCTTACGTCTTCTGACTATGAAGCCATCTGTACGCTTATTACTTCTGGTTTTGTATCCTTTAGTCGGAACTCCCCAAGGAGATACTGGATGACGACCACCAGACGTACGACCTTCACCACCACCATGTGGGTGATCAACAGGGTTCATTGCAACGCCTCGTACCGTTGGTCTTATACCTCTCCAACGCTTAGCTCCTGCTTTTCCTAGCGCACGTAAACTATGTTCGCTATTGCTAACCTCACCGATTACAGCTCGGCATAAAACATGAATTTTACGCATTTCACCAGAACGTAGTCTTAATGTTGCATAAATACCTTCTTTTGCAACGATCTGTCCACTGCATCCGGCACTTCGTAACATCTGAGCACCTTTCCCAGGTTTCATTTCAACACAATGAATTGTTGAACCAACTGGAATATTTTTTAAAGGTAAGCAGTTGCCTACGCTTATTGGTGAATCAGCACCGCTTACTACTGTTGCCCCGACTTCAAGGTTAGCTGGAGCGATTATATATCTTTTTTCACCATCTTTGTAAGCGATAAGAGCAATCAAAGCAGTTCTGTTTGGATCGTATTCCAAACGCTCTACTCGACCAGCGATTCCATCTTTATCACGCTTGAAATCAACAAGTCTGTACTTTTGACGTTGCCCACCACCGATATGTCTTACAGTAATGCGACCTTGATTATTTCGGCCACCTGATTTTTTTAGTTTTTCAACTAAAGCGGCATGTGGCTTACCTTTATGTATATTGTGATGAACAACTCGTATTTCGCCACGTCTACCAGGCGAAGTCGGTTTAGATTTTAATAGTGCCATCTTAATCTGCCTTATTCAGTAACTGTAAAGTCAATATCTTGATCAGCGTGAAGGGATACAAATGCCTTCTTCCAGTCACTTCTTCTGCCACTGGTTTGCTTAAAGCGCTTTGCTTTACCTTTTACATTGATAACAGATACATTTTTAACTTTTACGTTAAATATATGCTCTACAGCCATTTTAATTTCAGTTTTAGTTGCATTTTTCATTACTTTGAAAGTGAACTGTTTAAACTTATCGGCCATGACAGTAGCCTTTTCAGAAGTATGTGGTTCGCGTAGAACCATCATCAATCTCTCAGCGTTCATTGTAACTGTTCCTCAATTTTTTTAATTGCAGCTTCTGTAACAACAACTTTTTCAAATCTGAGTAAGGAAACAGGATCTATAGTTGTAACATCACAGATATCATAATCAATCAGGTTTCTTGAACCTAAGTATTCACTTTCACCAACTTCATTCATAATGATCAAAGCATTTTTAATGTTCATTTGATTCATTTTGCTGATGAAATCTTTTGTCTTATGGCTTTCACACTGAAAATCACTGACTACCACAAGGTTGCCAGTACGACAAAGTTCGGAGATTATACTACGTAATGCGCGTTTGTACATTTTTTTATTAAGTTTTTGTGAGTAATCTCTCTTTTTAGATGCGAAAGTCACTCCACCACTTCTCCAAATAGGGCTTCGTATGGTTCCTGCACGAGCACGACCAGTACCTTTTTGGTTCCAAGGCTTCTTTCCACCGCCTCGTACTTCAGCACGAGTTTTTTGAGCACTATTACCACTTCGGGCATTATTCATATAAGTAACAACTGCCTGATGAACTAAACCTTCGTTATAATCGTAGGCAAAAACATCTTTGTTCAGCTTTAGTTGTGCTTTTGTATCTATCGTAGTAATTTCCATCATTCACCTCTTGCTGGCTTTTTAACAGCAGGCTTAATTTCTATTCGTGAACCTGGAGCTCCAGGAATAGCGCCTTTGATAAGTAGTAAATTTCTATCAGCATCAACGCGAACTAATTCCAGGCTTTGTGTAGTGCAACGAACATTACCCATATGTCCAGCCATTTTCTTACCTTTGAATACTTTACCTGGAGTCTGGTTTTGACCAATAGATCCGGGTACACGGTGTGATCTTGAGTTACCGTGTGTAGCATCTTGTGTTCTGAAGTTATAACGCTTGACTGTACCAGCAAACCCTTTACCTTTAGTGGTTCCTGATACATCAACATGTTGTCCGGCGGTAAAAACATCAGCAACAGATATAACCTGGCCTAGTTTGAATGCATCTTCTGAATCAATATGAAATTCAACTTGCATATCACCAGCTTCAATCTCAGCTTTAGCGAAATGACCAGCCATTGGCTTGCTCACTTTACTCGCCTTTTTGGTTCCGCCAGTAAGCTGAACAGCAGTATAACCATCATTTTCTACAGTTTTAATCTGAGAAACACGATTTGGGTGTACTTCAACAACAGAAACAGGAACTGACACTCCTTCTGGTGTGAATACACGCGTCATGCCGATTTTACGGCCTAATAAACCGATCATCATTGTAACACCTCTTTAATATCCTTTCCGATTCTTTATTCGTCAAGGCTAATCTGAACATCAACCCCAGCGGCCAGATCCAGTTTCATCAAAGCATCTACTGTTTTTTCAGTTGGCTTAACAATAACGACCAGGCGTTTATGAGTACGTAATTCATATTGATCTCGTGCATCTTTATTCACATGCGGTGAAGTCAATACGGTAAATTTTTCCTTACGGATAGGTAAGGGTATTGGTCCACGAATTTGTGCACCAGTACGCTTAGCTGTCTCTACGATTTCTCGAGTTGATAGATCAATCAATCGATGGTCAAAGGATTTTAATCTTATTTTAATGTTTTGATTGCTACTCATTATAATTACTCGATTATTTTAGCGACAACACCGGCGCCTACTGTACGGCCACCTTCCCGAATTGCGAAACGTAAACCTTCTGTCATCGCGATAGGCGCATGCAGATTGATAACTAACTGTACGTTATCACCTGGCATTACCATTTCTGTTCCAGAGGGCAGGTCACAAGTACCTGTTACGTCTGTGGTTCTGAAGTAGAACTGTGGACGGTATCCATTGAAGAATGGAGTATGACGTCCACCTTCTTCTTTTGATAATACGTACACTTCAGCTTCAAACTTTGTATGCGGCTTGATTGTGCCTGGCTTAGCTAATACTTGGCCACGCTCAACTTCATCACGCTTCGTTCCACGTAATAACACACCTACGTTATCTCCTGCACGGCCTTCATCAAGAAGTTTGCGGAACATCTCAACACCAGTACAAGTCGTTTTCTGTGTATCACGGATACCTACAATCTCGATCTCTTCACCAACTTTTACTATTCCACTCTCAACACGGCCTGTNACTACTGTTCCACGACCAGATATAGAGAATACGTCTTCAATCGGTAATAAGAATGATTTGTCTATGTTTCTTACTGGTTCAGGGATATATGCATCCAGTGTTTCAACCAATTTTTCAATCGCTGGCACACCAATCTCACTTGTATCACCTTCCAGTGCTTTCAGCGCTGAACCAACAACAATTGG
>NZ_KB892394.1 GCF_000373765.1 Legionella shakespearei DSM 23087 | reverse complement strand
CCAATATCGATACCAATATAATTAGTGTATAATTTCATAATGCCTCGAATTTGATTGTTTAGGATTGTAAGCGGACGTACTTTAAGGAGTCCAATCAACTATTCAAACGTTTCGAGAGCAGGGCCAGAGTACCTTGATCTCCGCGGTTGCTAAACCAATCCTTCGACGGTCGCTCACGCCCGCGCTCTTTACTCTTGAAGTAAAGAGCTACTCTCTTATCCGACATTATATAAAATTTTAAACTTACAATCCTTCGCGCAAAAAGACGTGCTCAGAACGAATGTTAACGACCCTGCCCTGATGAGGAGTTGGGTTGTGATGACGAGGATGGTTCATCCCACGAGTCATCGAGAGAGTCATCGAGAGAGTCATCCGAAGATGAATCCTCCGTTGTTGTAACTTTTCTGATCGCGTCTAGTTTTGCATAAAGTGCGACAAGTTCAGGTGGTCCTGACAGGGGTTTTACAGGCTTTTTTTTTCCCCTATAGTAGGTGTTGTATTTGAGGCCGCGTTGGCTTCTCTTTCTTTTAATACAGCGGCTAATTCGCTAAATAGTGATCCTGTAGATGCTTTCGCCGGTTTAGGAAAGAAGGTCGGCTTTACTGGGGTTGTGGTAGCAACAGCAGGAGCTGGTGGACTAATTATTCTTGGAGGTGGCGGTGGTAGTGGTGCCGTAGTGGTTGATTGATTGTTGATGATTGGTGCGGGTTCTGGCTCAGTCTTAACAACAGGAATTACTGGTGCGACAGGAACCGGGGCGGTAGATGTTTCTGTATGCTCTGTTACAAATACCACAGGAGGTGGAACTGCTTCAGGCTTTTTACCCGTAACTTCGCTCAGAGTCTGAATTAGAGCAGCAAAAGAAGACAATTGTTCTTGTGCGGAACTGATTTGCGGATGCAGGTCCCTAAACATTTGTTCATTACGCACCTGATCTTTCAAGAGTCGGTTTTCAGTTGATAAGCGTGCATTTTGTTCTTTAAATTCAGCAAGTTGTCTTTTCAACAAAGCAATTTCGGTGCTATTGGCTTGTTGCGACAATGCAAAAGCTTGCTGAGTGGTTTCCAGAGCCTTTTTAAGGTCTATCAACATGCGTTCAGATTTGGTTCCTTCTGGAGCTACCTGGATATGGACCGGTGTTTGGCCATCCATGCTACTAATAGGAGAGTAACTTTTAGTGGCCTCATTGTATTTGGTTAAAAAATCAATCCAGCATTCCAGTAGATAGCGATTAGTGTTAGCAGAAAGCAGAACAGTGACATTGAGGTGGTCAATGATACTGGCATCATGAAATGATTCCTGATTTGAATCAATGAGAGCCAGCAGCTCATCAAAAAACTGACTTATCTGGGTGTGATTATGTTCTTTGGCCCAGGTGTAAAAAGCGGGTGTACCTTTAATTTTGTAATTGGTTACAAAATCTTTAAATAGTGGAAGAAACTCCTTGCTGATGGGCATACATCACTCCTTTCCCTGGAACTTATAGTGCTTCATTTAATAACAATTGATCTTATATTTCAATAAGTGTGAATTAATTTTTTCATTTTGATTGAATTCAACCTTTTTTTGGGGGAGAGTGGCAATCTCAATAACCCGCGAGTATATTAGGAACCTATTGTTCCTTCAGGAGTAGTTATGTCATTGATGCAAAAGACAGATTTATTTGACCCAATGCAATTAGGCTCACTCACTTTAGCCAATCGTATTGTCATGGCTCCCTTGACCCGCAGTCGCGCAGGTAAGGGGGACGTTCAGGGATTAATGCATGCAGAATATTATGCTCAAAGAGCGTCCGCGGGTTTAATTATTTCTGAAGCAACACAGATTTCACCTCAAGGGAAGGGTTATGCTTTTACTCCTGGTATGTATTCACAAGAACAGGTGGCAGGATGGCGATTGGTTACTGAGGCGGTGCACGCAAAAGGCGGAAAAATATTTGCCCAGTTATGGCATGTAGGACGTATTTCGCATCCTGATTTACAGCCCGATAACCAGCTTCCGGTTGCCCCATCAGCAATACGCCCCAATGGCAAAGCCTTTACTGAAACAGGGTTTAAGGATTTTGTCACTCCGCGCGCTTTAGATCTTGGGGAAATTTCCGGTATTATTGATCAATATGCCCATGCAGCTGCCTGTGCCAAAGAGGCGGGGTTTGATGGTATTGAACTGCATGCGGCTAATGGCTATTTGATAGAACAGTTCCTGAGCGACAAAACAAATCAGCGTGCAGACAGGTATGGCGGCAGTATTGCGAATCGCGCCCGTTTACTGTTTGAAGTGCTTGATGCCCTCGTTTCCGTGTGGCCTTCAGACCGGGTAGGTATACGCCTGTCACCCGTCAGTCATGCCAATGATATTGATGACAGTACTCCTATGGAAACTTTTTCTTATGTAGTGAAAGGGCTCAATGCTTATAATCTTGCCTTTTTGCATTGTGTGGAGGGAGAAACCATAGGGCCACGTACTATCCCTGATGATTTTAGTTTTCCAGAATTACGATCGCTATTTAAGGGTATTTACATGGCGAATAATGGTTATGATTTGCAGATGGCAATTAAGGCACGTGAAGAGAACACGGCAGATTTGATTTGTTTTGGTCGTTTGTTTCTGGCGAATCCTGATTTGGTCGAGCGGCTGAAAACCGGAGCGGAACTGGTTCAGGCCCCCAAAGAAACCTGGTATGGTGGTGGGGCAAAAGGGTATACGGATTGGCCGACATTGTCCTAGATACCAACCCCATCGTCACGTCGTCCTGAGCGCGTCTTTTTGCGCGAAGGATCTCCCAATACTGGCACCATGCCGTTTTCGGGAGATCCTTCGCGCAAAAAAAGACGCGCTCAGGACGACGTGCATCTGTGTGAGTAATCGTTAAAACGGCCTGGTCTTCATCCAGCCCGTAATACTGTAACGGGGTTGATTCGTCAGACACACTTCATGCGGTAATTCACTGTTAAAACAAATGAAACGATTTCCTTGGGGAACAACATTTTGCAGCAGATTGTCCTGTCTGTCGTAAAGTTTTAATTCTCCGCCAAATTCATGACTCCAGTGTTCATTCAAATAATACACACAGGAAATTTTGCGGGTTTTCTTTGCCACAAATTGATCCACGTGTTTTTTGTAATAAGCGCCTGGCTGATAGGCTGCAAAATGCGTTTCAAATTCAGCCAAACCTAAAAACAAGGTTTGATTCAGGATATTTGCCAATACATTCGCCTGATTTAAATAGGCATGCACTGAGGGCTCATCAGATTCCTCTTCCAACCAACAGATTTCGTCCGTTCTGATTGCTTTATTGTGTTGCGCCTCGAGAGTTAAGCCAATCTTTGCTTGTCTGAATGAACCTTCGTGATGGAGTTTTTGTGCCAGTACACGTAACGAATGATAATGCTCCAATTCCAGGAAATTATCGATAATGTGAAAACCCTGGGTACATACATTATGGCTAATCAACTCGGAATCAAGCACTTTGGTTTCCTTGGGTACACAAAAGAAGGGCAATTTTACGTGATGACTCGGCAGATGCAAATAGTTTTTCACTATCTTGAGAATCGGGCTTTTCCTTCAAGCATGATTTGGTACTCGCGCCATTGTGGCATAAATTGCGTCATTAAGGCATAAAATCGTTGATTATGGCTGGCTTCATGCAGGTGAACCAATTCATGGACGATCACATATTCCAGGCAGATAGGGTGTTTTTTGATAAGGTTCAGATTGAGCCAAATCCGATGCGCGCGAGTATTACAGGAACCCCAGCGCGTCTTCATTTTTTTTATACCCCATTCAGCGACGTGTACCCCAATTATTGCCTCCCAGTGCTTTATTAGTGCGGGTATTACTGTTGCAAGCTCCCGTCTGTACCAACGGTCAAGAAGCATTTGTCGCTGTTGTTGGCTGGAATTGTGTGGCACATAAAAATGAATCAATTCATCCTTTTGTTTTATTTGGGGAGGACCGTTATGCTCCTCTACAATTAATAAAAGAGTGTTCCCTTTAAATTCAATCGTAGTTCCAGTTTGTAATACTTCTTCTTGTTTGTAAGAAGAACGTTGGCGAATACGCTCTTGCTGGCTACGAATCCAGTCCCTTTTTTCCAGCAAATGCTGTTTTATCAATCGCTCACTGTAACGCAGTGGAGCGCTGACCTTGATTGCCCCATCAGGTGGATAAATCCGTAGGTTCATGTTTTTAATGTTTTTTCTTGATACTTCTATGGAAATACCATCAATTTCAATGATCATGCGCAGAATATAATATTGACGATGTGCTGATTATACACATAAGCGCTTCAGAAATACTCTATTTGTAGTTGTAGCCCAGCCTGCTTGCAGCCGGGATGGTGCCACCTCGATCCCGGCTGCAAGCAGACCGGGCTACGCACTGTGCTACTGCGGAGCAACTTCCTTCCGAATTCACGTCGTCCTGAGCGCGTCTTTTGGCGCGAAGGATCTCCAAATATTGGCACCATGCTTTTCAGGAGATCCTTCGCGCCAAAAGACGCGCTCAGGACGACGTAGATCGGGGAACTGGCACAATCTCTCGGAAACACCTTGACCTAAGCGTGTCTTTTAGGGCGTTGTGCGCTTAGGACGCGCACACCGACCGCATGGATGCAGGTTTCCCTAAAAGACACGCTTAGGTTAAGGGGTTTCTTGCACCGGACTTTCGCAGTGGGCTTTCTGGAGCCTATATCAAAGCTCATTGCCACTTCGATCCCGGGCTACAAATCTTTGCTATTTCATCGATGGGGAGGTTGAGGGGGCTTGTGGTGCTTCTTGTAATTCGCGGGCTGCCTTTTTTAACAGGGTTTGTTGAGGTGAATTTAGAGGCAATATCTCAAAATCAGAGGAGTTCTTTTTCACACTATTAGTTATTTTGGCAAAAATATAATTCACGACCTTGATGAATGTTTGTATCGCATTATCTGGATTAGTGTTTAAAGTTTTCTGAACATGGGGTTGTTCAAACTGTTGCCTGTAATTCTGTAATTTTATAATGGGCTTCTCAGTGCCTTCGAGCTCCATGCCCAGCGTCTTGATTGTAAGATAACTTTCTGAGGCTATTCTTAATTGTTTTGATACTTCAGGGAACTGTTCTGGCTTATTTATTACAGCTGTAGCGAAGGATGCTACGTCAAGCTCACCTGTGTTTGCAGAAATAAATGGTTTTGTAACAGTGTCAGGAAGTTTTTTTGCTTCGACCTTTAAGGCATCAGACAAGTGCTGCAGGCAGGTAATATTATTAACTTTTAATTTTCTAATAGTGTTTTCTGCCGCCGCATCGTATTGCTGCGGGGGAGCCTTGTATTTCGCTGCGCTTATCTTTGTTATCGTACCATCTATAATCTCATCAGAAACTGGAAGTAGTTTTTCAGTCACCCGCTCTTCGCCCATAAGAACAGCATATATATTCATGGCTTTTGCCAGTGCATCACATTTACATATTTCGTACGTGTTTTCATCAATCTCGGCTTGCCCATACCAAACTATCCTGGCCTCAGATAATGCTCCGATTAACTGTACCTCTGGCAATTTCATCTCTTGAAATTGAGTGCTGTTCTTGCTGATTTTGTTAATTTCTTTTCGTAAATCATCCAATAACATACCGGGAAATTGTTCTTGAAGAAAACTGCCAAAACTCAGCATTACTTCAATGCTTTTTTCTGGATGACTTTTATTATTCAGAGATTTATTAATTTCTCTGATATGGCGCTCCAGGCTTTTGTCCAGATCTTCAGGGTATGCAGTTGCACTCATTTTCTACCTCATTAAAATTTAACGCTCTGCGCCAATACATGGGCTGTCTATATATTCGCCATTTATATCTAAAACCATATTCACACTGGCACGTTGATATCGTGCCAAAATATCGTATTGCTGTTTGCTGATATAACCATAGGAGTTACCGCAATACACTAAAGAGGTGGCTCCTGGTTTAGGTTTCACCTGAACTGGCAAATCACAATCCCAGCGAAATTTGCTTAAATCGCAATTCGCCAGGGCGACATTGAAAGGGAGTAGTAATAAGATCAAGGTGACATGCCATTTATTGTTCATTGTTTTCTCCACCTGAAACCGTTTTCTTTTAGTATAGGATAAGTATTGAGAATAAAATGAAATGCGAACAAGAATTTTATTGAGCATTTATTGCATATAGTGATATAAATAAATTATATGGCTTTTCTTATCTACGGACAGATATGCTTTCATCAAGCTCTGAATATATTCAAGCTCTTCGTGAGGGAAATTATCTTCGTTTTCTGGAATGGCCTCAATTTATTGCCCAACAGTACGCCACAGCTGATTATACCCAGGATGCTGATGATACTTTAAATCTTTTGATCTTTGAGTGGCTCAATAATGGATTTTGTGACAATGATGTGCAACATTTAGCGATTCTTTATGCAGTACACGATATGGAATCCAGGCCGTTAAGAGAAAACCTGTCCTATGCGGTTATTGCCATTTCAATTGCAGCCTTTCAATGCCGGGTGTATCTGAATAATAATTTACTTCCTCACTATCTTTGCAAAGATAAAATGAATATCAGACAATTATCGAGCTTTATGAAAAGCAAAGCTGTTCATATGGACAATGCTCTTTTTGCTGAGAAAGTAACCGCAGAACAAGTCAGATTTTTCAGTGAGGTGGAAGCGGTTGATAAAAATGCAGTGAATAAAGCCTGCGAAAAAATTAACTCAATTGTTCAATTGCGTTATTTGATCGAAGAATACCGCAGAACTCTGGAGCTGGCAGAGCTTCCAGAGGATCAGTTAAAATCCACCCGAATCAGCGTTATTATCAGGCTAGGACGATATTTGGATGAACAAATGGAATTAACTCCTGAAGTTACAGAAGAAATTGCTTCGTATGTAAAGAAACTATGGGAGATGCATCCGACAGTTTTTGAAGAAGATTATTTAAAAACCTTATCGCCACTTTCTTTTGTTGATAATAGCTGGAAACTAGTTACTGATTTTGGATTAAGATTTTTTAGCGTGTTACAGCTTAACACTACTACTCTTGCTATTACGGAAGCTCCCACAGATGCCCCCAAAAATGCGTAAAAGATCAGCTCCTATCAGGGAACGTTCGAGCAAGAGACAAGATCGTACTGCCATTAAGTTAAGAAATTCCGCCGTCCCGCGGCTTGTCCGCGGGACGGCGGAGTAGCGCTTAACTTAATGGCAGTGAGACAAGATCTCTCCCTGACCTCTTACAAAAACTCTTAAAAGGATTCCTGAGCAGTCACGAAGTCCTCATGCTTCAGTAAGGCTTCTTTATAAGAAATAGCAGAGGGATTTCCCATGTATCCACCCAAATTGCTTTTTCCCACCACGCGATGGCAAGGTATAAATAAGGTAATAGGGTTACGTTTGCAGGCTTGGCCTACCGCTCTGGGACTGCTTTGTAATTTGAGTGCCAGTTCACCGTAAGTTAATGTTCGACCGACCGGAATTACAAGAAGGGCATTCCAGACTTTTTGCTGGTACGCGCTACCCTGAGGTTTTAGGGATAATTGAAATCGATGGTGAGGATCAGCAAAATAACTTTTCAACTCTACAGCAATCTGTTGCGCTAAATGATTTGCAGCAGGTGTGGCAGATTTTTGAGTAAATGAAGTGCTATAAAGAAAATGCTCATCATGTCCTACTTCAATATTCCCCCAAGGGGTAGTGAAAATAGACTTGATGAGCATTGAATTCAAGGAATTAATCGCCTTTTTTACCAGTTAACTTTTCTTTGATGCGCGCAGCACGGCCAGCCAGGTTACGCAGGTAGTATAATTTGGCACGACGTACATCACCACGACGTTTTACAGTGATGCTGTCAACGATAGGGCTGTAAGTCTGGAATACACGTTCAACACCAACGTTGTGTGAAATTTTACGTACAGTGAAGGCAGAATTCAGGCCACGGTTACGTTTTGCAATAACAACACCTTCAAAGGCTTGTAAACGTTCACGAGTACCTTCAATTACCTTAACCTGAACCAGAACAGTATCTCCTGGATTAAACTCAGGAATTACCTTGCCTTGCATTTGCTCAGCATTCAATTGGTCAATAATATTAGTCATGGACTACTCCTCAAATTGGCTCATCCTTATGGAAATCACCATGTTCGCATTATAACTATTCAGTATCGCTTCTTAAGATTCACGATACTCGCATTTAAACTCATCAAGCAATTGCTTGTCTGTTTCGCTTAACTGTACTTTTTCAAGTAAATCAGGGCGCTTAAGCCAGGTTTTTCCCAGGGATTGTTTCCTGCGCCATCGCTCTATATCCCTATGGTTGCCACCGGTTAAAACGGATGGTACTGCCATCCCGTTTATCACTGCTGGTCGGGTATAATGAGGACAGTCAAGCAAGCCATTCATGAATGAATCCTGCTCTGCTGAACCAAGATGCCCAAGGCTACCAGGTATCAAGCGAATGATCGCATCAATAAACACCATGGCGGCCAATTCGCCGCCACTTAAAACAAAATCCCCTAGCGACCATTCTTCATCCACATGATGACTAATGACACGCTCATCAATTCCTTCATATCTGCCTGCAATAAAGAGCAGGGCTTGTTCGTTTTCTGCGATTTGATTCAAATCGCTTTGCCGAATTACTTTACCTTGCGGGCTTAAATAAATCGTTTTGCAATTATCCGGCATGTTACTTCGTGCATGCGCAATGGCTCCTTGCAGTGGCTCATACATCATGACCATTCCTGGTCCGCCACCATAAGGTTTGTCATCAACATGCCTGAAAGGCTTTGATGACCAGTCACGCGGGTTCCAGTGCTCAATTTTAGCCAAACCCTGCTCTATTGCCCTGCCGGTAATGCCGTAATTCAAACCTGCCAATATTTCCGGTATTAAGCTGATTACTCCAAGATGCAGCACTTAGAAATCCACATCCCAGTCAACAGTAATAACGTGTTGGCTATCATCAATATTAATAATAAACTGGCCAGGCAAATAAGGAATTAAATGCCTTTTTTCGCCTTGTACAACCAATACATCATTCGAGCCAGTTGGCATTATTTCCATGACTTTCCCAAATGATTGTCCTTTTTGGTTGATCACATCCATGCCGACTAGCTGATGCCAGTAATATTCACCGGGTTCCAATGAAGCCAGCTGTGATTTTTGCACAGCAATTTCTACATTAGTAAGGTGTGCTGCCAATTCACGTTCAGGATAACCTTCAATTTGAGCTACTATGGTTTTGTTATGAACTTCAACATGTAGTAACTTAACCGGTTGCCACTGATTGTTTAAAAAGGCATGCCAGTCAGTATACCCCAGGATATTATCACGAGGTTCTGTAAAGGAGTGAACCGTAACAAAACCTTTAATACCATGTGGCCGGCCAAATTTGCCGATTACTACCCAGTTTGCCTGATTATTCACGTTATTAAGCAGCTGTCTCAGATTGTTTATTAAATTCTTTTACCAATGCACTGACGCGATCTGACAATTGTGCACCCACATTTTGCCAGTGAGTTAATTTATCCAGTTCAACATGCAGACGAACTTCTTGTCCACGTGCAATTGGGTTAAAATAACCAATACGCTCAATGTAACTGCCATCGCGACGCTTGCGGCTGTCAGTAACAACCATGTGATAAAAAGGACGCTTTTTGGCGCCGCCTCGTGATAAACGTATAACGACCATTGTTTTCCTCTACTTTAAGAGTGGTTACATAAAAATGCCGTGTATTGTACGAAAATTAACTCGACATGTGAAGTAATTCTTTCGAATTATTTAAAATCATCTGGAAACATACCTTTCATCCCAGCCATACCACCAATTCCCCGCATCATTTTTTGCATTCCGCCGGGTTTGGTAAACTTTTTCATCATCTTTTGCATTTGTTCAAATTGCTTTAGCAATCTGTTTACATCCTGAATTTGTGTTCCTGAACCCTGGGCAATACGTTTTTTACGTGAGCCGACTATGATTTTGGGAATACGTCTTTCTTTAGGGGTCATTGAATTGATAATCGCAACCGTTTGTGCCATTGCCTTGTCATTCACTTGTTGCATGGCTTGCTGCGGCATTTGACTCATGCCAGGCAGTTTGCTCATCATGCCTGCAATACCACCCATATTATTCATTTGTAATAATTGCTGTTTAAAATCTTCCAGATCAAAGCCTTTGCCTTTTTTCAGTTTTTTGGCTAATTTTTCACTGGCTTGTTTGTCTGCCTTACGCTCTACTTCTTCAATCAGGGTGAGAATGTCTCCCATTCCTAATATGCGTGAGGCAATACGCTCTGGATGGAAGGGTTCCAAAGCTTCTACTTTTTCACCACTACCAATAAATTTAATGGGTTGTCCGGTAATTTGTCTTACCGACAGGGCGGCACCACCACGGGCATCACCATCGGTCTTGGTAAGGATTACCCCGGTTAGCGGCAGAGCTTCATGAAAGGCTTTGGCAGTATTTGCTGCATCTTGCCCTGTCATGCTGTCTACTACGAATAGTGTTTCTATGGGAGTGACTGCCTGGTGTACTGCTTTTATTTCCGCCATCATTTCAGCGTCAACGTGCAAGCGTCCGGCGGTATCAATAATCAGTACATCAACATACTGCTTTTTCGCACTTTCTAATGCTTTTTGCGCAATAGTAACGGGCTTTTCACTGGCTTCTGAAGCAAAGAAAGCAACATCAACCTGTTCTGCCAGCACTTTAAGCTGCTGTATCGCTGCAGGTCGGTATACGTCCACGCTGACCAGCATTACTTTTTTGTTTTCAGTTTCTTTTAAATAACGAGCCAGTTTTGCAGTGCTGGTTGTTTTACCAGAACCTTGCAAACCTGCCATCAGGAATACAGCGGGCGGCTGAGTTTTAAAGTCTAATTCAGCACGTTCGTCACCCATGATATGAATTAATTCATCATGGACGATTTTAATAAAGGCCTGGTCAGGATCAAGGCTTGTTAAAACTTCCTGTCCCAGTGCTTTTTGCTTTACTTGTTCAATAAAGTCTTTAATAACAGGCAACGCAACATCAGCTTCGATAAGCGAAAGGCGAACTTCACGCAAAGCATGCTGTATATTGTCTTCAGTTAAACGACCCTGTCCGCGCAAATTTTTAAAGGTGCGGGTCAAACGTTCGGTTAAGTTATCAAACATAGAGATTACCCGAAAAAAAACAGGTACTATAGCACAGAGATCTGAAAATATGCCACATCATGCTTCTTCTTAATAAATAAAGTCTGCGATTTGCTACGAGAAACTCTTGAGCCGTGGCTCAGCGTAGCCTGGTCTGCTTGCAGCTGTCTCTTGAACACATTTTAGTCTATGCCCTACACCAATGCTAAATTCGGTCTCTGTGCTGCAACAAAAATTCCGCTTCCTCACGGTCGCGGCTCGGTTTTCGTGCGTTCGTAGATACTTCATCGTGCACCGGAAACCGAGCCGCGACCGTGAGGAAGCGGAACAGTTATACTGGCAGGGACAGCATTTCTGCCTTGAAAGCCTTAGGGCAAGACGAGAGATGTCGGAGTCAATCCCAGATTGTGTGCTCAGAGAGGTATAGAAGAGTCAGCTGCTTGTCGCCGGGACTGTGCATATTTGATCCCGGCTGCAAGCAGACCGGGCTACAAAAGCGGTTCAAATACTTTTATACTGCTGAATCCTAAGGATGGAATGAGAGTTAACAGACATGCATGTCGTTTTATTAATTATAATGTGTTTAAGCGCGGCAGCCTTAATAACGGTCCTGATAAACACAGGACTTAATGCACTCAAAAGAATAAATAAAGAAAGCCTGAGCCATGAGGCAATACTTAACTTGCTAACCCAACTTGGGTATTCGGACGATTTCGAAGGGGTTTGTTACGGGTTCAGCCTGAACTGGGCTTTGGCCGTTGCCGAAGGTCAGGAGAAAGAGGCTTTATTTTATCAACAAGTCAATCTTCTGCGTGCCCACCAGTCTGATTTACCTTCAGCTTTGGCGCGAGTCGAATACAAAAAGCAAGTGCAGGAGCGATTATCTCCTGAAGAACAAATAATCGAAACCTTACCTGCGCTCTGTAAGAAAATCTGTACCGCACAGGATCCTATAATGTATAAAAAAACATATGGGAAACTGGTTTGGCAGCCTGATATTACAACCATTTTACAAACCATTGATACCGATGCTTCGAGCATCCGCCAAATCTTCTATAAAACGCATACGTTTTCTTCCCGACAGGAAGCTGTTGATTATTTTGAGTTGTTGAAAAGAATTGGAATCGGTAGCGATGTAGCCGTAGTGATTTCTACCGCAACCCATGCGATGGGGTTTAAACGAGAAGGGAACTCATGGTTATTTCTCAATATTAATGATTTATACCAACAACAGAAAGATAAACCTTATTTTACCTTTACTTCAAAACAACTGGTTCAGGAACTGTATCGGGTGAGTACCGCCAAACCCCTATCACGCAGGCTTACGGTGAATACCGATTTTATTGCCTTGAAGCCAAATAAACAGTTATCCATCGCATTGGATAATCAGTTCCCTGTTTTTCCAGCGGGTCCCAGAGCCACGTATAAGGAAAAAGTTTCGTTTATGGCGCTGGCTGCCTGGCAGGGAGATATAGCGACGGTAAAACGATGCGTCAGCTCCGGGCTGTCTATTTTTTCGCGTCATCAGTTTAGTGATGACTCACCTATATTTACAGCCATTCTGCAAGGACGGCGTGATGTGGTAAAAGCCATGATGTCTCCCATACAACACCACGTGAATAAACACCGTAAAAAAGATGGTACTACTTTATTACACATAGCATGTGAACATGGGGGCAGTGGTATTGTAGAGGATTTATTGAATGTTGAGGGCATAGAGGTCAACTCCAGAGATAAACGAGGCAGAACTCCTCTCATGTATGCCTGTAGGTCTGATAATGTTGCCATGGAGGAGCGTCTGTTTGAGTTGCTGTTTGAAAAAGGAGCCTCTCTTACTATGAAGGATAAGGATGGCTTGACGGCTCTGGATCATGCGCATGCGAATAAACACCGTGTTGCGATGAGAATGATCAATGAAAAACTACACACTGTTGTGCCCACACCAACTCCTGCACCAAGTGCTGGATATTCACCCATGAGCTTTTTTAACCGGGCCTCTAGTAACACGCCTTTGACTCGATACAATCCCTCGGATACGATACCCGATTTGGGCTCGGGCCGTTCTACTCTTCAGGGGACTGCACCACACAGCCATTAAAGAATTCCGCCGTCCCGCGGCTTGTCCGCGGGATCCNGGGTTCTAAGCTCGGATCGAGATCTCTGGATCCCGCGGACAAGCCGCGGGACGGCGGAGTCGCGACAGTGGGGGGCGACGCTTTTAGTAATGTGTTTTGGAGTTGTCATGCGGATTAATTGGGGTTTGATCGCGATATTCTGTTTCGTGGGTTGCGCAGCTAATTCAGGTGGTGCTGTAAATGTATCGGGGACTATTGCACCAGTGGGGGTGTTTGGTTCAGATAACCAGCACCATTTGGTTTATGAATTAAACATGGAACAAACAGCAGGTGAGAACAGCCATCACTATGAATTGATGAAAATTGAAATATTCAATAAAAAGAATCATCAGCTTATTGCTCAATATGAAGGGGAACGCCTTAAGCCATTGGTTTATTTAATCCGTCCGGATGGAACCAGCCTGAATACCACAGAATTAGACAAGGAAGGCCAGTTAATCGCTTTTCCTTATCTTGCTTTTGCCAACAAAAAGGAAATACCTTCTCAGCTCATTCATCGTCTTCAGTTTATTGATAAGGCAGCAGCCGGGAAAAAAAGTCGGTTTAAAGCGGTAATAAAACGCAGTAAAGAGGCGGCAGATGAAATTGTTTCACCAGTTCAGGGGGGCGGTTGGCTAGCCTGTAATGGGCCAGGTATTTTAAGTAGCCATCGTTTTGCTTATTTGAATGTCCATGGCACTTATTTTCTTGCCCAGCGGTTTGCAATCGACTGGAATCGTATTGATGAAAAAGGGAATGTTTTTTATCCTGGTTCTGACAATAAAATGAATGAAAGCTATCTGGATTATGGGGCAGATATTTATTCTGCTACGGCTGGAACGGTCAGCAAGGTACGCAATGAATTTTTGGATAATATTCCGGGCGAGATCCCTGAAGCAGTCCAGAATGTGGATAATGCGTGCGGTAATGAAGTTACCGTAGCCATGGATAATGGCCATTATGCCCATTATTGTCATCTTAAGCCGGATAGTATAAAGGTAACGACAGGTGAGCGAGTTAAACCGGGACAACTCCTGGCCGCCTTAGGTAATTCAGGCAATTCAATGGGACCTCATTTGCATTTTCATATAAGTGACAATCCGTCTGTTCTGGGCTCAGAAGGCTTACCTTTTACTATCAGCAATTTTGGTTTGCAACTGACTCCTGAGGTAGTTGAAGAAACGGGTATTCTGGATTTTCACCCCTCTGAAACATCATTAATGGATATTAATCTTCCTGGCGAAATCAAAAATAATGCCATGCCCATGCAAAATGGGGTTTACTATTTCAGCGAACATTGACGCCAACGTGATGAGCAAAAGGAAGGGTTTTGTAGCCCGGTCTGCTTGCAGCCGGGAGCGCGTCAGCACAATCCCGGCTGCAAGCAGACCGGGCTACAAACCCTGCCAGGATTTCTTGCCTGGTGGCACTTGTCTAAAAGACGTAAGTAACTTAACCCGATCCACGTCGTCCTGAGTGCGTCTTTTGGCGCGAAGGATTGATCTCCCTCAGCATTCCCCGATCCACGTCGTCCTGAGTGCGTCTTTTGGCGCGAAGGATTGATCTCCCTCAGCATTCCCCGATCCACGTCGTCCTGAGCGCGTCTTTTTGCGCGAAGGATCTCCCAATATTGGCAGTCCCTGACATCATTTTGTTTCTTCCTGAAAACTGCTATGATATTTTTTCATAAATATTTATGGTATGGAGTGCCTGTGGATATGCAAATAAAACGTCTGATGATAGCTGTATCTGCCAGCTGCCTGTTTTCTCTTTCTGCAGAAGCCTGTACCGATTTTAAATTGACGGCTAAAGATGGAACTGTGCTTATTACGCGCAGTATGGAGTTTGGTGCTGATTTGCAATCCAATTTAAGAACTTCTCCACGTGGCACAGAAGTGACGACAACTACGCCTAATAAACAACCAGGAATGAGTTGGAAATCAAAATACGGTTATATCTATTTAGATGGGTTTAATATTGATGCTGCTTTTGATGGCATGAATGAAGAAGGGCTAACCTTTGAATATTTATATCTGCCCGGAGAAACCCAATACCAGTCCATTCCAGAGGGTAAAGACAGCCAGGCAATACCTTATACTCAGTTTGGTAACTGGGTTCTGGCTAATTTCAAAAGCATTGATGAAGTCAAAGAGGCTTTAAACAACGTGTATGTCACCGATCAAAGTTTACCCCAACTCGGCAGTGCAGTACTACCTGCTCATGCATCAATTTATGATGCCAGTGGTAAAGGGATAGTTGTTGAGTTTTATAATGAAAAAATCAACGTGTTTGATAACATGGGCATCATGACCAATTCGCCCAAGTACGATTGGCATACAACCAATTTACGCAATTTTATTAATTTATCTCCGGTCAATGCAGAAGCCATTACGTCTAATGGTATTACTTATAATTCTGTCGGTCAGGGTTCAGGGGCCATTGGTTTGCCCGGTGATGCGTCACCACCATCGCGTTTTGTCAAAACTGCCTTCATGGTAAAAAATGTCTATGAAGCAGAAAACAGCAAAGAATTGGTTAATCTGGCAGAGCATATTATTAATAATGTTGATTTGCCCGCAGGCTATGTTCGATCTATTAACAACGGCCAAACTGCAACAGATACAACTCAATGGGTAGTATTTAAAGACATGACGAATAAAATGCTTTATTATCGTACATATCATGATATGACTTTGCGAGCAGTAGCCTTGAAAGAGCTGAATTTTGCTGAAAATGCACCTGCTTTGAAAATGCCGCTTTTAAGTGAGCCATTTCAAATCAATATGACGGAGCAATTTTTAAAAGCGTCAAAGTAAAAAATCGCCATTTTGTTTATTTTTTAAACCATTATTAAGATTTCCTTAAGGTTACTCCCATATAATAGGTTTTGACCAAAAACAGACTGCATTTATTTAATATTTTAAAGGAATGTAATGAGTAATAAAAAACACTCACTCACTATTTTTAGCCTGACTATGATTACAGTGGGCTCTGTAGACAGTATCCGTAATTTGCCAGCAACGGCTCTTTTTGGCAGCCAGTTGATATTTTATTTCATTTTGGGCGCTGTATTTTTTCTTATTCCCACTGCATTAGTCTCTGCTGAATTAGCTTCAGGTTGGGCGAAGCAAGGTGGAATTTATATTTGGGTGAAAGAAGCTTTTGGTAAGAAAACCGGGTTTTTAGCGATTTGGTTGCAGTGGATTGAAAATGTTATCTGGTATCCCACCATTTTATCTTTTGTTGCAGGAACCATTGGATATTTGATTAATCCGGCATTAACCAGCAATCCTTATTTCCTCTGGGCTGTTATTGTGACCTGTTTCTGGGGTGCAACCATTATCAATTTAAGAGGAATGAGTTCTTCAGCGGCGTTCAGTACCCTTTGCTCTCTGGCAGGTTTACTCTTGCCTATGTCTTTGATTATTGGTCTTGGTGCTGCCTGGATAACTCAGGGCAATCCATTACAAATTAGTTTTGATGTGCCGAGTATTGTCCCCCATCTTTCAGATAAATCCATGCTGGTTTCTCTGACCGCGATTATGATGTCTTTTTGCGGGATAGAGATAGCTACTGTCCATGCGAACGATGTGGAAAATCCTCAACGTGCCTTCCCTAAAGCCTTAATGTACTCGGTTGCCATTATTTTAAGTACACTGATTTTGGGTTCTCTGGCTATTGCCATAGTCTTACCTGGGAAAGATATCAATTTAGTTGCAGGTATTATGCAGGCTTTCGAAGCATTTTTTGGTTCATATAATATGCACTGGATGATGCCTGTGGTGGCTGTCATGCTGGTGTTGGGTGGCCTGGGAGGAGTGAGTAACTGGATTATTGCTCCAACGAAAGGGCTATTAGTGGCTGCGGAAGATGGTAATTTACCAGAAGGTTTTCAGCGTACTAATGCCAATGGCGCGCCGGTAGTTATGTTAATTGCCCAGGCTCTTATCGTTACCGTACTCTCGGCACTCTTCCTGTTTATGCCCAGCGTTAACGGCTCTTACTGGCTCTTGACTGCACTTGCGGCACAACTGTATATGCTGATGTATTTCATTATGTTTATTGCTGCTATCAAATTGCGTCTCAGCCAGCCAAATCATCATAGGGCATTTAAGATCCCTGGTGGAATGGCGGGTATGTTGTTCGTAGCTGGAATTGGTATTATAGGTGTTCTAACGACTTTGGCGGTGAGCTTCATTCCTCCAGAAGGCATTAATGTTGGAAGCATGGCCCGTTATGAAACCACTCTGATTCTGGGATTGATTTTAATGTGTGCTCCTCCGTTCATTACTACCTGGAGACAAGCTAAAGATGCGGATTTCGAACCAGCAGTCTAGTCGATTGATATGAAAAATCTGCACTCACATTCATATGATCGTTTGTCGGATAAAACATCGTTTCCTGAGCTGAAACCATGAGGTATTTGGCTGAATTACTGACAGAGTTAAGTTCACGCCTCCCGGAGCTGGAATGGAAAATCAGTGGCTTAAGTGTGGCTCTTTCCAGCCATAATTTGCCGAAAGGGCTGTTTCGTCATGGCGTGGAGCTGACTGGCTCTGGTTGCATTGATGAAATTAAAGAAGAAATTCACAAATTATCACAACAAACGAATGAACGCAGCGCTCATTTTCTTGCGGAGCGAATCAAACAGAAAATCAATGTTCTCGTTGCTTTATGCCAGATAGACAGCAAGAAAAATAAACCTCAGGCGAAAGCACATTTTGGTTTAACTATGTTAAGCACCCGCCAGCAATGGATCCAGAGTCTGGAAGCAGATATCAGTACTTTGACCAAACAGCAGCAAGCCATGACCAAATCACTGCAACACATGACTCAGAGTTCGAATCCTGACGCCATTCTGACTTTGCGCGCGGAATTGGGTGAAGTGGAGAGACGCTTGACTCTGGCACAAGAAACGTTAAACCGGGCCATCCTGTAAAGCGCGTTTTGCCGATTTTTGGCAACATCCCTTTTGTTCGAGAACATAATGCGTTAAATTAGTGGCGCGTGATTTATATAATAATAAGGAGTTATTCCGATGTCTGATAAATTTACTCATATTACCAAGGATATTAGTACTCAGTTAGCTAAACTTCGTAAGGAAATGCCAGAAGTTATGTCGGGATTTTCTGCTTTAGCGCAAGCGGCGACAAAAGATGGTGCCCTGGATAAAAAAACTAAAGAATTAATTGCTATGGCTTTGGCTGTTGCTAAACAATGTCCTGGTTGTATTGGTTTCCATGCCCAGACATTAATTAAATTACAAACTTCTCGTGAAGAATTACTGGAAATGTTGGGAATGGCTGTTTATATGGGCGGTGGTCCATCTTTGATGTATGCTGCTGAAGCATTGGAAGCTTTCGAAGAGTTCAGTCAGTAAGATTTATGCCGTAGCCCGTATTAGCGAAGCGTAATACGGGATTCTGAGCCCTTCCCAGCTCCACGTCGTCCTGAGCGCGTCTTTTTGCGCGAAGGATCTCCCGAAAGCAGCATTGTGCCAATGTAGGGAGATCCTTCGCGCAAAAAGACGCGCTCAGGACGACGTGGAGCTGATGGGACAGCATCTAGGAATCATTCTCTAATGCGACAATAAAGAAGCCACATGCGCCATTTGTTTGTCTGCCGGGCTTTGCTGACAGGGGAACTGTTTACTGATTCCCAACAAGGCAACCTGGGATACGGTCATGGTATCCTTATCACTGCGTTGGCTTGATATTTCTTTATAAGTCTGTTGAATCAACTCATTCATAGTAATCGAATTAAGCTGCACTCCCTGAGGCAAACAAAAAATAGGTTTTCCCTGCATTTTGGCGGCATCATTGGCTTGGGTTAATGTTTCTGCAATGCTTTCACAGGTAATTGTCAGAACATGACGGGCTGATCTTGCCCATGCCTGAGCTTGCGGGTCTGCCTTGATTTCCATTTGCGGTATGTTGTTGGCAATGTTCATATAATTATTAATGGTATCAGCATGAACATTACCAAAAATTAAACTCAAACTGATTAATAGAAAACGCATAATGAATCCTTAAAGTCCTGCATGATTATTTAACAAATAGTAGGATGTTGGGGTATCCGGACATCTGTATGGACCACATTGTATGAATGTACTGATTCCGTTGGCAAGAATCAAGAGCAGAAAAAAGCACATCAAAGCAATTAACCACTTATTATCTGTTTTATATTGGGGATTTAATCCGTCCTCGAGAATAAGGGCTACCGCAATAAAAAGACTTATCAGCATAAAAGCAATGGCAGCCCAGGTATAAAAATGAAGACCCAATAAGGTATTGCCAAATCCCGGATCATCAGGAGCCAGATGCAGATAAAGTTGTCTCATGGCAATGGCTAATCCCAGAAAAGCCTGTAACAGCATCATGCCATAATGAGATGCTTTAATACCTAAACGTAAATTCATCATAAGGCAAATGCCTATGCCGGCAAAGCAGATTCGCTGTAATAAACAAAGAGGGCAGGGCAGATCGTGATTGAAGATTTGATCGGCGAAGGCGAGAATAAACATGGCACATACAGCAAGCAGCCCCAGCCCATTGGCCCATACATGCAGTTTATTTTGTATCCTCATAGCGTCACCAAATGAGTGTGTAAATTAAAGCAAAAGGTAATGAGTAATAAACACAAAAGAAATTGTAATGGGATGCCATGGTTCGGTCTAAAAATAATTTGCAAGCCGATAAGTAAATAAAGCAAAAACAGCAGTATCATCATGAACGCCACCATCGCTTTTATTGAACACAATAAAAGTATAGTGGGTCATGCGATTATTTTCGAACTTCCTATGCTGTTGTTTTTTTTATTTTAAATCCCATGCGGCGAGATAAGGCCCAACTTGAATCCTATAAATAAAAAAATAAATAAACTGACTGAGAGGCCTATCCTCAGAGTCAATGCCCTAACCGTGCGTTTTGAGTTTCCTGCATCCTGGATCAGGAAAAATAAACCGCTGGCCAGTGAACCTGCGATAATAATCATTACAAAGATGATGAACAGTTTAGTGATCATTTGTTATACTCCCGAAATTGCTGCCTTCAGTCGGAAGTTAGCCAACCTTTTTGAGCAATTGATAAACGATGCCTAGTTTAACCTGTTTTAATGTTCGTTTCACCCCAAATTGGATAATGATTGTTCTCGCCACCGTGTTTATTGCCTTATTTACGCGTCTGGGCTTTTGGCAAATACAACGGGCGGATGAAAAAGCAACAATGCTGGCAGCGGAAGAAACTCGCGCCAGACAAGCGCCTGTGTTTTGGAATGAAACCAAACAATTACCCTTACAGTACCAACGCCTCAAAGTGGAAGGTGTTTATTTAAAAGAAGTTTTTCTTTTAGATAACCAGCACCATCAGCATCAGTTTGGCTATGATGTCTTGTCTCCTTTGCAGCTTGCTGATGGAACGGTTCTCATCGTCGACAGAGGCTGGGTGCCAGGTGATAACAGCAGACAATCGTTCCCTGAAATTCAAATTCCGCCTGGAACAATCAAAATTCAAGGCAGTTCCTATTTTCCCAGCAAAAATCAATGGCTCCTGGGTGAGGGCATAGAGGAAAAACAACATGGAATTAAAATTATTGAAGCTTTGGATACAAATTTATTAAGCCAAATTTTGCAAAAAAAAGTCTATCCGTTTATTATTCGCATGGACAAGCAAGATGCATACGGATTTGTGCGTGAATGGGCGATAGTATCCATGCCTCCGCAGCGGCATTTAGCCTATGCCCTGCAATGGTTTGCTATGGCATTCGTTATTCTGATTATATTTGTAGCCTTAAATCTGAAGAAAAAAAATGAAGAAACACGCCTCTAAATATTATGTTTTATTGTTGTTAACGATTATGTTTGCTGCTCCGGGCATAGCCGCCTATGTTTTTTATCAGCACCCATCCTGGTTAGGAACGACACGAGTGAATAAGGGCACTTTGCTCTCTCCGTCTTTAGAACTCAAAGCCTTTAATGAAAAAGCGAAATGGAAAATCGTATTATTCAACCCCGGTCAATGCAAAAAGGAATGCCTGGAACAATTAAACCTGTTGGCGCGCGTGCGTTTGGCTTTGGGGCGGAGACTGTATGAAGTGGATGAATGGCTTCTTCTTGATGAACAATCGGCTGCCCAGGCTGAAGAAATGCGGCCTGTGTTAAAAGATCAGGACATTCATGTTGCCACCTTATCAGCAAAAGAACAGGCAGAATTATCTTCTTTGTCTGCCGAAGACAGAATATTTATTGCCAATCCGGGACAATTTCTGATTCTTGGTTATAAAGCCAACGTTAATCCAGACGATGTCTATAAAGACATGAAACTGCTGCTGAACACATCAGAAAACAAGGGTGATACAGCGAATGCAAAATAAATCAATTCGAATTGCGGCGAGTGTTGCTGTCCTGTTAGCCTTATTTGTGGTGATGTTAGGAGCTTATACTCGATTAACTGATGCGGGCCTTGGTTGTCCTGACTGGCCGGGATGTTATGGTCATATGGTACTTCCTTCAGCAGAGTCTGGATTACAGGAGGCTCAAACCAAGTACCCGCAAATTCCTATTGAATCAAGAAAAGCATGGACGGAAATGGCACATCGTTATGTTGCCGGAACCTTGGGCCTGCTCATTTTCTATATTGGTTTTAGTGTGTTGCGTAAACGCTATCAGGGAAAAAATCTTCCCTGGCACTTGCCCGTAGCGTTACTGGTACTGGTCGTATTCCAGGCCGCTTTGGGGATGTGGACGGTTACTCTGAAATTATTACCTGTAGTGGTTATGGGGCATTTACTGGGTGGTATATTAATTGTTGCCTGTTTAAGTCGTTTTCGTCTGCAAATGAGTTCCTTACAAGGACAGGATTTGCCGCAATGGCGCATCTGGTTACGGTTGGCCGTTATTATAGTGTTCTTCCAGATTGCTTTAGGGGGATGGGTTAGTTCCAATTATGCGGGTATTTCCTGCATTGGATTCCCAACCTGTAATGGGGAATGGCTGCCTCCTTTACATTTTGCTAAAGGATTTAACTTATTTGCGTCTGTTGGTACTAACTATCAGGGCGGGGTTCTTGATAATGAAGTGCGTGTCAGCATTCAGTTTATTCATCGGATAGGGGCTGTTTTGACTGCCAGTTATCTGCTTATTCTTGGCACATTGATTTTATTTAAGTCCTGGTCGCGCTATTTAAAAATAACTGCTGCCTTAATGATGCTTCTCGTCTTGCTGCAATTTACTTTAGGCATAATGAACGTGGTTTATTTATTGCCTCTTGATATCGCGGTTGCCCATAATGGGATAGCTGCATTATTACTTGCCTGCGTCTTTTGCACCTTACATTTTACCCGAAGGGGAGTGACTTATGATCACTGATACACAAACACAACGCGCTGTTGATTGGCGTGACTATTTAGAGCTCTGTAAGCCACGTGTTGTTTTGCTGATGCTGTTAACCGTATTGGTCGGTATGTATTTGGCCACACCAGGCTGGATCAATTTATCTTTAGTCGGGTTCACCTTGCTTGGCGTTGGTTTTTGTGCAGGCAGCGCGGCTGCTATTAATCATTTGGTTGACCGTCACATTGATTCCATCATGGCACGGACTAAAAAGAGACCTATTGCTCATGGGCGTGTTTCTGTAACCCAGGCAATATACTTTGCTCTCGTGATTGGTGTGCTTGGCATTGTTGTTCTGGTCACATTTGTTAATAAATTGACAGCACTGCTTACTTTTGTTACTTTAATCGGCTATGCGGGTGTTTATACCGGTTATTTAAAACGAGCGACTTCACAAAATATAGTGATAGGTGGTTTAGCAGGGGCAGCGCCTCCTTTATTAGGCTGGACTGCTGTGACCAATCAGTTGGATCCGCAAGCACTGCTGTTGGTATTAATCATATTCACATGGACACCGCCTCATTTCTGGGCTTTGGCTATTTATCGCTTTGAAGAATACAAACATGCTGAAATCCCAATGCTTCCGGTGACTCATGGTATTCAATTTACCAAATTGAATATCTATTTATACACCATTTTATTGTTGGTAGTCAGCGTATTGCCCTTTGTTGTTGGCATGTGCGGATGGATTTATTTGGTTGGCGCCTTAGTACTTGGCGGCCGTTTTTTATTTTGGGCACATAAGTTGTATCGCACAGAAAAGCCGGTGGTGGCAATGCAAACCTTCAGGTTTTCTATCGTGTATTTGATGCTTTTATTTGTATTTTTATTAATAGATCACTATATATAAGGGGTTAATATGAGTGAAAAAAGAAAAGGTGTTACTCTGACTGTAACCATTTTGTTGGCCCTGGCAGGATTATTCACCGGTATTTTTGTATCACAACATCTTCATTTTAAGAAAAAAGTAGATGTGGCTCAGTTTCATGGTACTTATCTTGAAAACCCAAGAACGGTGAATCAATTTGCATTGACTGGAACCGATCAAAAGACTTTCGATAATGCCAGTTTACAAGGGCAATGGACTTTAGTGTTCTTTGGATTTACCAATTGTGGCTATCTCTGTCCCACTACTATGGCGGAGCTGGGTAAAATGTATCGGCTTCTGGAAGAGAAAGGTGCGAAGAACTTACCTCATGTTGTGATGATTTCCATAGATCCTGATCGCGATAATCTGGATAAGCTTGGACATTATGTTCAGTCTTTCCATGGCAGTTTTTACGGGGCAAGAGGTGATGAAGAGTCGGTAAAACTGATGACCCGTGAAATGGGCATAGCCTATGCGAAAGTGATGAACAAAGACGATCCTGATCCACAAAATTATGATGTGCAACACAGTGGTGCAGTGATGCTGTTTAATCCACAAGGCGAACTGAATGCATTCTTTACAACGCCCCATCATGCGGATTTACTGGCCAAGGACTATATGTTACTGGTTTCTTAAGGTAATAAGTAAGTTCCTGCTTCAGTATGGTTTTTATGAACAATACTCCCTCCGCCGTCCCGCGGCTTGTCCGCGGGACGGCGGAACTTAATGGCCGTGGTTATTGGGCATGTATTCTTTTGTTCATAAGTAGTTAAATACCCCCTAAATAACATGAAAAATTAAATTCTCATATTTTATTAAAATAGGAGGAGAATTTTTATTTTTTAAACTAGGCTTTAGTTGAAACAATAATAATAAAATTGAGGAACCATTCATTCATGAAAATTGCAATATTAGCGACTAACCCCAATTTGTATTCCCACAAGCGCCTGAAAGCGGAAGGGGAAGCGGCTGGTCATGAGGTTAAAATTATAAACCCCTTATATTGTTATATGAATGTTGCGGCTTCCAACCCCAAAGTGCATTATCGTGGTGGTGCTTCTTTACCTCATTTTGATGCGGTAATTCCAAGAATTGGCGCTTCAACTACTTATTATGGAACCGCCGTATTACGCCATATGGAAACCATGGGCATTTATACTGTAAATGAATCCATTGCTATTTCTCGTTCTCGCGATAAGTTCCGTTCCTTGCAGGTTCTGGCTCGCAAAGGTATTCCCATGCCCTTGACCAGTTTTGCCCAGTCACCAGATGATACGGAAGATTTGATTCATATGGTGGGCGGTGCTCCTTTAGTGATTAAGCTTTTGGAAGGAACTCAAGGCAAGGGTGTGATTCTGGCCGACAGCCATCAATCTGCGGTCAGCATTATTAATGCCTTTAAAGAAATGCATGCCAATATTCTGGTGCAGGAATTTATTGAAGAATCTCGTGGCACCGATATCCGTTGTTTTGTTGTGGGAGAAAAGGTAGTTGCTGCCATGAAGCGTCAGGCTAAAGACGGAGAGTTTCGGGCTAACGTCCATCAGGGTGGTAAAGCAATGAAAGTAAAATTATCACCACAAGAACGAGCCATTGCCATTAGTGCTGCGAAAACCATGGGATTAAAAGTAGCGGGTGTTGATTTAATTCGTTCCAATCATGGTCCCCTGGTTTTGGAGATAAACTCCTCACCAGGTCTTGAAGGCATCGAAAAGGCAACAGGTATCAATATTGCGGGAAAAATTATCGAATATATTGAAAAAAATGCAAAACCTATCAGTTTAAATCATCGATTTCATGGCTAGGGTGTGTCCTCACACCCTAGTGGGCTCCTTTAGAATCACTTTTACCCAATAACCAATCTGCATTGACCTCAAGTTCTCTTGCCAAGGTATTTAATAAAGCATCATCAGGATTGGTGATGCCATTAAGCAGGGCTTCAGCCTTGAATTTGGGAACTTTAATCAGCTTGGAAAGCGCGTCTATGCGTTCAGGAGTAGCTTCCGGGACACCAATACTGTCTAACTCTCTATTCAGTCGTTCTGAAAATCGCTTATTAAGCATTAGAGTCTCCTGTTGATGACCTTAATTCCATAATTAGCAAATTAAAACCATGTTGAATAAATGTTTATTTATTTGATATAGCATAAAAATCAGGTTTTGCAATTTTAGCTCTTTAATTTTGATTGACGCTTGAATAGAGTGATGTAAAATCGAAGCAATTTCATAGGGCTTACGCAAACTTGCGCCATAACCGGATTTTATAAAATGTTTAGGATAACCAATGCTGGAAAAAACAGATTCAAAATATCCCTGTGATTTTATTTTGTTTGGCACTTTGGGGGACTTATCCTGCCGTAAGTTATTGCCGGCTCTGTATCAATTGGAACGCGCTCAATTACTTCATCCGCAAACGCAAATTATTGGTTGTGGTCGGGAAGAATTATCTCTGGTTGCTTATCTTGATTTGATAAAGAAAAAAGTACAAAGTTTTTTAGCGGATACTATTGATGAAGAACTATGGCTCCGCTTGACGTCAAGAATGTCTTACTGCTCGCTTGATTTCACTGATCTTAATGCATTTCAGAAACTGGCAGATTATGTGAAGCCTGCACAACATGTTGCCATTTCCTATTTTGCCATTCCTCCTGCCTTATATGCCCAAACCTGTCATGGGCTTTCTTTATTAGGCTTGACCACGCAGCCTTCGCGTGTGGTTCTGGAAAAACCAATAGGCCAGAATCACGAATCATCGCAAGCGATTAATGATGAAGTGGCTCGTTATTTCGCAGAAAATCAGATTTATCGCATTGATCATTATCTGGGTAAAGAAACGGTGTTAAATCTTTTAGTGCTGCGCTTTGCCAATTCCATTTTTTCTTCTAACTGGGATCATCGGGTTATCGATAAAGTTGAAATCACCCTGGCTGAAGAAATAGGGGTTGAAGGGCGTTGGGACTACTACGACAAATCTGGCCAGGTCAGGGATATGCTGCAAAATCATGTATTGCAGATATTAGCCTTGGTCGCGATGGATCCTCCCTTAAGTCTGGCATCGGAAGATATTCGCAGTGAAAAATTAAAAGTATTAAAATCATTACGGCCAATTAATGAAGGCAATGTCTGTACTCACACGGTTCGTGCCCAATATGCTGCTCATTTAGCCCACGAAAAAGAAATCCCGGGTTATCTTGAAGAGGAGGGAGCGAATCCACAGTCTGATACCGAGACTTTTGTAGCGATTAAAGCCTATATTGATAATTGGCGCTGGTCTGGGGTACCTTTTTATTTGTTGACAGGAAAGAGGCTGGCGAAAAAGCAAAGTGAAGTCGTCATTTATTTTAAGCATCAATCGCATAATATATTTCATCAATTTACAGCAAAATTGCCCCCTAACCAATTAATTATCCGCTTGCAGCCTGACGAAGGTCTGGAAACTCGTATTATGAGTAAAGTTCCGGGGTTGGGGGATGGTATGGAATTACAGGAATCCAAACTGGATTTAAACTTCAGCGCTGTGAGTAATGCGCCTCGCATCATTGATGCTTATGAGCGATTGCTGCTCGAAGTCATGCTGGGCAATCAATATTTGTTTGTAAGCAGAGAAGAAATTGAACAGGCGTGGAAATGGATAGATGGGATCAGAAATTCATGGGATGTAAATCGTTCACCGCTTCATTCCTACCCTTGCGGAACCTGGGGACCTGCTGAAGTGGTCACTTTATTTGATGGTCAGGCTCATATTTGGGATAAACAGAATGCAACTTTATAGCTTCAGTGATGCACAGTTGTTAAATACGGATTTGGCAAATCAGCTTAAAAATATTTTATGTGAGGCCATTGCCTTACGTGATCATGCCTACCTGGTTGTTTCTGGAGGAAAAACTCCAGTTGAGTTATTTAAACTTTTGGCTCAGACCCCTCTACCCTGGGATAAAGTGACTGTAACCCTGGCCGATGAGCGCTGTGTCAAAGCTGATGATGCCGATAGCAATGAACGTCTCGTCAAAGATTTTCTATTACAGCATCATGCTGAAAAAGCTCGCTTTATCAGTTTGTATGATGGTCAGAGTGATTCGGCCAATCATTTAGATACAGTTGAGAGCAATATTGCTTCCTTACCTACCTTTGATGCCGTTATTCTGGGAATGGGAGAAGATGGGCATACTGCCTCTTTGTTTCCTTGTAGTGATGAATTGGCTTCGGCCTTGAATGACGAAGCAAAAGCACTACTTTATATTCAACCTAAAACAGCGCGCCATAAACGAATCTCTTTGTCCAAACCCAGGCTTATTAATAGCCGTATTATTTTCATCCAGTTAATTGGGCAAAAGAAGCGTTCTGTACTGAGTCAGGCTTTAGCGCAACGTGATCCTGGCATTATGCCTGTAAGTGCATTTTTAAATAATACGAATGCTAATGTTCAGGTCATGTACGCACCACAATAAGGAATACTTATGCATCCGGTCGTAGCCAAGGTCACTCAAACTATTTCTGAACGCAGTGCGAAAGGCAGGGCATCCTATCTGGATCATATTGCCAAAGCCCGCGTTACAGGGCCACAGCGCGGTGCGCTTCACTGCGGTAATTTGGCGCATGGTTTTGCGGCTTGCGCCAAACAAGATAAAACTGCTTTGCGTGGTGATGTAAAAGCCAATATTGCTATAGTCTCGGCTTATAATGAGATGCTTTCAGCACACCAGCCTTATGTCACTTTTCCAGACCGGATTAAAGAAGCAATCTCTGCTGCTGGCGGAGTCGCACAATTTGCCGGAGGAGTCCCAGCCATGTGTGATGGGATCACTCAGGGTCAGCCCGGAATGGAATTAAGCTTATTGAGCCGAGATGTTATTGCACTGTCTACGGCTATAGCCTTGTCCCATAACATGTTTGACGGTGGCCTGTTATTAGGCATTTGCGATAAAATAGTCCCTGGCTTATTAATGGCTGCTTTAAGTTTTGGGCATTTGCCCTTTATTTTTATACCAGCAGGCCCAATGCCTTCGGGAATATCCAACCAGGAAAAATCACGAATCCGTCAGTTATATGCTGAGGGTAAAGCGGATAAAAATGCCCTTCTTGAAGCAGAGGCTGCCTCTTACCATTCAGCCGGAACCTGTACTTTTTATGGCACTGCCAATTCCAATCAGTTAATTATCGAATTGATGGGTTTGCAATTACCGGGTTCGTCATTTGTTAATCCAGGTACCGCACTACGTGATGAGTTAACCAAGGCCGCTGCAGTACAAGTTCTGTCATTAACCGATTTAAATGATCACTACATGCCGATTGGACAAATGATTGATGCTAAAAGTATTGTCAACGGCATAGTCGGGTTGCTTGCCTCAGGAGGCTCAACGAATCATACCATGCATCTGGTTGCCATAGCGGCAAGGGCTGGTTATACAATTAATTGGGATGATTTTTCACAATTATCAGCAGTAACTCCTTTAATTACCCGCATTTATCCCAATGGTCAGGCTGATATCAATCATTTTCAGCGTGCGGGAGGAATGGCTTATTTTGTCAGGACATTGCTGGATGCAGGATTGGTTCATCACGATGTGAATACGGTGGTGGGTTATGGCTTGGAGCGTTATACGCAACAGCCAGTATTAGAGGATAATCAGCTTAAATGGCTTGATGGTCCCGTTGCTTCAAGCAATCCTGAAGTCTTAACCGCCACCGCCGCACCATTTAAACCACAAGGAGGATTACAAGTGCTCAGTGGTAATCTGGGGCGGGCGATTATTAAAACCTCCGGGCTTGGCGCAGGGAAAGAGGTGATTGAAGCGCCGGCAGTTGTTTGCACGAGTCAGGCTGAATTTGAACAGTTATTTCAGGCCGGTATGCTCAACAAGCATTGTGTCCTGGTATTGCGTTTTCAGGGGCCTAAAGCTTGTGGTATGCCTGAACTGCATCAACTGACTCCAAAGCTTGGGGTATTGATGGACAGAGGGTTTCATGTGGCGCTGGTTACTGATGGACGTATGTCTGGTGCATCAGGCAAAGTTCCCGCAGCAATCCACGTGACACCGGAAGCAGTTGATGGTGGCCTGATTGCTAAAGTAGAAACAGGGGACATGATTTTAATGGATGGAAATCGCGGTATCTTGCAGCTTTTACTTTCTGATGAAGAATTAGCCTTACGAAAAGCGGCTACTTTAAACGCGGAACAGGTTAAGCAGAATTCTTATGGTATGGGGCGTGAGCTTTTTGGCAGCTTAAAAGCTCAGTTCACCGGGGCAGAGCAAGGAGCCTGTAGTTTGTTTATAGGGAAAGAACATTGTTATGATGCATGATGATTTAAAACACTATGCAATTGTTGCCGATATTGGTGGAACTTTTGCCCGCTTTGCCCGTGTCAACCTGCTTAATTTACACCGGGATAAAATAGCAATATATACCTGCGCCGATTTTGCCAGTATAGAGTCTGTATTCATGGCCTATCAAAGCACTCATGCCCTGAAGGAAATTACTCAGGCAGCAATTGCCATTGCGTGTCCAGTACTTGATGACTGTATTTGTATGACCAATTGCCATTGGCAATTTTCAGTGAAAGCATTGAAAAATAATTTAAACTTGTCCCGTTTACAGGTGCTTAATGACTTTAATGCCATCGCGATGAGTATTCCTGCTCTGGCACAAGATGAACAACTGCAAATTGGTAATGGGTATGTCTGCACCGCTAAAATGAAGGTGGTACTTGGCGCAGGCACCGGGCTTGGTGTTGCTTCGCTGGCATGCAATCAGGGTATTTATACTGCTTATGCCGGCGAAGGTGGCCATGCTGACTGGGGCGCTAAAACCGAACAGGAATGGTTTATCTACACTTTTCTAAAAAACAAATACACGCATGTCTCTTACGAGCGCTTGTTGTCTGGCCATGGCCTGGAAAATTTATATCAAGCCATTGCCGCATATCAACAGCAGGAACGCCCAGCCTTGAAAGCAGCTGAAATTATTCGTTTGGCTGTAAGTCAGGAATGTTCTATAGCCCGTGATGCGGTGAGCCAGTTCTTTGCAAGTCTTGGAACGTATGCAGGCGATCTCGCATTAACTTTTGGTGCTTTCGGGGGTGTTTATATTGCTGGTGGCATTGTACCGCGTTTACTTTCCTTAATGCCCCATAGTGAGTTTCGTACCCGCTTTGAAGACAAAGGCCGTTTTAGTGATTTTAATGCCTTGATTCCTACTTTTGTTATTACGGCAGACCAACCCGGCATATTAGGGGCAGCGCTGAACTTAAAACAATCATTAATAGGAGAATATGATGTCGTTTCCTGATTGGGCTGTGCAACCTGCCAAAATATTTAACGCATCTCCTGTGATTCCGGTGATTGTAATAAACGATCTGGAACAGGCTATTCCGCTTGCCAGTGCATTATTTGCTGGTGGAATTCAGGTGTTGGAAATAACGCTGAGAACTCCGGTTGCAGTACAAGCCATCCAGTTACTGACGGATCGTTTTCCTGATGCATTGATTGGTGCAGGCACTGTAACCAATCCGAATCAATTAGGGCAAGTCATTGAGGCTGGTGCCCGGTTTGCTATTAGCCCTGGGCAAACTCATGCCTTGTTAATGGCTGGACGAGAAGCGTCTATTCCGTTAATTCCAGGTGTATCCAGCGTTTCTGAATTGATGTCTGGCCTTGATTGTGGTTATACCCATTTTAAATTTTTCCCCGCAACTGCGGCTGGCGGCATACCGATGCTGCGTGCTATTGCGGGACCTTTTCCTGATGTCCGATTTTGTCCAACTGGAGGGATTAACGCAACGAACTATAAAGAATATCTGACGTTACCTAATGTATCTTGTGTAGGCGGTTCATGGATAGTACCAGAACAGGCAGTGACTAATGGCGATTGGTCTTTAATCACTGAACTGTGTTTGTCGGTTTAACGAGGTGATACTTTAAGGAAGGTGTAGCCTGGATTAGGCGATAGCCGTAATCCGGGATGGCGTGGTACTGCTTTCCCGCATTACGCTGGCGCTAATGCGGGCTACACATTCTTTCAGTAACGCCATTATTTACTAGGCTAAGACAGTCGATAGAAAGACTTGAACAAGGAGTTAAGCATGGCTTGGGTTGTTGCGATAATAGGTTCAATTGCCGGTTTTTTATTTGGTTATGATGAGGGTATCATTGCGGGTTCCCTGGATCTTGTGAAAAATCATTTTAATTTAACAGCCACTCACATAGGCGTGATGGCTTCAGCTTTACCCTTTGGGGCATTATTGGGTGCTATGCTGATTGGTATGTTCATGGCTTTGAAAGGTGCCAGACGTTTCGGACGTCGCGCTTTGTTGTCCTTTGCAGGCTGCCTGTTCTTTTTCGGAGCTTTAGGGGCGGGGCTTGCTGACTCCATTAGCATATTAGTCCTGTCACGTTTAATTCTGGGATTGGCGATTGGGATGGCTTCAGTGCTGACTCCTCTGTATTTAGCGGAAACAGCATCACCCAAATCCAGAGGTGCTGTAGTGGCTATTTATCAGTTGGCCATGACTATTGGGATTGTAAGTTCTTACTCAGTAAATTATCTGTTAATCGAGCATCAGGCCTGGCGAACCATGTTTGCGTCAAGTGCCTTGCCGGCATTGTTGTTGAGCATAGGTATTTTGTTTATGCCAGAATCTCCGCGGTGGTTATGCAGTGTGGGTAAACGCGATGCTGCGGCTAAATCCTTAAGAAGATTACGTAAAAGCCAGGTCATAGATCATGAGTTGCGGGATATTGAAACGACTCTGGCGCATGAGCCTAAGAAAAGTAATTGGCTGTTGCTGTTCAGAAGACCATTGTTACCTGTTCTGATGTTGGGCACTATGTTGTTTTGCCTGCAGCAATTAAGTGGTATCAATGTCGTTATTTATTTTGCCCCGGAAATCTTCAAGAATTTAGGCCTGGACAGTACAACAGGGCAGATATTGGCAACTATGGGGATAGGTATTGTTAATTTACTGGTTACTGTTATCGCAATTTTATGTGTTGATAAATTAGGTCGCCGCAAATTATTGCTGATTGGCTTTACTGGAACCTGTCTCAGCCTTTTTGCCTTATGTATGTTTTCAGTAAACCAGGTTGTCTGGCTTCCCTATTTATCAGTTATTTGTTTAACTGTTTATATCTTTTCATTCGCTATCAGCATAGGTCCTGTTCCTCATATCGCGATGGCAGAAATATTCCCTTTGCATGTGCGTGGTGCTGGTATGGGCTTGTCCGCAATGAGCAACTGGACTTTTAACACAGTAGTTATTTTCAGTTTCCCTATTTTGCATAACATGTTTGGAATAGAGTTCACTTTTGCCCTTTATGCCATCATTTGTTTCCTGGGCTTGATTTATACCTATTTTTACATGCCGGAAACCAAAAATATAAGCTTGGAGCACATCGAAAATTACGTAATGTCAGGCAAACCATTACGCTTTTTAGGACGCGAAGACGAAGCATTGGATAAGGTGTCAAAGGATGCCGTTTTAAGTTAAGAACCCGTAGCCCGGTTGCTTGCAACCGGGATCGAAGTGGCACTTTAATAAGTTCGAGTATGAAAGTCCTGTGCAAGAAACCCCTTAACCTCGCCTGTCTTTTAGGGAAACCTGCATCCATGCGTTCGGTGTGCGCGTCCTAAGCGCACAACGCCCTAAAAGACAGGCGAGGTCAAGGGGTTTCCGAGAGACCGTGCCAATGTGGTAGTAACCCGGATTGTGCGTGTAGCCCGGTCTGCTCGCAGCCGGGATCAAATTGGCACCATGCCGCTTTCGGGAGATCCTTCGCGCAAAAAGACGCGCTCAGGACGACGTAGATCGGGTGAAGTTGTTCCGAAATAGCACGGTGTGTAGCCCGGTCTGCTTGCAGCCGGGATCGAAGTGGCAATGAGCTAATTCCCGTATTACGGCTACGCCTAATACGGGCTACACTAGCTATTCCAGCTTTTTTTCTATCTTTGCTCTCAAATCAATAGCACGTAAGACCGAAACATAACTCCAGGTCAGAGAGTATGCTCCTTGTTGAACGCCGGTGTTTAAATTAATTTGTTCGCTTAAACTCATATCTGGGGCATAGGTTTTAATCAGTTTTAAATAATTATCGCCTGTCTTCAGATAGCTGGTAATTAAGGATTTATTTCCATTTTCAGATGAGAGCTTATTGGCAAGCGTATAGTAATACTCAGCCATAGTTGCCGTAAGGATAAACCATGGGTTTCCTGTACTGCCAGTCTGATAACCATCATAAGTATCACCTGGATAGCGGCCAAACAAAATAGCTCCGGGCTGGTTGTCATTAATGGGGAACATTAAATTAAATTGTTGATGCAAAGCGTTCACCGTACCTTTGACATAAGTATGGTGAGGGGAGAACGGACCTTTCTCCTGTGGATTGAGCAAAATACCCAGGATTACGGATGAGTCGAGTTCCAAGGTTTTTTGTGGCCCTGGATGTGGTGGCAAGGTAGCTTTAATCAGCTTGTTGTTGCGATCCAGATGTTGTTTTAAACGCTCACTGATTAAACGCGCTTGCAGCTCATAAAAAACAGCGGCTTGTTTATCATTAAGCCTGTGGGCAAGGGCTGCGCCTTCAATCAACGCTTTCTGCTGAGCCATGGCTGTAAAAAAATGATGGCCAAAGATTTCTTCCCACAGGTCAAAATTCGCATCCTGCCAATGATGGGCGGTGTATTCCAAATCCATTTTAATTGCACCCATAGTTTGTGGATTCATGCTTGGATTGTAGAGATTTTGAGTTACATATTCTGTTTCGTTGTTGTCGAGCAATTGCTGAGCAAAACGTGTTAAAACCGAGGCGCGCAGCGCTGGGCCATCATTTTGCGGCCTTCCCCATGGGCCATCAAAGGGATAACCATCAATGTAGAATTTTGGCTCACCTAAAATGTCCTGGCCGGGAATAGGATCATCACGATGTTGAATGGTTCTTGTCCATGAAACATAGTGTAACAGGTGCTGTTTGTATTTTTCTGAATGTGCTGATTCATACCAATGTTCAATCAGGGTCATGGCTATAGCAGAATCGCGTACCCAGTCATAATAATAATTGGGGCTGACCTGGGATGGTGAGGCTACTATTGCCCCATTGGAATGAATGTTTGCAAAAAAATTTCGTTTTAAACTCTGGACTTCAGTAGGGGTGAATACTGAACTCATGGCTTGCGTGACGACAAAAATCATTAAAAAAAAGATCCGTTTCAACATAATCCCTCACAGAAAAAAGTTATAAAAATCAGGGTCGCCATAGTACAGGAAATGAAATCTGGAGGCTATATTATTCGATCTCCGTCGTCCTGAGCGCGTCTTTTTGCGCGAAGGATCTCCTGAAACCGGCATGGTGCTAATATTTGGAGATCCTTCGCGCAAAAAGACGCGCTCAGGACGACGTGGATTTGGGGAAGGCAACGGGGCTCCCTCTCATTTTTTAATATCGATAATAGCTTCAATCCATGCGGGAGAGTCATTCAGGCATGGGATCAGATTAAACTCTTTTCCACCTGACTCTATCCATTGTTCTTTTGCACGCAGGCCAATTTCTTCCAATGTTTCCAGACAGTCTGCAACAAAAGAAGGGCAGCAAATGGCAAGATTTTTGATTCCCTGCGCAGCAAGTTCGGTAAGCACTTCATCTGTATAGGGTTTTATCCAGGGAGTTTTACCCAGGCGAGATTGAAAAGAGGTGCTGTATTGGCCGGTATGTAACTGTAATTCGTCTGCTAACTGTCGGCTTGTTTCATAACATTGTGCTTTATAACATCCCTGATTTGTAACTGAGACAGGAGGGCAGCTTTCTTTGCAGACAGTATGGCAGCCGCTCTTATTGATTTGACGCTCAGGAAGGCCATGATAACTAAAGATCAGATGCTGGTCTTCGCCAAGGTTCTCTTTAATCAGGGCTGCCTGCGCTTTAATGTAGCCTGGGTGTTGATAAAAATCGCGGATGATGTTCAAGGAAGGTATCACTTCCTGCATGGAAAGAAGACGTATTACTTCTTCAATAGATGATCCTGTTGCTGCTGACGAATATTGCGGATAGAGAGGCAGTACGGTAATAGACGCACAATCTTTTAACTCATCCAATGCCGTTTTTATTGAAGGCTTGCCATAACGCATTCCTAAGGCAATTTTAAACTCCGGACTCAACCTGGCCTGAAGCTGGCTTGCAAGATTTTGGCTATGGCACAGTAGCGGTGAGCCTTGTTCTGACCATATTGATTGATAAGCGTGCGTGGATTGTTTTGTTCTGAATGGCAGAATAAAGCCATAAACGAGTACATAACGTATGAGAGCAGGCAAATCAATGACTCGTTTATCGGTAAGAAATTCACTTAAATAGGCCCTGACTGCCTTTCTGTCTGGATGACTGGGTGTACCTAGATTAATAATTAACAAACCTTCTTGCATCAGTAAATTCCGACCTTAAATTCAATAAGGCCATGATACCTGAATATTGTAGTTCTGTGCACTTCTACTCTCTTGGCAAAACTGGAATTATTCCATTTGGCTCAATCTTGCTTAAAGCACACAGAATCGGGAAGTGTTTATCAAATTAAGCCATTTCTTCTTCAGTAGCCTCACTCAGTGCCACAACGTTAGAGGCATGTAGACCTCTTTCGCCATTTTCCACATCGTAAGTAACTGCCTGTCCTGGAACTAAAGTTTTGTATCCAGTACCGTGAATGGATGAGAAATGAACAAAAATATCTTCACCACCACCTTCTGGAATAATAAAGCCCCAACCCTTGGCGTTATTGAACCACTTGACTTCGCCTCTAGCCATAAATCCTCCTTTTGCTAAAGCTTCTCGATCGTCGACTGACATTTGGGGTGTCAGCTGATCAATTGCATTCGTCCTTAAATGACAATTGTTAATGGCCTATTTTGTAATAGGTCAATTCAACATAACGCAAAAAGGGCTCATTACTCAATAGATTTAATAAAATTTCTCCAGCTAAGGTATAATTTGACGATTTTATTTTGCTACAATGTCAATAAAAAAGAGAAAGTGAGGTAATTTTGTTTTGTATTGATGAGCGAATTCAGTCTAGCTGTTTTACTCTGGGCGATTGGCCTTTGTCACGGGTATTATTAAAAAATGAAGTGCAGTTTCCCTGGCTTATCTTAGTCCCCAGAAAAGACAATATTCAGGAAATTCATCAGTTGGATAAAGACGAACGCATTCAGCTTATGGAAGAAATAAACCAACTCTCGCGTTTAATGACAGACTATTTTAAACCAGACAAATTGAATGTAGGTGCTTTGGGAAATATAGTATCCCAATTGCATGTTCATGTTGTTGCGCGGAGTACTACGGATTGCTTATGGCCACAGGGAATATGGCAACCTGCATTGAAGACAATACCTTATGATGAAGAGCAATTAAGTGTTTTTATTCCGAAATTATCCGGGCTGATTTCTAACGCTGGTGCAGTTTGGCGGTGATTTTTGGCCTGTATTTGACTTAAAAGATAAAAAATTAATTAATTCTTAATAATTTCTTAAGCTTTTTATGATATCTTCGTAAAGTATCAGTTTAGCAGGGAACTCTTAATGGTTAACAGTACGTCTAAAATATTAAGCAAACTGCAGGGAAAGAAAAAATCCAATCGTCCTGATGTTCAGGAAGCTGATCCTATTGATACCCCCAAATTACAGCCAGGCTCTGACATGGCGCAAGCACTTTCCAATATACTCGGTCCATCATTTAACAAAGAATTTACTCCATTTGATCAATAAAAGGCATCTCGATCCCGGTTCTATAACAGCTCTCAGATCCACGTTGTCATGAGTGAGGCATGGTGCCCGTTTGTAGCCCGTATTAGGCGCCAGCCGTAATACGGGATGAAGTGGCAATCAATTCATTCCCGTATTACGGCTACGCCTAATACGGGCTACAAAACTGTGCCATTCCCAGATCTGCGTCGTCCTGACGACGACGGGATCTGGAAAGCCTACTAGCATTACCCGCCATATTGGGTATATACTTTTTATAGAGAAAATTTTTTTAAGGTTTGGGATGGCTGGAGAATTTGCAGCAACGAGTCATTGGCGTGATTCTGCTCGTAGCGCACGATTTTTTATCGTCGACGCCCGAGCTGCATTTCCAATTTTCTTATTTTTGATGCATATCAGGGTCTGGACTGGAGTATTGGTTTTGGTTTCTGCCGTATTTTTTGGCATTATTGAACACTATGGCTTTACAGTCCCTGTTTTTTTGCGCTGGATAAGAAATTTTTTAGCAGGAAATGTCAAGTCTTCACAACCTTGGTGGAGATAAATGGAACGAAATATCAGTCAATGTATGGCAACTATTGCCGCGAGCATGAATGCCAAATTTTATCTGAACGATCGATTCGTAAGCTATGATGAAGTCTTTGCAGATACCGGTTTATTGCCGGCTATATCCAAACGGGCAGATCAATTATGCTCGCTTTGTTTGGGGTATGGATTAGGGGCAACTTATGATGAAGCAGAAGGAGCCTTATTGGGTATCCGGGTAGTATTTGATGAAGTGACGCCCAATGTGTTACGTTTGCTTTGTATGACTGATGTCGTGAACGAGTTAATCCAGGGAGGCCCAAGCCGTGACTATACTCCTCTGGATGAGTTAATGTATGATTAAGGCGAACAGTCAATTGTAAAGAATTCGAAAGATCTTTATAAAATGAAGCCAGACAGGAATTTATTTTGTTAAACTAATCTCATAATACGTATGAGTTGGGAGTTGTAACATGGCAGATCAAAGCGAAATCAACAGGTATGGCTTTCATGCTCCGATAACGAATGAGAAAGCAGGAGTATCTCCGGCATTTGTGCATTCTTCTGTGATAGACCGTGTTGAAGCACTTTTGAAAAATGCAGAAAAAGCATTCAGTTTAAAATCAGGCGATCCTGATTATCGCATGGCAGTTGACCTATTGAGAAAGTGCTGCGTGGATTTGCGTGCTCCTCTTGAGCCGACCAAATCAACTGCAAATGATGTAAACGATGCGGTTGAATCCGTTACCAGAAACTATGGTCCATCTACTTTTTAACAGTATATAATTTTGATTCCTTTCATTGATTTTATTTAAATGCTGTTATACTTCATATATGCTTCTCAAATTTTGGGCATCGTGCCCTAAGACTAAGTATTAATGTTATGAAAGATCGACTCTCAGATGAACAAAATGAGGCTATTTTAAAAGCCTTGAATGATGCTATTGAAAAAGGGCCATGGGAGAAATCCAACTTTCTAAAAGTGATTGGTAAAAACCTGACTGATGTGCGTGATGATTTTTTAAATCAGTTAGGTGCCAGCAGTCATGCCCAGTTAAAAGCAGAATCCCATTTGGCGAATCGTATTGCTCTGAGAAGTGGTCAGCAAGAAATTTATGTGTCTTTATATTCTGCAGACGGGGTGAATATCCAATCCTGGGAAAAGATCGTTATTAATTTACCAAGACAAATGATTTCACGCCCTATTTATGCCGATGAGGCAGACATCAAGGCCATGTTGAAAACGAAAGAAAACAAGCAAAATGAGGCTTATGTAGCGATCTACATTAATCAGTTTGATATTTTGCCCCTCTCTGCAGATAAAGCTCCGGTAGATAAACTGGGAAAAACCTTACTCAGCCTGAAAGATAAAACATTAAGTCTGGATAACATAAGCCGTTTTGTTCATGTTTCAGGTGTTTATCGTTACGAGCGCGGTCGCTTGGTTAAAATTTCCTGATTTCAGCTATTGACTGCTTTCGTTTAATATATTGCAATTGATTTGAATAGCATTTTCACGTTTCTTGAGTATACTTGAATTAAATAACCCAATTAAAAGTTTGCATCAATGGCTCAGCAACAACAGCAACCAGGTTCCGATAACTCAATGGCTCCAGTATGGATTATCATTCTGTTGTTTATTACCTGTTTTTTTATTTGGAAATTTGGACATCAGTATATAGTCAATTTTGTGTTTCAGATTAATATCTGGCAGGCAAAGCTGGTAAATTTATTCATTAATAATCAAGAGCTTGCGCAACGTATTTTCCAAATGCAAACTATGGATCCGGCTGGAGTTGACTGGAATACTCTGGTGGATATGACACGTGAAGTGGGTGATTTCATGCGCTATCCAGTAGTTGGCGTCTTGATTGTTTTAGCCATACTCCTTTATCGCTCCAACATTACTTTAAAATTCCGCAGAGCTCATGATATGAAAACATTAAGGGCTCAGGAACAGTTTAACTGGCCAGCTATTATGCCAATTGTCAAAGAAGATCTGGTCAGTGAGGATGTCAATAAAGGTCCCTGGGCCATGGCTATGACACCAATGGAGTTTGCCCGTAAATATAATTTGCTTAGAAAAGATGATGCCCTGTTGGATAATCCTATACCAGGTCAGGAAATGACAGCAGGAATCCGAAAAGGTGATGCGAAACGTGTATTTACCATGCAGTTGGGGCCTTATTGGGATGGTTTTGAACGGTGCTCACCACAAGCTTATGCACTGGCAGCAGTATTTATAGCGCGCATGAATAGAGACAGGGATGCGGCGAATCATATTTTAAAAGTATTGGATACTACCTTTGTTGCAGGAAAACCGGATTTTTCCGTTGCCAAGCCTGTGATTAAAAAATATCAAAATACTGAATTGGTTCAGGAAGTTATTTCAAAGCATGCATACATGCTTACCGTTTTAGGTTCTTTGCTTGAAGCTGCGCGCGATGATGGGGTCGTCCCCAGTGCAGAATTTCTATGGTTAAAGCCCATAGACAGGCGATTATGGTATATGCTTAATTGTATAGGCAGACAAACACCTTATGCAGAAGTTGCGGGGCCATTTGCTCATTGGCGTGCAGAGAAAGAAATGGGACGACGTTCTCTGGTACCGATGATAGATGAAGCAATCAGAGCATTGGAAATTGCCATAAAAGAAATCAAATTAACCCCTCGTCAAATGGGAGAATTAGAGCCATGATGCGCGGTATTGATTCACGTCATGAGTTAGATCCAACCCTGCTTCTCAGGGATACGCGGACCTTAACCCAAAGATTGGCAGATTTTTTTGCCGATCCTACAAATATTGCGATATTGCTTTTTGCTTTGTCGGCCGCTGCTTATTATTTTTCTGAAGCGGCTACCTTGCTTATGCTCCTTGGCAGCTTGTTTTTTTTATACAGTTATACCAGAAAGCAAAAACTGCCTTTTCGTTTGCCACTTATTTCACGGGTGAAAGATTATAACGATTTAAAACCTGGCATTAATAAACCGAATACCGCCCGTGGTATTGCTTTTTTTGGTAATGACCGAAAAAGCGGGGAAGAGCTTTGGTTCGCCAATGATGATATGAGAACACATGCTTTGATCTTTGGATCTACCGGTAGTGGTAAAACAGAAGCCTTGGTGTCTCTTGCTTATAATGCTCTGGTTCAGGGCAGCGGATTTATTTATGTGGATGGTAAAGGCGATAACTCTCTGTATGCCAAGGTGTTCTCTATGGTACGAAGCATGGGGCGTGAAGATGATTTGCTCTTAATCAATTTCATGACAGGTGCTCGCGATATTGTCGGACCGCAGGAAAAACGTTTATCTAATACCTTAAATCCTTTTTGTCAGGGTTCATCCAGTATGTTAACCCAGTTGGTGGTGAGCCTCATGGGGTCTTCCCAGCAATCTGGTGATGGCGATATGTGGAAAGGAAGGGCGATTGCCTTCGTTGAAGCGCTTATGCGTTTGCTTGTTTATATGAGAGATGACGGTGCTATTCTTCTTGATGCCAACTCTATTCGAAACTATTTTGACTTACAACGCCTGGAATCTATAGTCATCGATAAAATTTTTCCTCGCGATGATCAGGAAAGTGTTAATATTGAACAAATTCCCAAGCTGGTTACTGACCCCTTACGTAACTATTTAAATACTCTGCCTGGTTACAATAAAGAGAAAAAAGGAAAACAGGTATCACAGGTACTTGAGCAACATGGTTTTATCACCATGCAGCTGGTAAGAAGCTTTTCATCTCTGGCGGATACTTACGGCCATATCATCCGTACCAATTTGGCAGAAGTTGATTTTAAAGACGTAGTTTTGAATCGCAGGATTCTTGTCGTACTGCTGCCCGCACTGGAAAAATCTCCCGATGAATTATCAAACCTGGGCAAAATTATTGTTTCTTCGTTGAAGGCCATGATGGCTGCGGGACTTGGTGAAGAAGTGGAAGGGGATTATAGGGATGTTATTTTAAGAAAGCCAACCAATGCCCCAACTCCTTATATGTGTATTCTTGACGAGTATGGATACTATGCCGTACAGGGCTTTGCTGTGGTTCCTGCTCAGGCACGTTCGCTTGGTTTCTCGGCCATTTTTGCGGGACAGGATTTGCCAGCCTTCCAAAAGGCATCAAAAGAAGAGGCGGCATCCATTGGTGCGAACACCAACATTAAAATTTGTATGAAGCTTGAAGATCCGACCGAAACCTGGGACTTCTTTACAAAAACTGCGGGTGAAGCTTATGTAACCAAGGTTGACTCATTTCAAACCAAGGATACCAGTATTGCTAACAGCTACATGGATACCAAGAGTTCTTCATTTGAAAAGAGATCACGAGTGGATTTGCTGGATTTAAAAGAACAAACTGAAGGTGAAGCACATATCTTCTTCAAATCCAAAATCGTTCGTGCACGTATGTTTTATGCGAATCCCAAACCGGTTAAGCAGCTAAAAATTAATCAGTTCCTGAAAGTTGAGCCGCCACCAGATGATTATCTCATGAAGTTACAAAAGCAGCTGACTTCATTTAAGAAAATATTGGATAGCGGTGAATTAAGCATTGATAAAGTGGTAGAGAATGAAGAAATCACTTTAATTACCAAAGCATTGCGGGAATCTACGGTTGAGGAGCCTATTGAGCGCGGTGTGGCTGCTCTTATTGCGTTCCATGGCCATAATGAGCCAGAACCTGTTGAAGATATTGTCGAAGAGGAAGTGGAAGGTGCATTGACCATTTTCAGTAATTTGCGTGTGACACCTAACTCACTGCCTATTTTAGCTATTGATAAAGCAACCTTCTCTGAATCTTTACTGCCGATTAATGAAACAAGAAATCAAATGATGATGATTGAGCGGTTAGCTGGAGCCAAAGATAAGTATGCAGGTACTGTGGCGAATGAATTAATAAAAGATTTCCAAATGGCAACCAGTTATCCACCTGAAGAGCGCGATGTGATTGCTCCTTCTGATCTGACTGAGGTAGTCCGAACTTTATCGACTCGTATTGCTGATGAACGAACCAGGGTAAATAACAAGAAAGAAGAAGATTTCTCTTAATCTCATAGCGCATGCCAAGGCTTCGAGACAGCGCTATCGCGCTTCCTCAGCCCGAACGGCATCGAAGTAACGACTGGATAAACACTCTTCTTAACGTTACTTAAGTTTTTAGCACTATTCGTAGCCCGGTCTACTCGCCGCCGGGAACTGACGCTCGTTACACAATCGATGTTCTGACTAAGCCCCCATTCCCGGCTGCAAGCAGCCGTCTCTTGATCACCTCTTGGTTTATGTCCTCCACCAATGCTAATCAGTCTCTGTGCCGCAACAAAAATTCCGCTTCCTCACGGTCGCGGCTCGGTTTCCGGTGCACGATGAAGTATCTACGAACGCACGAAAACCGAGCCGCGACCGTGAGGAAGCGGAACAGTGATACTGGCAGGGACAGTATTTCTGCTGAACCCCTGGCTCCAGCGGACAAGCTGAGAGACGTCGGAGTCAATCCCGGATGGTGTTCTCAGAGGTGCGTAGCCCTGTCTGCTTGCAGCCGGGAAACTGACGATCGTTACACAGCCAGAGTTCTAAAAAGTCTCCATTCCCGGCTGCAAGCAGACCGGGCTACGGCTCCTGGTTCATTCCCTGATCCACGTCGTCCTGAGCGCGTCTTTTTGCGCGAAGGATCTCCTGAAGGGGGCACGGTACTCATTTTTGGAGAGCCTTCGCGCAAAAAGACGCGCTCAGGATGATTTCTGGGAGTGCAATGCAGGATGGCGTTCCTGTTAGTTGTCCGTATTTTTTCCATAATCGATCAAAAAAATACTAAGCCATTTGATTTGGTTAAATAATTTTTTTAAAAAAATAGCAATTTTTTGTGATTCATTGTAACGTAATCATTAGTGTGTTTTTATTCTCTCAAGGTAAAGATAACTGGACATCGAAGTCTGTTTTATAAAAATGGGGATATTGGGTGAAATCAGTGCTTGCTAAGTACATTATTATATCGATTCGAATCTTCGGATTGATTTTCTTACTTTTGGTAAGTGCTTGTCATCGCTCAGAAAATTATGTTCCTGAGCCTGAAGATCCCAAATTACCTTGTAAAGTAGAAGGCGCGTGTGACGCCACTATCAATAAAATGATGACTTCTTTTAATAAAAGGGGCATAAAAGTTGTGACTATAGGACAGGACTATCTTATCAGTATTCCTGCCAATGCCCTGTTCGAAGAGCAAAGCCCGCATTTAAAATGGGCTTCTTACGGATTGTTAAACCAGGTAGCAAGCTTTCTTAAGCAATTTCGTAAAGTAGCGATCAATGTGACCAGTTTTAGTAGCAAATATGTTTCTGTTCAAAGAGAGCGTGCCTTGACTGTAGCGCGTTCAAGAGTGGTCGGTGAGTATCTCTGGACGCGGGGAATTGACAGCCGTTTTATCTTTACACAAGGTTTGGGTAGTGATAAACCTATAGTAAGCTTTATTCAGGGTGGGGATGCATCTCCTAATGCTCGAGTAGAAATTACGTTTAGACGTGCTGTTGCATAATCGAGGAATGAATGAGTCGGGAATCATGGCGGTTAATCAAGGAGAATAAAAATTTTAACGTCCATATATACAGACGTGGTTTATTGATATTAATTATTTCTCTTTGCTTAAGTAGTATAACAGGCATTTATATGTTTTATTTATATATAAATCTGCCTGAACGTGATTATTATGCGACAAGCGGAGTTACTGCCCCGATTAAACTTAAATCGATGCCGACTCCTAATGAATCATCACAGGCTTTACTCGATCCTGATCCGCCTACAGATGATTCGCCAAGGGTCATACCGCAATAAATAGAGGATATTATGGCTGAAGATGCCTTAACAGTAGTTGCCTTACGAAATCAGTTTTATAAAGATAGCCAGCGCAAGGTTATATTAGCGCTTTTGGTTGCTATAATCGTTAATATCGTTTTGGCCTCTATGTTGGTTTATATTCTGACACACCCGCCAGCGCCCAAGTATTTTGCAACCAGCATCAATGGTCGCATTACTCCTCTGTTTCCATTAGATGAACCCAATCAATCAGACTCAGCGGTATTACAATGGGCTAACCAGGCTGCGATTGCTGCCTTTACTTATAACTTCGTAAACTACAGAGACGAATTGCAAGCGTCGTCAGGATTCTTTACTGCCGATGGCTGGGATCAATTCCTCAATGCATTACAACAGTCAAATAACCTGGATGCAGTAAAAGCGAAAAAACTGATTGTTTCTGCTGTGGCGACCAGAGCACCGATTATTCTGCAAAAAGGGGTGCTGAATGGAAATTATTCCTGGCGCGTGCAAATGCCAATCCTGGTTACTTACCAGAGTGCCAGCGAATTCACTCAGCAAAATAATGTGGTCACCATGTTGATTACGCGAGTATCAACCCTGAACTCTCCTCGAGGTATAGGGATATCTCAATTCGTAGTTGGCCCTGCTAGTGGTGGGGTAAACTAATGATGAATATAAAGAATTGCTTGTTTAAATATTGTTCCATTGGAGGCTTGCTGTCCTCCATTGCCTTAGGTATCCATGCAGCTCCTCAATCAGATGACGCCCAACAGGCATTACAACAATTACGTCTGCTGCAACAGAAATTATCACAAAATCCGGGACAAGATGGCCAGCCCGTAATGAGTGGCAATGCGGGTATGCCGGTAATGCCCCAGGCAGCGCAAAATAGTAATCCAGCGAATCCATCCAATACACCTGCTCAGGCAAAGCCGACACAGAATTCTGCAGGTAATGACAGTCAGGGAATTAGTCAAAACGATACTGAAGTTATTGATAATAAAGCATTTAAAGATATGACACGCAGTTTGTATCCATTAACTCCGGAGCAGATTGTACGTTTAAAACAAATTTATAACACTTCTGAATATGCTCAGGCATCAACAGCTGGAACACCTCCCAAGCCTACAGCAACATCTCAGTTTGTTAATTTATCACCTGGTTCGACACCACCGGTGATTCGTTTATCACAAGGCTTTGTGTCGTCTTTAGTCTTTTTAGATTCAACAGGTGCTCCCTGGCCTATTGCTGCTTATGATTTGGGCGATCCAGGCGCGTTTAATATTCAGTGGGATAAAACCAGCAATACTTTAATGATTCAAGCGATGAAATTGTATAATTACGGTAACCTGGCTGTACGTCTGAGGGGTTTGAATACCCCAGTCATGCTGACTTTAATTCCCGGTCAGAAAGCGGTTGATTATCGGGTGGATCTGCGGGTACAAGGCTACGGTCCAAATGCTAAAAGCATGCCTATGGAAGAAGGGATTCCGCCGTCAGCCAGCGATTTATTACTCCACGTTCTTGATGGGGTACCGCCGCCAGGAAGCAAAAGATTAGTCGTGAGTGGTGGTGATGCTCGTGGCTGGTTATTAGGCGAAAAAATGTATGTCAGAACAAATCTCACCGTATTGTCGCCGGGCTGGTTAGCAAGTATGACCAGTGCAGATGGAATGCATGCTTATGAAATGCAGAAATCTCCGGTGTTGTTGGTATCCTGGCATGGTAAAGTCATGCAGCTCAAGGTAGAAGGGTTATAAATAAATGGCAAGCAGAAAAGAAAATTTAAAGTCACTGTTTTCCAATACCCGCACACGGGTCATTATCATTTTTACAGTGATATTATTGGTACTTGCTGTAACCATAGGCTACTTTAAGCTTAGAGGTTCGACAGAAGGGCCTTTGTCATCAGCTGCGGTAAGTAGTGCCCCTGGCGGAATCCAATCAATACCTGGTGTGCTTGATCCCACCGCTCAATACGCAAAATTACAGGAAGAACAGAATGTCACCCAGGCACAGCAGGCGGAACAATCTGGTGGCAGTGCCATACCTACCATCATTCGTACTCAGGCTTTAGGGCAAGGGGTTGGTGTCATAGGCTCTCAGGGTGGGCAAAGTGGTGTCGGTTTCAGTACTTTGGCCCGAGAAGATGATGAAGGGGCTCAAAGAAGTCTTTGGATACAAGATTTACAAAACGGCAGTTGCAGTAAGGCGGTTATCAGTAAAGTAGTTAATGAAGGAGCGCAACTAAGTGATTTGAAATCTGCATGTAGCTGTGTGCAATTAAAGGATAGCGGCTATGGACTTCAGGATTTGGAACCAGTCTGCGCATGCAAAGAGTTACGAGCCGCTGGCTACAATGCCAGACAATTAAAAGATGCGGGATATTCTGCAGGCCGTCTGAGAGCCTGCGGTTTTGATGCCTGTGAATTACGGAATGCCGGATTTACTGCTCAGGAAATGAAGGATGGCGGTTTTTCTGATGGTGAATTAAAAGGTGCAGGTTTTTCAGATGCTGAAATAGCAAAAGCCAGTGGTTTACCCGATGGCATTACAGCTGACGACGTTAGAAATGCTGGCTGTGGTGCTGCTGCATTAACCAAATTACGTCAGGCAGGAGTGAGTGCTTCTGCAATAAGAAAGATTAGTGGATGCAGTGCAGAACAACTTAAGGCTGCAGGTTATAGCGCTAAAGATTTGAAAGACGCGGGCTTTAGTGCCGCTGATTTACGGAAAGCAGGTTTTACACCTGAAGAGTTGAGAGCAGCAGGCTTTACTGCCCGAGATTTACTTAATGCTGGATTTACACCTGCAGATCTTGCTAAAGCAGGTTATACAGATGCTCAAATTAAAGCCGCTCAGGGAGACTTGCCTCCAGGAATAACCCCTGCTGATGTTAAAAATTCAGGTTGTGATGTCGATGCCTTAATTAAAGAAAGGGAAGCAGGTGTGAGTGCTGCATCAATCAAACAATATGCTGGCTGTAGTGCCCAGGCTTTGAAGGCAGCAGGTTTTACCGATGCGGATCTTGCGAACGCAGGTTTTACACCGCAGGAAATCAGCGCAGCTACCCCTTTATCTGATGCCGATGTGAAAGCTGCAGGCTGTGATCCAGATAAATTGAAAAAGTTATTTGCTGCAGGAGTTTCTGCAAAACGGATTAAAGATTTAAATGGATGTAGCGCTCAAGCCTTGAAAGCTGCGGGCTTTGATGCAAAATCTTTACTTGACGCAGGCTTTACCCCAGCAGAATTATTAGCCGCAGGATTTACGCCCAGGCAATTGGAAGATGCCGGATTAAATCCTGCCAGCATCATTGCAGATGGCCGAAGTGCAGATTGTAGTGTTGATTCATTGAAAAAAGCGCGCGCAGCTGGCGTCAGTGCGCTGACTATAAAAGAAACGCTGGGATGTTCTGCGCAGGCATTAAAAGCTGCCGGATACACCGCTAAAGAGTTAAAAGATGCTGGATTCACAGCAGCTGAATTAAAAGCAGCAGGCTTCAGTGCCAAGGATTTGAAGGATGCTGGTTTTAGTGCCAAAGAATTGAAAGATGCCGGATTTAGTGCTGCGGATTTGAAAGCGGCTGGTTTTAATGCTCAGGAATTAAAGGATGCCGGTTTTACTGCGGCACAACTTAAGGCCGCTGGTTTTACTGCTAAAGAATTGAAAGCTGCAGGTTTTTCAGCCAAAGAGTTGAAGGATGCCGGATTTAGTGCTGCAGAACTAAAAGCCGCGGGCTTCACTGCCTCGGAACTTAAGGATGCCGGGTTTTCTAAAGCAGACCTTAAAAATGCTGGCTTCACTGATGGTCAGCTTGAGGACGCCGGTTTTCCTGCCGATCAGTCAAGTGTTGCCGGTTTACAAAATCCGGATTTGCAACAAAGCAGTTCTAACCTGACTGGTGTTCCGACTCTTGCTGGTCAGAATCAACAGGCAGCACAGTCTCAGGCGGCAGCGAACAATCAGCAGCTTCAGGATATTTTAAATAAACAAAACCAGCAAATGGCTGAGCAAAAATACCAGCAAAAAATACAGCAACGTACATCAGAAATGTTGTCGGCCGCGAATCAAGCAGTTCAGGATTGGAAGAAAGTAAATACTCAGACCTATGTAGCGAGTTCTATAGAAGACAAACAAGAAGAAAGTTCGTCTGCAAGCGGATCAAAAAATAGAGGTCCAGTAGATCCTGTAACAGGCCTACCTCTTAGCAATTACAAGGGCGGAAATGGTGGTGATGATGGCACTAATGGTTCCAACTTAGGTGGTTCTTCTGCTCAAAAGTCAATTATCAAAACAGGAGATATCCTTTTTGCTGTACTGGATACATCAGTGAACAGCGATGAGCCTGGCCCAATTTTAGCAACTGTAGTGTCAGGTAAATTAAAAGGAACGAAACTGATAGGCAGCTTTAACTTGCCCTCAAATGCAAACAAGATGGTTATTACTTTCAATACCATGTCTGTCCCTGGAGCAGCAAAAACCACTTCGATTTCTGCATTTGCAATTGATCCCAATACAGCAAGAACTGCACTATCAAGCCGCACGAATCATCACTATCTGATGCGCTATGGTTCTCTGTTCGCCTCTTCGTTCATTGAAGGCTTTGGTAATGCCTTCCAGTCAGCAAACACGACAGTGACTATTGGTGGTACTGGTGGAGGTAACAATATTACCGTGTCTAACGGTGTAGGGCGGTCTACCCTTGAAAACGCAGTAATTGGTTTGGCAACAGTGGGTAAAAGCTGGAGCCAGCAAGCTCAGCAGCTATTTAACACGCCAACTACTGTTGAAGTATATTCAGGAACGGGTTTAGGAATTTTATTTACTCAGGATGTAACAACTATTTAATTTGATGGCAGACGATAATGGCAGATAACGATCAAAATAATGATGAATATAAATTTGCAGAATTGGATTCACTAGACAATGATCCTATGGATGATTCGGATAGTGGCTTAAATAAAAGCTATACTAACACTGCCGGAACAAATCCTGAAAAAAAGGACATTAAGCGAAATGCTCTTATAGTGGTGGCAGTTGTTGTTGGCCTTATGCTGCTTTATAAGTTTATTGGACCGATGTTTTTTTCGGATAAATCTGAATCAGTACCCAAACAAACTATTCCCCCTTTGACCCAGGTTACACCCTCACAACCTGTGCAAACAACTACGGTAACTCCGGTTCCTGTGCAACAAGTGCAGCCAGTTGTGACTGCAAGTGACCCTGACCTGAAGCAAAAAGTAGCTGCTCTGGAAGTCGCTCAGCAAAGTGTACGCTCTGAACTAAGCAATGTGAGTGATCAGGTTAATACGATTAACAACAATATAAATAATCTTAATAATCAGATAGCAAATCTGAATCAGGTTATTGGTAATCTTTCGACACAATTAGCAAGACAATCAGAGCAGGTTGGTGTCTTGATGGCGCGAACACAGCCAAAACAGATTCGTCCTGTTGTGCGCCGGGCTACCCAACCGCGCCTTACTTACAATATTCAGGCAGTAATCCCGGGTCGCGCATGGCTAATTGCTTCAAATGGTTCTACAATTACAGTAAGAGAAGGGACAAAAATTGCAGGATATGGAGTGGTTAAACTAATTGACTCAATGCAGGGTCGCATTTTAACCAGCTCCGGGCAAGTAATAAGGTTTAGTCAAGAAGATAGTTGAGGCATATATGGCTGGTCCGACTTGTACGGGTGGTACTGTTGCTTGCTGGATAGCGAGTCAGGCGGATATATTAACAAATCTTGCCAATTCATTAGCTCCAGTTGAACGTTTGATCACAGGGGGAGCCTATCTTATAGGCTGTGCCTTTTTGTTTAAGGCCATATACAGTTTAAAGGTTTATGGGGAAGCTCGTACTATGATGTCCAATAGTGCCAGTGTAAAAGAACCTATAATTTATTTAATAGTAGGTGCAATATTAATCTATTTCCCAACCTCGTTTAGAACCTTGCTGCAATCTACCTTTGGCGATCAGAATATATTGCAATATGCACCTGCAGGCGGCAATCAGGCACTGGATACGCTTTTTGGTAGTGGTAGTGTAGTGAGAGGGCCGTTAGTAATGCTAATTCAGGTGATCGGGTTAATTGCATTTGTGCGAGGGTGGGTGTTAATTGCCCGCTCTGCATCTCAGGGGCAACCCCCAGGAGGTACGGGAAAAGGCTTGATTCACGTGTTTGGCGGGATTTTGGCGATCAATATTGTAGGTACTATCAGTATGATTAATAATACTTTATATGGAACCGGTTAAACTAATTTTATATTGGGAGAAAATAGTGGAAAATAAGATGATTAATAAATCAGGTTATAAGTACTGGTTAATGAGCGCAGCCTGTTTAGGTCTTCTTGCTCTTGTAAGCCAAGAAGCGGCTGCAGGTAATATGACTATTGGGGGGATGGCCTCTTCGATAACACAATCTTTTACAAGTCTGGCGAAACTTATCACAGCAGGTTCCTACCTGGCTGGTTTGGGCTTCTCAATTGGTGCGATTATGAAATTCAAGCAGCATAAGGATAACCCAACCCAAATTCCAATTGGAACCCCAATTGCTTTGGTGTTTATTGCTGCGGCCTTACTGTTCCTCCCTTCAATTCTTGGAGTAACAGGTTCTACCATGTTCGGATCAAGTGGTGGCCAAACAGCAGGACCTGGCGGTACAGTGTATAAGAGTGGTTCTTAATTTAAACGCAAATAACCGGGTGATATTCCAGATATCACCCGGATTGTTTGGTGTAGAACCAGATTCTGTTAAAACCACTAAGTGAACAGCAATAATTTCATAACCAGACTATTATTAAAGATACTAGTGTACCAATTAAGCTATGTGAGCCGAAAAGATGGCGGGTAACCAAGAACGCTGCGAATTAAAATTAGTTGCTACACCGGGTTCCTGGCGCTTATATTCAGCCAGAAAAGTCGATGAGCGTTTTAAAGCATATGAACAAAAAGTATTTCATAGGGATCGTTATACCTGTCAATTTTGTGGATTCCAGGCACGTTTATATCAGGAAATAGTAAATCTTGATAACGACTATACCAATAACAGGTTATCTAATCTGGTTACCGCATGTTGCTTTTGCGCCCAATGCTTTTTTATCGAATCTGTTGGGGTTGGAGGATATGGCGGAGGAACGCTGATATATCTGCCGGAAATAACCCAGCCTGAATTAAACAGCTTATGTCATGTTTTATTTTGCGCTATAACCAATGATACAGGCTACAAGTCCAGTGCTCAGAATATTTATAGAAGTTTTAAATTTCGTTCACAGATCATAGAAGAAAAATTTGGTGAAGGAACGAGTGATCCTGCTATTTTTGGCCAGTTAATGATTGATTCGGGCGTTAATAATAACGAAACCAGTGCTCAACTGTTTAAAAATATATGTTTGCTTCCTTCTCGAGCAAAATTCCGTAAACAAATAGAAAAATGGGCCGCCAGCGCTTTGGAAGAAATTGCGGATTAACTAAAATAAAATGGGTGTGAGTCTGTCTAAAGCAGGTTTATTAACAGGTTCAAATAAAACTCTTGGTAATTAAAATTTGGGGAAAAGGGATGGCTAAATGGTCAGAATCGTTTTTTGAAGGTATTGATACCTTTTTTGCCTGGTTAAGCACCTCTCTAAAGCAAACAACGGAGTCTTACGTTGATCTGGAAACAGCAGATAGTGAACATGTTTTAGTCAATCATGATGGTTCTTTATTATCCATTTTAAAAATCGAAGGAATAACCGCACTGGCTGGTGCTGAAGAATTTGAGCATTTGGTTGAGGGGTTAAATAACGCATTTCAGGGAGCTATGAGCAGACCAGGCCATGCGTTGCAAGTCTACTTTAGCCATGATAAACAAAATATTAAGAAAGTAATTCAGGATGTTTACGATCCTGCCGAAGCAACAGCAAAAAGGCTAGAACTCAATTTATCTGATTTATTCGAAGAACGTGTGGATTATTTATCACAATATTGTGCAGAGGAGCGTGTCTATTTTGTTTTGATCACCAGACCCTTTAATTTATCAAGCGATCAATTAAAGGTGGCGACTAAAACCAAAATGAAAATCATTAAAGATGCCAAACTGCCGCCGTTTAAAAACACACAAACAGTTTTTGCGGCAATTCCTGAGTTGCGTGATACCCACGATGCTTATGTCCGAGCCATTCTTAATGATTTAGATGCTTTGCGTATTATCGGAAAACTTCTTAATGTACATGAAGCAATTCATGCCATACGCATGACCGCTGATCCAGATTACACGGCCGACGACTGGCGCGCTACGTTACCCGGCGACAATCTTCCTGCTCGTGAAGTAAACAATTTTGAAGGAGATCCTTCTGACTTATTATGGCCGTCCCTTGCAAGGCAGGTAATTCCCAGAGATGCAGAGACAATTGATTTACGTACGGTCAGGGTGGGTGACAAGATTTATTCTTCTACCTATGTTGATTTGTTTCCCAAAGATGTCAGGCCATTTATAACTTTGTTTTCCCGTATTTTACCTTCACACGTTCCATGGAAAATTTCATTCCTTATCGAAAGCGAGGGTTTGAGTACTATAAAACTGAAAGGGCTTTTATCCGCCATTTTGAGTTTTAGTTCAGCGCAAAATCGTTTGATTAGTGACTCGGTAAACTTACTTAAGTATTTACAGTTAAATACCGATGAAGCTATCGTACGCTTGCGAGTTGTAGCTACAACCTGGGCTTTTGACGGTAATTTACCTTTACTCAGGCGGCGCAGTTCCGAATTGGTTAAGGCAATTCAGGGTTGGGGTTCAACTGACGTGTCTGAAATTTGTGGGGATCCCTTCGCCGGATTCGTGTCTACCATGCTGGGAGCAACCCTTAATAGCGCTGCAGTTCCTTCCGTTGCCCCATTGTCTGATGTGATTACCATGTTGCCGATAACACGCCCGGCATCACCCTGGAAGACAGGAGCATTACTGTATCGTTCTCCTGATGGTAAGCCCTGGCCTTTCCAGCCCGGCTCAACGGAGCAAACAACCTGGATTGATTTGGTTTATGCGCGTCCTGGTTCGGGTAAATCTGTATTGTCTAATGCGCTGAATTTGGCCTTGTGCCTATCTGGTGGTTTGCAGCGATTACCCAGAATTGCGATTATTGATATTGGTCCTTCGAGTAGCGGCCTGATTTCGTTACTTAAAGAGGCATTGCCTGCATCAAAAAGGCATTTGGTAGCCTATCATCGCCTAAGAATGACACCAGAATATTCGATTAACCCTTTTGATACTCAACTTGGCTGTCGATTTCCCACCGCACTGGAGCGATCATTCCTGGTTAACTTCATGACCTTATTAACAACTCCCTTAGGTGCGGCTAAACCCTATGACGGTATGCCCGATTTGGCTGGTATGGTAGTTGATGAGCTGTATAAAAGTATGGCTGATGAATTCAACCCTACTCCTTATGCGCCCGGCGTGGAAGAGTTTATTGACAGCATCCTGGAAGAAATAGGATTTGTTCGTGATTCCAAATCGACCTGGTGGGAAGTTACCGATTCTCTCTATTCTGCTGGCTTTGTGCATGAAGCCATGTTGGCACAACGCTATGCTATGCCTTTGCTTGCTGATGCCGCATCCATTTGCAGAACGCCATCTATTGAAGATTTATACGAAAAAGTTACTGCGCCAACAGGCGAATCATTAATTAACGCGTTTTCGCGCATGATTTCTGCTGCAGTTCGTGAGTATCCCATTTTGTCGCGAGTCAGCAGTTTTGATATTGGTGACGCAAGGGTTGTTTCTTTAGACCTCGATGAGGTAGCGAAAAGTGGTGGTGATGCTGCCGACAGGCAAACAGCCGTCATGTACATGCTGGCTCGTTATGTTTTGGCAAGGCATTATTACTTAACTGAAGAAAGTTTAAATAACATACCAGAGCAATATAAAGAATATCATAAAGAGCGGGTGCTTGAGATTAGAGAAGACCATAAGCGTATTGTTTATGATGAATTCCATCGTACCTCCAAATCAGCGGCAGTCCGGGAACAAGTGATTATTGACATGCGGGAAGGCCGTAAATGGAAGGTGCAAATCGCCTTGCTCTCCCAGTCAGTTGATGACTTTGATCCCGTGATGATTGATTTTGCCACCTCTATTTACATTATGGATGCGGGTCCTTCTCAGGCTATTGAAAAGACTACTTCTATTTTTGGGCTGTCGGAAACTGCAAAAGTAGCGTTACGAAACAGGGTTCATGGTCCGCGGCAAGGTGGAGCTACGTTCCTGGCGCAATTCGCTACAAAAACCGGGGTGAACGTCCAATTACTCACCTTGACTTTGGGACCGGTAGAATTATGGGCTTTTAGTACTACAGCAGAAGATGCGACGGTCAGGAACCATTTATACCGACACCTGGGCCCAGCGGAAGCCCGACGCTTGCTTGCTGCTCTATTTCCTAATGGTTCTATAGCTAAAGAACTGGAATCACGCCTGGCTGGAATGAAAGAACGAGGCGGTTTGATCGAAGAAGAGGAAAAGGATGGAGCTATAGATCAGTTGGTGAATGACATTTTGGAGGCTTACTCTAAAGATCCTAATATCAAGACCTTACCAGCCAAGGTGTATTAACGTTTATTTGGAATAGCAATGAGTTATTTACCACGTTTAGTCTTGGCTGTTGTATTCAGTGTCTGGGCATCCCTACTCTATGCCGTTGATTGTCCTGACATGAACAAAGTAAAGGTCATTGCGAAAGAACTCAATACGGTCCTAAACAGGGATTTTTGTATTAGAGCTGTGAATGATAAGCAGTTGGAATGGATTAGAACCACTGCTCTGCCGCAATTAATGACCCAATCGTTTTTAGGAGCAGAACCTCCTCCAGGATGGTCTGCAATGGCTGATGAAATTATTAAATGTTATAGCCATGGGGATTTATGTAGTCGCAAAGTTCAGGAAGAATTTTCCCAATGTGCGATGAGCAAAATGCCTGTCATAATTTTTCAGCTTAGTCCATGGATCAGTCAGAATTGCGTGCAGGTTAATAAGTCCGTTGTGGAACATTGGGCGGATAAAAAGCCTGTAGTGATGAAGTTGATAAAAGAATACTTAAAAGAATTTTAATCATCATCCACGTTGTCCTGAGCGCGTCTTTTTGCGGGAAGTTGCTCCGAAATAGCACAATGCGTAGCCCAGTCTGCTTGCAGCCGGGATCGAAGTAGCACACCCTGCCAAATCAGGGAGATCAACTATGTTTCAGAACATATTTTCAATGATTTAAATTTGCCTAATTT
>NZ_KB892393.1 GCF_000373765.1 Legionella shakespearei DSM 23087 | reverse complement strand
ATTATAATCATATCATTAAGAGAGGGGGGGACTTTGGGTGGTTTTTCTTTTTTTAGCACGGCATAAACAGACTTCCACTCACATTCATCAAAGAAGACATCACAACTTATCTCAGGACAAGTCCTTCCCATCATGGTTAAAAACAAGATTCTCCAAGTGACAATCATATAAAGAGCAAGACTATTTGCCGTGCTTCTTAACGATTCAAATTGAAGCTCTTCAATCGTGCATCCTGATTTTAGTACCTTAAAAAATATCTCTATTTGCCATCTGCATAGATACCAATTTACCAGTGTTGTTGCTTGTTCCGCTGTTTGAATGGGATAACTGGTCAAAAGGTACCATTCAATGGCCTTTTCGCCGTCAGGAGCATTAATTTCCTTGGCATGTATCACATAGACTGGAGTTGGTTCAAGGGGTGTATTAGCTCTTTTGGGAGGGCTCAGCACCAATTGGCTAAATCGTATTTCTTGTTTCACAAGGCGGGCTTTTCGTTTATGCCTGGCCTTACTATTCCTATTCACCTCTCCGGCAGGTAGTTCAAATTCAATATGACCTTTTATTTCGCCACCCTCAACAGACTGTCTCAATTTTGCATTAAATTCACCGGTATCTTTATTAAGCACTTTACGGTCATGCTGGCATCGTACCAACCAATACGCTTTGTTATGTTCGTTGGGTCGTTTCTCTAAGACTTCGTAAATATCTCCTTCACGGTCAGAGATACTTACGATTACGGTGTTCGGTGCAGCTTTTGCTATTTCATTAGCCGCTTCATAGCCTTTTAACCAACAATACGTTTCTTTTTCTTCGACTTCTCTGTTCTTTCTATCCTCTCTCGTGCCTAGTTCACTTCGTATCCATAGTTGTAAATCTATAGTCCCTAAGCAACATCGCTCAGGAGTAAAGGCAACACTGGGATGAATATAAAAGCCACGGCTATTCTTTTGGGTTAGATAACCCATGTTAATCTTGGATTCATGCCCACTAAAATCAACGTCACTGGTATCTTGCGGAATAAGTACCACTTCTTGCGCTTTTATCCTGGATAAAGTGGCCTCTCGATGGGGCCTTAATATCTTGGTCGGCGTTATTTTATGATGATTTATAAAACGATAGGCACCGATCGTCTCATCCCAACCTTTACAGGCTCCAGGGATGCTTTTACTGGGTGAACTAAATAAACTCTCAAGTAACTTTGTAAAACGTTTATTTAATCGCTTATCTCCAAAATCTTCACCTTGAATCTCTAACTCAGCCCAATTATACATATTTATTTATTCGCTCATTCTTTGAATGAGCGAATGATATGCTAATTGTGATTACTTGTGTATAAAGATATGTCCTGACGGTCGCGGCTCGGTTTTCGTGCGTTCGTATTGACTTCATCGTGCACCGGAAACCGAGCCGCGACCGTGAGGGAGCGGAATTTTTGTTGCGGCACAGACCGGGCTACAATACCGGCTTAATCCAGGTCATTATTCCCAAATGCATTTTGTTGAGTATGTTCTATAATTGTCAATAAATACCAATACAATTATAAAGAGTCCTTCAATGAGAAAATACTTCATTCTTGTACTGCTTCTCATCGTACCCTTTTGTTCGTTTAGCCGCTCTATACTCATAGGGGTGTCACATTATGACCCTCCCTTTATTGTTCAGCAAGAGAAGTATCGATTTGATGGATTTGATATATCCATGATGAAATACGTGTGTAGAAAGTTAAGCTATGAGTGTGAATTTCTTTCTCTGGACAGGAGTAAGCTTCTTGATGCAGTTGCAAACGGTACTGTGGATTTGGCCGTAAGTAATCTTATTATTACGAAAGAACGCTTAACAAAAGTTAATTTTTCATCGCCGTATTTAATCAATACAACCCATATCATTGGTTTAAAGAAAAAGGTACCAGGCACTTTTTCAATTGATTTGCTGCGTAATAAAAAAATTGGCATTACCGACAGTGACTATGCTGATCAGGTAAAGGCCTTAAATGTTGAGAAACCAGTAGTCAAAATCTTTTCCCGTGATGATGATATGGTTGATGCGATTACTAATAACCAAGTAGATTTTGCCCTGGTGGATGCGTATAGCGCCAATTATTGGCAGATTAATTCAGGAGGGATTATTCAGGATTTTGGTTGTCCGGTAACTTTGGAGTCTACAGCGGCTATTGCTATTAATCCTAACAATGCCGACATCATTGATAAGCTTAACTGGGCGTTACTCGATTATCTTAACAGCAAACAGTTCGGTGACGATTACCGAAAATATCTGAAACCTTTCTAAAACTGTTTTTACCTCATAAGCATATTGAAAACAAATAAAGCATCACGATTTAGAGCTTATCCCATAAGGGCGTGTACAGGCTATTCACAAAGATATACACAGATTTTGTGGATAACCTTTTCTGTAAGACACTGTCATTAAGGGGTTGATTTAAAATAGACGTAGCCTTGATGCAGCGGAGCGTAATCAAGGCTACAATTTTATATTATTTTTGTACATGTTGGTTGTTTTTTTCTGATTTTTCTAGTATTTTGCAATTTTGAATCACATTGGTATCACATATGTCTAAAAAAGCGCTTTACAACCTGATTCGTATGAATCATGGAACAACAACTTTTGCTTTACCTTCGGGCATATATTTAGCTGATAAAACGCATACATCAGGCGGGCGTTATTTTCTTTTTGAATTACCCAATGTGAATAAGACACGTATCGATGATCTCGTCTTAAGCAGTCATCATGTGAGTGTTTATGAGTCGCCAACAGGTAAAATTGATTTAAAAAGTCAATATCATTACACCGCTTTTTTTCATAATGCCGCAGGAGAAGAATTCCGCCTGCATGTGTTTTTTGATTCCAGAGATTTTCTGGTTACCGCACCCTTGTTATCTGTTTTAAGAGAGGGCAAATATGAGCCGGTCAACAGCGATGATTTAGACGAAGTATTCGCTCATTTGGCTACTACAGCCTGTTCTGAATTAGTCACTTTTTTGCGGGCTGCCCAGAAAAGTAAGGCAGCGGCTCTGCAACTCCAATTCAAAGAATTGGAAAATCGATTAGAGCCTTTATCTTCTGATCCGGTTAAAAATAAAAAAGAATATCTGGAAATTATTGCACGACAAATACAGGTATTAGACGAGCTTAGCAAGATATCCAATCAAGCCTCCGATGTTATTAAACAAATGAGATGGTTAATAACATCCAAAGAAATTATAGAGTCGGGAGAGTTTCAGTCTGAGTCAGTTTCGGAGCATGAAGATGAGAGCCTGAATGCGGAGCCTAAAGGTACTCACCCGAAAGATGAAACTACCCCTGCAAAGCGTAAGGACAAGAGAAGTAAAAAAGGCAAAGTAGCGAAAGCGACTCCAAAGGTTAAAATTCAGCGAGCAATCAGCGACGAGGTAGCAGACTTAAAACTTAAATTCACAATGGTTCCAAGACTCGCTGGAGTAACTCAGCTAAATCTGCTCAATGAACTGTATGTGATCTTAAAAGAAAAGGAATGGCTAGTGGAACTCAAAGAGCGCACGGCTACAGTGCGGGACTTAAGTGATTTGCGTATCCTTAGATCCAGTATTGAAAAGTCAGCAGGTGAACTATTGCAACGATTTTTATTGCAATCAGATTTTAACAATGCGGAACTACTTAACCAGTTTTATCATTTACTTCCTGAGAATATGCTGCTTTTGGCCTTACAGAGCAATCGCCACCAATTACTTGATTTCCTGCTTAAACATAATATTGCCCCTTTAAATTGCAAAAATCTCACTATAAAAAGCGTTACCTATTCTTCTATGACTGATTATTTTTTCAATGGCCCTGCATCGGATGAGCAAAAAATGGCATGCCTTGATGTTTTGATTAAACGAGGCGCTTCCCTGATGGACATAGACAACAAAACCGGCCTGCCTTATGCAGCGCTTTTATTGTTCCAGCAAACTCATCCTTTGCGGGCTGTACTGGAGCGAAATCAGGAATTAACCTTAAATAGTATTCAATTTTATAGCAAAATGAACCAGGTTTTACGCTCCCTGACTCCTGAATCCCGAGCTATAAATGTAGATACATTGATAGAAAATAATAAAGATTCAATTGTTTTATTGCGACAAAGAATTGCACTGCACCAGCAACATGACCCAAAACTTGAGCTGTCTTTGGGGCACGAGTTGGTTCATCAGCTTGAAACGGATCCTGAAATAAGTTACCAGGCGGGCCGAATTCGCCGGGAGGTCGCATTATTGATCCCGCGGGTACGCGAGGTTACCTCTAAAAGAGATCTTGCTAATTTAACCACTATTAATTTTGATTTGTTAGTGATAGGAATAAATGGGCTAAGTAGCCTTGCATACATTCCACCTTTAGAGGACCTTAAAAGAACAACAGTCAGATTACAACTCGCGATATTGGAATACCTTAGTTTGGTTGATGAGGTAATTAATTTTCCAAAAGCATTAGTTGGGGTCAATCTACACGCTCGAAAAGAATCAAAACAACTTAAGGCTCTTAAAAGACGAACAATGGAAATTGATAATCGTATAGTAGAAATCAAAACTATGCTTACTTATGCCTATAGAGAACTGCTGGAAACGCATCTTAAAAAAATGATCAGTGAAGAAAGGAGTGCGCTATCTGAAGCCATTCGGTCTAAGGCTGTTCTTGATGAAAAAATAGCTGTTTTAACACAAGACGTACAGGCTGAAGATTTACAACGTCCTGAAACAGGCAGTGATGATAAAAAAGAAGTTTCGAGTTTAAGAAGTGCTGTAACATTCTTCGCGTCTGATGCCAGAGTTTCTGCATCTTCAGTGTCAGATAATGTTGCTGATTCTGACCTGTCGTCAGGAAGTGACGAAAAATTAGTGAATACCGAAGATACGAACATTGCTCCAAGTGGCACTTGTTTGACACAATAATTCGTAGCCCGTGGCTGAGTGGTGAGTGTGGAACCCTGGATCCCGCGGACAAGCCGCGGGACGTCGGAATATCGGGGAATGACCAGTGTCGTAGAGTCCTGGCAGGATGTGTAGCCCGGTCTGCTTGCAGCCGGGAATTGGTGATCGTTACACAACCTGAGTTCTAACTAAGTCTTCATTCCCGGCTGCAAGCAGACCGGGCTACGATTTTCCTCTCTGCACGACATTTTTTGACTAATCGCAAACTATTTGGCCTGTTTTTTACTAATTAATTGCTTTTTTTTGTTTCTTGAAGTATTATTTTTGAGCTCTAAGTCGCATTGGTGTTAAATATGTCTAAAAAAGCTCTTTATAATCTGATTGAAATGAATTACCGTACAACGCATTTTGTCTTGCCTGACGGAATACGCTTAATTAATAAAAGTCATACATCCGGTGCGCGTTATTTCCTTTTTGAATTACCTCTTGCAAAGAAAACACGTATCGATAATCTTGATTTAATCAGTCATCATGTCAGTGTGTATGAGTCGCCTGCAGGTAAAATCGATTTAAAAAGCCAATATCACTACACTGCCTTTTTTGAGAGTGCTTCAGGAACAGAATACCGCCTGCATGTGTATTATGATGCTGAAGATGGCTTTGTAACCAGCCCCATGTTATCTGTTTTAAATGGGGATAAATATGAACCTGTCGACAGTGATGATTTAGACGATCTATTCGCCGATTTGGCAACAGCAGCTTGCTCTGAATTAGTAACCTTTTTAAGAGGCGTCCAGAAGAGCAGGGTAGGTGATCTGCAGCGCCAATTCGATGAATTGGAAAATCGATTGGAGTACTTGTCTTCTGAGCTGGTTAAAAATAAAAAGGAATATCTGGAGGTTATTACAAGTCAAATAAACGTGTTACATAAGTTAAGCAAGATATCCAATAAATCAGCAAAAATCATCACAAAAATGAGATGGCTGACGGCATCTAAAGAAATCATGGAAGCAGAGGATTCTCATCAAAAGCCAGCCCCCGTTACTGTCTCTCCAGAAATAGGACAAGGGCGCGAAAATGAACACAATAAACCAAGCTCTTCTAAAGAAGCCTATTCTGGAAAGGCGGAAAAAAAGTCTCGTTCATCAAAAACAAAGTCAGTACAAGCACAGCCACAACAGGTCAGACTCAAGCCTGCAATCAGTGCTGATATAGAAGATTTAAAACTTAAACTTAATTCAAGCGAAGTACTGAAGGATCCTGAATTAGCAACAGAACTTAGGGACTTGCATGGCCGCTTGAAGGAAAAAGAATGGCAAGTGGAGCTTAAAGAGCGCACGGCTACAGCCGGGGATTTAAACGATTTGCGTATACTTGCCGCCCGTATTGAAAAAGCAGGCGTCAGAGTATTACAACGACTTTTGATGAGTTCAGATTTTAAACATGCTGAAAGACTTAATTCATTTTATCATTTACTCCCTGATGAACTGCTGCTTGCTGTCTTACAAATGGGGCGCCATGAGTTACTGGATTTTCTGCTTAAAAATAATATAGTCCCTGTGCATTTCAAAAATTTCACCATTAAGAATGTTGTTTATTCTTCTATGGTTGATTATTTTTTTAAAAGTACGGCTCCCGATGAATCAAGAATTGCCTGTCTTGACGTGCTGATTAAACATGAGGCCTCTCTAATGGGGATAGATAATAAATCCGGCCTGCCTTATGCTGCTCTTTTATTGTCGCAGCTCAAACATCCTTTAAGAGTTGTATTGGAACGAAATCGGGAATTAACCTTAAATAGTGTTGATTTTCATAACCGGATGAATCAGGTTTTACGCTCTTTAAATCCTTCTTCCGTAACTATAGATATAGACTTGGATGAGTTAATAAGTAACAACAAAGATTCAATTACTTTATTACGGAAAAAAATTGCACCGTATAAGCCACATAACAAAAAGCTGGAGTCTTCTTTGGGGCAAGAATTGGCTCTTCAGATTCAAACGGATCCTGAAATAAGTTATCAGGCAGCACGAATTCGCAAGGAAGTGGCCGCGTTACTACCAAGGATACCACCTGTCAATAAAAATAAATTGATTCTTCTTACTGATCTGAATTTTGATTTATTAGCGCAGAAATTAAATGGAATAGAGGCTCCTGAATTGATTCCACCATTTGAGGACCTTAAAAGGGAAACAGTCAAATTACAATTGGTAACTCTGGAATACATTGCTTTGCTTAATGAGGCATACGAGCAGAATGTTACTGTAGCCGCCGTCAATCGTTTTTCATCACGTAAAAAAATAAAAGAGGCTAACGCTGTAGGCATCAGGCGTGCGGAAATTCAAGAGCGTATGTCTGAAATTCAGAGCATAATTGATGACGCCTATGATGAGTTGTTAAGGGAGCACGTCCAAAATTCTCTTGTAAAATTTTTTACAGAAAACCTGTCGGCAGGAATTTTTAAAGACATAAAAAGCGATGAAGAAGAAAAAGTGGGTGTAACTGAAGGCTCTCCTTTACGTCAAGGTTTGTTCAGTACCTTTTTTGCGCCTGGTAAAAATTCTGTGATCTTAGAGTTCTCCGCATCTCCAGAATTAGAAGACATAGAAGATTCATCTAACGATGCCAAAGATATCTCGTCAGAAAATGAAAACGGATTAGACAAAGACGATGTTACAGATATTTCGGTGCCTTCTTGTGGAGTGCAATAGAGCGTAGCCCGGCTGCAAGCAGACCGGGCTACAAAAACCTTTATTCAGCATGACCTGAATCGGGTTAACCCTTTACCTCACCATATTAAGTCTTTTATCCTCTTTCTGACATGTTTCCTGATAGAAATAATTCAGATCCTCAATTGTCTCTTTTAATTCTTCTGTATGGTAAACCCCTGATTTTGCTTTGCGAACCAATTCATTAAAGCTATGAAGAATGGTTTCATACTCATCCGTCAGATCCTGGTCGTATTCTTGTTCATACCTGCGAATGTTAACCAGTAAATCTTCAAACCTGGTTTTTAACAGTTCAAATTCATCTTCTGTTCCTTGAAGGGTCTGGATAGAACTTTCTTTTTTCTGAGACCAGTTATAAATCAAATACAAAACAATTAGCCCTATAGGAATTAAGGCAATTGCTCCGAAATAAAGCATATTATTGTTCGCAGTGGGACATTCCAAAGCATCACTTTGGCATTGACCGCTGCTTTCCGCACACAAGTTCGGGGAGGGGGCGGTCTGTGGTGAAAATAAAGGGGGATAATGCGTTGCAGCTTGTGGTGATGGTTCTTCTTCTGGCGTTGTCTGAATGACCGGTATTTGTGGCCGGGGTATCTGTTCGGCCGCAGTGATACTTTGTAATAACTTAGGAGGATTTGGCGCTGGCAGACCTTTCATTTCATGTTGAATCTTAATCCATTGATGCATTGAGCCCATGAGCCTGTCCAATTCCTGAGCTTTGTCTGCTATAGCTTCAAAACTGGTTTCAATAGAGCGAGGTTGACTTAAATGGCTGATAACCTGATTCACGTGACTTTTGAGCATTTTATTGGTCTTGGCCAAATCGGAACTGCTGGAAGGAAACTGAGCCAGCGTATCCTGATTTTTAATGTATGTTTGTAACAATTCCTTTTGTTCTGAAAACCATCTTTGCCATAAGGACAAATTTTGTTCTGTCTCTATCGCTTTATGATATTCCTGGGTATTGGCATGAAGGATTGCATCTATATGTTTTGATGAATTATCAATAAAGCCATCTATTTGTTTGAGAAGGCTGAGCATTTGCTCATTAAACTGATAGATAGTATAGACCTCTCCAGCCTGACCTAATAAATCCATAATTTGAGAAATTACTTTCTGGAAGCGTTCCAGCTCATTTAAATCGGCAATGGCAGAAGCATAGTGATTCAAAATATCTTCATTCATAGAGATTAATTTGAAATTAGGGCAATCATGAAGTTGTTCCATGGTTAAATGCAAGACCGGCATAGGATCCGCTATTAACTCGGTGCTGCTTGCGCCACATTTTTTTGCGGCCTGGGTTGGAAAGCCTGGTGAGTCTTCCAGTTGCGGCTGGGAAAAATCGTAAGGGTGTGGATTGACCTGATTGATGTTAAGTGCAAAATGCAAAATCCGATTCCGATCAGTGGACAATTTTTTGATCACTTTCGACAAGTCACCCAGACGTTCCTTTAATTGTTGTGATTCAATCATGTGATTGAGGTAAGGGTGAATTTCTTCATCAATAGTGAACCGAAAATTTGCCAGAAACAGGCGGTCTGAACCAATAAGCGGAGAGATGTTTTTTTCAATGGTTCTTAAATACTGGGTAATCAATTCGAGTTGTTCTTTCACATGTCCCATGTCTGTATTTTGGGATAAGCTTTTTAAAATCAGATTCAGATCGAGCAGGATAAAGTTCATGGGTTGATTCAGATGCTCGGCAGGGAGGTTCTGATTTCTGATTAGGAGATAATCTCCAACTTTTTGCATCAAATCATACAAAGCTGGCCACTGGAGCCTGTCGACAGGTTGTACGTGAAAATCATCCCGGCTTAATACATGGCGGGTTTTAAATGCATCAGAATAAAACCAGGCATGTTCGTAGGGGTTTATAAGCGCTTGGTCGTTATCTGCAAACCAAGGGCTGGCGTTTTTCAGATAATCCTGATGGATGCCGGATTGGGCTCGGGTTTTCAGAAGCCATTCCCTTAAATTGAGCTCCTCTTCTGTATAGCAATTTTCTGAATAAAGCCAAAAGCGGGCTTTATAAGGTAATGGTTTATATAATGCCAAATGATCCCTTTTTTCCTTTCCCATACTTCTCACTCCTTGAGAAAGCAAATAACGCAGTGGGGTCCGCGACGTTCACGTAATGGCAATGTCCGCGGCCTTACGGTATTGCTGGATTTATTATTCCATAGACGACTGGATTACTTTTAAAGCAATTTATTTGATAACACTCTTTTTCTGATTATGCAACAGCTAATTAATTGACCAGCAACTTAGCCTTCCACCAGGCTCCTTTTTTTGCTAAATTTAGATTTTTGACTTGAACGGGTTTGCTATGCCATCTTTTGATATTGTTTCTGAAACGAATGAAGTAGAATTACGCAACGCAGTAGATAATGCGGTCAGAGAGGTAGGCACTCGCTTTGATTTTCGTGGTGTCGAGGCGACTATAGAGCTGAAAGAACTCACCGTGACCCTGCGTTCTGAATCGGACTTTCAGGTAAGGCAATTGGAAGATTTATTCCGTACTCATTGCTCGAAACGCAATTTGGACACATCCGGGGTTGATATAGAAGACAAGCCCATCCACAGCGGCAAGTTTTTTTCACTGAACATGACCTTTAAGCAAGGGATTGATCAGCCTGCGGCCAAAGAAATCATTAAATACATTAAAGACAGCAAAGTTAAGGTACAAACCTCAATTCAGGGTGAAAAAATTCGTGTTACCGGGAAAAAGCGCGATGATTTGCAGGATACCATTGCGTTATTGAAGAAATCGGACATTGAATTGCCATTACAGTTCGAGAATTTCCGCGATTAGTACCGGTATTTGTAGCCCGTATTAGGCGCCAGCCGTAATACGGGATCGAAGTGGCAATAAACTACTGTTTTATTCAAAACTCATGTGAACCCGAAATAAGGTTTTTATTCTCCCATCCCACTCACCGGCCCGTTCGTGCTGAGGAGGGGTGGGAACCCCGTCTCGAAGCAGGCACCAGGGCAAAAAATCTGTGCCAGTGCTTCGAGACGGCGCAAAAAGACGCGCCTCCTCAGCACGAACGGATTGTGCGAGCGCCAAAAAAGGTTACGGTTTTATTGAGAACTGATGTGAAACTCGAAATAAGGTTTTATCATCCCATCCCACGCACCGGCCCGTTCGTGCTGAGGAGGGGTGGTAACCCCGTCTCGAAGCAGGCACCAGGGCAAAGGTTTTGTGCCAATGCTTCGAGACGGCGCAAAAAGCCGCGCCTCCTCAGCACGAACGGATTGTTCTAATGCAAAAAATGTTGAGTTCTTATCGCAGACGATGGGTAAAACAGTGCTTAAACATAGAGCCTTAATCTGATTACACTTCTTTCAAGCTGGTTTCTTGTTCCGTAGCATTGTTATAAGCCAACAGGGCAAATTCTTCTGCGGTCAAAGGGTTGCTTAAAAGAAACCCCTGGCCCTGGTGACATTTCCTTGACACAAGATAGGCCAATTGCTGTTCGGTTTCTATTCCTTCCGCGATAATATTCATTCCCAGTTCATTAGCCAGTTTGATAATGATATCAACAATAACCACTTTATCCCGTTCATCTTCGATGTCAGAGACAAAGTCCTTATCAATTTTCAACGTGTCCAGAGGCAAGGTTCTTAAACGGTTCAATGATGAATATCCCTTACCAAAATCATCAAGAGAGAGGCGCACTCCCAAAGCCGAAATACTGTTCAGTACCTGATTAATATCATCACTGTTACCCATCAACAGGTTTTCTGTGATTTCCAATTCAAGATGTTCAGCAGGATAGTTATGATTTTTTAAAGCAGTCTCCAGATTGTTAAGAAACTGGTGATTAGCCAATTGTATCGGAGAGATGTTAATTGAAAAAGAAAGCATGCTGTCATATTCTCTGAACCAAACCATCACTTGTGCAAAGGCTTTATTCAGAATCCAGTTCCCCAGCTCTACAATTAATCCTGTGCTCTCGGCAACGGGAATAAATTCATCTGGTGATACGTTGCCTAAGGTTTTATTATTCCAGCGTAATAAAATTTCTGCACCCACTATCTTTTTGGTGAGAAGGTTATATTGCGGTTGATAATAAAGTTCGAACTCTTCATTCTGAATGCCCTGACGCAGATGGGTTTCCACTTCGGATTCCCTGTGCTGTCTGTGACTGAGCTGATCCACATAAAATTGATAGGTATTTTTACCCGAACTTTTGGATTTATACATGGCAAGATCGGCTTTTCTGAGCAAATCTTCTGTTGAAATTCCATCATCAGGGAAGATGGATATACCAATACTTACCGTGACCGTAATCAATTTACCGCAAATAGGGTAGGGACTGTTCAGTTCATTTAAAATCCGTTCTGCAAGTTGGCGTGCGGCAGAAGGTGATTTCAAATGGGTTGATATTAGCGTAAATTCATCACCGCCCACTCTTGAAAGTAAATCGCCTTTTCTTATTAATAATGTCAGCCGGCTGGAAAATTGTTTAAGTAACTCATCACCATGAAAATGGCCAAAGGTATCATTCGTTGTTTTGAAGTTATCCAAATCAATCAGCAACAAGGCTAATGACGTCTTGGTTCTTTGCGCATTCGCTATGGATTTGTCCAGCAGATCTTCGAATTCACGGCGGTTAAAGAGGTTAGTTAATGGATCATGAGAGGCCATATAGGCCAGCTCTTCCTGTTTTATCTTCAATCGTTTTTGGGCATTCAGCACCGCTGAATAAGAAAAAACATAGTTTATCACCAGGCAAGTACAGGGGATAAAATAGGCAACTACCTTGAGAAAATAGGCAATGTTATAGGCACTGTCATAAGGTTGGTTGGACAAGAGCATTAAATAAAATGAAATCACAATTTGTGTGACTGACATGTAAAAAATACAATCGGATAAAATATTAGGTTGGGCTTTATAAATCCGGGGATAAACAACGAGTATCAGGAGTAAATAAATGCCAACCGATATTAATTCATAAGGCCTGGACAGATAAGAATCCTTAAACCACATATCGGGAAGTTTGACGACACCTGCTGAGTAATAAAGTATGATGATGGCAGAAAGCACCAGAAAGGCAGTAAGCAATACAAACGTGCTGAACCTGACCGATTGCTCATCCTTATTGATTAAAAGAAGAGTCAAACCTATAAGTAAAATAAGGCCACTGATGCTGTTTGAAAAAATCCATATCAGCGCATCCAGATTGGTTTTTTCATTATATTTGATGGATATTCCATCAATAACCAGCGTGTGCAGTGCCTCTATAGAGCCCGAAAACAAAACGGATAAACCAATAATCAGGGCTAGCCTGTCATTGCTTAGCCTGTATTGGGTAAATGAGAGCAGCACGGTCACAGCTGCAAGCGAAAAACCTGACCATTGCAAAAGGGTTTGCCGGAAATAACCTCGTACCTGCGATTCAATTAAATGAGTCTGGTATTCATTGATTGCATTTAATTTATTGGTAATAGTGCTGAAATCCAGTCCTAGATTAAGGGCTATGTAAGGAAGGCCCAGGAGTAAAATAATAATGAGTACTAAAAAGTGGGGTATACGCTTCAAAGTGGTTTCATTAAAAGCGAATGAATTGTCCATTTTATTATACCTTGTAGTCCATTAAGCAATTTCAATCAGTTCTTGACTACTATAATGCATATCTTATGCCTGTTCGAGACCTGTATATCAAACAGTAGTAGTCAGATAAACTTATCGCTGATAAGCCTCAGTTCCTATAAATGATTTATAAGCACTGTTGGGCTGTTTCACTATCCAGGTACCAAATTTCTGATTCAAATAAGCGTCTGTATGAATATAAGTATAGAATAGTTTGAGAAACTCAACGCGGGCTTGATGATACTGCCTTTTCCAGGGTTGTACTGCCAGTGACTTTGATTGTCCGAGTAAATTAATTCCACCGAGAGCGTTTTGCCTGTTAACTATGTCTTCCAGTGATAGTTCTTTTCCATTAGCAATAATATCGCGCATCACCATAAACAAAGTCGTTCTGCCTTTTCCTGCAGCACAATGAAAATGAAGCCATGAGTCTGATGGTATTTTTTTTATTAGTGTCAAAAACTGGTCGACTTGTTGGGGTGAGGGTGGATGATAATCTGGCACAGGAATTCTGAAATAATTCATCCCCGCTTTTTCCACTGCCTGAGCTTCGGTGGAGACTGTCTTAACCGATATCGTCACCGGATCTATGGGAACTTTAAATCCATCTTTAGGGCGACCTAGAGTATTAATCCGAACAGTTTTTTCAGCCAATATCTGTTTCACCCAGTTTTGCTCGGATTCACTAATTTCTGCAGAGGATTTTCCCCAGTTAATTTGATCCTTTTTATAAAATATACTGATGGGTAATTCATTGAGCAACAGATGCGTTTCCTGACGCAGATCGATAATATAAACAGGGTGTTTCAGGCCATAAGTTTCCTGTAACCAACGCAGCGCTCCCAGGGTTGGACTGGCGCTGCCTGACATAAACAGCTTGTCCAGACCTTTGGTATTGATGTGCTGATCTGTTCCTTTTATAACTACCTCATAACCCGATACTTTTCTCCAGTTTACCGGTTCAGCCAATATCAGGCCATTGGCCGATTTCCAATGATTTTTTATCCAAAAGGCTTCTGCAGGTAATTTCATGTTTGGATTGGCTGCTTTAACGGGAAGGCAGGTACACAATAAAATAAAAACATTAAGAATACCTTTGAGTTTTGTCATAATAAGGCCTGATGTTTGCTAGTTGCTCGATTTCGTAGCCCGTATTAGCGAAGCGTAATACGGGAAATTGCCACGTCGATCCTGTATTACGCTTCGCTAATACAGGCTACAGACCCTGGATCCCGCGGACAAACCGCGGGACGGCGGAATTTCTTTACCCTTATGGCGGTGAAATTACTACTAACCCTATTCAATAATTTCTGTAGTATACCTTAAAGCTTGCATGTCTGTAGACCAATAATTGGTGGTAACACCCATTTTTAATTTTAAATGAGCTAAAAACTCTTCCTTAGTATGTAACTGATCCCATACGCTGGGTAAAAAGGTGGCCTGATGACCATCGCTTATCAGTACAAGTCCGTCAGTTCCCGGGCGTAATTGCGCTTTCAAATCATCCTCATCGCTGAAATGCAAAGGTTCCAAGGGGCTGAGAATGGAAATGGATAAAGAGATGTCCTCCAGTTCGGCACTGGTTAAATGCGGAAATCTGGGATCTGCAAATCCTGCTTTAATTGAGTTATGAATGACATTATCGGCCAGGTGCTCTTGTGATGTCAGTGTTCCCATACAACCTCTGAGCATCCCCTTTTTCTTCAAAGTCACAAAAGTAGGGAGGCGTATTTGTAATAATTCATTGAAATCCTCATAGTCAATTCTAAGATTAACATTGTCCTCCGCCCTAAGGCGCAAGGCTTGTTTGGCAAGATACTTTAATTCATCGGCGCAATGATCGGCAAAATGAAGATTCTGATAAAAATAATAAGCGGCATAGCCAACCACTTTGTTTTTGTTTCCAGCCGTATCACCTGAATTACGTAAATCCAGCAAGTGGCCGTACAGGTGACTTTTTCGGGCATAGTGTAAAAAGCCACGTAAAGGATAATAACCGCAAGCCGCTTTATGGGGAATAGATTCTGCATTGAGAGTATCTATGGCAATACAGGTTTTATTGTCCGTTGTCTGTGCCTGGTCATAAGGAAGGTAATGGCTGAGGTCGCTGCTTATAATAATCAGGGTTTCATCCTCGCCCCATACTTTGTTCAATAACTGAGCCACCTCCTCTTCACTTGTTTCTCCAACCACTAACGGAAGTATCGTAAATTGAGGAAAGATCATCTGGCAGAAGGGTAATTGCACTTCCAGACAGTGTTCTTTCGTATGAGCCTGCGGTAGGGCATGAACGTAAGAAAATTCTTTGATTTTTTTCAGCAAATTCTGATCCTGTGCGATTTCACCCAGAGGAGTTGTGAAATAATCAACCGGATCATAGGCAATGCCTTTAAAATATAAAGTATGGGCGGGGCCCAAAAGAACGATTTTAGTTACTTTATGATGATGGTTTATTAGTGAAGCATAAGCCGAAGCTGCTATGGCTCCTGAATAGATCAAACCGGCATGTGGTACGACAAGAGCCTTGGGTGGGATATGGTGTTGTTCTGCATGATCAAGCAGGTTTTGTACGGTTTTACGAAGAACTTCAGGATCTGCGGGATAAAAAACTCCTGCAACTGCGGGGTGCCTCACACTCATTCTGTCCCTCCAATAAGTACAGCAGATACTATAATTATTAAGTATAGACCAGCTTTTTTATTAAGGTCATTTTATGAACACCTTTCCTACTCATTATTGGCATAAACTGCCAGATGATCGCATCCAATGCGATGTGTGTCCCCGAAATTGTAAATTGCGTGAGGGGCAGAGAGGCCTGTGTTTTGTGCGTGCGAATATTGATAATCAAATCAAGCTGACCACTTATGGACGATCAAGCGGTTATTGCATTGATCCCATAGAAAAAAAGCCACTCAATCACTTCATGCCAGGTACACCGGTTTTATCCTTTGGGACGGCTGGATGTAATCTTGCCTGTAAGTTTTGCCAAAATTGGGACATAAGCAAATCACGTGATATGGATACTTTGGCCGATAATGCGATGCCTTCGGATATTGCTCTGGCTGCTAAAAATCTTGGCTGCAAGAGTGTGGCTTTTACTTATAACGATCCGGTTGTTTTTATGGAATATGCCATAGATGTTGCCAAAGCGTGTCACAAGTCCGAAATTTATTCGGTTGCAGTTTCCGCAGGTTATATGAACAAGGAGCCTCGTGAAGAGTTTTATGCTTATATGGATGCGGCCAATATTGATTTGAAGGCCTTTAGTGAAGACTTTTATTATAAAATTACCGGTTCACATTTACAGCCTGTTTTAGATACTCTGGTTTATTTAAAAAAGGAAACAAAAGTTTGGTTTGAAATAACTACTTTGCTTATTCCTGATGAAAATGATTCGAATAATGAGCTGGAACACATGTCAGAATGGATTATGGAGCACCTGGGCGCAGAAGTCCCTCTGCATTTCACCGCGTTTCATCCTGACTGGAAGATGATGGATAAATCGTCAACACCCATTACAACCCTGCAACGCGCAAGAGAAATAGCCCTTAAAGCCGGATTACATTATGTATATACCGGAAATGTACATGATACAGCGGGAAGTTCCACCTATTGTCCTTCATGCCATGTGCCAGTGATTCTGCGGGATTGGTATCAGATTTTAAGCTATAACCTCGATGAGTCCGGCCATTGTTTAAATTGCCATTATCAAATTGCCGGAGTATTCCACGGCAAAGCAGGAAGCTGGGGACGAAAAAGAGTAGCGGTTAGACTAGGAACATGAACCTGCGGTGGGTTGTAGCCCGTATTAGGCGCCAGCCGTAATACGGGTTCGAAGTGGCAATGAGCTTATTCCCGTATTACGGCCAAGGCCTAATACGGGCTACAAAGCTGCCAGTATAACTGTTCCGCTTCCTGACGGTCGCGGCTCGGTTTTCGTGTGTTCGTATCTACTTCATCGTGCACCGGAAACCGAGCCGCGACCGTCAGGAAGCGGAATTTTTGTTGCGGCACAGAGCATGATTTAGCATTGAGACAGCTGCAAGCAGACCGGGCTACAAAGCATATAGAATCCCTTTCTGTGCTATAATTGAACAATTGTGGCAGGGAGTTACTATGAAAAAATTTATTTTTCAAAGTCTGATGTTATTTACTCTATCAAATCCTGCCATGAGCTTTGATTCCGATAACAGCAGGCGTCCCCAGGAGTTAAACACTCAGGATAAAGCCGAGCAGGGTGATGTACAATCCCAATTTGAATTAGGTGTCAATTATGAAAAAGGGATGGGCGTTCTTAAAGACTTGACCAAGGCCGCTTATTGGTACGAAAAGGCTGCGAGTAAAGGCCATCCGGATGCTCAAAATAATCTGGCTATACTTTATCTGAAAGGTCAGGGAGTCTCCCAAGACAGCCAAAAAGCACTGTTCTGGTTTCGCAAGGCTGCTGATCAGGGTTTAGCCATGAGTCAAAATAATGTGGGGGTCATGTACGAAAATGGCAATGGTGTTGCCAAAAATCCGGAAGAAGCCTTTTTATGGTACAAGAAGGCTGCAGAACAAGGTGATTCAGACGGTCAGTATAATCTGGCCGTTTTATACATGAATGGCACAGGCACTGAAAAGGATACTAACCAGGCAATTTTCTGGTATGAAAAAGCGGCATTGCAAGGAGATTTGGATGCGCAGAACAACCTGGCAGTACTTTATGAGCGGGGTGATAGCATTCCGCAAGATCTGCAAAGCGCAATTAATTGGTACAGCAAAGCTGCCAATGCGGGTTCTCCATTAGCACAAACCAATCTTGGTGTTCTCTATATGAATGGTGATGCTTCTGTAAAAGACACTGCCAAAGCCAAATATTGGTTTGAAAAGGCAGCGGAACAAGGCAGCATGAAGGCTCAAAATAATCTGGGTTTGATGTTCATGAATGGTGACGGGGTGCCTCAGGACTATCAGACAGCATTTTCCTGGTATAAAAAGTCTGCGGAGCAAGGCTTGCCCCTGGGCGAGTTTAATTTGGCTGTCATGTACATGAGCGGCCTTGGCACAAAGAAAGACAGTAAACAAGCGCTGTATTGGTATCAAAAAGCAGCCGAACAAGGTCAGCCTCTGGCACAGAATAATCTGGCAGTGATGTATATGAATGGGGAAGGAGTGCCTCGCAATATCAATAAAGCTATTTTTTGGTACAGTAAAGCGGCGGAACAAAATTTCGAACTGGCGCAAATAAATCTTGGCATGATCTATGCAAATGGTACAGGTATTAAAAAGAATTTATCCAAAGCAAAATATTGGATTGGTAAAGCTAAGGACAGTGGCTCAAAAGAAGCACTAAAATTATGGAAGAGTTATAAACTGTATCAATACTAACATGGATTCGTTCTATGCCTGCTCACCAAGTACATGAACCGGAAAACAGACAATCACGACTTTTACTGGTGTATGACATATACAGGCTGCTTAGCGTGGGGTTGTTTCTGGGCTTGTACAAATTCAGTTTTATTTCCAAAACTGACACTACTTTGTTTTACAGTATCCTGGGTGTTTACCTGCTCTTTGCCATCGGATTCCTCTATCTGTGGCGAGTGGGTTTCTTAAGTTTCGATAAACAGGTTCTCATCTCTGGAACTATAGACGTCATTGCCATTTCCAGCATGTTAAACATTATAGGGAATATGCAATCGGGATATGGGATTCTGCTCAACGTGACCATCGCAGCCCTTAGCATTCTGGTGCCCGGACGTCTGGCCATCTTTTTTGCAGCGCTAGCCAGTTGCCTGTTGTTGTGCGGAAACGTTCTGCAATTTATTTTAAACAATCAAAAGGATTTAGGCACTTTCTTCTATAGCGGCATTTACGGCGCAGGATTTTTCGCCACAGCACTCACCGCCTGGTACCTCTCCAACTGGGTACGCCAGTCTGAAAATCTGGCGCGGCACCGCAGTTATGAATTAGCGGGAATGCAACGTATAAACGAATACATCGTTGAACGTCTGCATTCAGGGGTTATTTACGTTGATGAAGAAAAAACAATTAAATTAATTAATTCTGCGGCACGCCAGTTTTTTAATATTGGTAAAAACAGTACCGTAGTTACCTTGCAGCAATTATCTCATCGTCTTGCAGAAAAATTTGATAACTTCATGGTGAAATTTAAAAATGACGAGCGTATTGCCCAAACCACCATTGAGGAGCCTTATCTCAGAGTACATTTTTTTTCAACTGCGGTCGTGAATAAGCCAGAAGTATTAATTATTCTGGAAGACATGACTTATATCGCGCAACAGGCTCAGCAGTTAAAATTGGCAGCCCTTGGTCGATTTTCCGCCAGTATAGCGCATGAGTTACGCAATCCCCTGGGAGCAATTGCTTATGCAGCACAGTTATTTGGGGACGAGGGGCCATTGAATAAGGAAGACGCGCGCTTGAAACAATTGATCATGAACAATTGTGACCGCATGAACGGGGTGATTAAAAACGTATTGCAACTGTCAAGACGCCAGCAATCGCAACCGCAAGTCAATGACATATCGAGCTTTCTCGAACAATTTAAACAGGATTTTTGTCATAATAATCCCTGTAACCTGACGATAAAACTACCCAAACAAAAACATCTTTCCATTGTTTTTGATAAAAGCCAACTGGAACAGATCCTGGTTATTTTGTGTGATAATGCCATCTTGCATGGTCGTGATGCAGATGGAAGTGCTAATATAGTAATAACAGTAAAATCATTATCTTATAAAATGATCATTACCGTCAGTGATACGGGGCCAGGAATTCCATTTGAAAACAGGGAGGATATTTTTGAACCCTTTTTTACAACACTCAGGACTGGCACTGGTATGGGATTATTTCTTGCCCGGGATTTGTGTGAAATTAATCAGGCGAGATTAAATCTTGTCAAATCACGAAAGGGAAGTTGTTTTGCCATTACTTTAAATCCATCGGATGAATTATTAATATGATGAAAAGCAACATACTGGTTATAGATGACGAACCTGACATCAGAGAACTGTTAATGCTTACCCTGTCACGCATGGGATTGTCCTGTGATACCGCTTCTGATTTTAAAGAAGGAATAGAGAGCATCAAACAAAATAATTATGCCTTGGTTCTTACCGATATGCGGCTTCCTGATGGTGATGGGATAGAAATCGTCAAATTCATTCAAAAAAATAAACCACAAATGCCAGTAGCCGTCATTACAGCTTATGGAAATGTTGAAGGCGCGGTCAATACACTAAAAGCAGGGGCCTTTGACTACGTTTCAAAGCCTGTTGATCTCACGATGTTAAAGCAATTGGTAAAAACCGCATTGGCAATGCAAAACCCTTTGGTTGAGGAACGGGAAGAGGTTTTGGTGGGTGACAGTCTGGTGATGAAGCAGTTAAGAGAAGACATTTATAAACTCGCCCGCAGCCAGGCTCCGGTATTTATTCAAGGTGAGTCAGGAGTAGGTAAGGAGCTGGTTGCGCAGTTAATTCATGCTAATGGTCCCAGAAAAGACAAACCCTTTATTCCTGTAAACTGTGGCGCTATTCCCAGTGAACTGATGGAGTCAGAATTTTTTGGCCATAAAAAGGGGAGTTTCACCGGTGCAATTACCGATAAAACCGGTTTGTTTGTCGCGGCACATGGAGGTACTTTATTTCTCGACGAAATAGCGGAGCTGCCATTAGCCATGCAAGTAAAATTGCTGCGTGCAATCCAGGAAAAGGCGATTAAACCCATAGGCGAGCTTTATGAAATTCCTGTCGATGTGCGAATTTTAAGTGCCAGCCATAAAAACCTTTTGGAAGAAATCAATGCCGAACGTTTCAGGCAGGATTTATATTACAGAGTGAACGTGATTGAGCTCCGCGTGCCCACTTTATCACAACGACTCTCTGACATCCCCTCGCTCTCCTCTGCTATTTTAAGAAAACTGGCGAAAAATCAAAACAGATCCGTTGTTTCCCTCAATACAGAGTGCATACAAGCCTTGCAAAATTATCACTTCCCTGGAAATGTCAGGGAACTGGAAAACATTTTGGAACGTGCCATGGCCATGTGTGAAGGGGATACTATAGAACTCTCCGATTTACATATCCCTCAGATCGTTGCGGCCAATCCTGTTGTTCCTGCACCTGTTTCTGCGAATTTGAATGGTTATCTGCTTGATCAGGAAAAGGAGATTATTCTTGAGGCTCTGGAGAAAACCAAATGGAACCGAACCGCTGCCGCGAAATTGTTGGGGGTTAGTTTCAGAACATTAAGATATCGCTTGAAAAAGCTGGGCCTCGACTAGGCTCCAAGCCACGTCGTCCTGAGCGCGTCTTTTTGCGCGAAGGACCTCCTGAAAGCGGCATGGTGCCAGTATTTGGAGATCCTTCGCGCAAAAAGACGCGCTCAGGACGACGTAGATCGGATTAGACACAAACGGAATCCCACTGAATCCTGGCAGGGAGTGTAGCCCGGTCTGCTTGCAGCCGGGATCGCAGTGGCACCATATTGCTTTCGGGAGATCCTTCGTGCAAAAAGACGTGCTCAGGACGACGTGGAGCCTCTCACATTCAACACGTTTAAATCCCAACTAAAAATTTGATCTTCATCATAGTGTGGTCTAATGTAATATGACGCAGAGAATATTTTATTCGATGCGCCATTTAATTAAATAATTACTAAGGAAAGTTATAATGAACTCATGGAATAGTGTTGTGTTCTTAAAAACAAAAAATGCTTGGTCTGACTCTTCTTCAATTGCAAAAATGAGCGGAGTTCAAAGCCTGTGGTCTACTTCTGGTGACTGGGACTGGTGCATTAAACTGGATCCAAAACATTCTACTCCAGAAGAAACTGCAGTATTTGTTAAAAATTTAAGAAATGCTGACTGGGTTGCTGAGACTAAAACAAGCTGGTGGAAAGAAGTTGAAGTAAGAAGCTAATGCTTTAGTGAGCAGCTTTTCAGTCTGAATCTGGAAGCTGCTCACTGCCTGAATTACCCGTGTATTTGTTCCTTCCTGATTACTTTCTGATATACCGTAGCTATTTTCTCTCCATCCCATACATAACTAAAATGCGTTCCTTGCTGACATTTATGGACCTTATTCGGCTTAAACAAGGCATAATTAGTACCTTCTGCTCTTACTGAATGATACACCAGACCATCATCCTGTTGTTCTTTAATCTCTGCCCCAAGGTTTTGTCCCGCTTTATAATCAAGGGATGAATAAACAGGATCAAACAGCTTGTCCAATTCGGTCAAGTCAAACAGTTCAGCACTAAAATCGGCTATTAAACTGCGCATATCCAGTTCCTGAGCAGGTTCATTGGTGTAGGACATAAACAGTTCTTTATGATAAACCGTTTCCGCAATAGCCGTAGAAAGACTGTCCGCTGCGTAATAAACCCCATAATCACCATTGGAGAATCGACTGCCGTCAGGGTTAACATGAGTAAAAGCTGCCATAACGTAGCCGCAACCTGGCACATCATAGATACGCTGGTCTTTGGGAACCCGATCCAAAACGCCAATTTCTTCCTGAATCCTTGGATTCGTAAGCATCTGTATGGCAAAGAGTGCTTCAAACTCTTCATGGTTGGCCACGTCTTCAAATAAATGGATGGGAGGAAACTGGGAAGGAATTAAACGATAGCAACGCTGCATCGTAAACGATTTTTTATGAAGCGAATCCAGGAGGCGCATCAGGCTTTACCACCGCGCTCAGCATTAAGTCTGCTCGCAACCGCCCACAGGTCAACAACCCGACCTTGCAGCATGATATCCATAGCAGAACGACCATTGAAAAAGGGGGCTTTGTTCGGTTTTCTTACCCATTGGTATACCGATTCCGGGTTGGAAAATAAAATTCTTAATGCTGCATGGATATTTAAAATATAAGAGATGCGCTCCGCAATATCATGGCTAAAGGATGCTTTCTCAGGAGCACTTTTATATTTAAACCAGGTAGATCGCTTCAAGCCGAGTAAAGTAAGCGCTTCTTCAGTAGTACATTGCCATTTATCAAAAATATTAAGAACTACTTTAAACGCAGTTTGTACGTGTTCTTCTTTGATTTTTGCAGAAGATTGCAGTGGAATCATGGATATCTCCAAGAGATTATCATTAGTTTTATTGTAGACTTTGTTTTTTAAAAAGTCTATATGTGGACTTTGATTGGATGTAAATAAACATGAAGATCCTGGCAAGTAGCCCCTCCACCACCGGGGGAGGGTGCCCGACAGGGCGGGTGGGGGGATCAAAAACCACTCATGAAATACAAAAGCTCAAAACAATATGTATTGATAAAAGACTCCTTTTGATCCCCCATCCGCCCTGTCGGGCACCTTCCCCCGGAGAGGGAAGGCGATTCTGCGTAGTTCAGAGTGTTAATCAGCCATCGCCCGCGCCACGTTTTAATCTCGTGCCTTGGCATGAACAGTCCCCTAATTCTCCGTCATAAACTTTATTTCATCAATTTTAGCTGAAATTCTCGCCGTCAAATAAGGATCGCGTTTTGCCAGGCTGCGTGCTACTTTCAATTGAGCGATAGCTCCTCTTTTTTGCCCTTCAAGCAATAAGCATTGAGCCTGGGTAAAATAAGCATAACTTTTCTGATGCGATTCTGCCTGAGCGCGTGCCAGTTCTCGGCATAGGGGTAAATCGTTTTTATACTGCCTGCTTCCTTTGAGCAAAACACTGGTAGCCTTTTCTGCCTGGTTTGCTGCCAATAGCCCCTGGGCATAAGCCATGAGCGCTGCATAATTATCAGGATAATTCTTCTGTGCATCAGCTAAACGACTAATTCCCTTTTGCGTTTTAGCGAGGCCAATTTCGGCCTGAGCCATTGCAATTTGAAAATAAAGGTTATCCGGATGTTGATTAAGAATGGGTTCCAGGCGGTTGGCTGCTTTGTGGAAATTATTGCTGTTTAACAAGGCAAGAACATAACCGTACTGACAGGCTATAGAACTGTTTCTTTTGTGGCATTGGGTTTCATAATAATCAATGACTTGTTTGTTTTGTGGTGTGACTGCAACACGAATTATTTCTTTGAACAGGGCATAATCAAGGGAGTCCGTATAACCCTTGGAGGATAATCGCTGGGTTCTGTTCTCCGCTTCTGCAATACGGTCATCATCCATGGGGTGAGTACGGAGAATGGCTGGAATATTAGCAGTGTAATAATAACGGGAATTCTCTTGCATTTTCCGGAAAAATGCAGCCATACCACGAGGATTAAACCCTGCTTTAATCAGCATATCAATACCGATTCTGTCCGCTTCTTTTTCCTTGGCGCGAGTAAAATTAATATTATCCTGCGAAAAGCCTGAGAGCGAGGCCATCATAGCGCCCATCCCAACGGTAGGATTTAATGCTCCCAGAGCCGCTGATGCCAACAATGAAGCCAGCATAGGAACACGCATTTGCTTTTGATGTTCCAGCAAGCTGTATAAATGATGCAGACGTACGTGAGCGATCTCATGCGCCATTACGGCAGCAAGTTCACTTTCATTGGCAGTCGTTAAAATAAGCTGGGTGTTAATCCCTATATAACCACCAGGTCCTGCAAAGGCATTAATTTCCCTGGATTTTACAATAAAGAAATAGGGTGATTTGATGCGGCCGAAATGCGCCAGTTTGCTGCCTACGTAATTAATATACTGACTTGCTAAAGGATTACGCTCTATACTGTCCGATTGATTGATAAGCTGAATAAATTCCTTTTCCAGCTCTTCCAGCTCGCTGGTAGAATAAGGGGAGAGCCCTTGGGCCAAAACCGTTTGGCTCAAAAAAGCAAAGAGAATGAACGTGCTCCAGCTTTTCAATCTGGAACGAATAAGGCTCAATTTATATTTTAAGTTCAATTGAATCATTAGGCTACTCAAAAATTGAATAATTTGTTATCATTCATCCACTTTTAAAAAATGGTTAATCAATGCACGAACAGTTTCTGCTTGCAGCACTCGAACAAGCCAAACTCGGCCGGGGGCTATGCGCGCCTAATCCCAGTGTTGGCGCTGTCGCTGTGCAAAATGGCACTATCATAGCACAAGCCTGGCATAGAGGCGCAGGAACTTTGCATGCAGAACAACTATTGTTAGCACAAATTACCCCCAAAACACCAGGGGTAAGTGTATATATCACTCTTGAACCCTGTAATCATTGGGGTAAAACTCCACCATGCGTTGATGCACTCGTCAATCATGGAATCGAAGAAGTTATCTTTGCCTTTTTAGATCCCAACCCTATCGTAGCACAAAATAATTCGACTGCACTCCTGAGTGAGCATGGCATCAAGGTAACCCATTTACCCTTGGCGGCAATTGACGCCTTTTATCAAAGCTACGCTTATTGGACTCTAACCCGAAGACCAAGAGTAACAGTGAAAATGGCGCAGACTCTTGATGGCAAAATTGGCATGCCACAAGGCGAACGCCTGATATTGTCTAATAGCCTCTGCGCTGATTTTACCCATAAAATGCGTGCGGAAAGCGATGTCATTGTGACAACGGCAAAGACTATCGCGCGTGATGATCCAAAAATGAATGTGCGTTTGCATGGCAAGACGCAGGCGAAGCCGGTAGCGATTATTGATACCCATTTGAATTTAAATAAAGAGGCGCAGATTTTTTCAACGGCAAGTCATTGCTATGTTTATTATGGCGGACAATCCTCAGCAAATCCTTATCCAAACAGCAGCTTCCATCCGGTTCCGACTCTGGATGGAATGCTGGATTTAAATGCAATTATCAGTCATTTGGGAGCCGCAGGTTACCATGATGTCTGGGTAGAGGCCGGGGGTGCTTTATTCAGTGCACTGCATCAGCAAGGACTGGTGCATAGAACCTGGTTGTATTTAGTGCCCGAAAGTTTAGGGCCTGAAGGGCTTTGCGCTTATCAGGAAAAAGGATTATTTGCTCGCAAACATAAGGTTTCCTGGCACCCAATGGATGACAATATGATACTATGCCTTGATTGGCTGGAGGATTAATGTTTACCGGATTAATAGAAAAAAAAGGCGAAGTGCTGGCGAACCTGGAACAAGATGGTGCAAATCGTCTTGTTATTTCATCGCCCTTTGAAAACCTGCAGACAGGGGAAAGCATAGCCGTTAATGGTGTCTGCCTTACTTTATTGCCTTCTGATTCAGGAAACCTGCACTTTGATGTATCGCCTGAGACTTTGAAATTAACAACACTGGGTCATTTGCTTGCTGGAACTGAAGTGAATATGGAACGCGCCATGTTTGCCTCCACCCGTTTTGGCGGTCATTATGTGAGCGGACATGTGGATACTCAGTTTCAGATCCAGTCCATTACGCCCATAAATGAATACATTGAAATGGAACTGACCGGATATTCGCCCCAAGCCTTGCTGTATCTGATTCCAAAAGGAAGTATTACTGTAGAAGGTGTCAGTTTGACTATTAATGCTGTAACCAGTCAATCCATTAAACTGATGCTGGTCCCTCATACTCTGATGCATACAACATTAGGGGTATTGAGGGCAGGACAAAATGTAAATATAGAATTTGATTATCTTACCCGTATTGTCGCTCATCAGCTTCAAATTTCCGGGAAATTGAACTATGAGGTAGAGCCATGAAACATTCATTAATCACTATAGAACAGGCCATAGAAACACTTAAAGCCGGTAAAATGATTATCCTGATGGATGATGAGGATAGGGAAAATGAAGGTGATCTGGTGATGGCAGCGGAGCATGCAACACCTGAGGCCATTAATTTCATGTCCCGTTTTGGCTGCGGCCTGATTTGTTTGCCAATGGCAGAAGAATTAATTGACGCACTGCAATTACCTATGATGGCACAAAATAACAGATCACCTTATGGCACTGCTTTTACTGTGTCTATAGAGGCTGCTGAAGGTGTTTCAACGGGAATATCAGCCAGTGATCGTTCCCATACAATCAAGGTCGCTATAGATGCTGAGGCCAGGCCTGAACATATCATATCTCCAGGACATGTCTTCCCCTTACGAGCAAAGAAAAAAGGGGTTCTGGAGCGAGCCGGACAAACAGAAGGCAGTGTTGATCTGGTTCGGATGGCAGGTTTACGACCGGCTGCTGTCATTTGTGAAATTATTAATGAAGACGGTACCATGAGTCGCCGTGATGAATTGGCGCTGTTTTCAGAAAAGCATAAAATACCCATGGTTACTATTAAGGATTTGATCGAGTATCGTATCCGTCATGAAACCTTGGTCAATGCCGCGGCCACTACACGTATTCCTCTGGAACAACACGGTGTGTTCAGCATGACTGTATTTGAAAACGCGCTGGATAACGCAGAGCATTTTGTTTTGGTCAAGCCGCCATTGTATGGCAACCGGGTTCCTTTAGTACGTGTCCATTCTGAATGCATCACTGGTGACGTGTTTGGGTCCTGCAAGTGCGATTGTGGCAAACAGCTGGATTTATCCCTTGCCATGATTGCCGCTGAAGGGGGGGCATTGATTTATTTGCGTCAGGAAGGGCGAGGCATTGGTCTGGCTAATAAATTAAAAGCGTACTCATTACAAGAGCAGGGGCTGGATACTGTTGAAGCCAATTTAAAGTTAGGCTTGCCTGCGGATGACAGGGATTACGCTGTTGCTTATCAAATATTGAATTATCTGGGTATTAATTCCATAAGAATGCTCACCAATAATCCTTTAAAAATTGCCGCCCTGCAACGTTATGGCATTACAGCGGAGCGTGTACCTCTGGAGATTAAAGCGACCGATGAAAATCGCAGCTATCTGGTCACTAAAAAACATAAACTAGGGCATTTATTAGCTATTGATTAGGATGGATATGAAAGAAATTAAAGCCAATTTGAGTGAGTTTAAGCACACATTTCCCATAGCTTTGGTTGTGAGTTCCTTTAATGAACCGATTACCAACGCGTTGAAAGAAGGGGCTTTGCAACGGCTGGCTGAGCATGGGTTTAAACCCAGTGAGATTACGCTGGTAGAGGTTCCCGGTGCTGTTGAAATTCCTTTTGCAGCGCAAATGCTGGCCAAAAAGAATCAGGTGCAATGCATCATTGCTTTGGGCGCAGTAATTCGTGGCGACACTACCCATTATGATTATGTCTGTGATCAGGCAAGCCAGGGATGTCAGCGCGTCATGCTGGATTATAATTTACCTGTTGTTTTTGGCGTACTCACTACTGAAAACGAAGCGCAGGCTTGGGACAGGGTAGGCGGTAACCATGGGCATAAGGGTAAAGATGCTGTGGATTGTGCGTTGATGATGCATATGATTGGAAGGCAATTGCAATAGAATTATTTTCAGAGCATCCAGCTCCTTTCCCCGATTCACGTCGTCCTGAGCGCGTCTTTTGGCGCGAAGGATCTCCAAATATTGGCACCATGCCACTTTCAGGAGATCCTTCGCGCCAAAAGACGCGCTCAGGACGACGTGGATCGGAGGTAGGGTTAACATTTAGGCTACGCCTAATACGGGCTACAACTACATTAACTTAATGTACGAAATTGATAAATTAATTCTGTCATTTATATTCTCATTTTGGTAGAATTAAATCCCGTTTATATGCGAATTTAATTTAACGCCAATTTGGGTGGATACGGCAGTTTGAACGGGGTCAAAATGACAAATTATATTTTTATTACTGGCGGTGTAGTCTCTTCCTTAGGTAAAGGGATTGCAGCAGCATCTCTGGCGGCCATTCTTGAGGCGCGCGGTTTAAGTGTTACATTAATCAAGCTCGATCCATACATCAACGTTGATCCTGGTACTATGAGCCCATTCCAGCACGGTGAAGTGTTCGTGACCAATGATGGGGCGGAAACCGATTTGGATCTCGGCCATTACGAGCGCTTTGTTAATACGACCATGACGCAACGGAATAATTTCACATCCGGTAAAATTTATGAAAATGTAATTAAAAAAGAAAGAAGAGGCGATTATCTGGGCGGCACTGTTCAGGTTATTCCTCATATCACTAATGAAATCAAACGCTGTATCAAATTAGGCGCTGAAGGCTTTGATGTGGCCATGGTCGAAATCGGCGGAACAGTAGGTGATATTGAATCCCTGCCTTTTCTTGAAGCCATTCGCCAGATGCGCATTGAATTAGGCGCGCAACGTGCTTTGTTTCTGCATTTAACACTGGTTCCTTACATAGCGACTTCAGGTGAGACAAAAACAAAACCCACACAACACTCGGTTAAAGAATTACGTTCTATTGGTATTCAGCCCGATATACTCATTTGCCGTTCAGAAAAAACCTTATCACCTGGTGACCGTGCCAAAATTGCTTTGTTTACCAACGTCGAAAAAGAGGGGGTAATTGCCCTTGAGGATGCGAAAAGTATTTATCAGATACCAATGATTCTGCACGAGCAAGGTCTGGATGAAATTGTCGTTAAAAAGTTAGGCCTGAATGTCAAACCAGCGGATTTAAGTGAATGGCAACAGGTAGTTACCATGCAGGCTGTTCAAACCATGACAGTAAAAATTGCCATGGTGGGTAAATATACTGAATTAAGCGATGCTTATAAATCCATTAATGAAGCTTTGTTGCATGCAGGAATTCATTCTGAAACTAAAGTTGAAATTGTTTATCTGGACGCAGAACTGATAGAAAAGCATGGCGCAGACTTGCTTGATAATATGGATGCAATTCTGGTTCCTGGCGGATTTGGTGAGCGAGGTATTGAAGGCAAAATTAAAGCCATTCAATATGCCCGTGAACATAAAGTTCCCTTTTTGGGAATTTGCCTTGGCATGCAGACTGCTGTAATTGAATTTGCCCGAAATGTAGCAGGTTGGAATGATGCCAATTCCACTGAGTTTAACAAAACTACTTCTTATCCGGTTATAGGTCTGATTAGCGAATGGATGGATGCTGATGGCAGCAGACAAGTTCGCGATGAACATACCGATTTGGGTGGAACCATGCGCCTTGGTGCACAACTGTGTCAGTTGGAAGAAGGTACTCTGGCCCGCAAAGTCTATGGTAAACCGCAAATTGTAGAACGTCACCGACATCGATATGAAGTCAATAATACTTTAATTGAACAATTGGTAGCCTATGGTTTAATTATAGCCGGGCGCTCTTCGGATGGTACTTTAGTCGAAATGATTGAGCTTGCTGACCATCCCTGGTTTCTTGCCTGTCAATTTCATCCTGAGTTTACTTCTAACCCAAGAAACACTCATCCGTTATTTAAACAGTTTGTGCTTGCTGCACGTACTAAACATAAAGAAAAGGACAAAGCATAATGAATTTATGTGGATTTGAAGTAGGAATAGATAAACCTTTATTCTTAATTGCAGGACCTTGCGTCATTGAAAGCGAAGAGTTAGCGTTGGAAACCGCAGGCTATTTAAAAGAAATGTGCGCGCAATTGCAGATTCCTTTTATTTACAAATCATCTTTTGATAAAGCCAACAGATCATCTCTTTCCAGTTACCGAGGTCCAGGCTTTGAAAAGGGCTTAATGATTCTTGAAAAAGTAAAGGCACAGATAGGCGTGCCTGTTTTAACTGACGTGCATGAAGACACTCCTTTACTGGAAGTATCCAGCGTTGTTGACGTATTGCAAACCCCGGCTTTTTTATGCAGACAAACTAACTTTATCCAAAAAGTTGCTGCTATGAATAAGCCAGTGAACATTAAAAAGGGACAATTTCTGGCTCCCTGGGAAATGAAGCATGTCATCACTAAAGCCAAAGCAGAAGGCAATGAGCAGATTATGGCGTGTGAGCGCGGCGTAAGCTTTGGTTACAATAATCTGGTTTCAGACATGAGATCTTTAGCGATCATGCGTGAAACAGGTTGCCCTGTAGTTTATGATGCCACTCACTCGGTTCAGTTACCTGGCGGCAATAATGGTGTTTCTGGTGGCCAAAGGGAATTTATTCCCGTGCTTGCACGCGCCGCAGTGGCTGCTGGAATTTCAGGATTGTTTATGGAAACTCATCCTGATCCGGACAAAGCCTTAAGTGATGGCCCTAACAGCTGGCCACTTGCCAAAATGAGGCAATTACTCGAATCCTTAAAAGCAATTGATGCTGTGTACAAGCAAATAGGCGAGATTTAAATTTAAAATAGGCTACAGTTTTTTATATATTTTAATCAATCACTTATTCCTTAAGTTAATGGTAGCGCTGTCTCGAAGCTTTGGCATTGTACTAAGGCTTCGAGACCTGAAGTATCCCCACGAAAATGATTTATTTATCAGCACTAGATCTTCTGTTTGCTTATGCTCTCATTACCTAAAGAAAACCGAGCCGCGACCGTAAGGGAGCGGAACAGTTCGATGCACTCCCTTGTTGATTACTCATTAGGTGTACATCCAAAATTTCCGCTCCCTTACGGTCGCGGCTCGGTTTTCTTAGCATGATGCTCTTTTGTACTCTTGATTAGCGAGTCACAATACAGGCTCAAGGGGAAATTTCGTGGGGATTCCTCAGTTCGAGACGAGGCTAGCTCTTCTCCTCAGCCCGAACGGCATCGAAGTAAATCAAGCTTCTTATCCCGAACTCGTTAAGTTAACGTGGGCTGCAGGTTCATCCCTTTTTCTGCATCAGAGCCATCAAAGTTAAACTATACTATTAGGTATAGATGATATTACTGTGAAAGGTTCATTTATGAAAGAAGCAGTTGATCTTAGGAAGATGGATACTGAGGTATTAAAAAAATTAGCCCAGTTAAATCATGAGCCTGCACTTGCTGAAATGAAGAGGAGAGAGAGTGATCCTATCGCTCTGCTAGCCAAAAATGATCCCACGTTTGCCAAAGTCATGGCTGGGCAGATAAGTCCGCAAGACTTTTTTACGAAGCCGGAATATGAAGCTACGAAACAGAAATTTATTCAGCAGTTTAACAATCACTGTCCCGAGCTGGCGGGTAGCAAATTTGGTCAGGACAATTTGGCTTCAGCCTGGTTGACTAAGCTCCGATATAACGAAAACATGAGTAATGAGCAATTTACTAAACATATTCAGCGTGGCGAACAAATTTTCTTTGTTAAACCTGATGAACCTTTAAGTTTGGACTTAACAAATCCAAATCCCGACAAAAATGACAATATCTCAATGCAATGGGGTATTGAGGCTCTGACCGGTATACAAACTTTTGATTCTGGTGTCGCTCGCGTGCGATTTCCTGAAGGTGTTGGCCCTAAAATATATCAGGCGTTTCAAGCCGCTGGAGCACCTCATAGAAGTTCTACGCATGCTCATGCGACTCGACTTGAAGATGGTTTGGGAAAAGATGTTGTTAATGAAAGCGATCGACAATTTACTCCACGAGGCGCTGGGCATACCCTGATGCTGGCTACTTCGAAAAATGGAGATAATAAAGGCTTGCAGCCAGGAGGAGATTTTGACCTGGTTCTTAAAAGGGAGGATTATGGTTTTAAAGATAAAGCATCTCATACTATTCGACATTCGGTTGGTGGTCTAAAAAAAGTAGTTGGATACAACCCTCTCATAGATAAAAAATCATCGCTCGCTAAACAATGTGAAGAAGAGCACGGAAAAGGGCATAAAATTCATCGTAAAGAACACCTTAGTGAATTAAAAGGCCAGTCAAAAAATTTGATTAATTTATTAGAAGCCGGCAAGAAAGAGGGGCTTTTCCAGGAATTTAAAACAAAATGGTGTATTCGAATTGCAATACCACCTTGGGAAAAGAAAATCTTTAGCGAATCGGCTGATCAACGTCAGGGAATTGGTAAATTTCTCAGAGAACTTGCTGTGCATCAGGATACCTTACAAAAGACTAACCCCGAAGATATTGCTGCTGTTCAAGGGCTGATAAATCAAGCGAAAAAGGGAAGTGACTTTACTGATTCCCGGGAGGGCAATGAAGTTATGGTAGACTGTTCGCAACAGGACAATCCTCAGCTTCTTTCTGGCATTGCTAAAGAATCGGATAATGCGCCAGTGGACAGACATATGCTGGAGCAAGAGGGTATCGTGACTTCTGATTATGATGCGGTTAAAGACGACTTAACTGCAGAAGAGCAGGAAATATACAGTCAAATGCTTGATGAAGATCCTGAACTGGATCAGGAGCAAGGAGCCAGTGCTACTGTACCGTGATCTCGAACTGAAGAATCCTCACGAAATTTCCCCTTGAGCCTGTATTGTGACTTGCTAATCAAGAGTACAAAAGAGCATCATGCCAAGAAAACCGAGCCGCGACCGTGAGGAAGCGGAACAGTTGGATGTACTCCATTGTTGATTACTCATTAGGTGTACAACCAAAATTTCCGCTCCCTCACGGTCGCGGCTCGGTTTTCTTTGAGGGGGAACTTGGCTCTTGCTCGAACGGGCAATGGTGTTCCCTTAGTGTATTAACCTTTCCTGAGTTCTCCTGATACCTGTTCATTAACCTGCAACTGATCTCTTCTTTCTTGCAGTGTAAGCAATTTCTCACTGGTTTTTTTTATCGCTTTTTCGAACTCTGCATTTTTCTCTTCTATACCCTTTATCACTTTCGGTAAAAGTTTTCGTGCAGCCCAAAGCACTACTTTTTCATGATCGTTACGATAATGAACAGGAATACTATCTGCAGGATTTCCAGGTACAAATGCCAGTGCAGTTTCTACCCGATGCAGTTTCGCCTGGGTTGTTATTAAATAGAGTTTCGAGTCTTCAAGTAATGCTTTTAGTGTCGTTAATTTCTTTTCCTTTTTGCCAATATTGCGAGATAGACTATTTAAGGTATCCTGTTGTTCATCAAACAAAGCACTACTATAAGGACTTGGTTCATGTAGAGCAGTATTATATTCTTTTTGTGCCTGTTGTTCCCTGCGGGTCATTACTTCTTTGGTTTTTTTCGCTGATTGCTCGGGATCAATAATAGCGTCTACAGTTAAAATCAGTCCTTTGTTTTCATAACGCTTATCAATAAATTGTTGTACTCGCGCCGAAACATCGTCATTACGCACGCAGCGCCCTGCCGCCTGAGGGCCTGACAAAGTGCCATTAATTACATTAGGATCAGACTCAACAACCGGAGAATAATTATTAATGATCTGAACATTCAGCACATCTTTAATACTCACTCCAGTAGCAATACGCTGATCTGATATAACATGAGGGGCAAGCCCTACCTCGGTCTGAGCCAGTAGTTCATCAACAATACGTTGTTCACTGTTCATATCAATCACCGTTGCATAAGATTTTGTTGCACCTAAAGCCGCCATATTTATTGGTTCTGCTTGCAACACCATAGCGGTTATTGGTTTTGATTCATTGATATGACTCACAATACCTTCAGCCCTGTCCAGTATCCGTTTTATTATTTCCTGCTTTTGGCTTTGCGGGAGCCTGGATATAGGTGGTCCCATTTTATTCAGTCGTTCTGCCAAAACCTCTCTGCTCATTTCTTTACATTCTTTAAATTTACTTAATAATTGAGGCGGAATTTGACTATTAGTGCCATGAGCATCGTTGCCATCAAATTTGGCAATTTCCTTATCATAACCTTTTAATTGCTCTTCCAACTTATGGGTTCTATCCTTTTCAGCAATTTTGGCGGGCCTTTCTCCAAATATCAGTGCCAGTGCATAGCTGTTGATAGTCCGTTGAATGTCTTTTTGCTGTTCTGTCTGAATGTCTTTTGCCAAATCAACAACAGGTAAAGGCGTCTGTTTTGTTATTTCTTCTTTTCTGTGGGCAATTTCAGCCTCGTCTTTAGTCGGATGCAGTTTTAAACTCATTGCCAATCGAGCGTCAATCTCTGCGCTATGACGTAAAGCAGCAACCCTGGACTGATACGTACTCATTGTCGCGACATCATTTTGAGCGATTTGCTGATAGGTATGAGCCAATAGACTGCGGATCTCCGGGCTGTCAGAAAATCCCATATTCCTCTGTGCTCTGATACGATTTAACGCTAAGGCTTTTTCCACTGCCTGTGTTTCAGCCGTGGCATCAGGTAAAGAAGAGGGCGGTTTCATTAATTCTGCTTTTAATGCAACAGGATCGGTGTAACCATTCATTCCATCAGCAAGATAGTAATCATTAAAGTAATGAGTTACTGCCTGAGTGACGAGATTATTATCCTCTTCATAACTTACTTCGGGTTTTACTGGCCTGATGGTACCTAACTGGATTGCACCGCCAAGACTCAAATCATCCAAAGGCTCACCCTTAAATATCTCATACAATTCCGAAGTAGGTGTTGCCGTCAAAGCCAAAACCGAATTATGTTCTTTGATATGGGAAAGAAGTACTGCATCTTCCTTTCTGAAAGTATGGCGATGACTCTCATCAATTAAGACCATAGAGTCTTTGATTTCCGGAGCAATTATCTTAAATAAAGGATGTTCGGATTGCAGAACTATCTGATCAAATGCAGGTATTGAAGTGCCATTAATTACTTTTCGAAAATAATTTCTGATCAGTTCCTTTTCGTCTTCAGATAAATTATCAAGGGAGCTTTGATCTTCCCAATCTATATCCAACTCCTGGAGATCTTTAAGATTATTCAAAGTAAATACAGTTGGAATTTTGGTATTACCATTCACTTTTCCTGCCCCAAGCATGGAGCGTACCTCACTGCTTTGTTGCCCTACTAATGTTTCATCCGGAACAATCATCACAGTACGACCCACTGCTTGCGCAATTCCTGCCATTATAATGCTTTTACCTGAACCTGTTCCCATTATTGCAAGCCTTTGGCCTTTATCATCTGCCAGACTGCGTCCAAATTTGGACAGTATTTCGTTTTGGTAGGGGTAGGGGGTAAAGGAGGTTGCGCCAATGGTTAATCCTTTTGAGGTCACCGCATGGTAGTCTCCTTCCTTATCCACCATTAATTTGACTTGAGCTGTGTGACTTTCGTCAAAAAACAATTTTCCTCTGCCGGGTTGCTGATTTAATTTACTGGTAATCTGTACGTCATAATATTGATTTGAACCCAAATTACCTGGTGTGTGTTCAAATTTTACGGTATACACTGCGCCACCAATGGTGATTGCTGCCTCTAGTTGCCATCGGTTGTCTTTACCCTTGACCCATTGGCTTTGTGTTTCTCCAGGGCGGCCTGCTTTGGCCAGAATTTGTTTTACAATATTTCCCAGTTCGGGTTTTGCCTTATCATTCTCTTCTTTAATTAATTGATTGGCAGAACCTATAGAGACAACTGCACCTTTGTTTAAGGCTTCTTTTAGTAAATGTACTGCGGCAATAGTGTCAGCATAATTTTTAAGATCGTCTGCTTGCGCTTTAACTGTTCCAGCTTTAGCCCCCGTCATAACATTCTCCAAAAAATCAGACCTTGAGTATAATATTGGGTCTTTATGTGCATTATATTTATAATATAGCCCAAAATATTTCAGTTGCATTGTTTGATAAAATTGAAGAAACAGATGGAGTAAACGGATTTGTTGTGTTAATATTATTATCTTTATGGTTTGTAAGAATACAATATGTCGGTATTGAGACTAGAAACTACAGGAAAAATGATAAGTGCTTTAACAGAAAAGGATAAAGTTGATTTATCAGGACTTAGTACTGATGACGAGGCACAAAAATTACTCAGGGAACATCCAGGTTTTAGTAAACGATTGCTTGCTTTGTTTAAAGAATTAAATACAGTAAACATTGTTCTTACAGCTGAGACAGCACAGATTATTGCAGAAAACCTGAGCTTGATCGCTTCAGTAACCAGTATGTTACGCTTTTTTACTTCAATGGATATAGAGTCAGGCCTTCCCTTTTCCAGATTGGTCGAACTTTCAAAATCGTTAGAATCTGTTAAGAATGCAATTGTTACACTGAAAGACAGTGGAATGTTGAATCAAAACGCTCTCGATTTAGTGCTTATCCATCCAGAATTGGTTTCTTTACCGCAATTCATTATTGAACTGCAGGCTCGGGCTTTCTCTTTGGCACGTGTTAGTCTCGTGCTGGAACAATTTGATGCCCAGCATATTGAAACGGTGGTACGCCTTTGTCATTTATTGCTGAAGAACGATTTGTTTTATTATGACGCTCTGGATATTTTATTGAGACAAAAGCACTACCTGGAACCTGTTTATAAAGGGGCAAAAAAATTAATTTCAGAAAACAGATTGCCTCAAAGTTATTTTGAAGTATTGGAAGAAGAGCCTGAGAATGCGGTTGCTTTTTCCAAACTGATTAGCCTGTTGAGCACCACGGCATTCTTTGATTATCAAAACAGAGAACATTTATTGAAAATTTGTCATTTAAAAACAGGTGCTTACCTCTTTTTATGTCATTTAAAAGCTCAGGACATGCTCACTGAACCCTGTTTGGAACTGGTTTGTAGCCATCAGTCTGTTTTTCTGAATAATAATTTGGTAGAAGCCTTCCGAGCTATTCCATTACTGGAACAGCCGACTCCAGGTGAATTGGAATCTATTATTGGTTTTATTAAGCAGGGAACAGATGAGGAATTTGTAGCAGATAAAATTATTGAAATTCTTCGCCTGCATCATCTGGATGAACCTCGTTTACCCAGTTTGTCTTAATTCATTTAAAATAGGCTACAGTTTTTTATATATTTAAATCAAGCTTCTTATCCCGAACTCACGTTAAAATAACTCAATTTATTCGCTATGCTATAATATCATGTAATGAATGCAGCCTGGGATTTTTATGGCACAGAACCGTTCCAGTACAAAAAATATTCTGTCAAATCTCCAGGAATCTGCTGATAAATCTCCAGTGCCTGAAAAAATTCAGAAACTTATAAAAAAATATCCGAAAGTGGAAAAGAAGTTAAACTCTTTTTTCCTATTTCTAGGCAAACATCGCGAATCAGATTCTAAAAACTATCCTTTTACAACTGATGATGCTCTTATCGCTTTAATTGAAGCAAATCCCAAATCAGTGAACAGAATTCTTGATCTGTACAAGGCATTAATGATTTCTGATGTTCCTTTGACAGAGGAATTGTATCAAATAGTCTCCAACAATCTGGCGTATGCTGGCTCCTTTGAAAGTTTGCTAACATTTCTTCATGAGTTGAATATAGATATCAGAGATCTTGATATGAATCTTCTCGCATCGGCTTCTCAGTTTGTTGAGCCATTAAAATATGCTATCAATAGCTATATCACATCACATGGATCTATAAGTACAGACTCTCTGCTTTTAATGTTGAAGTTTCCTGAACATGCGACAGAGATTGGAAAGCTACTTGTCGATTTACAACAATATACCTATAACACTAAAACTATGGAAACATCACTGAGTCAGATTCCCCCTCAGAATATCGGAGCAGTTCTGCTGATGCTTTCTTATCTTTTACAAAATAATGTACTGTTAAATAAACCGTTCTTAACGGATGCTCTGGATCTCCTGACGAAACACCCAGAGCATGTTGAATCTGTTTACAAAGGCATTGTTAAACTCAGTACTGCGGAAATGCTCAGCGAAGGCTACTTCAAGGCAGTTGCTGTACACCCGGAAAATGCAAATATCCTGGCTAAAAATATCATATTACTGAGCAAAGATTTTCTGGTTAATCCAAATAATAGTGAGGATATTAATAAAATTAATGAATTGGGAAGAGGGGCTTATTACCTTTTTGAGCACTTGGAGGCGAGTGATGGTTTAAACGAAGAATCCTATAAAACCGTTTGTACTAACAGTCCTCTTCTGGCCGATCAGGAAATCATTGATACTCTTCATAGTTTACCGATTTTTGTAACGCTTAATCCTGATGATGTTACGTCTTTACTCAACATTTTGGCAGTCCAAAAGCCGTCTTCACAAGAAAGAGATGCGTTTTTAAATGTTCTTCATAAATATCAATTGGGATCGCTATATGTCTATCAATAGAAGGGATTTTTGTTGATGCCGGAACTTGGCGGAGAGACAGGGATTCGAACCCTGGGAAGGTTGCCCTTCAACGGTTTTCAAGACCGCCGCATTCGACCACTCTGCCACCTCTCCGTCGACAATATTATCGCAACCCCCTATTCATTGCAAATGATATTTCGCTTTTTTTAGGGTATTTGGTATAACGCTCTGCTTGGTTATTTAAATTCAAAGAATAAGCACGAGAGTGTTCGCAAATTATCGTGTCACAGGTATAATGTCCCAAATTTTCATGCCGCTGTTTGCGGATGTAACGGATACAATTTATAGGTGTGCTTATGAAAAGAATTCAAGTATTATTCCTGGTCGCTCTAATTGCAGGCATTTCATCATGTGCCAAATGGAATAAAGATGATGAAGAAAAGAACCCTTATAAAGGAATGACAGCCAAACAGCTGTACATGGCTTCACGTCAGTCATTGAAGAAAGAGGAATACGCTACAGCAACAAAGCAACTGGAAGCGATTGAGTCTATGTATCCTTTTAGTGATTACACAGAAAGTTCGCAGATGGATTTGATTTATGCTTATTATAAGAATGAAGATTATCCTTCAACAGCAGCTACGGCGGAGCGTTTTATTCATTTGTATCCACGTGCTAAAAATGTAGATTATGCTTATTACATGAGAGGTTTGGCTAACTTCCAGCAAACTCGCGGCGTTTTTGCCAAAGTCTTGCCGTTGGATGAGTCATGGCGTGATCCGGGTACACAGACTCAGGCATTCCTTGATTTTGCTACTTTGATTCAAAAGTTCCCTGAGAGTAAGTATAAAGCCAATGCGTTACAGCGTATGATTTATTTACGTAATATGTTTGCTCAGCATGAACTTAACGTATCGGAATATTACTTCAAACGTAAAATGTATGTGGCGGCTATAGAACGAGCCAACTATCTGGTTAAGAACTATCAGCAAGCTCCGAGCGCACAAAAAGCTCTGGTGATTATGTATAACTCCAATATGGCTTTAGGATTGAAAAAAGCAGCAGATGATGTAATGGCTGTTTATCAGGCAACTTATCATACTACTGATATGGGTAGAGTTCCTGCCTGAGGAATATGTTAGGTAAGTGTTCAGCCCTATTGAAGGAACAGCCATATTTGGCTCATCTTGAGAAAAAAACCCGCGAAATGATGCTCACATAGCCACCTATGCTCCGCTCATTTCGCGGGTTTTTTTCTCAACCTGAGCTCAAATCTGTCTGTTCGAGTACACATAAGCCCATACCCCCCGAACGGTTACTATGTTAGTTCCCGGTTGCAAGCAACCGGTTCTTTTACACACCTTGGTTATTCCCCGATCCCTGTCGTCCTGAGCGCGTCTTTTGGCGCGAAGGATCTCCAAATACTGGCACCATGCCGCTTTCAGGAGATCCTTCGCGCCAAAAGACGCGCTCAGGACGACGTAGAGCTGGGGGACGACCTGGATCTGGGAACCGGCAAAGATGTGCAGGCAGGGCTATATCTATCTTTTTTATATTTTGGTGATGGAGTGAAACGTAATCAAGGTTTTCTCTAGTTCGTTTTTTGTGATATGAAACCTTGATTACGCTATCACTCTGAGCGATCCTCTCATAATTTTAACCTGTAAAAAGATGCAAATAAGCAGGATGATCAGCGCAAGTAGCCCCTCCACCTCCGGGGGAGGGTGCCCGACAGGGCGGGTGGGGGGATCAAAAAGAGAACTTATTTAAGGTAGAAAGGTCTAAAATAACAGGGTCTATTTGATAGAAACTCCTTTTTTGATCCCCCCATCCGCCCTGTCGGGCACCTTCCCCCGGAGAGGGGAAGGCGATCCTGCATAGTTCTGAGTGGTACTCAATATGAGAGGATCACTCAGCGCTAGCGCTGCATCAAGGCTACATTTTATTTACTCTTTATACAGCTTCCAATTCTGCATCGTTGGTTTCTTTTACAGAAGTAGCATCTGCCAAAGCTTTATCTTCTGTTGGTTTAAGTGCCGCCAACAAATCATTGGTCAACTCCCTTAACTCTCCAGCCAATAAAGTCAAAGCAGCATCTTCGCGTTGGTATTCTTCATCAAGCTGTCTGATTTCGTTAAAATCATCCTGGAGGTAATCAAGACTTTTAAGCTTTTTGAAAGTGAAATCATGCGTTAAGGTAAATTGGATTCGTTCTTTCCATATCATCGAAATTTCAGCAGTAGCCATCCCTTGAGAAAGAAGAGTTAAAATTTCTTCAGCAGGAAGTTCATACCCTTTACAATGCACGCGTTTCTTTTCATCATCTAAAGAAAACAACAAACAATCAGAAGCAAGTTGGAAGTCTTCTGGCAAAGTGTCTGGTGATTGAATCCATTCTGCAAATCGTACTGCAAGGTTTTCGGTATGAGTCAGAGGCTCTATACTAATGCCTGCAACTGATTTGCGCAGAAGAGAGGTAAGCTGTGTTGCCTGGGTATTGCTCGATGCATTGACAATTAAACGCTTACTCACGGTATCCAGTAAAGCGGGTAATCTCTTTTGCACGCAAAATGATTTAGGTAATAATTCAAATTCCAGATCTTCGGCTATCTGCGCCTTCTCTGCACGCTTTACGCTGCGTCCATGCTGCATTTCAATATTTAATATTTTTTCTTCCAGCATTTTATTAATAACACCGCGCGGAAGAAGGCGCTCTTCTTTACCCATGCAAATAAGTGCAGCACCAGCTACTTCATGAACCATTTCATCAGCAAGGGCAGGAAGCCAGCCGTAAATGAAACGTGCATGAGGAGGGCAGGGTTTAAGGCTTTCTTCAGCCAGAGAAGCATTCAAATCTGTCGCTTCATCTAATTCATATTGGAACACTAGTGCATTATTAAACCACATATTTTATCCTTTAAATAAATTTGAAATACTACCATGAAACCGCTTACGTCGCGATGGAAAAAAAGGAATTTCACCTTAATCCACCGTCCCGCGGCTAGAGAATACAATAAGTACCTATAGCGATGGTTCTGTTATAAGGCAATTTATAGAATTCAATATTCAAATTTGCCGAATAGTTACGAATTAAAAAGGCAAACAATTTTTCCTGCCAGAAAAAGCCCAGAGATTTTTTATTTTTTGATGCCATAACATTAGGTATCTCAACCATGTAAGTTGCATGCTCCACATTGAGTTTAAAGGGCAGCAGGTCTTTATCACTGGCTTTTTCCAAAGCTCTTGGTAATGAAATGGTTTCCATAAAGCCATAATGTAACGTGAGTTTACAGACGCGTTCATCCAGGCAGGTAATTTCGTAACGCTGGCTGTAACGGACGTAAGGAATATTCTCAACGATATAATTAACAATAAGCACGTTTTCAGGAACCGAACGGCTGAGTTTAAGGAAGTGAAGAAAGCTGCCGCCGCTTTTGTCATAAACATCAGTGATGAAAATCGCGGTAACACCAGGTAACTGATTTAAGCTCTTGTATTGTAATTGTTTCAGTATTTTGGAAATATCTTCTTTGTTCAGATAGAAATTATTTCTGAGGTATTCAAGACCGTACTTCCAGGTGTACATGATAAAGGCAACAAGCAAGGCTAAAAGGAGTGGAACCCAACCGCCCGTCATAAATTTATGGGCATTGGCACCAACAAAGGCAAAATCTATGGCGATAAAGAGGCCAAAAATGAGCGCGGTTTTGAGTTTTGACCATTTCCAGATAGATAAGGCTGCATAAGCCACCATAGCATCAACAAGCAGCATATCAATGTTTACTGCAATACCGTACGCATGCGCCAGATTATCCGAAGTTTTAAAGGCAATAGAAAACAATAGGGTTCCTGCCAGCAGAATAAAATTGATTTGCGGCACGTAAATTTGTCCGGAATGTTTTCTTGAAGTCTGAACTATAGGAATTCTTGGACACAAACTCAGTAAAACTGCTTGTTTCGTGAGCGAAAAGGTGGCTGAAATAACCGCTTGCGATGCAATAATCGTAGCAAAGGTCGCAAGAATAATTAAAGGCAAATAAAACCAGCGAGGAGCAATCATATAAAAGGGATTAGTGATGGCTTCCGGATGGGATAACAAATTAGCTCCCTGACCAAAATAGTTCATCAACAGGCAAGGGAGAACCAGAAGAAACCAACTGGCACGAATAGGATTTTTACCAAAATGGCCAATGTCAGCAAAAAGCGCCTCGCCTCCGGTCATTACCAGGAAAATGCCTCCTAATAACAGATAGCCCGTTAATCCTTCACTATATAAAAAATATATGGCGTAGTAGGGATTTACTGCTTTGAGGACTATAGGATGAGCTATGATTTGCGTTAAGCCTAAAACAGCAATGGTAATAAACCAGACAAAAATCAACGGGCCAAAGAAATAGCCTATCTTGGTCGTTCCTCGTGATTGAATCATAAAAAGCAGTATTAATATAATGCAGGCAATTGGTAGTATGTAAGAATGAAACGCAGGGGAAAGGGTAGTAATCCCTTCAACAGCACTGATCACTGAAATGGCAGGGGTAAGCATGCCGTCCCCAAGCAAAAGCCCGGCGCCAAAGATAGCCACTATATAAAATAAAGGTTCGTATTTAGTGCTCTTGTGCTTCATCAAAGCTAACAGAGCCAATATGCCTCCTTCACCATCGTTGTCAGCGCGGAAAATAATAATTAAATACTTGAACGAAATAATGATAATTAAACACCAGAATATGAGGGATAAGACGCCCAGCACATTCAGTGGTGTAATTGGCAGATCAGATAAAGTGACTTTTAAGGCATATAAGGGGCTGGTACCAATGTCTCCAAATACGACACCCAAAGCTCCCAATGTCAGTCCATAAGAGAATTTATTTTTAATTTCCATCGGGATTGTGCACCTGTCTGTTAGATACTAAATAGCGCTTACCAAAAAGCATTAAGGGCTAACATATACGTGGTGAAATGGGAGGTATTCCTGCCGCTGACCGGGAACCATACGCCACCAATAAGACCAACATTCTCATTGAAGTTGTATTCCAGTGCAGGAGCCAAGCCTCTTTGTTCAAATTTCTTGCTTCCTATGGTTACGGTAGGGCTGCCTATATTTCCTACGGTTAAAATACCATTAAAGCGACTGGCCTGGCCTCTGGCTACATAGCCTTCCAGCACGGCAACCCAATTTTGAGTCAGAGTAAATTCAAAAGCCAAATCAGCGTTGTTTTCATCTCCGGGTTTGATAAACCCATGGGTATCTACTGAACCGCCGTAGCTGCTCAACCCGTTTACAAAAACTGAGCTGGCAAAGTTACGGCTTAGAATAAGACGCGTTCTCAAATAATGAGTTTTGAATACTTCAAGCAAATATTGGAAATTTAAACCTACTTGTGTCTGATAGCTGCCCAGACCGGTTGAGTCAGTTCCTAACAACGCAGGGTTTAGATGATCGAATCGTCCCGTTGGGAATACTTCCTGTAGCAGTATGCGAAAATCAAAGCGTCTGGGTGAGCCTTTTTGTTCCAGTAATTGTATCCCCAAAGCAGCAGAAACGTCGGTTAAACGGTTATGATGTTGACCTTGAGTTGAGTTGAATGCATAGGGCACTCCAATCTGGACATCCAGCCAATCAGTGAAGCCATGGGTAAGAAGAGGGTTGGTGATGAACGAACGATACATGGGGGTATGAAATATGTTGCCAGCGTCATCATAATGACCATCGTTTAAGGCTCTGATTCCATAGATTTCAAAGTTGGTGTGTCCTCTGGGAACGGTATGTCCTGCAGGCGCCAGTAATGGGCCGGTAAACCATGGTCCAGCTAATACTTGTGTATTCGCTGTGCATACGCCAAGAAAAATGAATAGCATTTTTATATATTGCCGCATAATTGTCCTTTTTTCATTGCAGTTACATCGTTCTATGGTGTAGATTAGCCGACTTTTGGTCTTTGGGAAATAGATATGAAAGCAAAAATTACGCTGTTAGCGGCGAAGCAGAACACAGTACTGAGAGGCCATCCCTGGATTTTCCCAAAAGCGATTGCCCGAACGAGCGGTAAACTGACTACCGGCCATCTGGTTGAAATTTACAGTGCTGAGGATGGTCTTATTGGTATTGGTGCATACAATGAACATTCCTTGTATCGCGTCAGGGTTCTAGCGCTTGCAAATGAAGGTCTGGATATGAGCGATTTCAGGCCGCTGATTCGTCACAGGTTGCATCAGGCTAAGCGAGTCAGAGACTGTTTGAACTTGCCCGATCAACAGACTACTGCTTACAGATTATTTAACAGTGAAGCTGATGGTCTTTCCGGATTAACTATTGACCGATTTAACCAGATTTGTGTGGTGGCAAGTTCTGCGTATTGGGTGGAAGCGAACAGGGAAATAATCAGCGAAGTAATACAGGAGTTATTTCCTTCAGATCAAATCATCTGGATACCTCAAGTGAAACCCTTGGGGCAAGATGGATGGAAACAAGCAGTAACGGAGGAGGCGCAGTCAACTGCACAGGTTCTTGAAGCAGGAATTCTTTATCAGGTTGAATTTGCGCATGCTCAGAAAACCGGTTTATTTATTGATCAAAGAGAAAACCATAAGAGAGTTGCCGATTTGGCAAAAGGTAAGAAGGTTTTAGACTTGTATACTTATACTGGAGGTTTTGCCTTGCATGCAGCCAAAGCGGGTGCTGAACAGGTTACCGCTGTGGACAGTTCAGGACAGGCAATAGCGCAGGCGCAAAATAATGCAACTTTAAATGGGTTGGATAATATAGAATTTATTGAGGCGGATGCCCGTGATTATCTGGTGAAAGCAGGGGAGTATGACATCGTCATTCTTGACCCGCCTAAATTGGTTCCTTCACAACAACATTTGCAAAAGGCCAAGAATTATTACCGTTTCTTACACCGGGAAGTATTCAAAAACATGAAGCCTGGCTCCTTGCTGATGACTTGCAATTGTTCTTCCGCACTGTCATCGCAAGAGTTTTGTTCCCTGGTAAGCGGGCAGGCTGCCGCAGTGGGAAAACAAGCTCGTATTTTAGGAGTTTATGGCCCAGCCAGTTGCCATCCTACCTTGAGTTCTTTTCCTGAGGGGAATTATCTTACTGCCGTATTAGTCGCTGTGGTTTAGTGGCTGTTGACATTTCTACTATCTTGGCCAAAAGATCCTGGTTTGGCAGATTGGTAATTTGCTAATGTTCAACTAACATTAACAGAGGGTTCATGAGTAGCACGGTGTTGTAGCCCGGTCTGCTCGCAGCCGGGAATGATGATTTAAAATAGAGCGCTCCCGGTTGCAAGCAGCTGACTCTCTACACATCTTTGCTATTCCCCGATCTACGTCGTCCTGAGCGCGTCTTTTTGCGCGAAGGATCTCCAAATACTGGCACCATGCCGCTTCAGGAGATCCTTCGCGCAAAAAAGACGCGCTCAGGACGACGTGAATACGCTACAACAAAATATCAATGACAAGGAGTTGTCAGTGCAAAGCAAATGGATAAAAGGTGGCTTAATCGCATTACTTTTTGCAGGAGTTATTATGGATTCAATGAGTTCGTTCGCAGGGACTGGGCGTGGTGATTTTCATACTGTATATAAAGGGCAATCCGTTGATGATTTGATTATCGACTATATGGAAGCCAATAATGTGCCTGGGATGACTTTAGCCATAGTGCAGGCTCCTTATATAACGCGAGTCGTAGGATACGGCCTCGCAGATACGGAAAATAAACGTTTGGCAGCTACCCGGACTGTTTTCAATATTGGGCAAATGACCAATGCCTACACTGCTGTCGCCATCATGCAGTTAAAAGAAGAAGGCAAGCTTCGGTTGGATGATTTTATCGTTACCTATGTTTCGTCCATACCTGAAAGTTGGCAATCGATTACTATCAGACAATTATTAACCCACAGCACAGGCATACCTGATTATACTCAGAGTGAGGGTTTTGATTACGCAAAAAACTATGATTCTGAGGCAATTATTGCTTTAGTCGCTGATAAAGATTTATTGTTTAAACCGGGTTCGCAGATGCAAAGCAGTGCAACTAACCCCTATTTGCTTGGCCTGATTATAGAAAAGGCCAGTGCGATGAGTTATCAGGACTATGTCACCAAAAATCAAATCACTCGTCTTGGCTTAAAACATACCTTTTTTGCAGGAAAGACCAAAGATATTCCTAATGAAATCAATAATGGTACCAAACCATTCAAACACAGCACTTTTCTCAAAGATCCGGTTTTTATTGACCCGGTAGAGCCAGCAGTTGGCTATGTTATGGTCGATAACACGTTAAAACCTGTACCAGAAATGAGCTGGACTGCTTCATTTTCAGCAAGTGGAATTATTGCATCAGCAGAAGATATTAGCTTGTGGGATATTGGCCTTGCTGGTGATATTTTAGTGAAAGATCCTGAAGACAGAAAATTTTTATACAGTGCTCCAGTAATAAATGGCAATGCAGTACCAGGCAATGTCGGTTGGCTGTTTCCAGGACATCCGGGTTTGATGGAAATAAAGGGGAATATTCCTGGTTTTTCTTCTTTTTTAAGTCGTTTTACCGACCCTTCAGAGTTGCTCTGCGTTACCTTGCTGGCGAATAAGGACAATTTGCCTGATCTGGATATTTTGGCACGTAAAATTGCAGCGGCTTTTGATATTAAATTGGCTACTCCCGAAGGTGCGTTCTGGTCTGAAACGATTCAAAGCCCTTATTCAGTAGATAAAACTTTAGAGCGTGTGGCTGCCATAATTCAAAAAAATGGCGGAACAGTTTTTGCCCATATTAATCATTCAGCTGAGGCGAAAAAGGTCAATCAGACGTTGGCTGATACGGAAGTGCTGATTATCGGAAACCCGGCGAAGGGTACTGCTTTAATGGAGCAAAACCCCGCGTTTGCCCTTGATTTACCCTTGCGTATCATGGCTACTAAAGACAGCTCGGGACAGGTATGGTTAAGTTTTACAGATCCGGAATCACTCGCCAAAGCTTATCATATGGATGCAGGGCAATTGCCAGTATTGAAACAGATTGGCAGTGCAATCAGGCGAGTGTGTGAAACAGCAGTCTCCCCAAAGTCTCAAATTTAATCGTGCTTACCCCGTACGGGCTACGAGATCGCACCAAATCCTGGCAGGAGTTGTAGCCCGGCCTGCTCGCAGCCGGGATCGAAGTGGCAAAGAGCCTACGGTCAGCGCCAAATACGGGCTATAAAATCTGTGCCCCAGCAAAATTTCCGCTCCCTCACGGTCGCGGCTCAGTTTCTGGTGCACGATGAAATATCTACGAACGCACGAAAACCGAGCCGCGACCGTGAGGGAGTGGAACAGTGATAGTGGAACGTACTGTATGTGATTTTATAAAACTTCCGCTCCTTAACAGTCGCGGCTCGGTTTCCGGNGCACGATGAAATATCTACGAACGCACGAAAACCGAGCCGCGACCGTGAGGGAGCGGAACAGTTATACTGGCACCGTGCCGCTTTCAGGAGATCCTTCGCGCCAAAAGACGCGCTCAGGACGACGTGGATCACTTCTACGTTCCTCGGTTTGTCCCGGTTGCAAGCAGGTCGGGCTACAGTCTTTCTTTTTGATTATAATTTGATTAAAATGGGCTAAATAGGTATAATTTGTGGTTATTCTATTTCGTTTCATTTTAAAATGAGAACCTATTGATGTTAAAGAAAATACTATTCGCTATCAGTCTCATCACTTTTTCCGCCAGTACACCTGCTGCAGAACCAAGCCTTAGGGATAAAATTGGCCAGATGATTATTCTGGGATTTCATGGCAAAGTGCTTGATGAGCATTCATCGATTGCCGATGCGATTGAGCAGGATAATATTGGTGGGGTTATTCTCTTTGATTACAATCAGCAATCACAAACCTTTGATAAAAATATTGAAAGCCCTGAACAAGTAAAAAAATTAAACCAGCAATTACAGTCCTGGACACAGAAAGCGAACCGCTTACATCATCGTGCCAATTTGCCTTTATTGATTTCGGTGGATTACGAAGGAGGGCAGGTAAATCGCCTTCATCCCAATTATGGCTTTCCTGTCATTCCTGCGCCCAAGATGGTGGGTAAGATGTCATTGACAGATGCTCAGAATGTAGCAAACCTTATGACGGACGCATTAAAATCATCAGGCTTCAATCTTGATTTTTTCCCTTCTCTTGATGTTGATGTGAATCCTGACAATCCGATTATAGGCCGAAAGGAGCGCAGTTTTTCTTCCATTCCTGAGCAGGTCGGTTTGTATGCACAAGTGTTTTCGAATCAATTTCTGGCACATAACATCCAATGTTCTTATAAGCATTTTCCAGGGCATGGAAGTTCGCAGGATGACTCTCATCTGGGTTTTGTTGATGTCACTGATACCTGGAGCGAACAGGAACTTATTCCCTTTTTACAATTACTGTCTCAACCACAGCACTGTGGCATGGTTATGGTGGCTCATATAGTAAACCGGAAACTGGATCCAACCGGAGTTCCTGCCAGCCTGTCTTACACGATGATTTCTGGTCTGTTGCGCCATGATTTGAAGTTTGATGGTGTGGTGATCACTGACGATATGCAGATGAAAGCAATTGCCAATTATTACGGTGTCGATACAGCCGTCACGCTGGCAATTAATGCAGGTGTAGACATGCTGATTTTTGGCAATCAGCTGGTTGATAAATTTCAAGGCTCTAAAGAGTTGATTGACCTTATCGAGCAAAAGGTCAGGTCAGGGGAAATTCCTGAGCAGAGAATTGATGAGGCCTATCGTCATATTGTGAAAATGAAGCAAGGCATTAACTGAAAAATCGCGTAGTTGATTCAAAATAGGCGTAGCCTTGATGCAGCGATAGCGTAATCAAGGCTACATTTTTATGTATGAGTACTTCTATCCCGATCCTGCAAACACTGCAATACTTCATAAAAGCTCAGTTCGCAGGATTTTAAAAGCACTAGCAAATGAAACACTAAATCAGAGCTTTCATTGATAAGTTCTTCTCTGTCAGCATTCACGGCAGCGATTACGGTTTCTACTGCCTCTTCACCTACTTTCTGTGCGCAACGGCTGACGCCATCTCTTAATAATTTTGCGGTATAACTGTCGCTATCATTGGCTTCTGCACGTTCATTAATCAGTTCAATCAAAGCATCAAGAAAGCCGAGTGTTGTCGGTAATGGCGGCTGATAGCAACTGGAATAGCCTAAATGACAGCAAGAGCCTTTAGGCAAGACATGAATTAACAGGCTGTCGTTATCGCAATCCGCACTAATGGATTGTACGGCCATACTATTTCCGGAGGATTCCCCTTTACGCCATAGTCTTTGTCGACTTCTGCTAAACAGGGTCAATTGGCCCGAAGTTACTGTAGCAATCAGGGCTTCCTGATTCATGTAGCCTAGCATTAATACGTTTCCGTTTTCAGCATTCTGGATAATGGCCGGGAGCAGGCCATTCATTTTTTGCCAATCCAGTGAGTTTATTTCCAAATCGCTCATAGTCTTACCTCAATATTGTGTGCTTTCAGGGCTGATTTTACGTCGTTGATAGTCAGTATTTTGTCATGAAAAACACTGGCTGCCAAAGCCCCACTTACATGTGATTTTAAAAACAGGCTAACAAAGTCATCAGTACTGCCTGCGCCTCCTGAGGCAATTAAAGGTATCTGACATAAAGGGTACATTTCTTCCAGCTGATGCAGGTCATAACCTTTTCGTACCCCATCAGACTGCATGCAATTCAATACAATTTCACCAGCCCCGCGGTCTTGAACTTCTTTAATCCAGTCGCGGGTTTTTCGCCTTGAATTAATGCTGGTACTCTCACTGCCAGTGTACTGGTATACATAATAATCATCTTCTATCCATTGGCTGTCAATGCCAATAACCACACATTGGCTGCCAAACTGACTGCTTAACTCATTTATTAACGCGGGGGACTCCAGTGCAGGACTGTTGATTGAGATTTTGTCTGCACCCGCATTAAGTATAGACCTGGCTTGTGAAAAAGAGCGTATGCCTCCTGCTACGGTAAAGGGAATATTAATTGCTGCCGCAACCTGATCTACCCACTGCGGGGACACGGAGCGCTGATCACTGCTGGCGGTTATGTCGTAAAAGACCAGCTCATCAGCTCCCGATGCTGAATAGTGCTCGGCCATGGGAATAATATCGCCTATGATTCTGTGGTTACGAAATTTTACCCCTTTTACCACCTGATTATCCCGTACATCAAGACAGGGTATAATACGTTTTGTTAGCATAAATCCCCCTCTAAGCTGTATTTTTCCAGGCATTCGGCCAAATCAATAGTGCCTTTATAAAGCGATAAGCCAAGAATAGCTCCGGCAACTCCAGATGCTTTAAGAGTGGCTATATCTTCAATACTGCGAATGCCGCCTGATGCCTGCCAGTTTATGTCGGGAAAGCGTTTCACGGCCTCCTGGTAAAGGGAAAAGTTAGGGCCTTGCATCATTCCATCACAGGCAATATCAGTACACAGTATTTCTCTTATCCCTGATTGACGATAAGCCGAAACGACTTCCCACAAAGTGCGGTTACTCGAGCTCTGCCAGCCATGAATCGCGGGAATGGGAACGTTTTGTTCTACACGTACGTCTAAAGCAAGCACAATATTTTCAGGTTTTATTTCTTCAATGATTGCAGCGGTCAGCTCAGGATTAGAAATGGCAATACTGCCAATAACCAAACGCTTTATACCTGAGTCACGACACAATATGGCTTGCTCCAGGGTTCTGATTCCTCCGCCCGCCTGAACAGAAATACCTGTATCTTGCATAGACCGTATGAGTGGAAGTTGTTGCATTGAACCAAGCTTTGCCCCGTCCAAATCAACAATATGTAGCCTTTGGGCTCCTGTTCGGGCAAAAAAAGCAGCACGCTCTACTGGATCCATATCAAATCGGGTTACTCTGTCAAACTCTCCCTGTTTTAAACGCACGCAGCTTCCAGCTTGCAAATCAATAGCAGGAATAATCAGCATACAGCCTCCAGTGATAAAAAGTTCTTCAGTAATTTCATACCTGTTTCTGCCGATTTTTCAGGATGAAACTGCATGCCGTAAATAGTGCCTTTATTGATTATGGCAGTGAATTCTTCGCTGTATTGGCAGCGAGCCAAAGCGAATTCATCCGCTTTAAATGCATAGCTATGAACAAAATAAACGTAATCCTTTTCAGTCAAGCCTTCCTGCAGGACACTGTCGCGGCGCCACTGTAACTGATTCCAGCCCATGTGCGGGACGGGGCAGTCTTTTTTTGCTGTTAAACGCTCCACACTACCAGGAATTAACCCAAGACATTCTACCTGGCCTTCTTCACTGTATTCGAGCAGCAATTGCATGCCAAGGCAAATGCCCAGTAATGGCTGGCTTAAATTTCTGAGTACGTCCACCAAGCCATAACTGCGCAATGCATTCATCCCAAAAGAGGCCGTTCCTACCCCTGGTAAAATGACATGGCTGGCTTTCTGTATCACTTTGGCATCATGAGTGAGTACATAATCAAATCCCAGCCTTTTCAGAGCATTGGCCAGTGATGTCAGGTTATTACCGCTGATATCAATGACCGCAATCATAGCATCCCCTTGGTTGAGGGCAGGGCATCCCCGGTTTTGGTGCAGGCCTGACGTAAGGCTCTCCCCAAAGATTTAAAACAGGCTTCAATCATGTGGTGGTGATTGGATCCTGTGACCTTAACGTGTATGGTGGCATTCAAGGCACTGGCCAGTGAGTTAAAAAAGTGCGGCACCATTTCGGTTGCCATGCCGCCGACAAATTCACGGGTGAACTGGCCGTTGAACTCACAAAAACTTCTGCCGCTGATGTCTAATGCGATACTGACAAGTGCTTCATCCATGGGTAAGGTGAACCCATATCGATTAATTCCCCATTTATCTCCCAAAGCATTTTTTAATGCTTCGCCTAAGGCAATAGCAGTATCTTCTACCAAATGGTGATCATCTACTTCCACATCTCCTGTTGCGGTCAGTTCCAGATCAAAGCCACCGTGTTTTGCAATTTGTTCCAGCATGTGGCTAAAAAAAGCAATGGGTGTATTTATCTGACTCTTTTGATCGGTATCCAGTGTTAAATTCAAGCTTATTGCTGTTTCTTTTGTTGTCCTGTTAATTGCAGCACTGCGGCGATTATTGAGTATGGATAAAGCAATCTCTGGCCAGCCGTGTTCTTTGGACACTGGCAGAAATTTAACGCCCAGATTGTCTGCCAATTCGCGATCTGTCTCTCTGTCACCTATAACCCATGATGAATTATTATCAATACGGGTATTGCGCATGAACTGATCGAGCAAACCGGTTTTAGGCTTTCGGCAGGCACAATTGTCTTCAGGCATATGGGGACAAATATAAATTTCATCGAACTCAATTCCCTGAGAGGAAAAAAGGTCGAGAGTAAATTCATGGCAAACAGCAAAATCTTCTTCCGGAAAGGATGCGGTGCCTATGCCATTCTGGTTGGAAACCATAATGAAGTTAAAGCCTGCTTTTTTCAATTCGAGCAGGGCAGGTATCACAGCTTTGGTTAATTTGATTTTATCAAGGGAATCCACCTGAAAATCAAAAGGTTCTTCAATCAAGGTACCATCGCGGTCAATAAATAAGATTTTTTGCATCATTTAATCCTGAAACATTATTGATAAAAGAAGACAGGACATCTATCAGTAATTGATTTTGTGTCTCATCACCCACGGTTATGCGTAAATGGTCATGTAATACAGATGTGGGCGGGAAGTCCCTCACTGCTATGTCATGGGTTGCAAACCAGGAAGTTAATTCCCGGGCATGATTTGTTTGTACCAGAATAAAATTGGTTTCCGACGAATAGACCTTTTTGAATACAGCCATAGCCTGCAATGCATTGATGAGTTGCGTGCGTGAATTCTGAATCTTTTCTATAACTGAAGAAAACCAGTTATGATCAGATAAAGCCTTGCCAGCAAGTTGCATGGTTGTGCTGGGAATGGTGTAAGGTGCGATAATTTTTTTAAATGCGTTGATCACTTCGGCCTGAGCAATAATGCAACCAAGACGCAATCCGGCAAGGCCTCGTGCCTTGGACATGGTTCTTAATACTACCAGATTATCGTACTGCGAAAGTAATGATGTCGCACTTTCAGAACTGGAAAACTCTATATAGGCCTCATCTACTACTATTACTGATTTATCAGTATATTCTTCGCAGGCTGCGGCTATAAGTTTTAAATCCATCACATTCGCTGTGGGATTATTCGGACTGCAGAACATGATTATTTTGCAGTTGCTTTGCCAGCTGTTGCGGATGGTATCGAGGGTGAGATTAAAATTTTGTTCGGCATCAAGTGGGCATTGCAGAAGTTGTGCCTGTTGCAAGCGAACATAAAAGGCATACATGGGAAAGGTGGGAGGAAATTGCATTAATGCATCTTGCAGCCCATTTAAAAAGAGCCGGGTTACGAGATCAATGCCATCATCACTGCCGCGGGTCAGTACTAATTGATCGGTCTCAATGCCGTAACATGCTGCCAATTGTTTTTGTAACTGCGCTTCAAGACGAGTGTCCGGGTAAAAATTCAGTGGCAGAGAGTCAAAATCAACCGGAGACCAGGGCAATTCATTAGCGTGCAGCCTGTATTGGCTGCTTTCGCCGCCTGGTACATAATTTTGACTGTTCAGTAATTCAGGGCGTATCAAATTTAATATGGACATTTTAAACCTCCAAAGCATTAAGCCGAATCTGTACGGCATTGGCGTGGGCGTCTAGTCCTTCGATTGTGGCCAGTGTTACTGCAGCTGGACCTAAAGCTTTGATACCCTCCTGGTTTATTGATTGCACACTAAAACGGGTAAGAAAATCAAGAGTGCCAAGACCATTATGATTTTTGGCAAAGCCATTAGTGGGTAACACGTGATTGCTGCCGGTAACATAATCGCCCATGCTTTCGGCAGCCCAGGCACCAAGAAATACAGTACCCACGGCGGTTATTTTATCCACCCAGGAATCTGCGTCTTCGCGATTAATAATCAAGTGTTCCGGAGCGTAGGAATTTACCAGATCCGCCTGTTCTTGCAGATCAGAGCAAACAATAATCATGCTGTTTGCCAGTGATTTATTCATTATCTCGGTTCTGGATAAACTGGCTAATTGTCTTTTCAAGGCTTGATTCACTTTTTGGGCAAAAGCTGAATCATCGCAGACAAGATAGACTTGTGAATCAATTCCGTGCTCAGCCTGTGCTAACAGATCTGCAGCAACAAAATCAGGATTGGCTTTATCGTCAGCAAGAACCATGACTTCAGATGGACCTGCTGGCATATCTATAGCCGCACCGAAAGGGTCGCTGGCAACCTGTGTTTTTGCTTCCGTTACATAACTGTTACCGGGGCCGAAGAGTTTATCTGCCTTGGTTACCGTTTCTGTACCATAGGCCATGGCTGCAATGGCCTGAGCTCCACCCAGAGTGTAGATGGTCTCTATACCGCACAAGCGTGCAGCAACCAGTAAATGCTCATTGATTTTTCCCTGTGCATCAGGTGGTGTGCACAAAACCTTTACAGGGCACCCGGCAACACGTGCAGGGATTGCCTGCATCAGCAGGGAAGATATTAATGGAGTTTTATTCCCACCCGGGACGTACAAGCCTACCTTTTGAATGGGTCTGTAGGTGGTGAGAATGTTTATTCCCGGAGCTGTAGTACTTCGGGTATTTTCTGGCAACAGTGATTGGTGGTAGCTGGTTATGGTCACTATTGCCTGATTGATCGCAGTTAATGCCTGTTGGTTGATCGCCGCTTTCTGAATGGTTTCTTCAGGAACCTGTATTTGCTCCAGTGCCGGACCATCGAGCTGTTGGGTTAAATCAAACAGGGCTTTATCACCCTGAGTTTGTACCTGTTGAATAATTGCAGCAACACGCTCTTTGATTGATACTGTGGGTACAGGACGGGATAGGCACTGTCTCTTTTCTGCGGCAGAGAGTAGCTGCCAGTTTTTAATCGTTAACATCACATCACTCCAACATCTTTTCTATTGGCAACACCAGTATGGAACTTGCTCCCAGACTTTGAATGTTTTCCAGGGTATTCCAAAATACCCGCTCGGTGGAAACAACATGTACGGCTACTTTATCGATGTTGTCGGGCAAGGGCAGGATGGTGGGGGCTTCAGCTCCTGGAAGCTTTTCTGCAATGCTCTGGAGCGCCGATTTTGGCGCGTGGAAGACTATGTATTTTCTTTCCTGAGCTTGTTGTACTGCCTGTATTCTGCGGGTAAGCATGTCAAATAAGTCCTGAATTTCGGGAGCCATTTGTTTTTGGCTTTGGATGAATACGGCCTGGCTTTGTAAAACGGTGTCTACTTCATAGAGTTTGTTGTCTTCCAGGGTTTGGCCACTGGATACCAAATCGCAGATGACATCTGCCATGCCCATTCGGGGTGCCACTTCAACTGAGCCGGACAGAATCAGGCTTTCGGCACAGATTTTTCGTTCACTTAAGTATTGGCCAAGCAAATATGGGTAGCTGGTGGCTATGCGTTTGCCATCCAGGCTGCCTGGACCTTGATAGTCGAATGATTCAGGAACAGCGATGGATAAACGGCAAGTGCAGGTGCCCAGGGGCAATATTATTTTGTATTGTTTTTCTGGTTTGGCCAGAGAGGCTTCAAAGAGTACGTTTTCACCGACTATGCCGCCATCGCAAAGGCGGTCGAAAACCAGAGTAGGGATGTCATCGTCTCTGACAAAGAGTAAGTCTATGGGGAAATTATCTACATGGGTCAGCAGAGCATTGGGTTTGATGCGAAATTTTAATCCGCAGCGTTGTAAGAGGCTTAGTGATTCTTCTGATAAACGACCTTTTTTCTGTAAGGCTAAACGTAAGCGATTTTTCATAACTTCTCCAATCTGTCGGCAATTAACTTATAACCGCCAGTACCAAAACTTAAACAACGCGCCACTCGAGTAATGGTGGTGACGCTCACCCCGGTTTGTTCATGGATGGTGCGATAGGGTATGCCTTGACGAAGCAAGGGCACCACTTGCCAGCGATCTGCCATTGATTCCAATTCGGCGGGTGTGCACAAATCAGTAAAAAACTGCATGGCTTCATTTCCATTCGCCAACATGCTGATGGCATCCATTAATTCCGGCAGAGCAGAGCTTTTAGCAGTAGTATGTATTTTCATAATAATGTATTAGCGTGTTATAACATTAATACATGATAATCTGATGCAATAAATTTGTCAATAAATAAATCAAAGTGAGTTATGGGTTGTAGCCCGGTCTGCTTGCAGCCGGGATCGAAGTGGCACCGAACTTCAAGATAACTCCAGGGTTTCGAGCCCTGAGCAAGAAACCCCTTAACCCAAGTCTGTCTTTTAGGGAAACCTGCATCCATGCGGTCGATGTGCGCGTCCCTGCGCACAACGCCCTAAAAGACAGGCTTGGGTCAAGGTGTTTCCGAGAGATTGTGCCAACGTGGCAGAGAGCGTAAATCCGAATCCTGGCACGGTGTGTAGCCCGGTCTGCTTGCAGCCGGGATCGAAGTGGCAATGAGCTTTAGTTCCAGTACGAAAGTCCGAAAGTCCTGAGCAAGAAACCCCTTGACCTAAGCCTGTCTTTTAGGGAAACCTGCGTCCATGCGGTCGATGTGCACGTCCCTGTGCACAACGCCCTAAAAGACAGGCTTAGGTCAAGGTGTTTCTGAGAGATTGTGCCAACGTGGCAGAGAGTGTAAATCTGAATCCTGGACGGGATTGTGCCACTTCGATCCCGGCTGCAAGCAGACCGGGCTACGCATCTTTGCCATTCCCCGATCTACGTCGTCCTGAGCGCGTCTTTTTGCGCGAAGGATCTCCAGATATTGGCACTATGCTAACACCCATAAAGAGCCTGATAGGCCTCGAGTTTCTGTACCTGATCTTTTTGATTGGCATGATTAAGGTATTCGATCAGATCAAATAAATTAATGATCGAATACACTTCAATACCCTGTTCTTTAATTTCAGAGAGGGTGGACTTTTCGGTTAACCCTCGTTCACATCGGTCCAGGGCAATAATTACGGCACTGAGTTGGCCACCGTTCTCTTTAATCAGGGTTTGTGATTCACGAAAAGCGGTTCCTGCGGTGATAACATCATCGATAATTACTGTCCTTCCGGTCAAAGGGGCTCCAATTAACTGGCCGCCTTCACCATGGCTTTTGACTTCTTTACGGTTAAAAGTGACTGTGACATCTTTACCCATTTCATCCAAAGCGACTGCGGTAGCTGTTGCAAGAGGCAGCCCTTTATAAGCGGGACCGAACAGATGATCAAATTCTACTTTTTGATCCAATAGAGTTTGCGCGTAAAATTTCCCTAACTGGCGTAAGGCATTACCCTGATAAAATAATCCTGCATTGAAGAAATAGGGGCTTATCCGGCCTGACTTTAACGTGAATTCCCCAAATTTTAAAACTTGGCTATCTAGAGCTAATTTTATAAAAGATGATTTGGTATGATTCATTATTTATTCCTAAAATAAAAAATTATTGAAAACAAACACATATTTTGAAAAAAATCCTTAACAATCAATAAAAAACTGTTATGCTAATGGAGATGCGCATCATGTTTGTGCGTATAGTAAAATGTTTATTATAGTTTTTAGACAGAGCATTAACCGTATTTTAATTCCCTGCCTGAGTTCTTACGATAGACATTATAATATTTAAATAACGAAAAAGATGTAAAATGTTTAAGACAAAGGGGATAGCTAATGTCGCAAAGAGAAACAGGCCATGTAAAATGGTTTAATGAAAAAAAAGGATTTGGATTTATTATCAACCAGCAAGGCGATGATATTTTTGTACATTACAAAGACATCCAGGGTGTTGGGTTTAAAACACTCCATGAAAATGATCCTGTAACGTTTGTGCTGGATAAGGGACCGAAAGGCCTGAAAGCACAAGATGTTGTTTTAGCTAACGAACAATAGGTAAAGTAACAGGTCAGGGAGGAGCTTGTCTCTTGCTCGAACGTTTCCTGCTAGGGGCTGACCTTTTACCAGTTACATGCTGAAGCCAGATAACCTGGTCTGGCTTCGTGGCTGCACTGCATTATTCCTTAATTTATTTCAAACTGCCATTTGTTGGGCTTTCACCAGATAAAGCAGTATCTTCAGTAGAACGACCTTTTCTTCTATGTTCGCCCATGGGTTGATGGAACCAGGTTTTTATCGGTTTAGGTACGGTTTTACCAAATACTACAGGTTCAGGTTGCACTTCCTGTTTTCCTTTATCAATAGCTATTAAATTCGGATCATCTGGAGAGCTTGAAGTACTTGATGATCTTGATGAACCCGAAGAGCTGGACGAGCTTGCAAATCGGGGGGACGTTGGTGAGTCAGCAGAACTTGATGAGCTGGAGGCTGCAGACAAATTGGAATTGCTTTCCTGTTTCCTCGAACCAAAAAAGAACCGCGATTTTTTGGTTTTCACCGGGGGTTGAACTTTCTCGGGAGCCTGAATTTTGGGGACTAGTGTCATGCCAGGTTGATAATAGCGGATGCATTTTATGGGTGACATATCAAACTGATTCTGTTTCGCCTCTGCAAAACTGGTGATTGGTCTGGATGATTTGGATGTTGTAATGTCTATACCTTGCCTGGTCATTTCTTCAATAGTAACAGCTGCCATATCTTTCACAGTCTGGCGATAATCTGCGTCATAGGTTGTTCTGCTGCCTTGTATAGAAGGATACTCCTTTACCTGTGGCTCAATCGGTTTATCGAACTTGTCAACAGGACCGCGATACTGCTTTAATTTTAAAGTAACATTACCGGGAATTAATTCGGGGTATTTTGAAAAATAGGCATGCAGGTTATCCAGTAAATCTTCACGATCGTCAAAGAAGTTGAAGTTGATTGTATCGTTTGGATGTTCGGATGCTATTTTATGAATTTGTGCATAGAGCAGGGTGAGCTTGCTTTCATCATGAATCCAGTTAGGAAGTCCTTTGACCAGCTTAATATCTGTTGGGTTATAATCCTTTTTATTCGGAGCAATATGTTCCAATGCCATCCTGAAAGAAGTGCCATCAGGCAAATCATTATAGAGGTCGCTCAGCAGGAACCCATCCAACACGGCATTGAGTTCCTGACTAATAGCAGAAATTGCAGGAAAGCAAGAGCCACGCTCATCGGCATGAGAATTTGTTGAGTCATCCGGTGCGGATTGTCTGTTTGAACCCACAAAAGCAATTTTGGGATTAGGACTGGCTTTAAGTGATTCGAGTAAATCTCTGTTCGCAGCGAGGATGTCTTTTTGTTGGGCTGATAAAAATCCTACATGGGCTAAACAGCCATCAAAATCGAATGAATAGACGTCATAAATCAAAAGATAAACTCCATAAACAATTAAATACAGCCTCTTGTGTTGCATATTTAATCACATTGTTAAATAATATGGAAGCTTTTTTTAACTTTATGCTTACTCTATCAATAAGATTAGGGTACTCAAATCACATTTAATTTGCTGATTTTTGTGACAAATATATGCTTAATGTATTCTTAATATTCATGTTTTATACTTTGAACAAGTAGAGGTGAGAGCAGAAGCATTTTTTGCTGCTCTTCATGCCATGTAATCCATTTTCAGGAATCATGATGACTGTTCACGTATTTATCGGTGCTGGGCCTGGGAATCTCCATCGTGCTTTAAAGATAAGAAACTATGATCCTAAGGCGAAATTCGTTTTTATTGATGACCGTTTAAGGCCGCAAACGCGTGATATCGACCGAGTAAGGGCCCGTGCCAATATTTTCAGATTTGAAAATGATGAAGTAACAGCAAAATTGCTAGCTGCTGGCGTCAGACAAACAGATTTGGCTCCCTTGATCTATGATCGTGATTTTTCTGTAGCTCAAGGATTTCAATCAGGCGATGACAGGGTCTTCAGTAATAAGCGATTTACGCAAATCCAAATCAGAGATTTACAACTGTTGCTTTTGAAAACAATTGACGCTTTAAGTGGTGACAACAAGCCTCTGTTGATCGATAGAAAAATAGGACAGGATGACCTGCGTTCGCTTGAAGAAGAAGTTGCACATATTGTATATGAAAACTCCCATCTTCTGGATATATCCACAGAAGATGTTAAAGATCTGCATATTCATGTCGCCACGGGAGCGTTAAGAGGCGATGCCCGTAAAAATGAAATAGTTTATCATGATAAAAAAGCCATGTTTCGTGCTGATGGAAACACGGAGCCGCTTCAAACGGCTTCAGAGGATGTCAAATCATTGACAGTTACTGCGTTGCATGGAACGACTACTTTTGTCATCAAAAACAAAATCACTCTGGACCAATTAAGAGATAACCAACGCTCTCTCGATTTAACGGATTGGGAACAGCCCTTAAAAAAATACGGATGGAATCTTGTCCGTCCTCCCAGAACGCGTGTTTTTTATGCCAATGATATTCTATATATAGGCGCAGAGATTCCTTTTAATATGCAAAATATGGACAAGGAGGATTTTGAGCGTCAGGTAACGGCATATACTCGTGAAATCGCCAGACTGGTTTTTCCAGATCTGGACATCAATTCATTACCCGTTAATCCTCATCTGCGTTCCAGGTTTCCCACTTCAAGGGGAGAGCGGGGTGATGTACTCAATTATCATCCCGACATGGATTTGCATTGGAACGATGAAGTGATTAAAGCGGATGTTACAGTAGCTTATCATGGCGATAGCCGTTATTTACCACACTATCAGACAGGAAGCGGTTTTGTTACTGCCTTTTTGCAAAATGAACTTTATGCAGAAATTTACAGCCGTAATTCCTTTGCTGATTTAATTGCATGGGCAATTGAACATGGCCATTTGGGTGATGATATCAATCCGGATAACATCCAAAAAACTTATGAAAAATTAACTGCTAATGATTCTCAAAAAGCGTTAAAAGCTTTTCAGCAAGAATTATTCATGACTTTGTCGCGTGACATTATTGACCATAATAAAGCTAAGGTAGGTCGTTATTTCAATGCAATACATACGCAGTCGCTCAATGAAATGGGTAAAAGACTGGAAGAGCTATTAATAAAGTTTAATCATTATCAATGGGCTGATTTATCGGTAGAACAGTTTGACGGACTTGATTCCGGGGCTGTGGTGATGGAGCTTCTGAAAATAAATAACATTGGCTTTTTACGTGAAGTAATGCCGCAGCTCTTAAATATGGATTTCTCCAAAGTTTCAGATGAGGAACTGCTTCATATACGTGATATGCATTTTCTTGATTTTAAAGAAAACGTGGGTCTGGAGCCTGTTGTCCTTGAATCCAGTGAGGAAATAATCAGGGAAATGATCCAGGATACTTCGCGGGAAGTGAAGCTCCAAATTGCAGCCACGCAGCATTTTGAAACAATATTGGCTGATTACAATAAAGTTCATCATTATGATTATAAAAGCGACCAGTTTAATGAGGCTGCCCGTGCTGTAGTGATCATGGAAATGTTAAATCGTAAAGGTAAAAACATCGCTTTTGTGCGTCAGACTTTGCCTTTATTGATCAATAAGGATTTATCCAAATTATCAGATAAAGAAGTTTTGGCCTGTCGTGATCAGTTTACTCAAAATTATCCGACATTGCTGAAAGATACCTATGCACTTGTTGTTACCAGTCTGGATGCCAAACAATCCGATCAGTTAATTCAGGAGCTGGCTGGCGGTGATCTAAAGCATTTTAATAAAGTAGCAAATGAATTAAAGCTTCCGCTTGTTTCCAAAGTTGAAGATGCAGAGCTTATTCGCAAAAATTTACTCCATGCGGCAGTTACTTTGAACCGGAGTGAGAGACCATTTTACGATAACGTGGCATTACTTATGGAGGAGTCTGATTCTGAGGTTTTGATAGCGAGACTCAAGACTATAGCTATGGTACTTGATACTAATTCCACGTTACATCAACGATCCTTTTTATCGTTTTTTACAGGAAAACATAGCGAAAGCATCCATAAATTTGCTGCTGATATAGAGCGCATTACAGAACAGTATAAAGATGATCCGCAACAGCTGAAAGTTGAAGCACTGAATACAATGATAAGTTTTCATCGCAAGCTTGAAGAGGGCAGTTCGCGTAGAACTATTGAAGCATTGTCTAAAATAACGAATGAAATGGTTGAGGAGCGGGCTTTCTCGGCAAAGCCAAACTAATAAAAATAGGATATTTAGACCCATGATTTTAGCTTAATTTAATATGAGTTCTGGATAAGGGCGACATTTGCATTGGCGCAATCCGTTCGTGCTGAGGAGGCGCGTCTTTTGGCGCCGTCTCGAAGCACTGGCACAGGTTTTTTGTCCTGGTGGATGCTTCGAGACGGGGTTACCACCCCTCCTCAGCACGAACGGGTCGGTGGGTGGGATGGGCTAAGAAAACCCTTATTTGGAGTTCACATCAGTTCTGAATAAAACCATAACTTTTTCGCCCTCGCACGATCCGTTCGTGCTGAGGAGGCGCGTCTTTTTGCGCCGTCTCGAAGCACTGGCACAGGTTTTTTGCCCTGAGTATGCTTCGAGACGGGGTTCCCATCCCTCCTCAGCACGAACGGTGCAGTGAGTATGATGAGCCCCGAACTGACACTAATTAATTATAATGGTTACATAGATAATGTGGTTGTGCTTTCATAAAGTGCCGCGTCTAGCACGTTATACGTGATTCCATTTGCAAGTGACTCTAGTATGTTGCTGGACTGGAATAGAGCGAGTGGATTACTAAAATCTATACTATTTTTCATAGTATTCTCTGAATATCCATTAATTAAAGAAGCTACTGTTCTGCTGATAATGGAAAGAACAGAAGCGAAAATGTTGCCTATATCTAAAAAGCATGTAAGTAATTCGTTACCCATGCCCGTTAATATACGTTCAGAAGTTTCTTCTAAATCATCGTTAAACAGAGCTTCGATTAACAGCCAGGTTCCTTGTAAAATTCGTCCTATTGCGATAAAGGTTTTTAGAGTATGACACAATGGGTACACAAGTGAACTGGTATGAAATGAGGCATCAAAATATGGTCTGTATAGCAGCTCGTTTTCAAGACTTAAACAATTGTATGCATTTTCAAAGTGCTGATTTGCTGCTTTTTCATAGGACTTTGCTTTTTTAAAAAAATGGTTCATGGGATGCTCATAGTGTTTTGTTGAGACTGTATTTTAATTAAGTAATGGTTAATTGTAAAGCACATAGTTTCTTGAATTGTCAAAATCGCTTGATTTAAATATATAAAAAACTGTAGCCTTGATGCAGCGATAGAGTAATCAAGGTTTTCCTATGGTCACTTAGACCTGCTGGATGAAAACCTTGATTACTCTATCGCTGCATCAAGGCTACGCCTATTTTAAATCAACCCCTCTTTAACTTAATGGCAGTGAGCTCATGGCGATGTGGCTAAGAAAACACAAAATAATGATTTAAATGAGTTTTTGATTTACTTTCCTTAACGACAACCCTATCCTTATGGCCAATTATTTCAGGTTTTCACGATGGAGTGTGCTATGGGGTTTGGTTGTGCGTATCTTTTGAAAGAAAGAAGATTTTTACCCTTATTTCTGACCCAGTTTTTTGGTGCTTTCAATGACAACGCCTTTAAATTGGCGATGCTCACGCTCATTAGTTATCATCTAAGCCATTCTCAGGCACAATCTGAATATTATCAGGCTTTGGCTGGAGCCTTATTCATCCTTCCTTTTTTTCTTTTTTCAGCAACTTCCGGACAATTGGCGGATAAATACGACAAGGCCTTATTGACCCGTCTGATAAAGGTTTTTGAAGTCATATTAATGATTATTGGCAGCTTTGCCCTTTATGGCGGTAGCATCTTGCTCATGATGATCACGCTTACCGGAATGGGCATTCATTCTGCTTTCTTTGGACCAATAAAATACGCCATCTTGCCAGACCATTTGCCAAGGCAGGACTTATTAGGTGCAACAGGTTTAATTGAGGCCAGCACCTTCATCGCTATACTTCTTGGTACAACACTGGGAACTCTGTCTATAGGCACTACCAGCTCCATCCCTTACCTGGCTATTTTTATGACTTTATGCGCTGCTTTCGCAGGATTATTTTCCAGTTTATTTATTCCCAGCGCTCCATCGGTTTTAGTGAATTTAAAAGTGGATTTGCATGTCTGGCGCGCCACTTTGGCTATGCTGAAACAGGCTAAAGAAGAGCAGGGCGTTTTACTATCCATTTTAACCATTTCCTGGTTTTGGTTAATTGGTGCTGTACTGCTGACCAAGTTACCTGATTATGCTCATTATGTATTGGGTGCTAATACTACGGTCTTCGCTTTGTTTCTGGCTTTATTTTCAATAGGTATCGCTATGGGTTCGTTGACTATTAATCGCATTTTACAAGGGCGAATTACTCTGTCTATTGTTCCCTTGGCCATGATCGCTTTAACTGTTTTTACCTTTGATTTGTATTGGGCATCGCCAACAGATTTAGTTGTACAGGAACCCTTAATTGGCATATTTTCGTTTTTTACTTATTTCAGGCATTGGCGTATTGCCTTTGATTTATTCATGTTGGCTTTTAGTGCCGGATTATTTGTTGTTCCTTTGTATACCTTTTTACAGGTTGCCAGCCATCCGGAGGCAAGGGCAAGGACTATTGCGGCGAATAATATTTATAACGCCTTGTTTATGGTTTTGGGCACTATGTTGGTAATGTTGTTATTGCATTTGAATGTCGCTATTCCTCAGGTGTTCTTGATCTTAAGTTTATTGAATCTTATCGCAGCCTTTGGCTTATGGTTTTGCTTACGTTACAGAGAAAAGAACGCAGTAGAAAAAATATAGAATAGTAACGTAGCCCGGTCTGTTTGCAGTTGTCTCTTCTACAACACAATCTGGGATTGACTCTGACATCCCTCTGCTTGTTCGAGGGGAGCCAGGGGTTCAGGGCAGAAACACAGTCCCTGCCAGTATAACTGTTCCGCTTCCTGACGGATCCACGTCGTCCTGAGCGCGTCTTTTTGCGCGAAGGATCTCCAAATACTGGCAATGTGCCAATTTCAGGAGATCCTTCGCGCAAAAAGACGCGCTCAGGACGACGTGGATCCGTCAGGAAGCGGAAGTTTTGTTGCGGCACAGAGCATGATTTAGCATGTCCCCCGGTTGCAAGCACGCCGGGTACGCATTGTGCCAATTGGAATTAATTTGTATCTTTTAACCAGTCTCTTGCTGGCAGGTAATCGGTATAAAGAAGCGACTCAGGGCTCCCTGGCTCGGGCTGCCAGTTGTATTCCCAATGTACTTCGGGTGGTAGAGACATGAGTATGGACTCGGTACGGCCTCTTGACTGCAATCCAAATAAAGTACCGCGATCGTAAACCAGATTAAATTCTACATAACGTCCGCGGCGATAATTTTGAAACCCTTTTTCCCTTGCCCCATACGGGTGATGCTGACGGCGAGAAACTATAGGTTCATAGGCTTTTATAAAATGATCCCCTATGCTTTGCATCAATCCAAAACTGTGTTCAAAACCGGTGTCATTATAATCGTCAAAAAACAGTCCCCCAATTCCGCGGGCTTCATTTCTGTGCTTAATAAAAAAATACTCATCACACCACTTTTTAAATTTGGGATAAAGGTGAGCTCCAAAAGGCTCACAAGCCTGTTGCGCGGTCACGTGCCAATGGTGACAGTCTTCCATAAAGCCATAATAAGGGGTTAAATCAAAACCGCCACCAAACCACCAGACAGGGGCAAAGCCTTCTTTTTCGGCGACAAAAAAACGAACATTCGCATGAGTAGTGGGAATGTATGGATTCTCAGGATGAATCACCAGAGATACCCCTAAAGCACTGAATTTTCTTCCAGCCAATTCAGGCCGGTGCGCACTTGCAGATGGAGGAAGCGCTTCACCTGATACATGAGAAAAATTGACACCAGCTTTTGCAAATACTTTCCCTTTGGTAAGAATGCGGCTTATCCCGCCACCGCCACCAGGACGATCCCAGGAATCCTCTGAAAAGCGTGCCTCACCATCAAGGGCTTCAATCGAACGACAAATTGAATTTTGTAGCTGAAGCAGATAAGATTTAATTTGATCTATTGCATTGAGCGGGAGTGAATTTACGTCTGACACCATGTTTACCCCAGACTGATTACTATTAATTCATTTTCTCATTCTTTCTGAATTGGCACAATGTTTGCTTTGTTATAATTAAGAGATGTAGCTTTTCACTGCGATATAAATGAAGTTGCACAATAATAATAAGGAGTGAATATGGCGCTTAACCTTGACTCATATTTGGGGATTCATGCCAAAGCACTGGTTGCCAGAGATCAGAGAGCATCACAACTGGCCAATAACCTGGCTAATGTGAATACGCCCAATTACAAGGCTGTAGATGTTGATTTCAATGAACTTTTAACCGCAACCATGGCGAGAAGTTCACAACAATTGCAAACCAGCTCACCCAATCACATCAATACCAATGCTGATTTCAGTGCTAATCTCAAATATAGGGTTCCCACTCATGACTCTCTGGATGGTAATACCGTAGATAAAGACGTGGAAACCGCTGAATTTGCTAAAAATGCGCTCAATTATCAGGCCAGCTTAAATTTCCTGGGCAGTAAAATTAAAACCATGATGGTGGCGTTAAAAGGAGAATAATTATGTCATTAAATGCAATTTTTGATATAGCCGGCTCCGCAATGACCGCAGAAACAGCACGTTTGAAAACCAGTGCTGGCAATATGAGTAATGCCAATGTGGAAGTGGGAAATCCTGATGATGTGTATAAGCCTAAGTACCCCATTTTTAAAGCAGTTCAGGAACAGGCAAACCAATGGATGGGTGATCAGGTAAAAGCGGGGGTTCAATTAAAAGGAATTCATGAAAGTGATGCGGAACCAACCAGACGTTACGCACCTAATAATCCCATCGCTGACGCAGATGGTTTCGTTTATACCTCTAACGTCAATTATGTAGAAGAAATGTCAAACGTGATTTCAGCATCACGTTCCTATCAAATGAATATTGAGTTACTTAACACCACCAAACAGTTAATGCAACGGACATTGCAACTCGGTGAATAAGGGGAAAAGGATGACAACAAACTCGGTGAATGGTGCTAATGCAGCATCAGCTTTGGGATTCCAACAGCCAGAAGCGCCTAAAAAAAGCCTGGGACAACAAGACTTTTTACGCTTGATGGTAGCCCAAGTACAAAATCAGGATCCCATGCAACCTCAGGCAAACGGCGAATTTTTATCACAACTGGCACAGTTCAGCACTAATGACGGGATTACAAAAATGCAGGAATCATTACAACAGTTAGCTTCATCCTTACAATCAAACCAGGCGCTGCAGGCATCTGCTCTGGTGGGTAGAAAGGTATTAGTCAACAGCGATAAATTATCTCTGGGGGCTGAGGGTGATGTGAAGACTGCGATTGATATGCCCGCTGGCTTGAGTAATCTCAGTGCTGCAATTTACTCAGAATCAGGCGAACTTGTTAAAACCATTCCTTTGGGACAACCAGAACCCGGGTTTTTTCAGTTTGCATGGGATGGCACCGGCCAAGGCGAACAGCGTTTGGCCGCAGGGAAATACACCGTCAAGGTAACAGGAGTCTACGGTGGTCAGGAAGTGGCATTAAGGACGATGACTTCGGCAAATGTAGACAGTGTGAGCCTGGGGCAAAATGGTGAAGGCCTAAAATTAAATGTTTCCGGTGTAGGTTCAGTGACTTTAGATCAGGTAAGACAAATAACGGTATAAATAACAGGCAATCCTGTTTGTAAAAAGGGTCTGTGCTAAAAATTATAATGCAGGAGGCTACTATGGTTTTTAATACGGCTTTAAGCGGAATTCAGGCTTCGAGTAAGGATTTGGATGTTATCGGTAATAATATTGCCAACTCAGCAACTATAGGATTTAAAGGTTCAAGAGCAGAGTTTGCGGATATTTATACCTATAACGCTTATGGAACGGGTAACGTGGCTGTAGGTGGTGGTGTCAAATTGTCGCGCGTGCACCAGTCATTCGCTACCGGAAGTTTGACGCCAACCAATAATACCCTTGATTTGGCAGTGAATGGTTCTGGTTTTTTCATCTTGAGTGATCAAGGTTCGCGAGTGTATACACGAGCCGGCCAGTTCAAACTCGATAATCAAAACTATATTACCAATGCGGCAAACCAGCGATTAACGGGCTTATTGGCTAATGCCAGTGGTGCTATTACCGGTGCGTCTGGTGATTTACGCATTAATACAGCAAACATCAGCCCACGTGCCAGTACTCTGGTGAATGGTGGGGTTAATCTCTTTGCTGACAGCACTAAATTAACTGCGAATTGGGCTGGCGGCGCGACACCATCCAGCGATACTTACAATAATGTGACTTCTTCAACAATTTATGACAGTTTGGGTAATTCACACGTGTTAAGCATGTATTTTATACGTGCTAATCCTGATGCTGCTGCAGGCGATCCCAATGCTGCCTCTCCCGCTGGTACAGGAAACCAATGGTATGTAGCATTCCAGATCGACAATCAGGATGTTCCAGCCCTTGCTGGTACAAATAACACAGATAACCTGTTTCGCGCCAATTTTAATGCGGATGGTTCTTTCGCAGGGGTTGCTGATACTACCAACACTGCGCTGGCTAACGGATTGATCCCTTTATCGCTGAACTTGAATAACGGTTCCAATCCTTTAAATTTAAATATTGACCTTTCAAACAGTACGCAATTTGGTAGTCCTTTTGCCGTACAGACCATGCATAATGACGGGTATACTACAGGAAGTCTGGCTGGACTTGATATTGACCAGTCCGGAATCGTATTAGGCCGCTATTCAAACGGTCAATCTCTGGCTATGGGACAGATTCAACTGGCTAATTTCGCCGATCCTGAAAGTTTACAGAACCTTGGTAATACCAACTGGGCTGAGACTATTTCTTCAGGTCAACCACTGATTAGCGCCGCGGGCTCAGGAGGTTTAGGTCTTGTTGAGTCAGGTCGTCTGGAAGAGTCTAACGTGGATCTGACCAGTGAACTGGTTAAACTGATCAGCGCCCAGCGTAATTTCCAGGCTAATGCTCAAACCATACGTACGGGTGATGCGATTACACAGACGATTATTAATATTCGTTAGGAGATAAGCCATGGAACCCATTCTGTATAGCGCTCTTACTGGTGGTCGTGCGGACTTTAAAAAGCAGGAAATGATTGCCAATAATTTGGCGAATGTAAACACTCCTGGATTTAAGGCGGATTTATATCAGGCACAAACTATGTATATGACCCGTGCAGATGGGACTCAAAGTAATGATGGCCATTCTTTTGTTGTTCAGGTTGCGAATGGCGTTGATTTTACTCCCGGTGAAATCATGACTACAGGGCGTGATTTGGACGTGGCCATTGACGGGGATGGCTGGATGGCCGTCAGGGATAATCAGGGACGTGAATCATATACCAGAGGAGGGAGCTTACGACTGGATGTAAATGGTCGCCTGGTTACTTCTTCTGGTAAAGTCGTTCTTGGCGATGGTGGTCCTATATCCATTCCTCCAGCCAAATCTATAGAAATAGGCAATGACGGTACTATATCCATAGTTCCTCTTGAGGGTGATGTCAAAAGTCTGGCAATACTGGACAGAATTAAATTCGTGAAACTTGATAGAAATAATGTAACTAAAAATGAAGAGGGGCTGCTACAAATTGCACAAGGTGGAAATCCTGCTGCTGATGGTACTGTGAAAGTGGTAGGCGGAGCCCTTGAAGGAAGTAATGTGAATGCGGTCGAGCAAATGGTTGGAATGATAAGTGCTGGTCGGGAATTTGAAGCACATATGAAGCTCATGACAACTGTAGATGAAAACGGGGCAAAGCTGGCACAAGTATTGCAGGTCTAAGTATAATAATAAGAATAATAGCAGGAGACTTTCATGGAACCAGCACTATGGGTCAGTAAATCCGGACTGGAAGCTCAAGATAAAAACATAGCAACCATCGCCAACAACCTGGCGAACGTCAACACCACTGGTTTCAAGAAGGGGAGAGCGCTGTTCGAAGATCTCATTTACCAGAACATACGTCAGGCTGGCGCACAATCCTCCCAAAATTCCCAGATTCCTACGGGGATTAATATGGGAACCGGTGTTCATTTGGTTGCAACTGAAAAAATATTCACTCCCGGTGGCATGCAGAATACGCAAAATGCTCTGGACGTAGCAATTGAAGGTCAAGGATTTTTAACCATACTCATGCCTGATGGAACACAGGCCTATACCCGCGATGGATCTTTAAAAACGGATAATGCGGGAAATATTGTAAACAATAACGGCTATCCTATTCAGCCGGCCATAACACTGCCTCAGCAAACTTTAGGTGTTACTATTGGTAAAGACGGTACAGTGACAGTGACTGTTGCTGGAAATAATGCACCACAGGTTCTTGGTAACATTCAGTTAGCAAATTTTATTAACCCGGCCGGTTTACAGCCTATAGGCCAGAACCTGTTTGTTGAAACCGCATCAAGCGGTACACCACAGATTGATAATCCGGGTAACTCGGGCTTAGGTACCATAATGCAAGGTTCTCTTGAGTCATCCAACGTCAACGTGGTTGAAGAGTTAGTCAATATGATTCAGGCGCAACGTGGCTATGAAATCACCGCCAAGAGCATCCAGACTGTTGACAGTATGTTGCAGTATCTGAACCAAACTCTGTAATTGGATTAAGTTATGAAATTAATTAACGCTATCATCTTTGGTTTGTCCTGTGCCGTGCTGAGCGGGTGCGAAACTTTAAATGCACCTGCTCCAGGCAAGAATCCTGATTACGCTCCTACGTATCCCACGACACCAGATCCCAAGGAATTGCGTAAAGTAAGCGGGGCTATATACAGTAATGAAACGGCTTTACCTCTTTTTGAAACCCCAAGGGCGAGACACGCTGGAGACATCCTGACGGTGTTCCTGGTAGAGCGAACTGATGCACAGAAAAATGCGACCACAACCCAGAAGAAGAATGACTCCACCCAGGTTACTAATAAACTCTTTTTGGGCAGACCTATTTCTTTAGGCAGTGGTTACAGTATGGATTTTGATTTGGATAACCAGCGACAATTTACTGGTGATGCCCGTTCCATTCAGAACAACAGATTGGCCGGAAGTATTTCTGTGACCGTATCAAAAGTACTGGCTAATGGAAATATGATGGTACAAGGCGAAAAATGGGTTAGAATAAACCAGGGTAATGAATTTGTGCAGCTTTCCGGTATTGTACGTCCTCAAGACATACGGGCGGACAATTCGGTTAATTCGGACAGAGTTGCCAATGCACGAATTTCTTACGGCGGAACGGGACAGGTCAATAATACCAATGCACAAGGCTGGCTGTCACGATTCTTATGGGGTCCTTTATTCCCTACTTAATTAATACGGATATGCTGTCCATGATGTGATGGGCAGCACGATCAAAGACAAGGAACTGTAATGCGGCGATTGCTGATTATTACATGGTTAGTGCTGATAAGCCTGCTGACAACGCAGGTTTTTGCCGAACGAATTAAAGACCTGGCTACTTTGGCTGGCGTGCGTACTAACCAATTGGTTGGTTATGGTCTGGTTGTTGGCTTAAACGGTACTGGTGATAAAATCGGAACCCGATTTACAGAAGACAGCTTTGCCAATATGTTGACCCAGCTGGGAATCAATATTCCCGCAGGAACCCGTCTTAACTCCAAAAACATAGCTGCTGTTATGGTTACCGCCAGTTTAACCAGCTTCATGAAGAAGGGACAGTCAATAGACGTTAACATCTCCTCCATAGGAGATTCCAAGAGCCTGTTAGGCGGTACTTTATTATTAACTCCATTAAAAGGAGCTGATGGCCGTGTGTATGCGATGTCTCAGGGTAATATCGTTGTTTCTGGTATCAGCGCTTCAGGAAGCGATGGCTCCAGTGTGACTGTAAACGTTCCCAGTGGCGGCCGTATACCGAATGGGGCTACGGTTGAAGCCGATATTCCCAATCCTTTTTATTTTTCCAAGTCATTAACTTACAATTTGCATTCTCCTGATTTCACCACTGCAAAACGCATGAGTGATGCCATTAATGAATTGATGGGGCCAGGAACAGCGCGTGCATTGGATGCCGCTTCAATCCAGGTAACTGCTCCCAAGACATTATCCCAACGAGTGGATTATGTTTCTGTTCTGGAAAACATCGAATTTAAACCAGGCGAGTCACAGGCCAGAATTATTATTAATGCACGTACTGGAACAGTAGTTATTTCCAATAACGTCATTGTCAAATCTGCGGCGGTTTCTCATGGTAATCTGGTGGTGAGTATTACAGAAACGCCGGTTATCAGTCAGCCCAATGCTTTTGCAAATGGCCGGACAGTACAAACACAACAATCTCAGGTCAATGTAGAACAGAAAAATAATCATGCCTTCGTTTTACCCAAAGGCGTTACTTTGAAGGATATAGTAAGAGGAATCAATGCTGTTGGTGCGACTCCTGCAGATGTGATCTCGATACTTGAGGCCCTGCAGCAGGCAGGTGCATTAAATGCAACATTAATAGTTATTTAAAGGTGAAAACATGACAGTACCAAGCATTGCTGCCAGCGATTTTAAAGGCTTAAACGAGTTAAAGCTCCAGGCAAAAAATGATGCCAATGATGCTTTGCCGGCGGTAGCAAAACAGTTTGAAGGGATATTTCTGCAATCCATGTTGAAAAGCATGCGTATGGGGCAGCATTTTCTGGATGAGTCCAGTCCTTTCAAAGGAAAAAATGAAACAACGTTCCAGGAAATGCTGGATGGGCAATACGCCAATGACATCGCCGGTTCAAAAGGAATTGGGCTTGCGGACATGTTGGTGAAGCAATTGCAAAATACGGTTGGAACGGATAAGAAGGGGGATGGTCTGGCAATAAATCCTCCCGCTGAGGCCGCATTAAAAATCAATGTCAATAATGATGCCAAGGCAGCGCCTTCACCGACTATCGATGACTTTGTTAAAGAACTGTGGCCTAAAGCAAAACAAGCGGCGTCAATGATGGGGCTGGATCCTAAAATTCTCATGGCTCAGGCAGCGCTTGAAACCGGTTGGGGCAAATTCATTGCCAAGGATGCTGATGGCTCAAGCAGCAACAATTTATTTAACATCAAATCCGGTTCATCTGATGTCTCTGATTCGGTTAAAATTAAAACAACTGAGTATATTGCCGATACACCAGTTAAGATGACTGCTTCATTCCGAAAATATCCATCGGTAGAGCAGAGCTTTAATGATTATGTATCGCTGATTAAAGGCAGCGAGCGTTATCAGGGCGCTTTGGCGAGTGCAGGAAATCCCGAGCAATACGTGAATGAATTGCACAAAGCGGGATACGCCACTGACCCTCATTATGGCAGTAAAATTTTGTCAATTTATCATGGTGATGAATTGAACCAATCACTACAACGATGTGGGTTATCAGAACAACTTTGATTCTGACCAAAGGACACATCAGTTTAGGGAGTAAACGAATATGTCTATACTTAATATCGCTTATTCAGGATTAAACGCTTTTCAGCGTGCTATAGCTGTTACGGGAAATAACATAGCCAATTTCTCAACACCTGGTTATTCACGGCAAAGCATTAATTTTACTCCCAGTATTTCGCATCGCTATGCCGGTTCATACATTGGCAGCGGTGTTATGGTTTCTTCAATTACTCGTAATGTGGATCAATTTGCCACGACACAGGTGCGAAGTACTACCAGTGCCAAATCGCAATATGATGCCTTTTATCAGCAAGCAATTCAGGTGGATAAATTATTGTCCCAGGGAGGAAACAGTATTTCCGGATCCCTGCAATCGTTCTTTGATACCTTAGGACGATTAAACAGTACGCCAGACAATATTGCATCCAGAGGAGATGCCTTGAGGCAAAGTCAGCTTTTAGTAGAACAATTTAATTCACTACAAAAAAAGCTTGATGAATTGCAAGCTAACTCAACACAACAAATCACTGAAGCAGTAACTATTGTCAATCAACTGACCAAAGACATTGCCGCGGTAAATGGCCAATTAATGAGCACCCCCAATGCCCCTGAATTACTGGATCAAAAGGATGAATTGTTACGTAAGCTTTCCCAGTATGCTGAATTAACAGTCTTTGAACAGGGAGATGGCACTGTAAGTGTCGGAATTTCCAGTGGTGAAATGCTGGTTGCAGGCTCTGAACAACGTGACTTAAAGGTGAGTTCCGATAAGGCAAGCACTCTGGGAACCCGCATTATGTTAAGCACTGGCAACTCAGGCCAACTGGATATTTCCAACAGATTAAACACGGGTATGCTCGGCGGATTACTGGATTATGAGCGCAATGTTATCGGTCAGGCAAGCCAACAGATAGGTCAGATGGCTATAGGTCTGGCGCAAACCTTTAATGCTCAACATCAATTGGGCATGGATATGAATGATCAAATTGGTAAGGCTTTTTTTACTGATTACAATTCGGCGGACAAACAATTAAATCGCTCTTTAAGTTCTCCGGCAAATACCGGGACGGGTGTATTATCCGTTTCCATTTCGGACATAGCCCAGACCAAATTGAGTGACTATGAATTGGTAGTAAGTGATGCGGGAACAAATGAAGTAAGGCTCATTCGTAAATCAGATGGCACTTCAACTACGCTGAACTGGACGAATACACCCCCAGCGCCTCCTGCCGGGCAGTTAGTTATTGATGGTATGACCATTACAGTAAATGATACTTCGAGCCTTGTTAACAATGATAAATTTACTTTAACGCCAACGCGAGGTGCTGCAAGACAATTTGCTTTGCAGATTAATGATGCAAGAGAAATTGCTTTGGCGTCACCGGTCGTTACTTCTGCGGCTACCAGTAATACGGGTAACGGGAAAATTGCATTAGGTACTTTATTAAATACTGCTGCAGTAGATAAAGAATACCGAATTGAGTTTATTTCAGACACGCAGTACAACCTGGTAAATGTCACCGACAGCACGACAGCAGGACCTATAAATATAGTTCCTAATTCGGACAATATTATTCAGATACCTGACTCACTCAATCCATCTTATTCAGTAGTCTTGTCAGGAATTCCCAAGTCTGGAGATCAATTTACTGCCCAATATAATGCGGGCGGTATAGGTAATAATACGAATGGATTAAAACTTTTTGGCATTCACGATGCTAAAGTATTTTCAGGTGGAACCGAAAGCTTATTTGATAGCTATGCCAATTTATTGGCAGATGTTGGCGGCCAAACGAATCAGGCAAAGGAACGTTCAGAGTCCGCTGGAATTTTACTAAAGCAAGCCACTGATTTTCGTGACAGCAAAAGTGGTGTCAATACTGATGAAGAGGGCGCCAATTTATTGAAATTCAAACAGGCCTATGAAGCTGCTGGAAAATTAATGCAAATTTCCAGTCAAATGATGGATGTGTTGTTCACTATGATGAGGTGATAAATGCGTATTTCAACAAATCAGATTTATCAGCGCGGATTGGATAACATGCTGATTCAGCAGGAAAGGGCGGCGAAACTTAATGAGCAACTTTCCAGTGGATTAAGGGTACAATCCCCATCGGATGATCCTATAGCTTCAGCGCAAATTGAATTGATGAACAAGCGCATTGCTACGACTGAGTTATTACAAAAGAACCGTGAGTCGGCTGAGGGTGCTTTAAATCTGGAAGAGAGTATTTTAACCGGCACTATCAATTCCTTGCAGCGCTTGCGTGAAATTCAGATTCAGGCTGGTAACAGTAGTTTGTCTTTGGAAGACAGGAAGGCACTGGCCGTTGAAACCAAAACCATTCTGAATCAATTGCAGGATTATGCAAATGCAAAAGACGGTTCGGGCAGTTATATGTTCAGTGGCGGAAAGTCGACAACTCAGCCTGTTTCCTTAAACAGCTCAGGCCAGTTTGTTTATAATGGCGATAGTGTCCAGCGCTTTCAGGCGGTAACTGGCAGTTTACAGGTTGCTATTAGTGACACGGGCGATAATCTCTTTATGCGTATTCCAAACGGGAATGGTACGTTTACAGTACGCCATACAGGCACGCCAAATACAGGTACGGCTTCGGTAAGTACAGGAACTGTGATCAATGCCGGTGCTTATGTTGCCGATGACTACACGATGAGTTTTGCTTTAAATACTCAAGGACAACTGGTGGTTATGGTGAGCGGGACCGCGAGTGGCAATGTCTTGCCCCCATCGGGATTACCTGATGACGCACCACTTTATCAGGCGGACTCAGCAATCAGTTTTAATGGTATGGAAATGACGCTCACGGGTACTCCGCAAGTAGGGGATACTTTTTCCATAGCGCCTTCGCAAAATGAATCCATGTTCTCAACGGTACAACGCATGATTGCCAATTTGCAGCAACCTTACGGTACCGATGTTGAAAAAACGGCAATACAAACTGAAAACAATCAGTTATTGGCTCAGATTGACAGTGCTTTTGCGAATATTTCCAACTATCAATCGGATTTAGGGGCACGTATGAATCAGTTAGAAAGTGCTGATAAAACCAACTCTGATTTATTACTGGTAAGTCAGGAAGCTTTAAAGAAATTAAGAGAAATAGATCCTATAGCTACCGCTGTTCAGTATAATTTGCAGTTGATCAATTTACAGGCCGCGCAACAAAGCTTTGTGAAAATACAGGGCTCATCTATTTTTAACTTTATTTAAAGAAACCGAGCCGCGATCGTGAGGAAGCGGAACAGTTATATTGGCACGTACTTGATTTCCTGGGCCTATACACAGATTGAGTTATCTCCGGCCGCGTGCCTCAACAAAAGTTCCGCTCCTTAACAGTCGCGGCTCGGTTTTCTGGTGCACGATAAAGTGAATACAAACGCACGAAAACCGAGCCGCGACCGTGAGGGAGCGGAACCCTTGATTACACGCAAAAATCAGACTCCTAGCCCGTATCAGGCGTTAGCTGTAATACAGGAATGAGGTTCATTGCCACTTCGCTCCCGTATTACGCTTCGTTAATACGGGCAATACTAAGAAATCCCCAATCCCCAATCCCCAATTCCAAATCCACGTCGTCCTGAGCGCGTCTTTTTGCGCGAAGGATCTCCAAATATTGGCACCATGCCGCTTTCGGGAGATCCTTCGCGCAAAAAGACGCGCTCAGGACGACGCGTTTTGGGATACAACGCAGCTTCGAAGACAACATACTGTTCTGTTTCCTCTTACATCATTTTGTTAAAAAAGAGTTAAAAATGTATCTACTGAACAAAATTTAAACGATTTTGACATATAGTTACATTAGTAATTAAAGAAAGGAAGGTTCACATGTCAACAAAGCTGATTACTATTTCAGGTGCTGTTGTATTGTCTTTATTGACGGGAGTAAGTGCTGCTGGCGACATCGTATGCAAAGATTACAATGGAAAAAATACCACTGTCAAACCCAAAACAATAACCATCTATAATAATTCCGAAGATACTATTTATCCCGTCCTGGCCACCAGCCAGAATGCTGTAAACGAATGGCTACAAGGCTGTTTTCGCAGCACAGACCCTTATCCAACCAATTTTGTCTATAAACTATATGTTAATGAAGGTAAAGGAATAGGCTCTGGTGAGTCAGTGACTATTACTTTGCCTTTATACAGCAAATTATCAGACGGACAATACATCACCTGGTGGAATGGCGGACGTGTGGTTCTGGCCGATAGAAATGAGCGTTTGCGTGATGAAGACGTAGATACAGCCTTAGCTACACCTGGAGAGGTACTCTGTAAGGGAGAACATAATCCATGTACCTTGACAACCTATTCCAGTAAGGTGCAATTCCCTGAAAATATCTATGCCCAGTTATCAGAATATACTTTTGGTGATTCAATTATTCCCGCGAAGCAAACCCTAAGGTTATTAAAACCAGAGAATGTGGGATATAACATTTCCTATGTGGATCACGTTTATTTGCCTGTCGCTATTGGAGCTAAAAATAATCCTTATATTGGGTACAGCGGTTCGGCTCAACCCTTAGCGGAATTTCGATCTCATCTGAATTCCTTTTTGAACACGACTATAGGGCAGGGCTGGCCTATTTATAACCTGGAAGAGCTAAAATTGCCTGGTGGTTATAATATTTTTGCGCAACGCTCTGGAACCTTGCCTCCGACTGACAATGTGCCCGTTAAGCCCAAAGAGGGTTTTCCTCCTGTTTTAACCGTGTTGGCATGTAAGCAAGGAGAATGCACTGAAGAGCAGAAGAAATCACTTCATTTCGGCGAATCGGTTCAGCGCATGCAGAATCTATGGGCCAACTGCGTTAATTGGGGTAGTGAGGATGTGAGTCAATACAGGACTGAGGTATTTGAATGTCCTGACAGTATGAAAAAGAAACTGGAGGCTGTACATCAATTCTATAAGAAAAACCATGAGCAATACATGGCAATGTATGCTGCTAAACAGTGTACTTTAACCCCCAACACTCCAGCAACACCCTTTAATTATTGGGAAGCCATCAAACATATCTATGGCTGGGTACCCTTTAATGAAGGATGCGGCGCGGCGGCAAATCCTTTGGCCGAAACCGAGATTCCTGGATGGGATCATGCCAAAATTCAATCCATGTACATTCATGACTTACAGTACAACTATAAAGAACCAGAAGGAGATAATCCTGACTATTTATTCAATCCTTATGTCAAACTGATTCATGATAACCAGTATCTTGATATGGATGCTTATGGCTTTTCTGTAGATGATGCAGTGGGTTTTATGAGTGAATTGGGAGATGGCCTGGTCTTTACCGTTGGCGGCACTCATGGTCTGGAAAATCAAAAGCAATTCAGTTATGCCGATGGTTTTTCTGTAGCGATAGGAGTGCCAAAATCCATGGAGAATGAGGCAAGCAGTCCTTTAATCAAGAAATACGGAGCATGCCTGTTGAAATCTGTAGATGATGATACCCCCTGTGGACAGGACAAGCAGGACGTTATCATGCCCGACAACAGCCAAATCGCTGGCTTTAGAATCGGTACGGTAGCCTCTTATCCCATTAAAGTCAGTTTTACAGACTTGGATGATAATATATACACCTTTGTTGTCAGGGAACAATTCAAAGCATGCGGCGATAATGCGGAGCCTGCGGAATGCCCTGCTAACAAGCTAGACATTGTCGTTAAGGGAAGTTGCCTGGTAACGGACAAGAATGGACAGAAACATCCCAAATCAGATAATTGGTGTGCCAATGCTAACCCCAATCAACAGAAAGAAAAGCAAGTTACCAAAAACTTTATCAGCTTCCCAAAACCTGTTGACTTCATGGAATAACAAATACCCCCTGGTTCACCTTCTAATTGCCGATTGGATCGATATCCAACCGGCAATTCTATAATTGTAGCCTTGATTACTTACAATCGTGAGTTGAATATTAATTTTTGTTAAACTATAATTTAACTTAATTGACTTTAATTAAACTAAAATTTAATAATGAAGATAAAAACATTTAATTCTCTCACCATCCAGGCATGCAAACTTTTAGGTGAAATGATTCAATACGAAAGAAAAAATAAGAGTTGGACAAAAAAAGAATTGGCCGAAAGGCTAAATATTTCTCATGTCACGCTGAATCGTCTTGAGGACGGAGATTTATCCTGTGCTATAGGCTTTTACTTTGAAGCCGCTACTTTGCTGGGTATTTCTTTATTTGCTATGGATAAAAACCCTTTATATTACCAATTACAAAATATTGAAGAAAAAAATACGTTATTACCAAAACGCATTAGAAAAAAGCCATCTGGAGTAGATGATGATTTCTGACTCCAGAGCTACAAGCCGCCATACAACACGGCACATCTATAGGTGGGGCAAGGCCTAAAGCTTTACTAAATGCACATGATAAAAAGTATGTTGCAAAATTTTCTTCTTCAACAGATATAACCAATGTCATAAAAGCTGAATATATTGCTATGCGTCTGGCAAAATTATGCGGTATAGAGGTGGCAGAGGTAAGGCTTGTTCAGGTTGGTGGTAAAGACGTATTATTAATCGAACGATTTGATAGAATTCGTCATGAAAATAACTGGTATAGGAAATCGATATTATCTGGATTAACCTTGCTGGGGTTGGATGAGATGATGGCTCGTTACGCGAGTTATGAACAATTAGCCTGGATTATTCGTAGTCGATTTACTGAACCTAAAAAACAATTAAGGGAGTTGTTTTCACGATTAGTATTTAATTTAATATGTGGTAATACGGATGATCATGCTCGCAACCATGCTGCCTTTTGGGATGGTAAACAGCTGCAATTAACTCCTGCTTATGATTTATGTCCACAAAACAGAGCTGGTAATGAGGCATCACAGGCAATGCTGGTTTACAAGGATAATAATTTAAGCTTATTACAAAATTGTTTAAAGACAAGTTCTAATTATCTGCTAACAGAAATAGAGGCACGCTCCATCATTGATTTTCAGATTGAAACAGTTCATGCGAATTGGGATTTAATCTGTGAAGAGGCCAGCCTCAATAGTGTCGATAAAAATTATATGCGAAGTCGCCAATTTCTCAATTCATTTATATTTACGGATTATTCTGGTTCGCATTAGATTGTGCCACACGATCTGTAAGGGAGGATTATGCTATTTCAGTGACGACTATCGGGTCGAGTTCTGGCATTGCTGGTAGCAGGGCTGTGATTTGGGCTTCTGGGGTTATTGTATTTCCTCGGGCGCCTGCTGTTTTAGGTCCTAAATTATCCAACACGGTATCCAGTGAAATGACCCTGGCCAAACTCAATAACACCGTTATTAATGAGTTGGGAGTTATTGTCCGATTGTAAATCGATAGAGATTATATTCAATTGTCCCAAATTGGAAACAGAGAGTCTTAAAAATTCATGCTGTTTTTACAGCTGATTATAAATAGCTTGCGATAGCAAATAACACAGTTATAAACTGGGAAGCGAATCTGGATAATACAGGAGGTAAATATGACAGATATCGCGTTTTTTAATGATAAAAGGGAATATGGACGTTATTTTGAACATCGGATAAACCGTCTTGCAAGTCAGCATCATATCAAACCACAAGAAGCCATTCAGATTGTATTAACTGGAATAATTTTAGAATCAGAAGAGTTGGAAGCGTTTTGCAAGTCTCATGATACCTTTCTGCCTTTAATTATTTCTGCTCGAGAGGAATTAAAAAATCCTGAAAAACGTAAACATTTAATATACGCTATTAAAGAAGCAGTTAAACCCTTTTGTGATTTGCCTTCACATTTGCGCCAACCCGATCTTAAATATTTTACTATAAAACAATGTTTAAAAGGATACAGTAAAACAACATCTTTTGGATTAGATTTCTCCTGCGATGCATTTATCTTGACTGACTGGGGACTTAGTTCGGCTACATGGCCGTTACCGATTTACTTTTACTGCGGAAACTCGTATTACAATCCATTGTATACGAACAAACCAAAGCATGTGAATATTGATTGTACTGAAGATAACTTTAATCTTCATTTTTTGAAGCTGGTACGGTTGTTTTTTCCTCATCAATTGAAATCAATACATTTTAATGTGAACGGCGGTTCTGTTTCTGACTTAAAGGGTGCTCTGGCAACATTTGATTCTTCGTTACTGGCCAATACATCACTTAAGATAGTTGCGGATAAGGACTGTAATGAATCAGAATTTAATGTCTGGGAGATGGTTCCCTCAATAGAAGTAAACCTGAATTCAAGGATGTCTTTGAAAGATAAAAACGATTGGTATTATCGCGTGTTACAAAACACCAAAGTATTGAAATTATCTTTTGAATCAGATTCGTTAACAAAATGGTCGGATTGGCATAAAGAAGAATTGTTTGATTTATTGAATCAACGCTCTTCATTTACGTTGGTCATAGTGGGAGATTCTTCTTCGATTCAGTTGCTTAAAGAGGTCTCTGAGTGGGCTTATAATACAACCGTCATTCTCGATGTCACTAAACCGACTGATACATTTAATAAAAAACTGAAGAATGAATTTGGTGATAGACTCATTATCTCAGAAACAGGTGAGATCAGTTTGGATTTACGCCAACCTGAGAAAACTAATCTTATGAATTGCTAAGGAAGACTAGAAGAGCCACCACTCCACCGTCCCGCGGCTTGTCCGCGGGATCCAGGGATCTAGGTTCGGAGTGAGATCTCTGGATCCTGCGGACAAGCCGCGGGACGGCATTGAATTTAAGCGAACGGGTTTTCATAAAAATTCAGTATTTTATTGTCTAAGCAAAGATTTTTGAAGCCTGACTTACCGAGTTAAGCTCACTATAACAAGGAGTAAAGAACGATGGTTAATGTCGAAATAATCCCAATAACTGAAGAACACATTGAAGAATTTTGGGCTGCCGTAGACAGTGTTGCCCGTGAGCGTAAATATCTTGCTTTTCTGGAAGGACCACCCATTAATACCACCAGAGATTATGTTTTAGGGAATATCAATGGACATTGGCCTCATTTTATTGCTGTTAGTGAAGGAAAAATCATTGGATGGTGTGACATTACCGCACTTGATAGACCGGTCTTTGCTCATGTTGGCTCCTTAGGAATTAGCGTATTAGCACCTTATCGAGGGCAGGGGATTGGTAAGAAGTTAATGCAAACAGCCATTCAAAAAGCCGAACAAAAAGGATTAACACGCATTGAACTTACGGTACGCGAAAAAAACCAACCCGCGATTGCGCTGTATAAAAAAATGGGATTCGAAATAGAAGGCATACACAAAAATGCAGTCCGCATTGATGGAATTTATGAAGATCATATTTTTATGGCACTGTTATTAGGCGATGCAAAAGACTAGATGATAATGTTCCTGATATTGATATAAAAGTGTAGCCTTGATGCAGCGACAGCGAAATCAAGGTTTTCATCATAAGGCTTTATTAATCCCACCCACCCCTCCTCAGCACGAACGGATTGTGCGAAGGATAAAGAAATTTTCTTAACTCGTCATGACATACTAATAAAAAACTGCATTCCTAAAAACATCAGAGTTAATACAATTGAGATAATTGGGAAAAAAATCGGCATAGAAAAAGCGCCTTCTGACTTCTTCTCAGTGAGCTTTATTTTAATTAGTGAAGCATGAATCATTAAAAACACACAAAGCATAATAGTACTGGTTATTTTTGCCAGGGTGGTGATCGGCAAGGCATAAGCAAACAATAAAATAATACCAACCACCAGAAGGGTAGATAACACTGGTGTTTGAGTTTTACTGTACACCTTTGAGAATATTCGAGGCGCATTATCCTGTTTTGCCATACCATAGATTAAACGCGAAGCCATAATGATTTGCACCAGGATCCCATTGCTGATTGATATCAAAGCAATAATAGAAAATAAAACAGGAGATTGTCCTTGCTGTTTAATGATTTCAACAAGAGGCATGTTGGTATGAGCTAATACTTCCGAAGGAAAACTTCTGACAATGACCCAGGCAACAAGTATGTATAGAATCGTTGCAGAGCCAAGGGCAATAAAAATCGCTTTAGGTAAGGTTTTTTCAGGCTTAATAGTTTCTTCTGCAGTATTGACCATGTCTTCAAAACCAATATAAGCATAAAATGCAAGAAATGCCCCCATCAATACGCCGTCAAAAGAAGCAGGCCAAGTGATTTGTGAGATATCAATTGAATCGAAGGTAGCGCGGCCATAAAAAATAATCATCAACAATCCGCCAACCTCAATTAAGGTCATCAACATGATTACCGTAGCGGATTCTTTAATACCCCATATAGCAAGGCCGGCGAAGAGAGCGAGCAAAAGAAAAATAATAAGATAGGACGATAAAGGAAAAAACAAAACAAAATAGTTTACAAAACCATGCGATATAGTCGCCGCTGAAATGACCCCCGTTAATACCACAACCCAACCGATTAACCCGGATAACCAGGTTTTATCAAATGCTCTGCGAACATATAAAGCAGAACCCGCACTCTGCGGAAAACGTGAACTCAATTCTGCATAAGAAATCGCAGTAAATAAAGCGAGAATCGATGCGATTAGAAAGGATAAAGGAGTAAATTGCCCCGCTCTTTTAGCAACTTCACCCACAAGAGCATAGATTCCAGCCCCTAAAATAGTACCCAATCCATAAAAGGAAACCAGAGGTAACGACAAGGTACGTTTGAGTGACATATCACATCCTTATGATAATTATGAATTCCATAATATCAATATCATTTGAAAATTCAAAGTAAACACGAAGAACTGCTTTCAAACCTTGTAGCCCGGTCTGCTCGCAGCCGGGAATGGAGATTTGATTAGAAACACCAGTTGTGTAACGAGTGTCAGTTCCCCGGCTGCAAGCAACTGACTCTTCTACACATCTTGGCTATTCCTCAAACTACGTCGTCCTGAGCGCGTCTTTTTGCGCGAAGGATCTCCAAATATTGGCACATGCCACTTTCGGCGGTGCCAGTACAAGCGCGGATGAACCAACAAAAAAGCCTATTCGATTTACAAAAAGCTAAAGTAGCAATTAGGGTGTTAATATTAACACCCTAATCAACTGTAAATTAACGTGAGTTATAGTAACAAGATTGTTTTATTCAGTCGTTACTTCGATGCCGTTCGGGCTGTGGAAGCGCGATAGCGCTGTCTCGAACTGAGGAATCCCCACGAACTATCCCCCTTGAGCCTGTATTGTGACTCGCAAATCAAGAGTACAAAAGAGCATCATGCTAAGAACACCGAGCCGCGACCGTAAGGAAGCGGAACAGTTCGATGCACTCCATTGTTGATTACTCATTAGGTGTACATCCAAAATTTCCGCTCCCTCACGGTCGCGGCTCGGTTTTCTTTAGGTAATGAGAGCATAAGTAAACAGAAAATGTAGTGCTGATAAATAAATCATTTCCGTGGGGATCACTCAGGTCTCGAAGCCTTGGCATCGAACTAAGGCTTCGCATTTTTTGCTGGAGTCCGTCCCGGACCCACCGCCATTATTAAGCGCTACTCCACCGTACCGCGGTTTGTCCGCGGTATCCAGAGATCTAAGTTCGGAGTGAGATTCCTGGATCCCGCGGACAAGCCGCGGGACGGCGGAACTCCTTAACTTAACGTGAGTTTCGGACCGCCCCCAAAGATACTCGGTTCGGGTTTTCTGCGTATTGAGCAGGATAGATCTTCCCGTCATTCGGATAACGGGCTAGGTTTTAAACCAAATTCAAACGTGTATTATCTATCATTCTTTGAATCAATTCCCTTAAGTTCAAATAAGATACTGTCATATTCAGGACTCCATCTAAAATGATCAATAGTTAATATCCTGAATTAGGCGTGGGGCGGTTGAAGTACGTAGGCTGGGCTGAAAATCAAGTCGAGTGCTGTTATTGCGGAGCACATGTTTAATCGGTGTTTTATAATTTATTATTAGGTATTTTTGGGGCGGGCTTGATGTCATCTTCATGATGTTCAAATTTAAACGCATACCTATTAACATTTTCTAAAGGATTTGATTCATTTAAGCTTTTGTCAAGGATAAATTTGTCAATAACACGTGTCAGATTGGTACAGTAATTTTTATTTAATGTACCATCTTGTCTTTTTCTTTCAATAACTTCTTTTAATGTCTTTACATTCAGCTGAAACTGCTCATCATGTGCGATATTATTTAAGATGTATTCTATTTGAGGTGTTGGGTCCCCTAATTGTAAATTTTCCATTGCATCAATAATTTGGATGCATTTATCGGGTAGCTGTTCACATTTGGGTTCGATTTTCTGATTGGGCGGTAGAATGTCATCTTGTGACATGATTCTTAAAGATATTAACTTTAAATAGTTTTTTAATTCAACTTGAGAGTAGGTTGCCCCAGTTTGTTTTTCAATATCCTTAATAATCCAGACAAATGTTCCAATAATGAAACTATTGGGTAATTCTTCTGATATTTTTTGAGTTAGTAGTATATCTTCAATTTCGATACCGCGCTTAAGTAACTTTACTATCGCGGGATTAATCAATATATCAAGTTCATCTTTAGTCCATATTTGTAGTGCTTGATGTTTTCGTATAAATTGTTCAGGCACCCAGTCATGTAACGAAGATGTTTTTCCATTTATGCTTGCTGTGGGATGCGGATTATTCAGATATAAGGCACCTGCTAAAATGGAGGGAAAATGATCATGATAGCAATGATATTTTCTAAGTTCTGTTTGAAAATATTGCCAGGCATCTTCGACTTCCGGATCTTTTGCAAGCTCTGTTATTTGGTTAATTATATCCAAATAATCCGTTATATTATGTTTTAACTTTTCTAAGTTGTTTTGGTCAACGCTTGATGGAGAATTATTATTTACAGTACCTTCTAATTCAAATTTAAGATAAATATCCATTGGTAAAACAAGAAATTTTTTTAGTTTAGTTAAACTTCTTTTTAAGTCAGGGTCTTGAGTCTGGTCGATATATGCCTTTATTCCATCTATTAAATTCCATCTTACAAAGTCACTGAATCCTCCACTTTTTTGTTCAAAAAAGGGTAGATTTGAGTTGGAAATAACTTTTGCTCCAGTATTATCTCCTGATCCCAAGCCTAAATCAGTTCGTAAACGATATAAGGCTTCGTATTCCTTATCAGATACATAAAATGAAGTGAAAATTCTGATTTTATGCTTGTCTTCTGGATTCGATACACGCCCAATATTCAGGTTTCCATCAGGTGTTACAATTTCTATAGGGGCTTCAATGCCCATTTTTTCCAAAAAATATAATATTTCGTCCGGATCAATCACCTTTTTAGGGAGAAAAAAATCACAGTTGTTCTGTAATTTATTGTTGCAGGCGTTTTTGTTTATACCGGTTAAAATAAAGCTTAGCGCTGCCCATTTTGATTGAGGATATCCAGGCATAAATTTATGGGTAGTTAAATAGCTCTGTGCGCTTTCAATTAATATTTCTTCACCCAATAATTGCTTTACCAAAATTTGTCCGGTTTCACTTTCAAAGGTTGTTAATTCCTTGGCAAGGGATTGTAATGAAGGTAATCCTTTTTCAATATCCAGGCCATATGACGCCCCCAAATGAGCCGTTACGTCAATATTCATACTGCCTGACTGGTAGGCTTTTTCAAGAGTGCGCTCATTATGTGATCGACCTAATTGCCGACAGATAACTGGAAAAAATCCTTTTCTATCTTTTATTAATTTATGTAAAGGAGAACCAATAGAAATTAATAGCATGGCTGCTGATTTATTTAATAACTCTGATAGCTCATCTTGTTCAATACCTATACATTCATGGTTTTCTTCATAGATTATGGGTCTGAGACCTTCTTGAGCACAAAACTGTTGAAAGTCCTTGCGAACATGCTTTTGCCGCTCGGTAATGATTTGTAGTAATTCTGTGTTGGAAGACGAGGGTATATGTGCCTTTAGGATTGGTTGAATCTGATAGTGTTCACCAACCAGTTCCTTGACCCATTTGATATAATTCTTAAGATGACTGTAATCCCCTACACCATCATTCATGTTGGTACAGCATAAAAATATAACATTTTTCCCATCTCTAGGTAGTGGAAAAGATGCATCTTTAAAGTCATCAAATGTGAAAACTTCATCTTTTTCTTTTCTAACACTACCTGATGATAAGTAAGTATCAGCGCTAATTTGATATAGAAGTTCTAACATATAAATATAAGTTATTGTGTTGTTATTTAATTATAGAATGCGATGGTCACTTTGCATTTTCTTAGTATCTTCATCTAATGATGGTAAAAATTACAATACTCAATATGAAAACCTTGATTACGCTATCGCTGCATCAAGGCTACGCCTATTTTAAATAAACCCCTCTTAACCGAAATATCCTATCTTTTCCTATACGACTTTAAAATCCACTAAATTTTCAGGCCATAAAGGAATATAATGGTCGCTGCTTAACTCTCTATAGGCAGCTTTTATACCTTCAAGGACAATATTTTCTCCTTCAAGAATATCTTTGACTACTTCAAACGAGTTAATAGGATTATTAGCATGTATAAAAATGTTCACTTCACCATTACCTATATCATGACCATCAATTTCTGCATCAATAAGTGATTCATCTATTCTATCCTCCATCTCAGCTATCCAATCTAAATCACCATATATGTGTTCCGGAAACTGTATGACTAATTGATATTTCATTGCTAAAACTCTCTTATTGCTGAGATTGGCTCCGGTTTTTTGCTATAAATATTATAACTCCCCACCTTCTAAGAGCAGGTAATCAGTTTTGTTGGATCGATTATATATAGAACTAAGGTTAGCATACTGGCGTCCCGGTCAGGATTCGAACCTGCGACCTGCCCCTTAGGAGGCGCGTGTACATTTGTCCGGGAAAATCCATTATTATCCATAAACAACCTAAATACAATAAGTTATTACCGTTGCTATGTCCAATTGAATCCAATAGAATTCATCTAAAGTCAGAAAATTGGTTATCCCCTTGGTTAACCCATCACAAAGAGTTTACGTTGAAACATAAATTAAAAAAAGACGATGTTGAAATGCTGAAGTAAGAAGCAAAGAATATAATCTTTCAGATGGTGATGGTCTGTTCTTGAGAATTAGACCAAGTGGTGCAAAGAGCTGGATATATTTTTTCCGTTTAGGGGATGATAGAAGCTTGAATCGCATCACGCTAGGTTCGCTGAAAGATCTTTCATTGAAGGAAGCACGTAAAGAATTAATAAACGTTCGTGCATTGGTGCGCAAGGGCATTGATCCTCGAACTGCACGTGCAGCTGAGAAGGCAGAAAATACTCAAGCCATAATAATGCAAACATTATTTGATGCTTGGGTTGCATATGTTAAGGCAACTGACCAAATGAGTACTCTCTGGGCTAAGCGCCATGAAGACCGTTGGCATCTGCATCTTAGAGCTGATCTTGGTAATCTATTAGTAAAGGACATTAACAGATTTCATTTGACTGTTGTGTTAGAAAAAATGGCCCTTAGTGGCATTAAAGAGGAAACTCGTAAGGCACTCACAACACTGAATTTAATGCTTGATTATGGTTTAAAGCATAGACATTTAATAGAAAACCCAGCTCGTTTGCTAAAACCAAAAGATTTTAATGCCTCAGCTAACGATCCACGTGATAGAGCCCTTTCATTGGAGGAGCTCAGTAGATTATGGAGTGTTTTAGATACAGAAACTTCATTTCAAAATGAAAGCGCCTCTTTCAAAATAACAGCAATTACAGCTAGTGCTATCAAGTTATTAGTTCTCACTGGGGCTCGCAGAGCGGAAGTGGCAAAAATGTCCTGGTCTGAGTTAAATTTGAATACATGTGTTTGGTTACTCCCCAAAGAGCGCACAAAAAATAGCCGTGCTCATGTTATTTATCTTTCCGAATTGGCAATGAAAATTATTAAAAATCTTCAACTTATTACTGGCCATTCGCCTTATGTCTTTGATACTGGCCGCAATATAAAAGAAAGTCATATTAGAGAGGATACTTTGTCACGTTATATAGCTCGATTAAGACAAAATCCTAAAAAGATAAGTCAACTTTTGCCATGTTTGACTGATATTGAACCATTTACTGTACATGATATCCGTAGGTCAGCGGCTACGGCCTGGGGGGAACATTTAAAAACTCCTCCTTATATAATTGAAAAAATGCTAAATCATCAACCTCAAAATAAGTTAGTTGCAACATACCAGCGTGCTCTTTATGCTGATGAGCAAAAAAAAGTTTGGCTTGCTTGGGGGGAACTGGTTGAGCAACAGGTGATTAACTCTAATACTATGTGCCAATAAAAGCATACTGTTTAAATGAGACGAATATGAAATGTAACGAAAACGATTTATTTTATAACATGGATGACGCGGTAGCAGAATTTTATTATTGGTGTAAATTTATATGGTTAACCATAGATCAAATAACTGCGTTAACTTTTAGAAAAAACCCAGATATTGTGAACTTAAATAGTATCAGACAGTTGATTAAGTTAGGATTTAATACAGAGTTTACTCATGAATACGTAATGAGGTATAGGCTTATAGAACAAGCACAATTGGGTTTAAATGGGGCAGTTGAATTATCTAAATTTATAGATTGGGCCCTTTTACACAAGTTGGATATTCCTGAGGAAATGAAAGAAGTAAATAATAAAATAAATAGCGGACATAACCGGATCCATCCTAGAACAGAAGCTACTTATCAAAATATTATAGCTGCATTGCTCGAATATATAAGCGGGAAAACACCAGGTATTGGAAAACATCCGTCCTTTACTAATGAATCACAGTTAATAGATCACTTAGCCGACAAATATCAAGGTTACAGCGGGATGTCTGTCAGCTCATTATCACGTAAATTACCTCTTGCTAGAAATAACTTTAAGTAATCAAGTACTGCAATTGCAGTTAATCGTTATGCAATTGCAGTGAATCTCTCAAAAAATCAACTTAGGATTGTCCTGCGTTTAATCAAATAACAAAGGACATCTTATGTATCAATTACCCAATGCTGGGTTTTTAAGAATTACTCAAATTCTCCAACTTATTCCTATTAGCAAATCCACATGGTGGGCAGGTGTGAAGGAGGGGTATTTCCCCAAACCTATAAAACTATCCCCAAGGGTTACTGCATGGCGTGTAGAGGATATAAAGCAGCTCATAGAACAGGAGTTTCAAGAGTATAAACCAAGAAGGGGAAAGCTATGCAAAAAATGAGCTTTGAAATAATTCTTGCTTTATTTTTGATAAAAATTATTCAAATAAGCAAAAAGATCGCTTTAGGGCAAATTTATATCCAAAGCGAATTAGAGGAAGTTTGTCACCAATTAAAAAAGAATGAAAAGGATTTTTATCATGGATTTTAATCAAATTATTAATCAGTTCCAAGCAGAGTTTTTAGCAAATGGAATTACTCCCCCAGAGGAAATCATCGCGGATGGGAAGCTACATCGTTTCCATATTGTGGGAGATAAATTTAGATCAAAAAATGGATGGTATGTGCTTTATCTTGACGGTGTATCGTGTGGGGTATTCGGTAGTTGGAAAAAAGGAGTGCATTTTAAATGGAGTGCTAAAAATCAAGGCTGCATGACGAAAGCTGAACGTCGTAACCAAATGGAACGCATCAATGAGGCATGCAAAATACGTAATGCGATGAAAGACAAAGAACAACAAGAAGCGGCTTCTCTTGCTGAGAACCTCTGGGAGGGTTATCCAAAAGCAAATCCACATCATCCATACCTGAAAAAGAAACGCATACCACCACATTACGCTCGTCAATTTTATCAAGAAATAGTGCTACCTGTAATTGATTTTGGCGGAAAGATATGGAGTTTGCAGTATATCAATGAACTTGGTGAAAAAAGGTTTTTGTTAAATGGAGCAATAAAAGAATATTTTATACCTATTCAATATCGACCAAATCATAATCAAAAAATATTAATTTGTGAGGGATTTGCTACAGGTGCAACTTTAGCTGAAAAATGTCCTACATATTGCGTGATTGCGGCTTGTAATGCAGGAAATTTAAAACCAGTCGCATGCTCTATTCGTAAGAATCTAGCAAGTGCAGAAATCATTATTTGTGCTGATGATGACAGAATGAGAGCAGATAATCCTGGGTTAATTAAAGGACGGGAGGCTGCAATCGCATCGGGAGCATTATTTAGCCAACCTAAATGGCCTGAGGGTTCACCGAAGTCGTTAAAAGATTTTAATGATCTGCACTGTTGGTTTTTTGAGCAAGGGGAATAACATGTCTAATATTGATCTGGAAATTTGCGAGGGAACAGAGGTAACTGAGAGAACTATCAATACCAATAAAGAAAATAGCAGTTACCTTGAAAAAACATCAAGAGAACTGAGGGAACTATAGGATATGAACTAGAAACAATTTTACCATTAGAGTCACCGCCCGCTATATCTGAAGAGCCAGAAATAGAGCGGCCTAGTTATAAGGTATACGATGATTGGTTCAAAATTGGAGAGTCACATAAGAAGCCAGATCTTTATTGGCATGGATATAAAACAAGCGCTGGTCAGCAATATCCTGTAGATGTATGGATTTGTTCACCTATTCATGCTGAAGCAACAACTGCAAATGAACGCGGAGAGTCATTTGGGTTGTTATTAAGATTTATAAATACATATGGACAATGGCGAGAATGGTCGATGCCCATGTGGCTTCTAAAAGGTAGTGGTGAGGAAATCCGTCATGAACTATTAGATTTAGGTGTAAAAATGAATCTGAATGCAAAAATGCATCTAAGTGCATGGTTAATGGAGCAGAAGCCAAAGACTCGGATAATCGCTGCTACGCGTACGGATGGAATTCCGATGGTACAGTCTTCGTGATGCCTAATAAAACCATTGGAGGAAATAATACCGTCCGCTTCCAATCTGAATTTGTCATACAAAATAATTTTATAGAAAAAGGAACTATCGAAGCATGGCGCGATACAGTTGCATCAAAATGTAAAGGAAATCCAGTGTTGTTATTCTCTCTTGCTACAGCCTTTGCTGCTCCTTTACTACTAAAAGCAAAACAGCAGTATTCAGGAGGAGCGGGGGTTCATATTATGGGTAAATCTAGTCGAGGTAAAACAACAGCACTACAGGTTGCTGCAAGCATATGGGGTAGTCCAACATATGTTCGTACATGGCGTGCTACTGCTAATGGATTAGAAGCAACCAATATCATTTTAAATGATTGTTTACTCATACTAGATGAAATTGGTCAAAGTGATCCTCGTGAAATAGGAGCTATTGTTTATGCCGTGGCAAATGGGCAAGGAAAACAGCGAGCTAAGCGTGCAGGGGGGCTACAAGAAGCAGCTAATTGGAGAACAATAGTTCTCTCCAGTGGCGAAAGTACATTATCAGCACATATGCAAGAATCGGGGAAGAAAATCAAAGCCGGCCAAGAGGTGCGACTCTTAAGTATTCCAGTTACAGATCGTTTGTATGGTGTATTTGATGAACTACATGGATTTGAGGATAGTCGTGCTTTTGCAGATTACTTAAAACAATCAACTAGTTCATATTACGGTATGGCGGGACCTGAATTTATTAAAAAATTATTAGAGGATAAGGATTGTCTACCCGATTTGTATGCAAGGCTGTGCAATCATTCAGAGTTTAAATCATCCGATGGTGTTGAAAGTCGTGCCGCGGGTATATTTGCGTTAATAGCAATGGCAGGTGAAAAAGCAACTGAGTATGATTTAACCGGATGGCAGGAAGGGGAGGCATTAAAAGCAGTTATTGAGTGCTTTAAAATATGGCGTGGATTTCGTGGTCAGGGGGAAACTGAAACTAGGCAGATACTTGAGGGAATATACCAATTCATTGACCGTCATGGAGATAGTCGATTTTCTGAATTAGGAATAGATCGGATTGATTACAAGGGGGATAATGTTGAGCAAAGACCAATTGTGAGAGATCGTGCAGGATATTGGAAAGAAACACTACAAGGAAGAATATTTATGTTTAATTCCGCTGCACTACAGGAAGCTGCAATTGGGTATGATTTATCATTCATCTTACGAACATTAAATGATGCAGGTTGGATTGCAGAACATGATCATGGTAAACGATCTAAAAAAATAAGGATTAATGGCCATCCCTCAATACTATACTGGATTTTACCTGTTGAAAATGGAGTTAGTTATGGGACTTCGTGAATTATTAGATCGTCTTGATAACACACCTGTACTCCCTGTTCCCTCTATACGTGTATTTGAGGGAACCGATTTAGATCTACTGTGTGAAGAGGGTTCTCTGTGTTCTCTATGTTCTTTTAATATATCCACAAATCAAAAAGATAGTTTGGAAAACACTACAAATATGAATGAGATAAAAGCATTGTGTGAATGTGGGTATCGCCGCCCGTTTTGTACCTGCCGATTTTATAATTTGCCTATGTAGTTTAAGGAGTATGCCATGCCCAAAAAGAATAAAAATAAAGAACAAATTGAAAATAAGGGTATAGAGGTAAAAGAAAAAGCAGCAAATACTACTAAGTTATATTTACACTGCCGTGGTCATGCAACAATGGCACTTAGTAAATTACATGGTGATGGATTTGATGCTGTAGAGGCATTTGAGCGATTATCAAGAAGCGTTGAGCGTATTCATAATAATGATACTAATGAAATTGAGGCTATGCTTATAACACAGGCTAAAAGTCTAGATTATCTGTTCTATAACGCATTAAGTAAGCTATCTAGCTCAAATATCGAACATGCAGAAATTTTTTCCGGTATTGCTTTAAAGGCTCAATCTGGTTGTAGAAAAACATTAATGGCTTTAGCGGAGCTAAAACATCCTCGACGTACAACTATAATAAAGCAACAAAACAATGCGATTACTCAACAAGTAAACAATGGTGTAAAATCTCAATCAGGCGAAATTGAAAATAATAAAAAATTTGCAAACGAACTGAATGGGGAGGTGCTTTATGAAACAAAGAACCTGGACGTTGGAGCAACGATTGCAACAGGCACAGCGGATAAGGCAGCAGAAGCCTTGGAAGTACTCAACAGGTCCTAATACTATAGAGGGTAAAGCTATTTCTCAAAAAAATAGCTTTAAACACGGTGCAAGATCTAAAGAAATGAGGGAACTTCAACATAGTGTCTCAGTGTGGAAAAGAGAGCTAAAAGAGTTGCTCTCTTTTTGTTAACAACACGGCCTGTTTATTTGTATTAGACACTTCTGTCTAATGAAATAACTTTTTAGCTGTTTTCAGGTAAAGGTATTATTTCGGTATCAGAAATGATTAATAAGCCGCCTAAATGTAACAAATGATTTGTCCCACTTTTTCCACAGAGCGTCTTTACCATAAGCAATGTAGATGAGGGTATCTTTGCAGATTAAGGGAATGATAGGTATCAATAAGCTCTCTATTGTAAGAGATTCACCACAAAAAAGGTAATAAACAAGAAAGGCTAAATAAAAAAACATAAATAATGCATAAATAGCAGTAAGGGCTCTGTAAAAAATTTTATCTTCTAAATACATCTTTACCTCATAAGTGTTACTTTTATTTATGAGCATTCAAACTTTGCTGAATAATGAATAAGCTGGTGTTAAATTTCAGCTGACTCCTTCAATGAGTTGAATAAAATCATAATGGTATATTTTACCTAATAGTTTTTCAGCGTATTTTTTTCGTGAATAAATCCATAGCCTAGTGATCTAAGTTTAACCATCAATCCCAATACTAAGGAATCCTAAGTAGCATGTCAAGAATAATATATAGGATTCCTAAGTATCGCAAAGTGTAAAAAACTTAGATTCTCTAAGTATGTTGATTTAAATAGATGTTTGTCTAGATGGATTCTCCTGTTCCTAAGAGACTTAAAGAAGCCAGATTAGTGGCTCAAATTTCCCAGAAAAAACTGGGTATTGCTGCCGGAATGGATGAGTTTTCTGCTAGCGCTAGAATGAATCATTATGAAATGGGGCGCCATAATCCTGATTATGCGACTTTAAAACGAATTGCAGATATTCTGAAAATACCCACTGCTTATTTTTATTCAGAAGATGATAATTTAGCTGAATTTATTAAATTATTTGAAAAATTGAATTCACAGGAAAAGATGGATCTTTTAAGACATATGAAGGGTTATCTCCCTTAAATTTTATATTAGTATCATTGAAGAGATATTAAAAATAAATATCTCTCCTGTTTTCATTATTTATTATATAGTTAAAAAATTAAAACACTTCCTGCTTATTTTTGGGGCTTTTAAACATCGTTATTCTATGTATAATTGGCCCTGAGCAACGGATGAACTCAATTGCTCATAAGGAAATACAGACAAGTCTGTCTTTTTTCAAAAAATAATTATGGAGAAAAAAATGGATCTAAATATCGAAATTATTGAAGAATCTGCAAACAGTGTTGAAGTTCTTTGTAACTCTGTTGGCTGTCCTTAGTAATTAGGCTGGGTTTACCTGGCCTCAATTATTGTCTTTAAATGAAATCAAATAACATCATTGTAAGAAAAGCATTGCCTCAAGATGCGCCTGATTGGGCCGTTATGCTTCTCAAGTTGGATGAAGAGGTTGTATATACAACATTTCAGCCAGGGGAAAGATCTTCTGATATTAGCAAATATAAAGACAAGATCATTTCTGCAATAAACTATCCAAAATCAGCTATCTTTTTAGCATTTGATACGCTATCAGAGGATAATAACGTTGTAGGGTATCTTTCTGTTGAAGCTTATCGAAATAATAGAAAATCTCATGTAGCGACTATTGGAATAGGTATCCTTGAGTCTTATTCTTCTCAAGGGATTGCTAATCAATTATTTATTGAAATGATTGATCATGCAAAAAGAAATAATCTCAGAAGAATAGAGGGCCATGTTGCGCAAAGTAATTATAAATCCATTGCTCTTACTCAGAAATTTGGTTTCATTACAGAAGGGATTAAAAGAAACGCTATAAAAATCAATGATGCTTATGAAGATGAGCATTTAATGGTTTTAGAAATTGAAGTTTTACATCATGGACAATAACACAATACAAACAGTTCTCGCAGCATTAATAACAAATCTTAATGCATTAGAAAATTATGATGATTTTCGAACGCAAATTAGTTCCGATTTAAATTTGACTGCACATGATATGCAAATTATTGATGATTTTTATCAACGTAATAGCAAACGCTTTATCGCCTCTGCTCGTATTTTAAAGAAAAATAGAGGAGATGATATTAAAGCTTCTTTACCGATTACGGTTGATTTTTTGGATACTCAACGTCTCACTAGTATTTGGGATAGTTATCTAGATAGCCTAACAATTAAAGCCAACCCACCCAAAAATCCTTTAGCCGAAAGTATTTGCTTCGCTTTTTTTGCAGAGCAAAGTCCATTATTAGATTGTATCGAGAAACAAATTGTTCGATATGAAAGAATAAGAAATGAAGTGACCTATAAGCATCATGAAAACTTTATTTTTCATGCCTCAAAGGTAATTGATTTAACTGAATTTACTGGCCTAGATAGTTATATAGTGTATATACATGAGTGTTACCGGATAGAGGAATTTGAATATAACATTCCATCTATCCTAAATAAAAAAGATAAAAAATTTATCAAAGAAGATTGTACGGTTTTATTTTTTAAGAATTTAAAAAAGGAAGGGATTGGCACATTAAGTTTATCCAAGGATGTTAGGGAAATAGTGGAGAAAGTGATTGATTGCCAAAATTTGTTAGCAGCTTATCATTTTTTTGAAGAGCGATTATCACAAGGTGATTTTTTAGGATTTTTAAAAAAACTTGAGCAATTAGGTGTTTGGGTTATTCAGCAGAGAGAAGGATAATGTTGTATTCATCAGGAGCAGACTTAGGCGTTGGCATCAGTTACATGAATGCTATTGGAGAGCAAATAGAGCAGAATCTTGATTTATTTGATTTTATTGAGGCCTATTCAGAAAGATTTTTTATTCGGGAACAAAATAGCAGATTAAAACGTCTTATTAGCAAGAAACCGTTAGTTTTACACGGCCTAGATTTATCGATTGGTACACCTGAAGAACTCGATGAATCTTATTGCGCTAAACTCGAAACAGTTATTAATGAAACTAATTGTCATTGGTATAGTGATCATATTAGTCTAACTAAAATTAATAACATTGAAGTTGGTCATCTTATGCCAATAAGCTTCAATGACGAAAACATAGACCTTATTGTCTCTAAGGTTAAATCGTTAACTCAGCGTATAGCCTGTCCTTTCTTGCTCGAAAATATTACCTATTATTATATTGTACCGAACTCATCTATGAGCGAAGCAGAGTTTCTTTCTAAAATTCTTTTGCAAGCTAATTGTGGCATGCTTTTGGACTTGAATAATCTGTATTTAAATTCTCTCAACCATAATTATGACCCTTATGAATTCTTGAGCAAGCTTCCTTTAGAACGCGTTGTTGAAATCCACTTAGCAGGTGGTTCATTTAAAGAAAATATGCATGTTGATACCCATGCTAATGCAATTTCAAAAGAGGTTTGGAAGCTTTTTGATTATGTAGCACGAACGGTTCCTTTTCGTGGTGTGGTAATCGAACGAGATGCTAATTTTGAGCCTTTTTCAGACATTATTGAAGAGGTGCAATTTGCCAGAAGCATTATGCGAAAATATAGAGTAGAACAAGCTAAAGTGATGATGTGATATGTTGATAGCCGATTATAAAACCAATGGATATGTATTATTAAAAAATTTTTTTAATAGTGACGAAATAAAATTGTGGGAAACAGGTGCCTCTTATCTTAAAGAAGTTCCTGAGATAATTGGTGGTCCCATGAAGTATTTTGAAAAAAGTCAAATTAATGATGAGATTATTCTAAATCGGGTCGAAAAATTTTGTGATTACTTACCATTACTTAATGAGCTTGTTAGAGGTGAAAAAATTGGTAGATTACTAAAAGAACTTACAGCTAGGAACTATCGACTTTTTAAAGAAAAAATTAATTATAAATTATCTGGTGGGGGTGGATTTAGACCTCATCAGGATGGAGCTGCATTTAGAAAATTTGTAGATGATGAACTTATTACTATTATGATCCCCATTCATTTTTCTGACGAAAAAAATGGTTGTTTTAGAGTTTCAAGTCAAAAATACTTGAAAGAGTTACTGCCTCATGTCAATGGTAGTATTGAACTAGATGAATACGATGTAAAAAAGGATATAAATTGGCAAGATGTCAAAATGGTCCCTGGAGATCTTTTATGTTTCAGTTCTTATCTAGTTCATCAATCTAATGATAATTTATCCCAATTAGATAGAAATTGTTATTTTATTACTTACTCTCCAGATAACTTTGGGGATTTAAGGGATGCTTATTTCGCCTTTAAGCGTGAAAAATTTCCACCAAGAATAGAGCGTTCATCTGAGAAAGATTATGAACAATGGCGCAAAACTCTATCGAGGGAGATTCTTTAATGTTTGCATTTTTTAATGAAAACAAGCTTGAGGTGTTATTAACTGAGTTTGAAAAAAAGTATGCAATTGAAAATAGGCTGGCTGAGATACTTTCCTACGATAAAGTTTTACCTAATATTTCAGCATTCAACTCAGTTCCAGATTGGAGTGAGACAATTTTTCTTACGAAATTTCAGTCTTTAAATATTATTCCATATTACGTTAATAAAAGAGAAGATTATTTTTCTCATGATAATCGTTATTCAGCTACTCTAGTTGAAGAAAAGAAAATAGATGAACACTATAAATCATTCAGTAATGCTCATCCTATGGCTGCTCTTTTTTGTAACCAATTAATTAAAGCTATTTTGATTACGGAATTAGACTCATATATAGAGGGAACAACAGCTGATGGATTAGGGATTGCTCATATTGATTTTAAAGAACATTTTAATCAAGAAGATTTTAATGAGCTTATTATTCATCAAATTACTCATATGCTACTTTTTATCGATGATTTCATAGAGCCTCTAGTTGAAGACTCCCATAAACAACTTCCTGTAAGAACGGCTGCGACACATAAAAGAGGCGGAAATTTATTCCCTCTATATATTTTTTTCCATAGTCTTTGTGTTGGTATCGAAGTTTTAAATTACCGATATAATTTTCAAACATTAGAGGCCCAAGTTAATTATCACCCGATAACATCTACCGCAATGCAGCGATGTAAGGATGGGTTTTTAATTTTAAATGATCATATTAATTTATTCACCTTGAAAGGAAAAAAGTTATTGAGTTCATATGGTGAATTGCTTCATAAGTTAGATTTGGAAATAAGTCATGTTGCTTAATCTCAAAGATATTCAGGCTCACATTAGTAGTGAAAATTATTGTAATCATCCAGGAAAGTCAGATGTATTACCTTTTGTTGATGAGGATACTTTTTTAATCGCAGACTTGCTGAAAGCAATAATCCAGGAAAATGGATTTGCAGTTATCAATATGAAAGAAAGAACTGTGCTCTCAATATTAAGAGGATTGGCAAAAACATTTGGGCAACAAATCAGAGATGTTGGTATTAATAAAAAATATATTGCTCGGGTGGAAGCTGTAAATAATGGAAAATTTTATATTAATACGGCATTTTCACAGCCACTTCACTGTGATGAAGGATACCGTACCGCATTTCCCAGATTTGTTTCTCTTTATTGCGTCAAGTCTTCATTGAAAGGGGGGGTTAGTACTATTATAAAAGTTACGGAATTGTTGGCTGGATTACGCGCGGTATTTAAAGAAGATATAGAAAACTTATTTTGTCCTAATTTTATTCAAATAAATACTGCATCTGGGAAAACCAAGAAGCAATTATTATTTCATATGAGCAATGGCATGATTGGTATGTCCTACTCTCCCACTGTACGAGGCTTAGAAACAAATGAGCTTGGGTATGACATGATTTCATGGATTAATAAATTTATTCATGAGCCTGCAAATCAATATCGGTTCTCTTTAAAAGAAAATGATTTACTTATGATGGATAATTGTCAGGTATTACATGGTAGAACAGCGTTCAGTGATCAGGATGATAGATTATTACTTCGATTTTGGAATGAGTCGATATCACAATGAAAGTGCCTTTAATCAATATTTTTTTAGATAACATAAAAAAGCAAAAGCTTGGCTTTATGTTGCTAATTGTTACTTCAGTTTTTAGTGCTATCCAACAATGTGTCACTCCTTGGGCAATTCGGTATATTTTGAATATGTGTGCTGCTGTAAAGTATGAGCAAATAGGAGTTACTCGTGCTGTGATCGTATTTTTAATAATTTTTCTTATATCAGAAGTGGTTATTAGAAGTCAGGGCTTTTTTGTGGCGATTGTTTTACCTAAGTTTAAGAAAAATATTAAAAGCCAACTGATAGGTAGTTTACTTAAAAAAAAATATGCTTATTTCTTAGAAACAATGCCAGGTAGTTTAACTCAGAAGGTTAATGATTTTGCTTCATCTTCAGAAAGAATAATACAAATTGTTTTTTATAATTTTTTTCCTATCTCTCTTTCTGTATTGCTGGCTGCAGTGTTTCTATATTCAATTGAGCCATTCTATTCTGTTTTTATTATTACATGGTTCTCAATTCACTTTTTAACTACGTGGTATCGATTAAAAAAATCACTTAAAGTCGTGCAACAATATAACAAGATTCATTCCTTTATCTCAGGCACTCTTTGCGAGCTAATTAGCAGAATATCCTCTATTAAGATTTATGTAGGTGAAAAGTACGAATTAAAAAATTTAGATACACACTTATCTTCTGAAAAATCAGCGTTAAGAAAGGCACAGTTTTTTTTTGAAAGAATAAAAATAGTTCAAAGTTTATTTTCCTTAATTTTTATTATTGCTTTAGTCATTCACCAGGTAAGTGGTTTTAATAAAGGCTATTATTCGATAGGGGATTTTATTTTTGTTGCTTTTGTAACCTTCAATTTAATTAATTATGTCTGGTTTAGTTCTTTTCAGCTTACTATTTTCGCACGAGAGTTGGGCACAATAAGAGAAGCTTATGACCATTTAGCTAAAGGACAAGATGATTCCAGCACTTTATGTTCAGAGCCACATGTAACTCCTATTATTGAGCCAAATCTTAGAGTAAAAAATCTTAGCTATATGTTTTTATCAGGAATCAAAGCTATTGAGGATTTATCATTAGAAATTGATTTTGGTGAAAAAATCTTAATGCAAGGTAGATCAGGAATAGGAAAATCAACATTCGCAAAACTTTTAGTGGGTTTACACACCGGATTTAAAGGACAAATCACTCTTGGAGATAGGCAATTAAACCAATTTTCACGAACTGAGCTTAATAAATTAGTTATTTTAGTAGAGCAAAATCCACTTCTTTTTAATAGAACCATACGAGAAAACATTTGCTATAGTAATACAGATTATTCCGAATCTGAGTTAAGCGAGGTATTAAATATCTCTTGTTGCCATGAATTTATCAGTGCATTGCCTCAAGGTCTAGATACAAAGTTAGGCGAGCAAGGGAGCTCTTTATCAGGAGGTCAAATACAAAGAGTTGCAATAGCTCGTGCGTTATTGTTTAAGCCTAAAATTCTTATTTTAGATGAATCAACCTCTGGATTAGACAAAGATCTTGAAAGAAAGGTTTTGAGTAACCTAGTTGCTTTAAAAAACCAAACCTTAATTGTCATTACCCATTCTAGAGATATTCATTCAATTATTCCTAAGACCATATCTTTTTCCTCACGAGAGCCTTATAAAAAATTTTATAATGAAGGTGCACTAACATGTTAGAACTGACTCAGTTAAATAAGAACTATTTTAATCATCAGTTCCTTAAGTTTCGAGCTCAATATTATTTTAATGAAACCAAAGAATTGATTGCCAGACATAAACTATTAACAGCCTTTATTATCTGTTTATTAGCACCAGGGGTAAAAAATATTCAAGCGATTGGTATTCCTTTTTATGCCCTTATTGATCCATCCATGACATTTAAAGCAAAGTTTATTTATTTGGTTACATTACTTTTCTTTTTGCTGAGTCTGACTAGAGCGCAATCTTCTTTTATAAAAGGTGGGATATTTAGAGAATATCTGCATACTTTATACATTCCTTTGCGAGTTCATAAGGCAATAGATTTCATTATCCTTTTACTTTCTTTAAATCTTGTCTGGCTGGCTATTTTCTTTGGAGGAGCCAATATTCTTCATAATACTGAAGATACCTTATTTAAGGCCTCGCAATATTGTCTCTATGCATCTACTGTATTTGTGCTGTGTACTCTGCTACTGAATTTTCTTTATAAAAGAATAGCTAAAGGAGTTATGGCTTTCTTAGCACTTCTTTTAATTATTGTCATTTCAAAGCAGGGCAGCTCGTTGTTAAATTTTGGTGTCGGGTTAAGCATTTCTTTGCTGTGTTGTATTATTCTTGGAACAATACAACCTCGTCGGCATGAACAAAAATCTTCATTTAATATACTGCGCCTTGATATTTTTAATAGCTTAAAAAGTATTCACTCTTTAAAAAATATTTTTATTATTCAATTAGCTGTTTTAAGGCAGAATAAAATTTCGTTTTTAATTAGATTTACGCTTTGTTTCGCCATATCACTACTTATATTACAAGTATTAAACCCTCAGGAAACAGTGGATAACCGACAGGGACTTATTCTTGTTTTGCTAGGGTTGCAAACTTATATCTTATCGACGCTATTTACTCTTTTTGAAAAAGGAAAATTAGAGTACGCATTATTCCACAGTATATTTCCTTATCAAAAACATGCTCAACCTATTAAAGAGATAATACTCATTTGGATAGGATTAATGTTGGCATTAATGCCAGTGTTTTTGTTTTGCATTTTTAGTTTAAAAAATTACTGTTTATTGATCTTAGTTATTTTTGCAATGAATGGTGTTTTATTTGCAATAAATAGAACTCTTTACGCACTATCTCTGCGGTTCTGCTTGTTTAGCTCTTTGTTAAATACTGTGGGTGGTTGTGTTGTCCAATACATCTTTCTGGGAGCATACTAAGGTGAGTCACATACAATTACAGAAAGTTAATAAGGCTTTTGCTGATAAAGTCTTATTTGCAAATCTTTCATATACTTTTCAGCAACAGGCTTATCATATTATAGGAAAGAACGGCACTGGAAAATCGACTCTTTTACGTCTGCTAGTTGGTTTAGATGTTCCCGATTCAGGTTCTATTATTTTAAATAACCACTATCCAGTAAGCGATAATAGCGTTAATGCAAAAAATTTATTTTATGTACCTGATGATTTAGCAGTATATCCTTTTCTAACCGGAAAAGAGCTCTTATCTTGGCTTGCAAAGGCAAGAACAAAGAAAGTTGATGAAATAAACCAGATTCTTGAGCGATTGGAGTTACAACCGCATTTAAAAACTCGCATCGCTGATATGTCTTTTGGCACTAAAAAGAAATTTCTTTTAAGCTCAGCCTTAATAGGTCAACCTGATTTTATTATTTTAGATGAGCCATTAAATGGCCTGGATAAAAAGTCACAGCAAGCATTATTAATGCTCTTACAAGAAAAAGCCATTCATTGTGGCATTATTTTAACAACTCATCATGATGCACATCTCGATTTATTAGACCCTATAAAGGTTGAACTAGTGGAGCATCATTTAGTTGATAAATGTGAGAGTTTGGTTGTATGAAAGCATTAATAGTGGCTCATCCTGATGATGAAATAATATGGTTTTCACCTCAAGATTTTGATCTTATTATCATTGCTTTTTTAGCTCGTCATGATAAGCCTTATGCGGAATACTGTAGAAAATTAGCTATAGAAGCGCATCCACTAAGAGATCGCATTGTTTTACTTGGTATTGAAGAATCAGGATTTTGGAAGGATGGCAAACGACAGCTAGAGTTTCAAAAATCAGAACAAGCACTTTATGATGCTTTAGAAAACCTGAAAAAACAATTTGTGATAACTGAAATATATACCCACAATGCAGAGGGTGAATATGGGCATGACGACCATATTTTAGTTAATAAATTGGTTTTCATGCTATTTCATGAGGTAAAGATTTTTTCTCCTCTTTGCAATGATGGAGTTAATAATCCAAAAAATATAATAACAGTAAAAAATGATCTTAATTTTTATTCAAAGGTTAAAGACATATATATTAAGAGTCGTGCCTGGACTTGGAAAAGTGATTATATTCCTCCTGAGAACCTTTATTATGCGCCCAATCAAGGTGTTTGAATGATTACTGTCAAAATAGCATCAATACCTGAGCGGATATCTCAACTAGAAGTAACAATTGAGAATTTTTTAAAGAAAGTCGATGAAATCCAAGTTTATCTTAATAACTATAGTTCTATTCCTTCGTTTTTAAACCATAAGAAGATTTGTGTATTTACAAGTCAGGAATACGGGGATATTGGAGACATCGGAAAATTTTACCAAATTGAACAGCAAAATGGTTATATTTTAACCATTGATGATGATTTAATTTATCCACCAGATTATGTCGATTCTATGGTAAGAAAAATTGATTTTTATCAGAGAAAAACTTTGATTTGTGTGCATGGAAATATTTTACCTAAACAAAAGTTGACTTCTTATTACAAAGATAAGCAGGGTGTTCATTTTGAAAAAGAACTCGAAAGTGACATAAAAGTTGATGTGCCTGGTACTGGCACTTTAGGCTTCCATACTGACCATATAAAGATTTCTCGAGAAATATTCTTATCTCCCAATATGACTGACATATGGCTTGCAATTTATGCTAAAGAAAATGATATTTCTATTATTTCTATGAAAAGGTCGAAAGATTGGCTTATACAAGCACGTGGAGAGGCGTTTCAGAGATCAATTTATCAAAAGTCATTTCAGAAGGATACCTATCAAACCAGTGTGGTTAATAATGTATTTCTTGTGGAATAAAGACAAAACTGGATAAAGTTCATGCCCGTATGGGTAGGTAATTTTTTATTATACCTGAGATTGCAAAGAGAGAATTATGGATAAAGTAACATTTAAAATTGATGTTCATTTATTAAAACTTTTAAGTCAAAATTATCGCTCAACGGAAAAAGCTATAAAAGAGCTTATTGATAACGCATGGGATGCTGATGCTAACTTAGTATCGATTTCTTTGCCAATGCCTATGACTAATGAACCAATCATTATTGAAGATGATGGCAGAGGTATGAGCAGAGAGGAGCTTGAAAGTGAATATTTGAATATTGCAAGTAACCGAAGAATGCGACACGGTGATTTTAGCTTAGCCAAGATGCGGAAAGTTAAAGGCTCTAAAGGTATTGGTAAGTTCGCTGGTTTTATGCTTGCTACTACAATGAAAATAGAGACGTGGGCGATGGGGATTCGTTATGAGTTACAGTTTAGCACATCCTCCTTAGATCATTACCCTGATCTACATGAGATACCAATTAATGTTTTATCAACAGAAGATAATAGTAAAAAAAGTGGTACCAGGATTACTTTGACTGATCTCTGTCGCCATATTGGCTTTCCTAGTCCAGAAAGTCTTCGGCAATTATTAATTCAAGAATATGGCAGAGAAGCCGATTTTTCTTTAACAATTAACGGAAAAAAACTCGATGTTGATGATATTCAAGGGGTTTTCTTCGAACAAGAGATTGATATTCCTGAAGTGGGTAAAATTAGGCTACGTTTTACTATATCTGATCAAAAAGGCTCTCTCAGGAAGCCTGGAATTATAATGCGAATTGGAGGAAAGGTTGTTGGAGAACCCTCTTTTTTGGGGCTAGAGAAGGCAGAAGATTTCCCACCGAAACTTCTAAAAAAGTGTTTTGGAGAAATTGAAGCTGATGGATTGCTTGATGATGTGACCGCTGATTGGGGCGCAATTTTTGAAAACAGTGAAAAATATCGTATGGTTGAGGAAACTGTACAGCCGATTTTAAGAGAGAAATTTAAAGAGGTTTATGGCCAAGAAATACATTTAGCTCTGGCTCGTATAAAAAAGAAAATAGATCAGCGCCTAGCTTCATTTCCTGAGTTCAAAAGACAGTATGCAGAAAAAGCTATTTTTAAAGTTTTGGAGCGGTATTATCAAGAGCCTGAAAGTAAAGTTGAACCAATAGTGAATGTCTTATTGGATGCTATAGAATTTTCTGATTACAGAATTGTGTTAGAACATATTAATAAAGCAAAAAATTCTGATGTGAAAGTCTTTGCAGAAGCTCTCGATGAATTTGGATTATTAGATATGGTAAGGATGAGGGAGCAGGCTAGAAATCGCTTGGAATTTTTAGATCATCTAGAAATGCTTTGCAATACTCATGAAACTCTTGAACAAGATGTGCACAAGGCTATTGAACATAATTTATGGATATTAGGGCCAAGTTACAGTCTTTTTAGTTCGAATACAACATTGAAAAAGCAAATTGAAAAAATGCTGAATCAAAAATATTCTGGTTTAAATGATAGTAAGCGTCCGGATTTAATGCTTAGTGAAAATTTGAATGGAGATTATCTTCTCATCGAATTTAAAAAGCCAGCACATTGCTTAACTTATCAAGATTATCAGCAGGTTACCGGCTATCGTAATGATTATCGAAATTATACAGGAAAAGCTAATATTAATATTTATTTAATCGGTGGAAAAAAAGGAAATGACTTGCCTTCGTTCGATAAAGAATCAAGTGTTAATATTATTTTATTCAGTGACTTGATTTCAACAGCGAGACGACAATTGGAATGGTTGTTAAAAGAGCTTCAATATGCTCCCTAAGTTTTGATATCAATTTAGGCATCTGTAATAAATTTTGTATTCATCGCTTAAATAAATAGAAAAGAAATATCTAAGTCTTGCTGAAAATGTGCGCTCTTTTAATTTATGGCTTATAGTTTGGAGAGTGCGTTATTCCATATTCAATTTTCCACCTTCTATCATTAGCATCATAGTCAGTTCTTACATCAAAATTTGTATTTTCATTTATTTTTAAATTCTCGATGCCACTCAATAATATTGTTTTAAATTCAATTGGTTTACCTTTTTTAAGGTTTGAATTAGATGTTCCTCCTATTTGGTAACAGAGGAGAGAATCCTCTTGAGGTTTTTTAATTAATTTATACTGAGGGGTCATATAAAGTTGTCCATAATGATAAGGTTCGACTATTCTTGTATGTCCTTTATAATCGAAAGAAATAGTGTTTCTCGCATCTATAGCGCGTTTTAAATCATCCTTAATTCTCATTTTTAACTTCCTTATTAGAAATCTATTCTTTAAGTATAGTTTAAAAATAAGATTGATCAAAAACTAACCAATTGATTGTTTGTCGTTCTATTGCTTAAATTAGGTTATAGCCATTTTCATTAATTTTGGAGAGGCTGTAACTTATTAATGATAATAGCATATAGCTTGGTTATCCCTGTGGTTATCCCTATTTTATAAAAGAGCACCTGGATTATTATTGCATTCACATAACTTATTGATTTTACTGGCGTCCCGGGCAGGATTCGAACCTGCGACCTGCCCCTTAGGAGGGGGCCGCGCTATCCAGCTGCGCCACCGGGACTTTGGTATTTGCAAGTCTACCTTTAACCTTAATAAATGACAACGGAAACGAGGGAACTCGTATTAAAATTATATGGTAGTGAATAAAAATTGCTTCATTTTGTTCTTGTTTTATCAGATTCTTTTATGCTTGATTGAACTTTTAAATTACGTTACCGTTGAGTTCATCGCTCGCGGTCTTTGATTAAAAGGAATTCAATATGGGAATTGGGGACGGTAAAGTTGTCAGGGAAGGTCAGGGCAGAAAGATAGACTTGAATGCTGATGAAGCAGGGAGTGGAGGGGACTTGGAACTACGTCACGTCTCTTTCTTTTTTAATGGTGTATCAGATGTCCTTACTACTCAAAAGAAAGCTTATGATTGTACTTTCGTAGTGCAATTTGGGAAAATGGAGAGTCATGTCTCTGCGGGAGAGTTTATTGTTAACTTTCCTGTGTACTATCGACTTGGTAAGGGAACCTCACCTTTTCCTGCGCAATATGCAGAGCAGGCCGTGCATTCTTTTCTGAAATTCAAATTTACGCTTGAGGGAACAAAGCTCTTTTGTCGTTTAAAGTGTGACAGTTTAACTGCTCTTAAAGATTATGATTTGCGAAATCTCCTTAGTATTCTTTACCCGTCGTTATCACAAACCAACATGGCATACAGTGTTACGGATAACCATGCTCTCCTTTGTCTTGTGACAGAGCCGGTGCATGTGAGACAGGTCGTGAGCCATGAAAGCACCGATGCGGTTAATGTAGAGGCCTTTATTAAAATAATTAAAGACTATCGTCTGCATTGCTTAAGGCGTTTTGAAGAGTTAACGGTTCAAAGGGAAAGCATCGCTTATCACTGGTCTCTGGAGCTTGGTGATGTTCTGGATAGCATAGCAGTGGATTATCATTTGGTAAAAGATGCTGAATATAAAAGGGCATTCAAAATCCTTTCTGCCATTGAATTAAATGAAACGTATCAGAATGACCCACAGATTTTTATGTCTTTGAATGGAGTCAGGGACGCATTGAGTTTCTTTCGCCAGCAGGCAAAGATGGCCAGGAGGGGCGTTGATATTGATTTGTGCCAATTGAAACTTATCATGGATGAACTGGAGAGTCATGAGGGGAACAGCCCTAAGGATAATGTATGGCTCCCTTCCGGCACCGCAGTTAACCTTTCCTTGCAGATGGAGGAGTTTTTGGGGTTTGAAATAATGCAGCAACAGATTATTTTGTAGTGTTTATACACAAACGCAGGTCGTTGAAGTAGGTCAGCCATACTTCATGCGCCCTGCGTTCTAAACAGTAAGTGTTCAGCCCTATTGAAGGAACAGCCATATTTGGCTCATCTTGAGAGAAAAACCCGTGAAATGATGCTCACATAGCCGCCTATGCTCCGCTCATTTCGCGGGTTTTTCTCTCAACCTGAGCTCAAATCTGGCTGTTCGAGTACACATAAGCCCATACCCCTGAACGGTTACTCTAAACATGCCAGGATAATTTTTGTATCCTGAAAGAGACAATGTTATTTTGCCATTGCCTTTTTAATGTAACCAACAATCAGCATCAGAACAGCACCACCGACACCTCCAGTTCCAACATTACCTAACAAGGCTCCCACATCTACACCTGAGCCTTGTACTTGTTGTAACAAGTCCATGGCTTTGGCAAGATAGGTTGCCAGACCGCCACCGATTAATCCGGTAAGGGAATTACCTATGGCGCCCAGGCTTTCCTTTTTAGCAAGTGTACCGGCAACATTACCACCGGCAACACCACTAATCAGGCTGATGATTAAATTAATGATTTCCATCATACCTCTCCATTGTTTGAGCAAATATTGCTCAATATAAGTATATGTCAAGAAGAGGTCTTTTGCATAAGGTTGACAGTTGGTGATCTGTATCGCCGAACCACGTCGTCCTGAGCGCGTCTTTTTGCGCGAAGGATCTCCTGAAAGCGGCATGATGCCAGTATTTGGAGATCCTTCGCGCAAAAAGACGCGCTCAGGACGACGTAGTTCCGGGAATGGCACAGACCGGGCTACGAATCGTGCCAGGTCGGAAATTTTTCTTTTATGCCTGTTCCAACTTCAGGGCTGTTACCTGGTATTTTCCTCATATTATACTAATCTATATTTATATAACTAAGTGTTTGTTTAAAATAAAAATAATTTGAGGGGACTTCTGATGATCAGAAGAACTATGGTCTTGTTTCTGTTTTTAAGCTTCTTTCTTGTTTCTTGCGATAATTCTCCAGACTCTGCAGCTGCTGGGCCTGTAGAAGTCGATGTTGCTTTGCCGCTTAAAAAGAAGATCATTGAATGGGATGAATATACCGGGCGTTTTCAGGCCATTGAAGAGGTTGATGTCCGTTCTCGTGTTACCGGTTATTTAAATGAAATCAAATTTAAAGACGGACAGATTGTCAAAAAAGGGGAAGTTCTATTTGTCATTGATCCACGGTCTTTCCAATATGCTCTGGAACGGGCTACAGCAGAACTTGAACTGGCAAAAAAGCAATATGAACGAGCCCTTAAACTGCAAAAATCAAGCTTCATTTCTGCAGAAACTATTGATCAGCGTTATCAGGAAATGCAAACAGCTGAAACAAGGGTAGATGAAGCGCGGCTGAATCTTGAATTCACTCAGGTAACCTCTCCCATTGCGGGACGGATAAGTCGTTATTTTGTCAGCGTGGGTAATTTGATTCGCATGGATGATACCGTTTTAACGCGGGTAGTTTCCTTTGATCCCATTCATTTTTATTTTGAAATCAGCCAAAACGATCTCTTGAAATATTCACGTCTGTCCAAAGAAGCAAACTTGCCAGAATCCAAAAACTATCTGAAACAGATTTTAATCAAATTACAGGATGAAAAGGATTTTACCCGTAAGGGCACCATAGATTTTTTGGACAATATAGTCGACAGGGGAACAGGAACCATTCTGGAGCGTGCTGTGGTTCCCAATTCTGATGGTCTGATTTATCCCGGTTTATTTGGCCGCGCCCGTGTTGAAGGAAGCGGTGAATATGAAGCCATTCTTTTACCGGATAAAGCAATTAATACAGATCAGACGCGCAAATATGTTTATGTTGTCGATGAACATAACAAAGTACAACGAGTTTACGTGGAGTTAGGTCCATTGCGCGATAGCGGATTCTATGTCATTCGCTCCGGTTTAAAGGGAAATGAGCGTGTGGTCATCAGTGGTATTCAGCGTATTCGTGTACCAGAGCAGGAAGTTAAACCGAATCTGATTCAATTAACGGAGTAAGCAGTTGTAGCTGCATGCTGTGACAATGCATTACAGGGATAGTGCTAATGAAAATTGCGCATTTTTTTATAGATAGGCCTATATTTGCAACGGTTGTGTCCATCATCATTGTGATTGTGGGCTCTCTGGCCTATTTTAATTTACCTATAGAGCAATACCCGCAGGTAGTACCTCCTACTATCCAGGTGACGGCATCTTATCCCGGAGCCAATGCGACTACCGTTGCCCAAACGGTTGCAACACCTATAGAGCAGGAAGTGAATGGCGTGGAAAACATGTTGTACATGGACTCACAGTCTACTGACGATGGACAAATGCGTTTAACCATTACCTTTAAACTGGGTACGGATTTGAATTTGGCACAGGTACTGGTGCAGAACAGGGTAGCTATTGCAGAGCCCAGATTACCGGAAGAGGTGCGTCAGATTGGTATTACTACGGTTAAAAACTCCCCCGATCTGATGTTGGTTATTAATATGTATTCTCCCGATGGCCGTTATGATCAGACCTATCTGGGTAACTATGCCGTATTGCAAATCAGGGACAAAATCAAGCGTATAGAAGGAGTAGGGGATATTCGTCTGGTTGGTGCCAGTGAATACGCCATGCGGATCTGGCTCAATCCCGATTTAATGAATACTTATGATATCGCTGCCAGTGATGTTATTACTGCCTTGCAATCACAAAACATCCAGGTCGCCAGTGGTACACTCAATAAAAAGCCTCAGAAAAATCAGCTAGGTATTGAATACAATGTGGAAACTCAAGGGCGATTGGTTGCACCGGAAGAGTTTGCCAATATCATTATCAAGTCTGGTACAGATGGGCGTATTGTCCGTATCAGGGATATTGGACGAGTCGCTTTAGGAACTCAGGACTATCTCACCAGTGGTTATTTAGGAAAAAATCCGGCAATTGCCTTGCCGGTATTTCAGCGTCCAGGCACCAATGCGCTGGATACAGCCCATGAAGTTCTGGTAACCATGAAAGAATTATCCAAATCATTTCCTCCCGGCCTTACTTATAAAATTGCCTATAACCCAACGAATTTCGTGGCAGAGTCAATTGATGCGGTAAAACACACCATTTATGAAGCCGTTTTGCTTGTAGTACTGGTTATTCTTGTGTTCTTACAGACATGGCGTGCGGCCATTATTCCGGTGGTAGCTATTCCTATCTCATTGATTGGTACCTTTGCTGCAATGGATGCCATTGGTTTTTCTTTAAATTATTTAACCTTGTTTGGCCTTGTTTTAGCCATCGGTGTGGTAGTGGATGATGCCATCGTTGTTGTGGAAAATATGGAGCGTAACATGCAGGCGGGAATGAGTGCCCGGGATGCAGCAAGGAAGACTATGACCGAAGTAGGTTCTGCTCTGGTTGCTATTGGATTGGTTTTGGTTTCGGTATTTTTACCTACTTTATTCCTTGAAGGACTTTCTGGCCGATTCTATCAGCAATTTGGTACGACCGTTGCTGTTGCAACCATCATTTCAGTGTTCGTGTCCCTGACGTTGAGTCCGACTCTGGCTGCCTTATTACTTAAGCCACATCATATAGTTAAAGATACTTCCGAGATTTCCTTTTGGAAACATCCGGTACAGCGCTTTTTAAGTGGCTTTAATCATCTGGTTGATAAAGTTTCTGCCTGGTATGGCAAGCTGCTTGGTAAATTAATTCATCAAAGCGGTTGGATGTTATTGGTCTATGCTGCCCTGATTCTATTAACCGTTGGCTTGTTCAGTTGGGTGCCCAGAGGTTTTATTCCCAAACAGGATCAGGGTTATTTCATTGTTTCAATCCAGTTACCTCCTGGTGCATCCATCACCAGGACTGATGCTGTAGTGAAGCAGGCGATTAACAAGATCATGGCCACTCCGGGGGTAGCCAACGCAGTAGCTTTTACCGGATTTTCAGGTGCGAACTTTACTAACTCATCCAATGCGGCCGCTATATTTCCTGTTTTAACTTCTTTTGAAGACCGACACAAACAAGGTTTGGAATACAATACGATTCTGTCCAAATTAAGAGAGGAAATGGGCTCTATCAAGGATGCCTTTATCGTCGTCATTCCCCCGCCACCTGTTCGCGGTATTGGTAACGCCGGTGGCTTTAAAATGATGGTTCAGGACAGGGGCGGCAGGGGGATTAAAGTATTAACAGAGGCTGTTACCTTGTTGGCTGAAAAAGCCAATCAGGCTAAAGCAACGACTTCGGTATTTACCTTGTTTGAAAATACTACCCCTCGGAAATTTCTTGATTTTGATCGGGAAAAAGCTGAACGTCTTGGAGTGCCAGTCGCCAGAGTGATTCAGGCTCTGGAAGTTTATTTAGGCTCTGTTTTTGTCAATGAATTTAACTATCTGGGCAGAACCTTTCGGGTGATGGTGCAGGCTGATGACAGCTATCGCTCAAGGCCTGAAGATATTTTCCGTTTAAGAGTGCGTAACAATAATGGCAACATGGTCCCTATAGGTGCTTTAGCAACGGTTAACGATACAGTCGGTCCCTCACGAGTGCCAAGATTTAACCTCTATCCTGCAGTGGATTTAATGGGGGATGTGACACCAGGCTTCAGTAGTGGTGATGCCCTGAATACTATGGAGCAATTAGCCAGAGAGTATTTACCCGAAGGAATTAGTTATGAATGGACTGAAATTGCGTTTCAGCAACGGACAGCCGGTAATACGGCGATCATTGCATTTTTACTAGGCGTTGTATTCGTCTTTTTAGTCTTGGCGGCTCAATATGAAAGCTGGATCTTGCCGTTGGCAATTATTCTTATCGTACCCATGTGTCTTTTTTCATCCATGTTGGGCATCAAGCTTTTGGGTATGGAAAACAATATTATGACGCAAATCGGTTTTATCATCCTTATTGGTTTGGCCTCTAAAAATGCAATCCTCATTGTCGAGTTTGCAAGAACACTGGAAAATAATGGCGCCAATCGCTGGAAAGCAGCCATTCAGGCCGCTAAACTGAGATTACGTCCCATTTTAATGACTTCTTTTGCTTTTATTTTAGGTGTTTTCCCTCTGGTGATTGCTATAGGGGCTGGTGCTGAAATGAGGCGCGCTTTAGGTGTGGCCGTTTTTAGCGGTATGTTGGGAGTAACGTTCTTCGGACTTGTCTTTACCCCGATCTTTTATGTATTGACCAGTGCTTTATCTGCTTATTTGCGTAGGGGAAAAGAGAAGAAAATAGATAATAACGATTAAATCCATATGGGTTTTGTAGCACGTCGTCCTGAGCGCGTCTTTTTGCGCGAAGGATCTCCTGAAAGTGGCATAGTGCCAGTCTTTGGAGATCCTTCGCGCAAAAAGACGCGCTCAGGACGACGTGTGCGAGCAACCGGGTTACGAACATTACATTCCTGTATAGTTTGGACCACCGCCGCCTTCAGGGGCTTGCCAGACTATGTTTTGTTTCGGATCTTTTATGTCGCAGGTTTTACAATGAATGCAGTTCTGTGCATTAATTTGCAGTCTGGGTCCGTGTTCTTCCTCAACAATTTCATACACAGCAGCAGGGCAGTAACGGCTTTCTGGCGAAGCATAAGTCTTTAAATTCACGTCTATAGCTAATCGCGGTTGCTTTAATTTAAGATGGCAGGGTTGATTTTCCTCGTGAAAGGTATTGGACAAAAACACGGAGGACAGTTTGTCAAAGGTCAAAACACCATCTGCTTTGGGATAGTCAATTTTAGGGGCTTTCTCTGCAGGCGTTAAGGTATTGTAATCTGCATGATTTTTTAATGTCCAGGGTGATTTTCCTCTTGTGATGTAGGTTTCAAAAGCAGCATTCATTAATCCTGGAATGAGGCCATACTTAAAGCCTGGCCTGATGTTACGTACTGAATAAAGCTCATTTTCCAGCCAGGAATTTTTTACTTTTTCCGGGTAGCTGGTTAATTCAAATTGAGCCGTATGTTCTTGCTGCAGGGCTTCAAAACAGGATTGTGCTGCCAACATTCCGGATTGCATGGCAGTATGAATTCCCTTGATTTTAGGAACGTTGAGAAAGCCAGCGGCATCACCAATTAACGCACCACCAGGGAAGGTGAGTTTCGGCTGCGATTGCCAACCACCTTCGTTAAGCGCGCGAGCTCCATAGCTCAAACGTTCTCCACCAGTTAAAACAGGGCGAATTAAAGGGTGGGTTTTAAAGCGTTGTAATTCACCAAAGGGGTTTAACCAGGGGTTTTTATAGTCCAGCCCAACAACAAAGCCAACAGCAACGCGATGTTTGGATAAATGATACATAAAGGAGCCACCATAAGTTGCCTGATCCAACGGCCAGCCTATGGTATGAATCACTTTACCTGGCTCATGTTGTGATGGGTCAACCTGCCATATCTCTTTAATCCCTATACCATAGGTTTGGGGTTGGCAATCGTCACGCAAATGATAGCGGTTCATCACATATTGACTCAATTGGCCACGACATCCCTCTGCCAATAAAGTCTGCTTGGCTAATAAATGCATGCCTGGTTGATAATTGTTGGTTTCTTTTCCTGCTTTATCAATGCCAACGCTACCTGTTGATACGCCAGAAACCTGATCTTTATCATTAAAGAGCACTTCGGCAGCAGCAAAACCAGGATAGATTTCACAGCCGAGAGCTTCGGCCTGGTCGGCCAGGAACTTACAGAGCTCGCCTAAGCTGATAATGTAATTGCCCTGATTATGCATGGGTTTGGGAGTGGGTAATTTATAAGCTTTATTCTTGGTCATAAAATAAAAAAGGTCTTTACTGACCGGCGTGTCTAATGGCGCATCCTGCCAGCTATCAGGTAAAAGTTCCTGTAAGCTGCGAGGCTCCAAAACTGCACCAGAAAGTATATGTGCTCCTACCTGAGCCCCTTTTTCAAGAATACAAATACTTATTTCTTTTTGCGCCGCCAAAGCCAATTGCTTTAATTTTATCGCAGCAGCCAAACCAGCCGGACCAGCTCCGACTATGACGACATCAAACTCCATGGTTTCGTGTTCCACACGCACTCCTACTGGCAAAAGAGGAAATGATCGCTTTAATGCGGTTTAAGATCAAGATTATATTGATAATAATCTTTACTTGCTTAAGAGGTTTTTGTAGCCGGGAATTGTGCCACTTCGATCCTGGCTGCAAGCAGACCGGGCTACGCACTCAATCAGGCTCTGTGCCGCAACAAAATTTCCGCTTCCTGACGGTCGCGGCTCGGTTTTCGTGTGCTCGTAGATACTTTATCGTGCACCGGAAACCGAGCCGCGACCGTCAGGAAGCGGAACAGTTATACTGGCAGGGACTGGGTTTCTGCCCTGAATCCATGGTTCCCACGGACAAGCGAAGTCAAGGGGGGCTTGCTCTGTAAGGATCATTCCACTTCGATCCCGGCTGCAAGCAGACCGGCTACAAAACAGCTTAATTAAGTGCTGCTCTCACTTTTTATGAGTTTTTTTATCAAATTATATTGACCAATATGGTATCAATATGTTCTAATGTTGTCTTTAAGGCGATCATTTCAATCTGATGAAGTGATTCAGGTATTCCCCTCATACAGAAGGTTTCAAGATCTTCGTTCAGGAGTTATTTATGTTAGCAAGAGGTATTGGTATTTTCGCAGGTTCAGCAGCAGGAAGAAGAGCTGCTTCTACAGTTACATCTGTAGGTGAGAAGTGGGCAAAAGAATTATCAGAAAAAGCAATTGCCTGGGCCAAAACCGGAAATGCAGAATTTCCTTATGCTGCACGTGTTGCTGGTCAACCTGTAAGAATACGAGTAAATGACTTTCCAGAAGAGAATTTATTGTCTGTGGTAGATAATGAGGGTAAAGCTGTTTTTCATGCAAATGGTATGTTATCTAATTGGGAGTTGCCTGTTTCAAGTTCATATAAAGGTCCCAAGTAATTCACTAGTTATGTCACATAGCCCAAAGGAAGGTTGTCGTTATAGCCCGTATTAGTGTCACTGGCGCTAATACGGGCTATAACGATTCTGTCAGTCAACGCAGAACTCATTGAAGTAGTAACTAAAGCTTTGGATTATTTAATTCGTCCTCAACCATGCGCGCCAATCTTTGAGCTGCAGATTCTACCTCTCCATCAGGGCCTACCCTGATAGATACCGGTATTGCTCCAAAATCCCTATCATATTCTTTACTTGTACTGCCAAACCCTTTGCCACCAATTTTTTCCCAAAGTTGCTCTGCTGTCATATCGGGGGCTTCAGCAGAATATCTATCGATAAGTGCCTCAATACTAGGACCTTCCGCTCTCCCATGTTTAGACAGATTCCTGTTTCTTAAAAGACCTACTGACTCTTGATCACTCATATGCGTCCAGGCGCATATCCTGATTTCTTCTCTTAACATGTGTGTCAGTATCGCAGGGATTGCTGGTCCATGCTCCTTTTCCATTTCCAGAATTCCATTAAAAGTACCTTGAGACATTTTTAAGCCAGCTTGTTCCAGAGCATTATGATAGGCGGCTCTTATCTGATTCCCGTTATGTGGAACTTTTGCTATAGGTTTTGCTGTGTACATCTTATCGAAATCATCTTCCACTAATGTTAAATTCTGAGCAAAAAGTCTAGTCACCACTTTCCTGCACTTAAATTCTATATCTTGTCTCAATTCATGAGGTATCGCTTTTAGCGCACTCATTGCTCGTTCACTATGAGGATTTCTAGGTGCATGGCTTGAAGCTTGTCGAACCCCTGACTTTATCAAGCCAGCAATTTTTGCCATTGACATAGTATGCTCCAATGAATAAATCACGTTTCAGTAGTATTTATTAAAAATATAGCACAAAAAAAGATATTTTTGTCTTTGATTTGTTCTAATGGGTTATGGCAACGTAATACATTGGAATTAAGAGATATGAAAGTGGAACAGGAACCCGATATTATCCGATTATTTATCTTCAATGATCCATTGTTGGGGCCAATCATTAAAGCTGCACAGGACTTTGCTATCTTTAATCAGGGTATACAGAGGCTCTTCAGGAAAATCATTAATCCTGATTTTAAAATCCTGATCCTCATCATCTGTATTAGCATAAGGATATAATGCATCACCCGTTTTAAACCAGGTCAGCTCAGCAAAAAATTCTGGCGGCATGGTTGATTGTTCACTCATTGAATCCCTCGCATAGGTTTTTGATATGGCAAGATATAATCTCTTTATATATTTTATAGTAGCACAAATTGGGCATATTGAACGATGTGCCGTGCTCCTTAAAAACCATTTTTAAAGATCTTCACTATAATTATCTTATACATAGCTCGGCATTTGATTTGGAAGTAGGTGTTACTTCTCTTAAGCAGACAGACATTAACAGGTAATTTTATGAATAATGATCAAGAACAAGAGGTGGTACTTCCTAAAAAACTGGGACGCTTTTTCTGGCATTTTATAAAAAAGCAACGTCTGGCCTTTACGGTCTTTTTTTTAGCTCCTATTACCATGGTGCTGGAAAATAATGCCATTCCTTATTCTCTGAAAATGATTGTCGATGCTCTGGGAGCTCATACAGCAGGAGGAAATATTTTCGCAGCAGTAGCGCCTGCCTTGTGGCTTGGCGGTGGCGCATGGATTACTTTGCTGTTGATTCTAAGATTGGAAAACTGGTGGCAGGGTTATGTAATTCCCAGATTTCAGGCTGATGTCAGAATGTCTGTATTAGGCTATTTAACCAGGCAATCATATCGCTATTTCTCTAATCAAATGGCGGGAAGCCTGGCAAATAAGGTGAATGATTTGCCTCGTGCCCTTGATTCTATTTTTATGATTATTACCTGGTATGCGATTGCTGCATTTTCATCCATTATTGTTGCCTTGATTTTAATGTGCACTATCAATTACTGGTTCGCCATTGTGTTATTGACCTGGATTATAGTGCAGTTATTTATCAGTTATAAATTATCAAAAAAAGTAGATAAATATTCTATAGAAAATGCTGAGGATAAAAGTGCGTTAAGCGGAAAAATAGTAGACAGTTTAAGTAATTCGGGTGCGGTGAAATTATTCGCCAGATCTCGTGATGAGTTGGCTTATGTAGGTAAAAGTCAGGAAAAGGAGCGAAACAGTAACAAGCGATTAATGATTTATATGAACATATTTCGCTTATATCTGGATATTCCCGTCACCATAATGCTTGTGACCATGGTGTATTTACTCCTGTCTTTCTGGCAGCGTGGAATGATTACCACTGGTGATTTGGTGTTCATCTTTAATGTATCTTTTGCCATCATGACCCAAATCTGGTACCTCTGCCATGCCATGGCTGATTTTTACCGTGAGATCGGTATAGCACGTCAGGCAATTGAGTTGCTCAGCGCTCCCATTGATGTCCAGGACATTCCTGGAGCAAAACCACTGAAGGTTACCGAAGGTAAAATTGAGTTTGAAAACGTTACCTTCCATTATAATAAAGGCAAAAAGGTTTTCGAAAATAAATCGATAACCATCAAGCCAAACCAAAAAGTAGGTCTTGTTGGCTTTTCAGGAAGCGGTAAAACCACCTTTATCCATTTAATTTTGCGTCTGTTTAATGTGGAATTGGGACGGATTTTGATTGATGGCCAGAACATCAGTCAGGTCACTCAGGATTCTTTGCGATCTTCTATCAGTATGATCCCACAGGATACTACCTTGTTTCATCGTACTTTAATGGAAAATATTCGTTACGGTAAGCCTGATGCGACCGATGAAGAAGTGATTTGGGCATCCAAACAGGCCTGTTGTGATGATTTTATCGCTCTTTTACCTGAAGGTTACGAAACTATGGTTGGCGAACGAGGGATTAAATTATCAGGAGGTCAAAGGCAGCGGATCGCCATAGCCAGAGCTATTCTCAAAAAAGAAAAGATATTGATTCTTGATGAGGCAACCTCACAACTGGATTCGCTGACAGAAGAAGCCATCCAAAATTCTTTGTGGCAGTTAATGGAGTCCAAAACGACCATAGTCATTGCCCATAGATTATCTACTTTGCTGCATATGGATAGAATTTTGGTCTTTGAACAAGGCAAGATTGTTGAGGATGGTACTCATGAAGAGTTGGTGGCAAAAAATGGTTTGTATAAATCCATGTGGGACGCTCAGGTAGGTGGTTTCTTGCCCGAATCCGATAAGGAAAGGGACGATTGGGATGAATAATTCTACTTCAAAGTGCTACACTTTAAGCATGATGTCTGGTTGGAGAATGGAATGTTGATACGGTATACACTGGCTCTGATTTTGTTTACTCTATTGCTTCCCAATGTTTATGCTATGCGATGTGGTGAGAAGCTGGTTTATGAGGGAGACAGCGCCTACACTGTATTGTCTAAATGCGGAGAGCCTCTGGATAAACAGATATTCGAACAAGCAGTGCCTGTTTTCAATGAATTTGGTTATCAGATAGGAGTTAGTACTACGTATATAGAAACCTGGATCTATCAAAAATCTCCGGCAGAGTTTCAGTATCAATTGATGTTTGATGGCGGTATTTTGAAACAGATTAATGCGAATCGAAATCCTTATTAAATAGCTGTTACCGGCAAAGAAAACCGAGCCGCGACCGTGAGGGAGCGGAACAGTTGGTAATACGAATAAATTGTGCCATCATCCAACTGTTCCGCTCCCTCACGGTCGCGGCTCGGTTTACCAGAACTGACTAAGGATCACTATGCAAAAATTTATTTTACTCCTGGCTTTACTTTTTGGGTACTCGCTAATGGCTCATGCGGATGATGTATCAATCGATGTAAATTCCAACAACAAGAATTTTACTGTATCACTGAATGCCAATCCTACAACAGGATACCAATGGAAGGTTGTTTCCTTTGATAAAGGGCTATTAACGCTCTCAGGCAGTCAATATCAAAAGCCCAATAATAAATTAATTGGCGCGGGAGGAAAGATGTTGTTTACTTTTACCCTGAACAAGGGAAAAACCTATCCGGCCAAAACCGATATGGTATTCAAATATGCACGTCCCTGGGAGGACAAAGGGGGCACGGTTCAAAAAGTTACGGTGAATTTTGAAACACAGTAGAAGAAACTGACGCAATTTTCGGATTCACGTCGTCCTGAGCGCGTCTTTTTGCGCGAAGGATCTCCTGAAAGCGGCATGGTGCTGATATTTGGAGATCCTTCGCGCAAAAAGACGCGCTCAGGACGACGGGTACTGGAAGGTGATGTGGTTCTGCCTTTACTGTACATGGTTTATCCCGGCTGCAAGCAGACCGGGCTACGGCACTGTGCCATTTTCTGGTTTACTCAACCATTCCCTTCCTGAAAGGCAAGTATCGTGGCTCCCAAAACATATCTTCTATCAGTTGTTCTAAATCCTTATCCTGATTCGTTTGTGCATAACCTGATTCAATAGCACAACGAGCCACTGCAACCGCAATAGACTTGGCAACCGTTTGTGCATTATCCAGAGAAGGCAATAGAGGTAAAAAGCTGTCTTTTTTACTCGGAGCAAACTGACATAATGCTTCGGCAGACGCCAAAATCATGTCTTTAGTCAAACGAGTGGCGCTGACTGCCAAAACGCCTAAACCAATACCGGGAAAGACCAAGGCATTATTGCATTGAGCTATCTCAACCATACGGTTTTGATATTCAACAGCAGGGAATGCCGTACCCGTTGCAATCAAGGCGCGTCCCTGAGTCCAGTGCAGAATATCAGCCGGTTGTGCCTCGCACTTTTCATCAGGATTAGACAGTGGGAAAATAATAGGGCGCTCGCAAGTGACTGCCATGGTTTCAATGATATCTTGTGAAAAGGCACCAGTCTGGGCCGAACAGCCAATTAAAATAGTGGGTTTCACATGACGTACCGTATCAGTAAGTGATGGATGCTGCTTTTCATTAATAGCCCATGCTTTAATCTCTTTAGATGATCGTGCATAAGGTTTTTGCGCATCAGTCAAATCCTGATCGCTTTCGAGTAGCAAGCCTTGTCTGTCAATAAGCCAGAATCGCTGATAAGCCTCTTTTGGAGAAAGTCCTTCTCTGACCATAGCATCAACGATTTGATCGCTGATACCCGTGCCCGCAGAACCTGCTCCAAACACAACGATACGATGATCTTTTAACGGAGTGCCGGTTACATCACAAGCTGCCAGTAATGCAGAAAGTGTTACAGCTCCTGTTCCCTGAATGTCATCATTAAAAGTACATAATTCATCCTGATACTGGTCAAGCAAACGTCTGGCATTGCCTCGTCCAAAATCTTCCCAGTGTAAAAAGGCATTGGGGAATTGTTTATGTATTTCCGTAACAAAGGCCAGAATAAATTCATCGTAATCTGCGTTTTGAATACGCGGATGACGGCAACCGAGATACATAGGATCATTGAGTAAATCCTGGTTATTCGTTCCAACATCCAGAAAAACGGGAAGGGTGCGTGTAGGATCAATTCCGCCACAGAGGCTGTACACCATGAGTTTAGCAACCGGAATATCCATTCCACCTATCCCTTGATCGCCAATACCCAAAACTCCTTCACCATCAGTTACTACTATAAGATCAATTTCCGGATTGGAGCGGTTAGCAATGATTTCTTCAATCTGGTTTTTATCCGAATGGGCTATGTAAAGACCACGAGGCTGGCGGTATTCATGGCTGAAACGTTTTACTGCTGTTCCTACAATTGGAGTATAAATAGTAGGTAACATTTCTCCCAAATGACGGCTTAGCAGTTTATAAAAAAGAATCTGATTTTTGTCGTGCAAATTATTCAGATAAATATTTTGTTGTAATCGTGTGGTGTAACTGGAATATTGCAGGTAAGCGCGTTTTACCTGTTCATCTATGGTTTCTACACGGTTTGGCAATTTTCCTAATAAGCCAAAATCTTTTCTTTCTTCCTGAGTGAAAGCGGTGCCTTTATTTAATTGAGGGGTGGTGAGTAAAGGTTTTCCACTTAGTGATGTTTCAATGTACAGCTCACCGGTTTGTGGATCACGATTCAATCTGAAATCAAGCATATGGTCTTCTCATAAGATAGCGTTACTTCTTGACTGGTGATAATATCGGTTTTTTGTAGTCTACATCAAGAGGGTGTGAATGAATAAGTACTTGGTGCTAGGGTTAATGATCCTCGGATTAACGTCCTGCAATCAGAAAGATGAGCAGTATTACCGAAACAATATAAAAGAATTGCAACAGGCGATAAAAGCCTGCCCCAATCAACAACCAGAAGGGGCAACCTGTGCCCAGCTTGGCGAGCTTAATAGTCGTTTAACCAGTCTTGCCTATCAGTTACAGTACAGTCCACAAGGCTTTGGTAACAAAATTCTGGCCATTCAGCAAACCATTGCAGATCAGCGAAGCAAATTAAAAACTGACGGTTCTAATGAAGAATTAAAGAAAGCCTTGAAACAAAATGAACTGGATTTAGTGGATTATTTAGCTGTCGTAAAATGGCTGGAATCACCAGAGAGTTAATGATGAGAATATTAGTTAGTAATGATGATGGAGTAACTGCTCCTGGAATCAAAGTGTTAGCAACTGAATTAGCTACTATAGCGGAAGTCAATGTCGTTGCACCGGACAGAAACCGTAGTGGCGCGAGTAATTCCCTGACCTTGAGAGACCCTTTAAGAGTAAAGCAACTCGATAATGGCTATTACAGCGTTGAAGGCACTCCTACGGATTGTGTGCATTTGGCATTAACCGGGTTTTTAGAACCCGTTATTGATATTGTGGTGTCAGGAATTAATGAAGGCGCCAATTTGGGTGATGATGTCCTCTATTCAGGTACTGTGGCTGCGGCAATGGAAGGTCGCTATCTGGGGTTGCCAGCTATAGCTGTTTCCATGGTTGGTGAACACAATCTGAATTATCAGACGGCAGCAGTGATTGCAAAGCAATTGGTAGTGAAATTAAGCCGTAATAAATTACCATCGCAAACAATCCTCAATATAAACGTACCTAATTTACCACTGGAAAAAATTAAGGGCTTACAGGTGACGCGCCTTGGAACCCGTCATGGTGCCGAGCCCATGGTAAAAGAATATGATCCGCGTGGCAGACCTATTTATTGGGTTGGTCCTCCTGGATTGGAGGCGGACGCAGGGCCAGGAACGGATTTTCATGCTGTTAATTCGGGCTATGTTTCCATTACCCCACTTCATTTGGACATGACCCATTATAAAATTTTTGATCAGTTATCTACCTGGCTTAATGGATTTAATGTTCTTGATTAAATGTTATTATCTGAGTATGTGAGACTGGTTTGCAGTATTAATTTATTAAATTTGAGTATGTAACCATGCTGACTTTATGCAAAAGACTTTTTTGCCTCCTTCTGGTGCTAATTCTTGCCGCTTGCGGGACAAGAAGTCAATTAGCGCCTGTTTCTGAATTAAAGTGGCAGCCTTATTCCAGAAATCAAAACAACCATATTGTCCGACGTGGTGAAACGCTTTACGCCATTGCATTCCGCTATGATACTGATTTCAGGCGTCTGGCCCAGTTGAACCATTTGCGGCCACCTTACTCCCTGCGAGTTGGGCAAGTTCTTAATGTACAAGGTTTGCCGCGCCGATCTGCCGCTCCACGCCGTGTTTATACGCCACATTATTCCCGTCCGGCTCCGCGAGTGAAACAACCAATCATTCATTCTCCAATCTTTTCGCGACATTCATCCGGTGGATGGTTATGGCCGGTAAATGGACAGGTGGTTGCGTCATTTATCCCATCTCAGGGTAAAAAAGGCATAAATATTGCATGTAAGAAAGGGGACAAAGTCAGGGCATCATCCAGTGGTGTGGTGGCTTATGCTGGAAGTGGTCTGGCAGGATATGGTAATCTGATTATTATCAAGCATAATAATGAATATTTAACAGCTTATGGTAACAATGCAAGGAATCTGGTTACAGAAGGGCAGCGAGTGAGTTCTGGGCAGGTTATTGCGGAAGCCGGAGTCATAGAAAGAAAGTACTGGGGTGTTCATTTTGAGATCAGAAAGGCAGGTATACCAGTCAATCCATTGAATTATCTACAAAAAGGTTGACATATAACTTGTAGTTATAGCAACAATAGACATGTTGGGAAAGAGTGGGTGGTTGGTATTTAATCTGATGATCTAAAACAGAAAAGATGACACCACTTGAAACCTTTAACGGCAGGCTAAACATTATAGGTGATACAATGCATGAGGAAGACGAGCCAATTAAAGAGACTGAAATCAAGGATGAAGAATGGGCTGAGCCTGATGATGAATCGTTATTAATCGAAGAAGATATGGATTCGGTTGTCGACAAATCAGAAGATGAAGAGCTCGGTGACTTTCCTGATTTCGCTGATGATGTTGCCTTTCCTTCTTTCCATCGAGGCAAGAATATAGCTAAGGCTATGGATGCGACCCAACTTTATTTGAGTGAAATCGGGTTTTCGCCATTGCTGAGTGCTGAGGAGGAAGTTCATTACGCGACACTTGCCCTTAAGGGTGATGTGGCTGCACGTAAAAAAATGATCGAATCCAATTTGCGCCTGGTCGTTAAAATTTCCCGCCGTTATCTGAATCGTGGCTTGCCCTTACTTGATTTGATTGAAGAGGGCAATCTGGGCTTGATGAAATCTGTAGAAAAATTTGATCCCAAACGCGGCTTCAGATTTTCAACTTATGCCACCTGGTGGATACGCCAAACCATAGAACGGGCTATTATGAACCAGACGAGAACTATTCGTTTGCCAATTCATGTGGTCAAAGAGCTTAATGTATACCTGCGTGCGGCGCGCCAATTAACCCAAAAGCTGGATCACGAGCCTTCTCCGGAAGAAATTGCCGAAATGGTTGATAAACCCTTGGAGGACGTACAAAAGCTTCTGGGGCTAAATGACAAAATCACCTCGGTTGATACGCCAATCGGTTATGATGAAACCAAATCACTTTTGGATACCATAGCAGATGAAAACAGCGTTAATCCTGCTGAATTATTAACGAATGAAAATCTGCGTTTGCATATAGAGTCTCTGTTAGACAAGCTAACAGAAAATCAGCAGCAAGTGATTGCAAGACGCTTTGGGCTGAGAGGCTTTGAAAAGGCGACTCTGGAAGATGTAGGTAAAGAAATTGATTTAACTCGTGAACGAGTGCGACAGATTCAGGTTGAGGCTTTGAAGACTCTGAGATCGCTATTGGAACGAGTAGGCTTAACCCAGGAAGATCTGTTCTAAACCTTTCGTAGCCCGGTTGCAAGCAACCGGGCTACCCATTCCCAAAACCACATTGTAGAACCATGTCGTAGAACTACGTCGTCCTGAGCGCGTCTTTTTGCGCGAAGGATCTCCCGAAAAGCGGCACGGTGCCAGTATTAGGAGATCCTTCGCGCAAAAAGACGCGCTCAGGACGACGGGAACTGGTTACACTACCCCTTAAAATTAGCTTTAAAACCCTTCCAGCAATTAATATAATCCCCCTGAAAAGCAGGATTATGCCTTGCCTGTTCTGTCACTTGCCATAGTCCTCTGGTTTCAAACATAAATGCCAGGGCATCGTAATATTCAGGCTTTAATTCCTTTTCCGCAGCCTTTTCATAAGAGTTGTGATCAGGGCCATGAGGTATCATGCAATTATGGATACTGATACCGCCCGGAGTAAAACCCTCTTTTTTGGCATCGTACTCACCTCGTATTAGACCCATTAACTCGTTCATGTAATTGCGATGAAAATAAGGAGGTCTGAATGTATGTTCCGCTACCATCCATCTGGGGGGGAAAATAACAAAATCCAGATTGGCGACTCCCGGAGTATCGCTTTCTGATGTAAGTACGGTAAATATAGACGGATCCGGATGATCAAAGCTTACGGTATTAATCGTATTAAACAGCGAGAGATCGTAACTGTAAGGTGCATAATTGCCATGCCATGCAACAACATTCAAGGGAGAATGATCGCTGACAGAAAACCATAATTTGTTTTGGTGTTTGCAGACTATAGTACACTCAGCACTGGTTTTTTCGAATGATGCTACCGGATAATTAAAATGACGGGGATTCGCCAATCCATTAGCACCTATTGGCCCAAGCTGGGGCAAGGTTAAGGGATTACCGCTGTTTTCACACAGATAGCCTTTAGCTTCTTTCCCAATTACTTCTACTCTGAATTTCACTCCGCGAGGAATCACTGCAATTGTGCCAGGACAAAGGTTGAGCTTTCCGAATTCAGTGTGCAAATTAATTTCCCCATGATAAGGCACAAAAAGCATTTCCCCATCATTATTGGCAAAATACTGATGGGTCATGGAATGATTGCATGCATAAGTATAGGCTTGAACTGTTTCTGTTCCTGCCACATGAAATAATCCATCAACAAAAGTACATTCAATTTGTGAACTCGAATACACAGGAGACCAGCGTAATGGATTGGGTGATTGTTCTTTATGATAAGGATGGCTTATCATTTTTTCGTATGGATAATAACTGCCCTGAGCCACGGAAGGAAGAATCCTGTAAAGCCAGCTGTGAAGATTATTATGTCGGGGCCGAGTAAAGGCAGTACCGCTTAATTGTTCGGCATAAAGACCTAAATTACAGTGCTGTGGTGAATTTTGATTATTAGGTAAGGCACCAGCTACTGCCTCACTGTGATGATAATTACCAAATCCTTGCAAATACACTGTTCATCTCCTTTAAAAAATTTCGCGGATCTGGCTAGCATAGTCTATAAAACTTAAAATTGTCGAGTGCGAAATGGGTTTAGGGCGTTCTTTTTAATGCGGGAGCAAGGTATAATTGGGGTAATTACAAATTGAGTATGAGGTGATGTGATGGCAGGTCATAGTAAGTGGGCAAATATAAAATTCCGTAAGGGGGTTCAAGATGCCAAACGCGGGAAAATATTTACCAAATTAATTCGTGAAATTACAGTAGCTGCCCGCATGGGCGGCGGTGATGAGTCAACAAATCCTCGGCTGCGTGATGCGGTAAAAAAGGCTCTGAGCAACAACATGAAACGCGATACCATAGACAATGCAGTGAAGCGCGGAGTCGGCGGCCTGGATGGAGATGCTATGGTTGCTATGCGCTATGAAGGTTATGGTCCAGGTGGAATTGCTGTTTTGGTTGATTGCCTGTCTGACAATAAAAACAGAACTGTTTCTGACGTGCGCCATGCCTTTACAAAAAATGGTGGTAATCTGGGGACTGATGGCTCTGTATCCTATTTGTTCTCTAATCAGGGTGAAATCCTGATGACCGCTGGCCAATCTGAAGATCAGGTGATGGAAGTTGCTATAGATGCTGGCGCTTCTGATGTTTCGGTGGATGAAGACCAAATTGAAATCATTACTCCCGTAGAATCTTATCATGCTGTTTTAAATGCATTACAGGATGCAGGTCTTGCTGTAGAACAATCGCATTTGACCATGCGTGCCCAGACTTTGATTGCGGTCGATGATGAAACTGCGGACTCATTAATCAAACTCATCGATATGCTTGAGGATTTGGATGATGTTCAGGAAGTTTATTATAATGCAGAATTTTCTGAAAGCTTATTAGAATCAATGAATTAATGACTATTATCTTAGGGATAGACCCAGGTTCACGGATTACCGGATACGGTTTGATAAAAGAAACAAACCGTAAAATTGAATACATAGACAGTGGGTGTATCCGTACTTCGCCAGATGCGGAGTTAAGTGCCAAATTATTACAGATATATGACGGCATCTGTGAATTGATGGATCATTACTCGCCCGACGAAGTAGCTATTGAGCAAGTCTTTATGCATCAGAATCCTAATTCTGCTTTGAAATTAGGCCAGGCGCGTGGTGTTGCAATGGTCGCAGCGGCTTCACACCGTATCAAGGTAAGTGAATACTCTGCGCGTCAGGTGAAGCAGACGGTTGTGGGGTATGGCGCTGCTGAAAAAGATCAGGTGAATCACATGGTTGTTCATTTGCTGATGCTTAACAGTTCACCACAAAATGATGCTGCGGACGCTTTGGCCATAGCTATTTGTCATAGCCATATGCGCAATGGCCTGGCTTCTTTGGCAGGAAAACAAGGATACAGCAGGGGAAGGAGAACGCGATGATCGGTTGGTTAAATGGCACTATTGTTGATAAACATCAACCCGGAAGGTTAGTGCTTGATGTGAATGGGGTGGGTTATGATGTTGAAACTTCATTAAATACTTTCTTCCAATTAGAAAGCCATAATAAGCCTGTTGGCCTGCACATTCATACTGTAGTCCGTGAAGATGCCTTATTGCTTTATGGCTTTCTGGACAAGCAGGAAAGAGCCTTATTCAGAGCATTAATCAAAGTCAATGGTGTAGGGCCTAAAATGGCTATGGCCATTCTTTCCAGTATTTCTCCTGATGAATTCATCCAATGCATCCACCAGGAAAATGCAGCCTTATTGACTAAATTACCTGGCATAGGCAAGAAAACGGCGGAGCGTTTGGTTGTTGAAATGCGCGACAGCATTAAACAATTTGGCGAGGCAGCAGCCGAATCGTCACACAGACAAAGCCCTTTAATTCGTAACAGCCAGGATGAAGCAATAAGCGCTTTAGAGGCTTTAGGATATAAACCACAAGAAGCGTTGAAAGTAGTGAATAAAATTGACGATGGAATCAAAAGCTGCGAACAATTAATACGCGAAGCACTACAGCTTTTGTCTTCGCGATAGACAACAATTCATGGGGTTCTAATATATTAACCGTAGCCTTGATTACGCTGTCGTTCTGAGTGCTCCTCACCTATTTTAACCCTGTAAAAAGGATGCAAATAAACAGGATGATCTTCGTAAGTAGCCCCTCCACCTCCGGGGGAGGGTGCCCGACAGGGCGGGTGGGGGGATCAAAAAAAACACTCATGAAACGTAAAAGCTCAAAACAACATGCCTTATTGATAAAAGACTCCTTTTGATCCCCCCATCCGCCCTGTCGGGCACCTTCCCCCGGAGAGGGGAAGGCGATTCTGCATCGATCTGAGTGTTACTGAATAGGTGAGGATCACTCCATCAAGGCTACATTTAATATTATGATTCGGTTCTTAATGGTAAGAAAACCCTTACAATAAGGCCTGTTCCTTCTTTTGGTGAATCAAGAGTTATCCGGCCGCCATGCAGTTCGCAGATTTGTTGTACTATGGCTAGCCCCAGACCACTTCCCGGGCTTTTATTCCCTAACACTCTGAAAAAGCGTTCAAAAACGCGAGCCTGTAATTCGGGTGGAATGCCTGGACCATTATCGCCGACTTCAAGAACCAATTCATCGTTTTGCTGTAACAAACGAACAATAACACGTCCATTGTTATTGCAGTAACGAATGGCATTATCAACAAGATTACGGATCAAAATTCCCAATGCCGTTGGATTGCCGTATATTTTAGGAATTTTATCATCACTTTCAAACTCCAGTTCAATATGTTTCTCCAGAGCGGAAGGGGCCAGCATGGCCAATATTTCCCGCGCCAATTTGCCTAAATTGACTTCATCTTCATCTTGAATGCTGGTCGCTTCAGGGACTAATCGACTCATGGTCAATAACTGTTGAACTATATGAGTACTGCGGTTCACACTGGCGATTAGCTTTTGCAGCGCCTGATTCTTTTCTTCTATGTCATTTGAATTAAGGGCAACCTGTGCTTGTGCTTTCAATGCCGCCAACGGTGTACGCAGTTCATGGGCTGCATCAGCAGCGAAACGCTTTTCACGTTCAAAGCCTTCTTTAAGACGATAAAACAACTTGTTAAGTTCATCAATCACAGGCTTAATTTCTTCTGGAACCTCTTGCAAATCTACCGGTTCGAGGTGAGTCGGCGCTCTGTTGGCAACCTCTTCAGCAACTTTATCAAGGCTATCCAACCCTCGTCCGATGATAATCCAGATCAATAAGCCTGATAAAGGAAAGGTCAATAGCATGATGTACAAATCATCCTGGGCAATTCTATGTCCCAATTCATTTCGCGTATCATAACGTTCCGCTAACACAGTGCGGACTCCAGCCTTATCGTTATAAGTAGTAAAAACGCGCCAATCCTGATTTGCCAGTGTTTTATCACTAAAGCCATCAATTTCTGACGTGAGTGGTATTTTGGGTGCCGTAGATGAATGAAGCAATAATTTGCCACCGTTAGTCCATACCTGAAAGTTAAATTTATCGAGATAGTTTTCAGGAGATTCATCATTTAAATAGCGCTTTTGATAATAAGCATTAATTTTTTGTGGAATGGTTTCCAGAGCATCCTGAATTTTGGTTAAAGGTCTTTGGTGTAAATCATCGCCTAATAAAGCCTGGTAGGATAGGGCAGAGATAGCCATTAAGGTATCAAGGTGATCCTGAATGTCTTTCTGATCCAGATAATAGTTACCTATGGCGGTTAATGATGTAGTAATCGTAATGGCTAAAAGAAGATTAATTAATAGAAATTTTCTTATAGAAGATTTCACGATGCAATGACACCATCATTTTTTTCAGCCATATATCCAACACCACGAATGGTGCGAATAAAGTTGGCGTTAAGTTTTTTACGTAAATTATGGATATGGACTTCCAACGCATTACTGTCAACGTCTTCCTCCCAGCCATAAATACTTTGCATTAACTGTTCGCGAGATAATACCTGTCCGCTGTTTTCCAGTAATTTCTGCAATAAAGCGAATTCCCTGCGTGGCACATTAACCACTACGTCATCAACCAAAACGGAGTGAGCCGCCGGGTCAAGAGTAATGTTCCTGTATTGCAGAACAGAGTCTGCACGGCCTTGAGAACGTCTTACCAAAGCTCTGATACGTGCACTTAATTCATTTAAATCAAAAGGTTTAATCAAGTAATCGTCAGCACCGCTATCCAGTCCCTTAACTCTGTCTTCTATAGATTCACGGGCTGTGAGGATGATAACTGGAGTAGGGTTCCCATCATGTCTGATACTCTGCAACAGGGCAAGACCCGACATTTTGGGTAGCCCCAAGTCGAGAATGATTAACTCAAAGGATTCAGATTTTAGTGCGGCACGTGCTGCTTCACCATCTTTAAGCCAGTCAACAATATAACCAAATTGCGTTAAACCAGTTTTTACAGCATCACCAAGTAGTTCATCATCTTCAACAAGTAATAGTCTCATTAGTGCTCCTGCTGATCTTTTGGATGCAGATTCAGTTATTATTGCTTCTCGAGTTCGCCTTCATCCATGTGTTTTGTCAGATAGAATGCTTGTATTAATACAAACAGTAAAGTAAATCCGACTCCGCCAAACAATTTAAAGTTAACCCATGCATTTGTATCATAATAATAAGCAATGTAAAGATTTAATGCGCCCATCAAAATAAAAAACAGAGACCAGCCCATATTGAGCCTATGCCAGACTCTTGGAGCAAGTTTAACTTTAGCTTCCATCATTCGTTGAATCAGAGGTTTCGAGCCAATATAGCTGGAGCCAAAAAAGACTATAGCAGATAACCAGTATACTCCTGTAGGCTTCCATTTGATAAACAAGGGATTATGGAAAAACAAAGTGGCACCGCCAAGCACCATAATGATTGCCAGACTTATTATATGCATTTTCTCATAATGCTGAAATTTCAAGCGATAAAAAGCGACCTGACTTAAAGATGCAGCCATGGCAACAGCAGTAGCAGTATAAATATCGAAAAATTTATACGCGATAAAAAATAAGACTATGGGGAAAAAATCAAACAGTAATTTCATATTATTTAAATTATTAATAAGTTAATAACAGTATAACACAAGTTTTGGCACTCTCCTGCAAGCTTCGTACCGGAAAATCAAAATAAACTTAAAATAATGTGAGTTTTGGATAGGAATGCAACTTTTTACCTCCGCACAATCCGTTCGTGCTGAGGAGGCGCGGCTTTTTTGCGCCGTCTCGAAGCATTGGCACAAACTTTTTGCCTTGGTGCCTGCTTCGAGACGGGGTTCCCACCCCTCCTCAGCACGAATGGGTCGGTGAGTGGGATGAGCTAACTAAAACCTTATTTTGAGTTTACAATGAATTCTGAATAACACCATAATTTTTTTCGCACTCGCACAATCCGTTCGTGCTGAGGAGGCGCGGCTTTTTTGCGCCGTCTCGAAGCATTGGCACAAGATTTTTCCCCGCAGCGTTCTTGCCATCCCGGCTGCAAGCAGACCGGGCTACACATTCTGCCAGGATTCTTGATGAATCTATCCTATCAATATTTTTTGCCCCGGCTGCAACGCTCTGCCCTTTAGCGAGGGATTTAATTCAAGAATCTTGTGAACTTTAGTTTGATGAAGTCTGGCTATAGCGCTCAGACTGTCGCCAGATTTTACCACATATTGGATGGGTTCTTTTACCCGTTTCCATATGATGAGTTGCTGGCCTTTTCGTAAAGGCTTATTTATATCCAGTTTATTCCACAGCTGAATGTCTTTTGCGCTGACGCCATAGGTTTGCTGAATTTTTTTGTAGTTTTCGTTATTTTGCACTATGTGAATGACGCGGTGATTTCTTGCCGCAGTTAATGGTTTTAACAGCGGTGTTGCTGATACCGGCGCTGCTGAAGCTGTCATCTTTGGCGTCTCGCTTTTGGCCACGACAGAGGTATTTTTACTGTTAGGAATTAAAATGGACTGGTTGGGCTTCACATGATTCGTTTTAAGCTGGTTTAATTGTTTAATTAAACTCACGGTGGTGTGATATTTTGTCGCTATAGTATCAAGGCTATCCCCATGTTTTACCTGATGCTTGGTGAAGCTAATCCGATCTTCCTCTGGTACATTCGACAGGTTTAAGTTAAAGCGTTGTACTTTTTCAGCAGGGATTAATAATTTAAAGGGCTTGTAAGGCGCTGTTGTCCATCGATTATAGCCGGGATTTAACTTAATTAACTCTTTGTAACTGATACCTGCAAGCTTTGCTGCATGATTTAAATCAATTTGGCTGCCAATATTTACTTCCTCAAAATAAGGCAAATAAGGGATATTGGGTAAATCAATTTTATAACGAGCAGGATTATTTATAACTTCTGCCAAAGCCAACAAGCGTGGAATGTATGCTTTTGTTTCTGCCGGAAGAGGGATATTCCAGAAATCTACAGCACGACTAGGGCGAGTCGTCGATTTAATCGAACGGGATACAGTACCTTCTCCTGCGTCATAGGCAGCTATTGCCAGTATCCAATTACCCTCAAAGAATCTGTTCAGATAAACCAGGTAATTTAAGGCCGCATCTGTAGACGGTCTGATACTGCGTCTGCCATCAAACCACCAATCCTGCTTCAAGCCTAAATCGGTTCCGGTCCCCGGCATTAATTGCCATAGGCCTGCGGCACCTACTCCTGAATAGGCAAAAGGATCATAAGCACTTTCTATCATCGGCAGCAAGGCCAGTTCGCCAGGAAGATGACGTCTTTTAATTTCACCAACGATGTGATAAATGTAAGGTTCTGACTGACGACTCACTTTCTGCAGATAACTGGGGTGAGCAGCTAACCATCGGATTTGTTCCTGGACCTCAGGACGATTGACTTCATGACTTATCATAAATTCACTACGCAATACATCCCAGACATCAGGTGCTTCACTAGCAATTGATGCATTAGAAATGCCATTAAAGATCAAGCAGCAAAATAAAAAAATTTTTATTATGAATAACTTAGATTTCAATAGTATTGCCTGTGAATATAGAGGGTTTAACAGTCTACTAAAATTTGACAAAGTATTAAACCTTCTTGACCCTCAAAGATCCAAAGAGAGCCAAATTAGAACTCCATGAGTATTTTGTCATGAGTTTCCGGATTCTTATTGAAATGTATTTTTTTTGTTTCTCAGCTCTGTAAACACATCCAGAGAATTACTTGTCAACGCGCCGTTTCTAAGTGCATAAGCGATTACTTCCTCTTGGTCTGTGCGCAAAAACGGATTGATTGATAATTCCAAATCCATGGTTGAGGGAAGCGAGCAGGCTGGTGTTTCCAGCTTTTTAAGATATTGGCTTATAACCTGATTTCCTGGTTCTACAGTATGGGCAAACCTGAGGTTTTGCCGCGTGTATTCGTGTGCAGGAAATACTTTTGTCGTTCGAGGCAAATCTTTAAACAGCAGCATGGAGCGATGTAACTGTTCTATGGTTCCATCAAATACTCTGCCACAACCGGCTGAAAATAAAGTATCACCGCAAAACAACCACTCCTGTTCGGGTTCGTAATAGCTGATATGGCTGGAAGTATGGCCAGGATTAAACAGTATGCGAAAACGGCAGTTACCCACCTGAATAATCTGATGTTCCTGTACAACATGCGTCATATTGGCAATGCGTGCATCATCAGGCCCATATATCTGGCACGCAGGGTAGGCGTTCACCAGATCTTTTACACCGCCAATATGATCATGGTGATGGTGCGTTAACAGTATAGTCCTGAGGTTTAGCTGATTTTGGCGGGCAAAGTGAATAACAGGCGCTGCATCCCCCGGGTCAACACAATCAAATACTGCGGCCTTTGCATCAATGATCGCCCAGATATAGTTATCGGTAAATGCAGGAATCGGGTAAACAGTCATTTATTTCTCAGCACCTTGACCAGTTTCTGATTCGAGAATGAAGGAAGATACGCCCGGGTTGAAGTAGCTTCTCAATGCCGTCATAACAGATTTCATTTCAGCTTCCAAAGTATAAGGAGGATTGATAATCCATAAACCACAACCTGTCATCCCATCTTTTGGTGCCAGGGTCAGATTAAATTCGATTCTCAGGGCATTTTTAGAGGGAATGCTTTTCATTCCACGAATGAGCTGCTCAGTCAGTTTACGGTTTACAACCGGATACCAGAGGCAATACACACCGGTTGAAAATTTGGCAAAAGCCTGTTTTATTGCAAGCGGGATTTCTTTGTATTCTTCTTTACGTTCAAAGGAAGGATCAATAAAGATTAATCCTCTTTTTTCAGGTGGTGGCACCAACGCTTTCATACTGTGGATACCATCATTATTACTCAGATGTACTTTCTTATTGTAATGAGCCATTTCATCCAGAGCATCAAACTCTGCAGGATGAAGCTCACACAAATACAATCTGTCTTGCATCCGTAAGGCATTTATTGCGAAAAATGGGGAGCCAGGATAGTATCTTAAACCTTCGTCCTGATTTAAAAATTTAATCGTCTCGAAATACTCTTTAAATTCTGCCGGTAATTGCTTTCTGTCAGGCCAGATTAATTGTATTCCCTGTTTGTATTCGCCAGTTTTTTCTGCCTGTTTGTCCCTTAAATCGTATATTCCTTTACCGGAATGGGTTTCCAGATAAAATAAAGGCTTATCTTTAAGTTTCAGATAATTCAGGAGACGCGTTAGCGTCAGGTGTTTGATGACATCGGCAAAGTTTCCTGCATGATATCCGTGTTGGTAGCTCAGCATAAAAAGTACTGGTAAATAGGGATTGATGAAGTATATACCCATTATGTTGGCTTCACTATGCCTATTTTAAAATTGTGCACTATACTTTGCATAACAGGCAAAAAAAGGAGCTTGAAATGGGGTTGCATGAGGAATATGAGGACCAGTCATTTTCTGATTACAATTATGAAGAAGATGATATGGAAGACACGACTCATCGAAAACGAATCAAACGTATGTTAGAAGACAGGCTCGAACGTAAACGTTTGCGTGATGAGTTTAAAGACGATTTTGATGAGCTAAGCGGCGAATTTGATTGGGATGAACTGGATAAATAATTTCATCCATTCAATTGAGTTGCAGCCATCATTGTATTTTCCAGCAAGGTCACTATAGTCATTGGACCAACGCCTCCTGGAACAGGGGTAATCCATGCTACTTTATTAACTGCCTTTTTAAAATCAACATCACCGCGAATACTGCCATCTTCCAGTCTGTGCATTCCTACATCAATGACAACCTGATGCTCACGCAACCAATCAACATCGATTACATCCTTTTTTCCCGTAGCTACTACGACAAAGTCAGCTATACCCACCATCTGCTGCAGGTTTTGAGTGAATTTGTGACAGACAGTAACAGTAGCTCCTGCAAGCAACAACTCCAGACTCATCGGCCTGCCTACGATATTTGACGCCCCGATGACGACGGCATGTTTCCTTTTTACATCCAGTTGGTAATGCTGCAGCAAATTCATCACGCCTAAGGGAGTACAAGGCCTTAATAAAGGATTTCTTTGCGCGAGCCGGCCTAAATTATAGGGATGAAAGCCATCGACATCCTTTTCAGGTTTAATATGCTCTATGACTGTTCGTTCATTAATATGCTTAGGCAAGGGGAGTTGGATGAGTATACCGTCAATCAGTGACGAATCATTTAATTCGCTGACCAGGTGCAGTAACTCTTCCTGAGAAGTTTCAGCCGGTAAGTCATAAGAATGCGACGTGATGCCTACTTCTTCACATGCTTTGCGCTTATTATGCACATAAATTGCTGAGGCCGGATCATTACCTATTAATACAACCGCAAGTCCTGGTGCGCGTTTGCCTTCTTGTATGTGCTGGTGTACACATTGCTTTAACTCATTTCTGCGCAGAGTAGCCAGAGCCTTCCCATCAATCAATGATGCTGACATAACGACCTCATAAAACCTAATCGCATGAATTATGAATTATGGGTCATGCTAATGCAATAGAGCACTGCACTAAGTATCTTCTAATTCACGTAAATAATTTTTTGCCAGTTGATACGCTTTGGCAGCGTTATGATGCACTTCGGGACGCATGTTTTCATCTTGCGCTTCCATCTCATTAAAACAATCCAGCAAGAAGTCATTGAGCCGCTTGCATTTTTCCTCTTTGCTAATATCCATAAGGTATATTTCAATCACTTCGACTTCCCTGTTCATATCGGCCTCGACAAAACTGTAGGATATCTTAAATTATAGTTGAGTATTCATTAGACGATTTTAAAAATCCTTCCTTTACCAGCATAAATAGTTTAACGTTATGATAAATAAACATAATAAAAGGAGTTTTCTTATGTATCGTGCATTGTTACAGATGGTTGTTTTATCAGGCAGTCTTTTGTGTTCCTTGCTGAATTGTTCTTATGCGGCAGATACGGAAACAATTCTTCTTGGAGAAACATTGAGCCAATCAAAGCAACAGGAGATGACACCGAAACAGGCCTTGATTCGTTTGAAAGAGGGGAATCAACGCTTTTTAACGAATAAGCAATTGTCTCGAGATTACCTCCAGCAGGCAAAACAATCTTCTTATGGACAATTTCCTTTTGCAGTAGTGCTCAATTGTATGGATTCACGCAGTATTCCTGAATTCTTTTTTGATCAGGGTCTTGCTGATTTATTCACTCTGCGGGTTGCGGGTAATGTAGTAAACGATGACATCCTCGGAAGTATGGAGTTTGCCACTAAAGTAGTAGGCTCGCGTCTTGTAGTAGTATTGGCTCATACTTCATGCGGTGCTGTTGCCGGAGCCTGTAGTGGGGTAGAAATGGGGCATTTGACTGATGTATTACATAAAATCGAACCAGTTGTAGAACCCAGCATGAAAGAACTTGGTGTAAAAAACTGTGCTGATCCAAAACTTGTAGACACCATAGCCCGAAATAATGCCTTACATGTGGTGCAAGACATTCAGGCCAGAAGTCCCATCCTGCGTGAATTGGTAAAAAACAAAAAAGTAGGGATTATTGCCGGGATACACAACATCAAAACAGGTCAAGTCACCTTCTTTGATGAAGAGCGCTCAGTGCCTGAGTAAATTAAGAAAACCGGGCCGCGATCGGGAGGGAATAGGTACCCCCTTCGACGTGGATCGGGAAATGGAAAAGATGCGTGGACGAGCCAGGACTCGATCCCGTATTACGCTTCGCTAATACGGGCTACAGACCTGTAATTGGCACAATTCCGTAGCCTGTATTAGCGAAGCGTAATACAGGATCGCAGTGGCAAGATTTCCCGTATTACGACTGGCGCCTAATACGGGTTACACTCTGAGCTAAATCCCGTTTATATATGCCGCCTCTCCATAAATATAAGTAGCCTTTATGTTTTCCTCAGAACCCAAGGTCATTAAGATAAATAAAAGCTCAAAAATATCGTTCACTTTTTCTCTTCGGTATTTTAAATAAGGTGTAGCATCGGCATCAATCACGATAAAATCAGCTTCCATTCCTGGCTTGAATGTTCCAATCTTGTCATCGAGCTGCAAGGCCTTGGCGGCACCATAAGTCGCCATATACCAGCGGGTCATACTGGGTAATTTTACGCTGTTAAGCATGGAAACTTTATAAGCATCGTCCAGTACAGCAAACATGGAAAGGCAATTTCCAGCCCCCCAATCCGTTCCTAAAGTAATTTTATCTGTATATTTTCGTGTTCTGCCAAAATCAAACAAGCCGCTACCCAGAAAATTATTACTCAAAGGACACCATGACATAATGGCTCCAGACTTTTTGAACAGCTTTAATTCCTCATCGGTAGTATGAATACAATGGCCAAAAACGCTTCTATCCGTGACCAGACCAAAACGGTCGTATACATCCATATAATGTTTACTCCAGGGATAGAGCTTTTTCACCTCAGCTACTTCATTAATGTTTTCATCAAGATGAGTCTGAATGTAGCAATCGGGATTTTCCTTTTTCAAGGTGCCGCAGAGTTCCAGCATTTGTTCTGAACAAGCAAGAGCAAATCTTGGTGAAATACAATAAGAAAGACGTCTGGTATTATGCCACTTTTCAATAAGTTGTTTGCAGTTATCGTAATTTTGCTCCACCGAGAGTTTAAGGTTATCTGGAGAATTAATATCCATGAGAACATTGCCGGTTATAAAGCGCATATTTCTTCTTTTAAGTTCTTCAAAGAAAATATCTGAAGCACTGTAAAACAGCGGCCCATAAGACACTGCAGTAGTAGTCCCGTTTCTAACAAGCTGATCCAGGAAAAAATTTAAATCTTTTGTAGCAGTTTCATCATCAACATAAACGCTTTCTCCGGGAAAAACATAGTCTTCTAACCAGTGCAAAAGCTTTTCACCATATGCAGCAACAATAGCGCTCTGGGTGGCATGCTGATGCGTATCGATAAAGCCTGGGGTAATCAGTTTTCCCTGATAATCTATGAGTTTTATTTCTGCAAGGCTGGCTTTTAACTGTTCGTAATCACCCACCGCTACAATTTTGCCCGATTCAATAATCAACAGACCATCTTCTATATATACATAGTGACACTCTTCCTCTTTACTATTCTTTTTGTTAACAGGAACATTATTCATAGTTGCGGTGTCTTTAAAATAGAAGAGGGCGCCTCTGTATGCAGTTTTATCATTCATGTAATAACTCCTGTCACTTTGGTGAATAGCTGTCTTTGATAAAGTAAAGCGATAAAATCGAAATCAGGATGAAAAAGGGCAATATCCATAGATAAGTAAAGTAATTGTTTGATTGGGCAGTTATAAAAAGATAGGGCATAAAAATCATCAGGGTATTAAACAGAAAGACAGCAGTATTTAATACGCTGATGCTTACTCCTCGTGTCGCATCAGTTGATAACTCATTAACCATAGTATAAAAAAGCATGGATCCAGAAAGAAAAAATCCGATTAGAAATGAAATTATTTTTATAAAAATCAATGTATTTACATTAAAATGAGGAAGGTAAATTCCAGCGATAAGTGCCATAGTCCCCAGACACAAAGTGACATGAATGATCATGACTCGTGATTTTACTTTATTAGAAACCCAGCCAAGCAGAGGCGTTCCAAAACCAATCCCTAGAAAAATCGCGCCACTGATGACAACTGATTGCAGATTAGCTACTGAATAATAAGTCTGAATTGTAAAATACCAAAACCCGGCATAGGTCAGCAGCACACCAAAGGACGTTGCCGCAGCCAAAGAGCAAAGAAGAATTTGTCGGTTTTGAAAAACCAGAGCCAAGGATGCAGGCAGAGAGACATTAGCTGAATGCTTTTTGTTAGGCGGTGAACTGATGAACGTTAATGACAACACAAATACAGACAGGCCAACCAAGGATAGAACGCGGTAAATTTCATTCCAACTGTAATGGGTTAAGGCAATAGTAAATGAATAATGGATAACCGCAGCGAGAATGCAGGAAACAGCCTGGGTAAGTCCAAATAATATGGGAAACTGCTTTTCGGCAAACCATTGTGAAATAAGAACAGCTGCTGAAACAAAGGCAAAAGAGGCTCCGACTCCCTGAAGAAAATTAGCCGTAGCCAACAGGATTAACGAATCGGCATAGGATAAAAGCACATTTCCCAATGCAAGCAAAATAACGGCTGAACTTACTACATAACGCGGATTAAATTTGTCCAGTAAGAAGCCAGCAGGTATCTGCATGCAGGCAAAGGCAAGGATAAAGGCGCTCATGGCTAATGAGATACTGAAATCAGTTGCATGGAGTGACATTTTAATTGATTGGGAAAATACAGCTGAAGCGGTATTCAGGCAAAAGGCATATACGACAAACAGTGTGGTAATGAACCAGACGATATACCGATACATAGCAAGTCCTTTGCAGATTGCCTTTTGGCGATGTGGTAAATAAAGCATAGCACAGGGATTATTAACCATACTGCTCGCCGAATTTGCTTTAATTAAAGCTTTTGTGATTTATATTTAGCCATAACTTAATGATTATTAAAGATTTAATGAGCACCCTTATTGAATAGAGAGTTGGATAATGTTAATTTTTATAATAATAATAAAACAATCCTGCCTATAATTGGGTGCATGGAGCTCTGATTGAAAAAAACTGTTTTGCATGCGGCACTATTCGCCTTGAGCATGCCTATGTCTCTTTATGCGCTAGGCTTAGGTGAGATGACAGTCAAATCATCTCTTAATCAGCCATTCCTTGCAGAAATAGAACTAATTGATGTCAGAAGTACGCCCATTCCTGGTATCAAAGTTGGCATAGCGGATCCTGAAAATTTTGAACAAATAGGGATGGATCGTGCAGCAGTTCTTTCTCTGTTGAATTTTAAAATTGAAAAAAACGAGAAGGGTAAATTTGTTATCAAAGTTCAATCGGTTGAACGAATGACAGAGCCCTATATGGAGCTGGTTGTTGATTTGACCTGGCCAACAGGACAACTATATAAAGCCTATACAGTCTTGCTGGATCCGCCGGGTTACCAACTGACAACTACAATAGCTCAAAGCAGTACCACCCATTATAAAAAAGTAAATCATTATTCTAATGAGCCTGGTGTTATCGACAAGGCTATTGTCAGCACCGTAGAGCATAATCCTGTGACCAAGAACGACGGTAAGAAAAAGACGACTTACGGTCCTACAATCACCAATGAGAATGTGTGGCAGATAGCGCAAAGATACAAAACTTCTGCAGTAATACTTCCTCAGGTAGTCCTGGCAATCGTTGGTGCGAATCCGGAAGCCTTTAAAGACGGTAACTTAAACGGATTAAAAGTAGGCGTGCGCCTTAATATTCCCTCCACAGAAGAAATCATGCAGGTGCCTGCAGATTTGGCTACGGAAGAGGCCATGGCGCATGATAAGGCATGGAATGAAAAGACAGCAATCAATCATGTGTTGAATCCTCCCTACATGACCGGGCAAAGCAATAATACGCCTCCTGCTCAGCCAGTACCCCAGAATAACGACGTATCGAGCATACCCAAGTTGACTATGCAGTCTGCTGTTTCGGATCACATACATCAGCAGTTGATCTCGACTAATGCCGCAGTTCCTGTGACTACAGGAACTCAGCCGCAAATACAGAATCAAAAACCACAGAACAGCGAACAAGACGCGCGTATGAAAGCGGAGCTTTCTATAACTGCAGCGGCAGTAGAATCGGTACGGGAATCTAATGCTTTGTTAATGGAACAATTACGCCTGTTGCAGGAACAAAACAAGACCTTACAACAGCAATTGATAAAACGTGATAAAGATTTGGAAGCGATGCGTCATCAGATGGAAGTTCTGATGAAACAGCGACTGGCAGCGGCATCTCAGGCCAGTTCTGCAACTTCTGAGGGTTCTTCTTCCAGTTATTTACCTTTAATACTTTTATTGCTGTTGGCGGCAGGAGGCGGAGGTTTTGCCTACTGGTACTTCAAGCTTCGCCAAAAAGAAAGTCAAGATCCTTATTCAATAGATAGCAAGGAAGGGCAGGAATCATCCACCGCTCTGATGAAGCCTGTAATACCTCCGGTTGAAGATGTTTCCACAAAAACACAGATGATTAGTGATTTTGCCCCAATAAAATCATCATCTGAACAGGAAGAGCCCATTCCAACCGCAGACATCCGTGTCAGCGCTAAACAGGATGTTGAAGAGACTGTTCAGGAGGCTGCATTGGTAAAGGACGAAACACAAGCTGAAGTTTCAGAAATGACGGGCAAGTCAGCTAAAAAAGCCACTAAGAAAAAGAAAGAAACTGATGTTGAGTCCACGGTAATCCATATTCCTGAAGAGCCGGCTGTTGAGGAGAGCCCAAAAGAAGAAACGAATATTGAAGAACCGGTTGTGCCAGAATCAGAAGAACAGCCGATAATTGATGATAGTTCTTTAATTACTGAAAAAAGTCAGGACATCGATATTCCGGAATTTAAGGCTCCCGTAGAAGACAAGCCTTTAGAAATGAAACATGAAACCCCGCAACATCCCGAAAGGCCTCTATCAATACTCAGTTCTGTAGTTACTGAAGAGGATGAACCTTCTATCACAAAACCAGGGGATGAAGAGCCTGTTGAACATGACATGCTTGAATTTGAGAGTGGATTGCTTGACTTAATCCAAAAGAAACCTGCTGCAGAAACTGAGAAAGTAGAGGACAGTAACGAAGCTGATGATGCTCTGGATTTCGTCTCTCCGCAGGATGAGCCGTTAAAGGATGAGAAAGCAGACAAAGAAGTACCAGCTGAACCAGAACAGTTCGATGGAATAAACTTCGATGATTCTTCAGCTGATGAGCAACTGACAGAGATTGAGGACAGCCAGCCCGAAACTCCTGAAGACGTAAATTACGATACGGATCTGGATCAATCCATTACTGATTTCTTCGCTGAATCCGAGCAGGATAATATTATTGCTAAAGATACCATTGATATAGATGAAACAGCTGCGAACTCCGATTTGGATACTCTAAATGAACCGGCTAATCCTTTGAAGAGTACCAAGGCATTAAAGACTTTGCTGGATCTGGCCAAAACGTACATTGGCATGGATGATTTTGAGTCTGCACGCCATTCGCTGGATGAGGTACTGGAGTTCGGTACTGAGGAACAAAAGGAAGAAGCCAGGGGTTTATTGGATCAGATTAAGGACAAATAAGCCTTAATGTATGATTTTTCCGGCCTGCGGTTTAGCCAAAACAGTAGAAATGTAAACAGAGCCTATGGACAAAATAAATAGGGTATTATACATTGGCCTTTTTATCGGGAATATTGAATGCGTATTGCCTTAGTGGTCGAATACGATGGTAGCCAATATCATGGCTGGCAGGCACAGACGGGGCTGCATACAGTTCAACAGGTAGTTGAACACGCTTTATCGAAAGTAGCTGACAGTACTATCTCAGTAGTTTGTGCCGGCAGGACAGACACTGGAGTTCATGCGACAAATCAGGTTATCCATTTTGATTGTGAAAAAGAACGAAGCATAAGAGCCTGGATTCATGGGGCAAATTCCTTTTTGCCTAAAGACGTATGCGTGAAATGGGGCAAAGAAATGAAGGAAGAGTTTCATGCCCGTTATTCTGCCATCAGCAGACGTTACCGTTATGTGATTTATAATGGCGCCATTCGTCCTGCCTTGTTGCGCAGCAATGTCACCTGGCAGTACAGACAGCTGGATCATCGTCTGATGCACCAGGGCGCGCAGCTTTTATTGGGGGAAAATGATTTTACTTCTTTTCGGTCAGTGGAATGCCAATCCCGAACCCCTATGCGGAACATACATCAAATACAGGTAACCCGGACTGGTGACTTGGTTGTCATTGACATTACTGCCAATGCCTTCCTGCATCACATGGTGCGAAATATCGCCGGTGTTTTGATTGCTGTTGGTTCAGGTAAGCATCCTGTTTCCTGGGTCGAAGAAGTACTTAAGGCAAAAGACAGGAAACTGGGTGCAGAAACGGCACCGTCCTATGGATTATACCTGATTCAGGTAGGGTACCCGCCGGAGTTTTCTGTATTGCAGAATAACCCTGGCCCCTTATTTCTGTGGGAGAAATAATTGCATCCCTCTCGTATACGAGTCAAAATGTGCGGTATGACACGTAAGGAAGATGTAGCGCATGCCGTAGCTTTGGGTGCAGATGCTATTGGGTTAATTTTTTATGCAAAAAGTTCTCGTAATGTATCTATAGATCACGCCAAAGCATTACTTGATGGATTATCGCCTTTTGTTGCTGCAACCGCTGTTCTGGTTAATCCGGACCAGGAATTTGTTCAACAAATAATTGCTGAATTGCCAGTGACTTTATTACAGTTCCATGGTGATGAATCGCCTGAGTTTTGTAAGCAGTTTAAAATTCCTTATATCAAGGCTATTCATCCGGAAAGCAAAGAGCAGATTATTCAGATGGATAATGAATTTTCTGAAGCTCGGGCTATACTGTTGGATACCGCTTCGGGAAACATGAGAGGTGGGACGGGATTAACATTTGATTGGCACATTATTCCTGAAAAGAGAAAGCATCCATATATTCTGGCCGGTGGTTTGAACCAGCTAAATCTGAACGAAGCGGTAAGGACTTGCAAACCTTATGCAGTGGATGTATGCAGTGGCATTGAAGCTTCTCCGGGGATAAAAGACCATTTTAAAATGAGTCAATTTACAAAAGCATTGTGGGGACAGAATGAGTAAAAAAGAACTACCAGATGAACATGGGCATTTTGGCCCTTATGGCGGTGTTTTTGTAGCAGATACCTTGATGTATGCATTAAATCAATTGGAGCAAGCTTACAGTAAATATCGTACTGACCCTGATTTTATCGCAGAGCTGCGTGCGGAATTAAAAGATTATGTGGGTCGCCCTAATCCTTTGTACCATGCCGAACGGTTAAGCAAGCATGTTGGCGGTGCACAAATCTATCTCAAAAGGGAAGATTTAAACCATACTGGGGCTCACAAGGTTAATAATACCGTTGGGCAAGCCTTGTTGGCCAAACGTATGGGCAAAACCCGAATTATTGCCGAAACAGGTGCCGGACAACATGGTGTTGCTTCCGCTACAGTCGCTGCGAAACTTGGGTTTGAATGCGTTGTTTATATGGGTTCAGAAGATATAAAGCGCCAATCAAGTAATGTCTATCGCATGAAACTTTTGGGTGCTGAAGTGGTTCCTGTTACTTCCGGATCCAAAACGCTTAAAGATGCTTTGAATGAAGCAATGAGAGATTGGGTAAGCCATGTTGATGATACCTTTTATATTATAGGTACTGTTGCAGGCCCTCATCCTTACCCGCAAATGGTCAGGGATTTCCAGGCTATTATTGGTGAAGAAGCGAAAGCACAATGCCTGGAAAAAACCGGCAGGCTCCCTGATGCTCTTGTTGCCTGCGTAGGTGGCGGCTCTAATGCTATTGGTTTATTTTATCCGTTTTTAAACGATCAGTCGGTTGCCATTTATGGTGTTGAAGCAGGCGGTAAGGGACTGGAAACAGGTGAACATTCAGCATCGCTTATAGCAGGAAAACCAGGCGTGTTACACGGTAATCGCACCTATTTGCTTTGTGATGAGAATGGACAAATCAAAGATACCCATTCCGTTTCAGCAGGTCTTGATTATCCAGGAGTAGGGCCAGAACACGCTTATCTGAAAGATACAGGGCGGGTAAGTTATCAGGCTATAAACGATGATGAGGCCTTAAGTGCTTTCAGAACGTTAACCCGTGTGGAAGGTATTATTCCCGCCCTTGAATCCAGCCATGCCTTGGCTTATGCAATGAAACTGGCTAAAACCATGACTGAAGATCAATGCATTATTGTGAACTTGTCTGGACGGGGCGATAAAGACATGCACACCGTCGCAGCTATAGATAACATTAATGTTTAAATAAACAACTGGAATTTCAGGTACATTATGAACCGTATTGATAAAACTCTGGCAAAACTAAAAGCCAATAATAAAAAAATGCTGAGCCCTTATATTACAGCAGGTGATCCTCATCCTAAAATGACTGTTGCCTTGATGCATGAACTGGTTGATTCTGGCGCTGATATTCTGGAGCTTGGTATTCCTTTTTCTGATCCTATGGCAGAAGGCCCTGTGATTCAGCATGCAATGGAACGTGCACTGGCACACTCGATTACCTGCCATGATGTGTTAAACATGGTTAAGGAATTCCGTGAGCAAGACCAAAACACTCCCGTAGTGGTTATGGGGTATTTGAATCCTATAGAGCAATACGGTTATGATCTTTTTGCCCAGCACGCAGTAGAAGCCGGGGTAGATGGTACCATCCTGGTGGATTTACCACCAGAAGAAGGTGCAGGCGTGTACAGAGTGTGGCAGAAGCATGGGTTACAGAGTATTTATCTGTGCTCCCCAACCACTTCTGCAGACCGCATGGACTTGATTAATCAGTATGCTGATGGATATTTGTATTATGTATCCCTCAAGGGAGTTACCGGTTCTGATGCACTCAACATTGCCTCTCTGAAGGCTCAATACGAACAACGTAAAGCGCAAACGAAATTACCGCTGATGGTGGGCTTTGGCATCAAAACAGCAGAAATGGCTTCTGATGTAGCGAGTTTTGCGGATGGAGTTATTGTTGGTGCCGCTTTAATCTCCGAGATTTTAGAAGCACATGAATCAAATAAAAACGCGCTGCACGCAGGTGGGGCTTTAATCAGTTCCATGCGCAAGGCAATGGATAACAATGGAAATAAAGCATGACAGACTTAATTGAAAAACGCTCACATTTTATCAGACAACTTATTACTGACGAATTAGCCAGCGGTAAGCATCAATCAGTAGCGACCCGTTTTCCCCCCGAACCTAATGGATACTTGCATGTGGGGCATGCCAAATCCATTTGCCTGAATTTTGGTTTGGCAGAAGAATTTAACGGTAAATGTTTTTTACGCTTTGACGATACCAACCCGATCAAAGAAGAGGAAGAGTACGTTAATGCCATCATAGACGATGTGAAATGGCTTGGTTTTGAATGGTGCGATATGACCCATTCTTCTGATTATTATCAGGAATTGTATGATTTAGCCGTGCACTTGATTAAAAAAGATATGGCTTATGTAGACAGCCTGTCTATGGAAGAAATACGTGCTTACAGAGGTACCTTGCAAGAGCCTGGTCGCGAGAGTCCTTACAGAAACAGGCCAGTAGAAGAAAGCCTTGATATATTTACCCGGATGAAGGCAGGGGAGTTTGCTGACGGAACTCATGTGTTGCGCGCAAAAATCGATATGAAATCAGGCAATATCAACATGAGAGATCCTGTTTTGTACCGTATCCGCCATGCTCATCATCAGCGTACCGGTGATGCCTGGTGCATTTATCCCATGTATGATTATGCCCATCCTATATCTGATGCATTGGAAAAAATTACTCATTCGCTCTGTACTCTGGAATTTCAGGATCACAGGCCTTTGTATGACTGGCTGGTCGATAATCTGCCTTTACCTGCCAAACCGGTGCAAACAGAATTTGCCCGTTTGAATTTATCACATACCGTAACTTCTAAACGTAAATTACGTGAATTGGTTGAAAAAAACATAGTAAACGGCTGGGATGATCCACGTCTGCCTACTTTACGAGGCATGCGCAAAAGAGGGTATCCGCCTGCAGCCATCCGTCAGTTTTGTGACATGATAGGTATTTCGCGCAGCGATTCTGTAATTGATATGTCTTTGTTAGAGGAGTGTGTACGCGCTGAATTTAACAGGACAGCGAAAAGGGCGCTCTGCGTTATGGATCCTGTCAAAGTAGTAATCGAAAACTATCCTGAAGGGAAAGTAGAATGGATAAAAGCCAATTTTAATCCTCAGGATCCCGATTCTGGAAGCAGGGAATTACCTTTTTCACGTGAAGTTTATATCGAACGTTCTGACTTTATGGAAGATCCGCCGAAAAAATACTTCCGTCTTTCACCCGGAGCTGAAGTGCGCTTGCGTCACTCCTATGTGATTAAATGCCATGAAGTAATTCATGATGATAAAGGTGAAGTAGTCGAACTTCGTTGTACTTATGATGAAAACACTTTAGGCAAAAATCCTGAAGATCGTAAGGTCAAAGGGGTCATTCACTGGGTCTCTTGCGCAGAGGCTTATCCGGTAACTGTTTATCAATACGACAGATTATTCCATGATGCAAATCCTGCGCGGGAAGAAGATTTTCTCCAGTTTTTAAATCATGATTCGTTACAAACCCAACAAGGATTCTGTGAGCCATCCATGGCGGAACAGGCCGAGGGTGAAGTGTTTCAGTTCGAACGCATAGGCTATTATTGCGTGAATAAGGTTGAAGCTGGCAAAGTACAGGCTTTCCATCGCGTGGTCGACTTGAAAGATACTTGGGGAAAAGTGAGCTAAGGGGCAGACATGTTACATTTATACAATTCATTAACCAGAAAGAAAGAACCGTTTGTTACGATTAAGCCCGGAAAAGTGGGAATGTATGTGTGCGGAATTACGGTTTATGACCACTGCCATTTAGGCCATGGTCGCTCTATGGTTGCCTTTGATGTGATTGTCCGCTTTTTACGTTCCCAAGGCTTTGATGTAACTTATGTCCGCAACATCACTGATATTGACGACAAAATTATCGCTCGGGCAAATGAGCGGGGCATATCAATCGATGAGTTAACTGCCCGTTACATTGATGCAATGAACGAAGATACCAGAGCATTGAATATTCTGCCTCCAGACATAGAGCCCAGAGCAACGGGGCATGTGGATACCATTATTCGCCTGATAGAGCGCTTGTTGGATAAGGGCAATGCTTATGTCAGTGATAATGGCGATGTGTGCTATCAGGTTGATTCGTTTCCTGAATACGGCAAATTATCCAATAAAGATATTGAAGGCCTGATATCAGGCTCTCGTATCGAAATCGTCAAGGAAAAGCGTTCGCCGCTGGATTTCGTTTTATGGAAAAAGGCCAAAGCCAATGAACCTAGCTGGCCTTCTCCCTGGGGCGATGGACGTCCTGGCTGGCATATAGAATGTTCCGCTATGGCCATGCATGAGTTAGGGGAGCAATTTGATATTCATGGTGGTGGTCTTGATCTACAGTTTCCACATCATGAAAATGAAATTGCGCAAAGTGAAGCTGCTTCAGGTAAAACCTTTGCCAATTACTGGCTGCATGCTGGTATGTTGCAAATCAATGGCGAAAAGATGGCGAAATCAACTGGCAATTTCTACACTATTGCTGATGTATTAAAAGAGCATCATCCTGAGGTGATTCGCTATTTTCTCTTAAGCAGCCATTATCGCAGTCCCTTAAATTATTCTGAAGAGAATTTGTCTAATGCGAAAAAGGCATTGACCCGACTCTATCAGTCTATTAAAGATGTTTCTCCTGCTGAAATAGATGGAATGGATGAGTATTGGTTAAATCAGTTTAACGACGCGATGAATGATGATTTTAATACTCCTGTAGCTTTGTCCGTGTTATTCCAGCTAAGCCATGAAGTAAACAAAAATAATTCACCTGCTTTGGCAGCAACTTTGAAACACTTAGGCTCTATATTAGGTGTTTTACAGGAAAATCCAGCTTCATTCTTACAATCAGGCCTGGCTGACGAAGACAAGGCTACCATTGAGCAACTTATTGCAGAACGCCTGCAGGCGCGTGCTGACAAAAATTGGTCAAGAGCCGATGAAATCAGAGCAGAATTACTAAGCCAGGGTATTGAACTGGAAGACGGAGCGCAAGGCACAAGCTGGCGCAAAGTTTCTGAATAAATCGTAGCCTTGATGCAGCGGAGTTTAATCAAGGCTACAGTTTTTATATAGTGAACCAAATTAAAACGCCAAGATCTTTATTTGCCTATACTGAATTCCAAATGTATAATCGAAACTTTGTTGCCTAAAATTCTTCCAAACATTTTGATGTAGAGTATTCCTGAATGATAGATATTAATGACTTTGATAATCTGAATGACGATGCAAAAATTGCATTGGCAAAACTCCTGAAAAAAGACGATGATACCAGGCTCTGGGCTGTTGGTGAGCATGACGAATTAAAACTGGGCTTCAGAATTATCAAGCATTTCAGTTCAGACAAACCTCGTGATGGAATTCCTGGGCCACGCGTGCGTTATGAAGTGATCGATAACGAAGTATTTAATGACGAAGGTACATACGGCAAATACTATCGTTGCCGTTACACCTTATCCTTTGATAATGACGGCAAATTATTAGTAAAGAAACGCCAGGAAGGTCGAATCAGATTAGTCAAAGAACAAAATATCAGAGAAAAAACTGCAGAGCATTTGAAACTCATGGTAAGCGAAGCCGAGGCTATGCAACGCTCAGACACCTGGCACCGTTTACATGATAAACCGGAAATTTTTCATGCTAAACCCATGGTTCAGGTTGATAATAAAACATACATGATCATGAGAGAGCTGCCTGGCGTTCAATTATTAAAAATGATTGAAGATAATGAACTTACTTTGCAGGAGCGGCTTGACCTGTCCATTGCTTTATTAACAGCCTTAAAGGAGCAAGTTCATGATTTGGGATATGTACACAGAGACATTAAGCCAGATAATATTCTCGTTTATAAAAACGGTTCTCAATTTGAAATTTATATAATTGATTTCGGGTTTATTAAAAGAAAGGAATATTCTGATGCGAATGCCAAAATGGGCTCGCCTCCCTATGCTGCACCTGAATGTTATAGCACGTTCAATGACAAAACAGAAAAAACAGATATTTATGCCATGGGGCGTACTTTGATGTTTTTATGGGGTTACCGTCAACTGGATCACGGTAGGGACAAGTATGATGAGGCTTGTGCACCGGCCTTTAATAATCTGTTTTACAAACTCGATCCAAAACCCGGGTGTCACCGTGAATTAAAAATCATTTTTGAAAATATGTGTCAGCTTATTATGAGTCAGAGGCCAGATCTGGCTGATCTGCTCGAGCAATTCGAAGGTTTAAGAGCTACATTGGAACCAAACAGTGTCTTCACACCAACAGCACATGATGGAATATTCAAGTTTGATGAAGAAGAGGATGATTATGGAGGATATCTCGGATTTGGAAATGGCATTGAATAAGCCTGCATCAACGCAGTAATTGACAGGTGTTTGACGTGAATCCGGGAAAGAGGCAGTTTCGTAGCCCGTATTAGGCGTCAGCCGTAATACGGGAAATAAGTTTATTGCCACTTCGATCCCGTATTACGGCTGACGCCTAATACGGGCTACAACACACTAGATTCTATTGAGTTGCATTTTTAATAGGTGGATTCTCCGTTGGATAAGCGTTTATCCCTTCTGGAAATCCTGTCGTCAGCCCGGGAAGTGCAACTTTAGTAACATCCCAATTTTTATTTTGCATTTCTCCCGCCATCCAAAAACCAACTGTATTGGATAACATTTCACGTGGATCCTGGAGTGAATGTTTTAACCGTACCATAAAATCATTTACATCAGATGCTTTACTGTAAGCATAATCTCCGGGGATAGCCGGTCGATCGGGCAGGTATATGGTTTCCAAATCTGTAAATACGGCCTGAGAAATTTTGCTGCGATTGTAAATGCTGCCCCAAACTGCATTGGTATAATATTGATAGGACGCTTCAGATAAGGGATCTTTCCCAACATCTGCCTGCACCTGGGCATAGGGGGTAATAAGAATTCGGTCAGCAGGAATCTGGTTGTTAGACAAGGCATTTAAAAAGGGTACCATCCAATTGGTACCAGTAGTCAGGCCTGAAGAAACATTAGAACCCGCCTGGTTTCGGACAAGTACTTTGGCATGCGGCCAGTCAATGCTCAAATTAGCCAAATCATCATGAATTGCAGACATACTTTGCATGGCGGTGAGCATGAAGGTGGCTACCATGACGGAATTATAGGGTATAGGGTATTCTGCATTCCCGTTTAAAAAGTTTTGCTGCACAGAACTCAAATCAAAAGCAGCACCGTTTTGTACAGAAACAATATAATTACCAGCCATAGATAAAGCATAATCTATCATTGCCCTTATTTGATCTTTATGAGGTTGCCAGGCTTTGATATTAGCCTGATCCAGCCAGTTATTCTCCGCCTGGGCATTAAGTGCTCTCACTGCTTTAATGCTTTCGAGCAAGTCAGCCATGCCTGTTTTCCATGCGGGATCGCCATTTTGTTTTACCTTGGCCAGATAAGACAAAGCCGGACCTATATGGGATATAGCCGTCATTTCGAAAAAACCTGACGCCCTGTTGGTTCGCATAAGTTTTGAATAGAGCAATTTACGGTTTTGATCATAAATATAAACTGACGAATCAAGGAACATAATTAAGGGACCGTTATCGGCTTTGTATTTATCCTTTTCTGATTGAATTAAATAATCAGCTATGGTTTTTTGACCTTTGGGAAAATCACTTTCCTCTTTGCCAGTGAAGTCAAAATACAGATCCATAAACTGGGGAGGAGTGCTATAACCTGTTGTTTGATCAGTACTATTAACTGCAGCACTGAACAATAAAGTGCATAGCATTATGAAAACAACTAGGGTATGATTTTTCATTGGCTAACGTCCCTGAACGATTACTTAATCCTGAATGACTTCTATTATTACGATATTAAATAGCAGGGTCAATCCTTAGCAAATATTGGATATGCTTATGAAATTTCTATATGGTGCTGTAATAATAATTCAGCTTTGCTTCCCTGGGCTCACCTTTGCAGGCCAATTGCTGACTCCCGACCAGTATTTTGATACTTCTGGAGCCCGTGAATTGACTCCATTCACCATCAATGAAGAGCATTATATTGCTATAGCCCAGCTTGCCAAAGACATACCCGATACTCCTGCTTCTATGAATGGTGGTGATGCGGATGTGGACGTAGTTCTTTTGAAAAGGAAAAACGAGAAATTTGTGGAGTATCAACGTATACCTGGACATGGCAATGAAGGGGCTACCTATTTTACCATGGAGGGTAATTCTTATCTTGCAATACCTTCTGTTAACTCGGGTCCAAAACCTCCGTTTAATCATCATACTTATTCCATGCTGTATCGCTGGGATGGTCGTTTTTTCTATCCGGTACAACAATTTTATACTTTTGCTGCGAAACAGATTTATTATTTTAATATAGGAAAAAGACACTTTCTGGCAATCGCCAATGGAGTGGTCAACCCCGATAAAAAGCCTGATCCTGCACAAACCCAATCGATGATTTATGAATGGAATGGCAAACAGTTTATTCCTTTTCAAATCATTCCATCTTCCTGGGGATATTCATTCAAGTCCTTCACTTTGAATGGTACGGTATTTCTCGCTTTTGCAGATCATTTAAATCAGTCTACTCTTTACCGGTGGGATGGGACCCGGTTTGTGACTTATCAGCAGTTTAAGGGAAATGGCGGACGCGATTTTGATTATTTTACTATTGATCAGAAGCATTATCTGGCCTTTGCAAATATCAGTACTGATTCAGCAATTTATGTCTGGGATGGCAAGTTATTCACTCCGTATCAAAAACTGGAGGGGCAGGGTGGCCGCAGTTTTGCCTATTTTACTTTAGATAATGAGCATTATCTTTTTCGTATGAACCACATAACAGGCGGACGCACTAATCCTAAAACAGATTTGGAGTCGCCATTGTATCAATGGAAAGATGGCAAATTTGTTGTCGTCCAAAACATTCCGACTTTTGGAGGCAGCAAAGCGCATGTCTTTCATATGGATGGTTTTCTTTATCTGACTGTAGCAAACAGCCTGAGTAAGGACGTGCGCTTTAAAGTGAAGTCAGTTCTTTATCAGGTCACTCATGGGCAAAGCATAGAGTTTGGTTAGGGGCACAACCTTAATCCGGCCACGGCACCGGCTCGTAGCCCGGTCTGCTTGCAGCCGGGAACTGACGCTCGTTAGACAACCGAAGTCTTGACTAAATCTCCTGAACCGTTCGTGCTGAGAAGACGGTAACCCCGTCTCGAAGCAGGCACCAAGGCAAAAAGTTTGTGCCAATGCTTCGAGACGGCGCAAAAAGCCGCGCCTCCTCAGCACGAACGGATTGTGCGAGTGCAAAAAAAAGCTACTGTGTTATTCAGAACTGATGTGAATTCGAAATAAAGGTTTTATTATCCCATCCCACCCACCGACCCGTTCGTGCTGAGGAGGAGTGGTAACCCCGTCTCGAAGCAGGCACCAAGGCAAAAAATCTGTGACAATGCTTCGAGACGGCGCAAAAAGCCGCGCCTCCTCAGCACGAACGGATTGTGCGAGGGCAAAAAGGTACGGTGTTATTCAGAACCCATGTGAACTCAAAATAAGGGTTTTATTATCCCATCCCACGCACCGGCCCGTTCGTGCTGAGGAGGGGTGGTAACCCCGTCTCGAAGCATGCTCAGAGCAAAAGTCTGTGCCCATGCTTCGAGACGGCGCAAAAAAGCCGCGCCTCCTCAGCACGAACGGATTGTGCGAGTGCCAAAAAGATTAGGGTGTTATTCAGGACTGATGTGAACTCAAAATAAGGGTTTTCTTAGCCCATCCTACTCACCGGCCCGTTCGTGCTGAGGAGGGGTGGTAACCCCGTCTCGAAGCATCCATCAAATTAATTTTGACTCGTCACACGCAGAATTTCCGAAAGTGACGTATCACCCGCCAGCACCCGTTTAAATCCATCCTCACGAATACTGGGAGTAGTGGGGCGCAGATAATTTTCCAGAGTCTGTATGTCATCATTTCTATGAATCATACCTCTGAGTGTTTCATCAATGCCAATAAGCTCATAAATACCCGTTCTACCGCGAAAGCCCAGGTTATTACATAACTCACAACCTTTAGGCTCATAAACCTGAGATATATCAGTTCCTGGTTTAACTCCCATCAGTTCTAACTCGTCATCACGAAGTTGATGTGGAATTTTACAATGCGGACATAGTCTTCTGACCAGACGCTGGGCAATCAAACCTACGATACTGGAAGACATTAAAAAGGATTCAACGCCCATATCTCTGAGACGGTTCAGAGCGCCGAGGGCACTGTTGGTATGCAAGGTTGATAGGACCAAATGGCCTGTCAAACTGGCCTGAACGGCAATTTCAGCCGTTTCAAGATCACGAATTTCTCCTATCATGACCACATCAGGGTCTTGCCTGAGAATAGCCCTTAATCCTTTGGCGAAGGTCATCTGCACTTTAGTATTGACCTGGGTTTGTCCAATACCTGCTAAATCATATTCTATAGGGTCTTCAATAGTCAGAATATTCCGTGTCACCTGATTCAATTCTGTAAGCATGGCGTATAAAGACGTTGTTTTACCTGACCCTGTAGGACCTGTAACCAGAATAATTCCATGGGGTTCTGCAATCATCTGTCGCATAGCTTTTAAAGTAGATTGTGGCATACCTAACAAATTTAAATCCAACTGAGCTGCCTGCTTATCCAATATCCTCAAAACCACACGTTCTCCGTGATTGGAAGGAAGAGTGGAAACACGCACGTCAATATTATGTCCGCCTATACGCAAAGAGATACGTCCATCCTGAGGAATACGCTTTTCAGCAATATCTAGTTTTGCCATAACCTTAACCCTGGATATGACAAGCGGTGCTATAGCACGTTGAATTTCCAGTACTTCCTGCAATACGCCATCAATACGATTACGAACCAAAACCCTGTCTTCGTAAGTTTCTATATGGATATCTGATGCCTTAAATTTGATGGCTTGAGTAAATAAGGCATTGAGTAAGCGAATAATTGGTGCATCATCCTGATTTTCCAATAAGTCTTCGCTAACGGGTAATTGACTGGCGAGCATGGAAAGATCCATATCGTCTTCCATTCCTTCCGCCGCATCCAGAATGGATGATTTGGACTGATAAATCTGCGCAAGATGCTGTTGAAAAGTTGTTTCATCAACCTGTTTGGTATCCAATTCACATTGTACTATTCGCTTTACCTCAGCAAGAGCCTGGAGTGACGTGCTGGCCAGGTGATAAACAAGCGCTTTTTCATTTTTAATGTCACCAATGACCAGTCCATTGTTCTTGGCAAAACTGTAAGGAAGCTTCAGTACTTTGTCGTCGTTATCCATAGCTTTATTTAGTCATTGGTAATTTTTGTTGCTGAGGCGGCCCACTGAATGGAATAGGTAAACTGCCTTGCGTTAAAGGCGGTAACGCAGTTTCACTATTCGACTGTTCAAATTCTTCCTGAGAGCGCAGCCAATCCAGCTGATATTGACGTATGTCATTGTATTTTTGGCCGGTAACCTGCAGATTATCCCTTTCATTATGGAGAATAATCGGTTTGATAAAGACCATAAGTACCCGTTTGTCCCGACTGCGGATATTGTGCTGGAACAGCCGTCCCACCCCAGGAATATCACCCAATATAGGCAAACGATTATTGTCATTTCCTATACTGTCTTGAGTAAGACCTCCTAAAACCACAATGTCGCCACTTTCTACATGCACGGAGGTAACAATACTGCTGATCTTGAAAGTAGGGTTATTCACACTGTCCACTGTACTTGCAGGGTCAAGAGTATCGTTCCCCTGATCAATTTGCATCTGAATTCCCTGACCGCGCGTAATCTGTGGGCGAACGTAAAGGTGCAGTGCCACATTAACGCGGTTAAATGTAGTGTAAGGGCTGGCTGTAGTGGTGCCGCCTGCGTTATTGGGATAGCTTGTAGATGCTACGGATACTTGTTTACCTACCAGTATTTTAGCCTGTCGATTATCTAAAACGACAACAGATGGCGTGGATAAAATGTTCGCTTTTTGCTGGCGTGCCAGAGCATAAATCTGAGCCTGGAAATCATCTATTTTGGTTTTGCTGTTGATAATAGCAAAGCCTGGGCGAAAATCACGTGGATTTCCTCTTTGCTGATCGGTACCCCATTCGATGCCAAGGCTATTCACATCATTTTGATCTACTTCAGCTACCAGAGCTTCAATGAGTAACTGTGCCGGCTTGATATCCAGCTGGGCAATAACTGTTTTTAGAATGCGTATTATCGATGCAGGGGCATTAATAATGATAGAGTTCGTATTGGGTTCTCCAATGATTTGTACTGTTGGTTTCGTTGAACCTTCATTCTGTGTGCTGGCTGATGTTGTATTCGCTGTCGCAGCTGAACTGTTTACTGCCGGTGAAGACATTAACGGGGAACTTCCTTGTGTATCAGAGGAACTGCCGGTTGCAAGGCTTGATGCAGGATTAGTGCTGTCTAGAGCAGGGCGTGTGATTGTTCCAATGGTTGTTCCAACATTACCACTAAAATTCGCCTGGGCAATACCGGCAAGAATAGGTACCAAATCTTCAGCCCTTAAATAATTTAAATAAACTACCTGAGTATTTGAATTAAGCCCCGCGGAACTTTCTTTGTCCAGCTTAAGGATTAACATTCTCAGTCTGATCCTGTCTGTTTTATTACCACTGACTAATAAAGAATTGGAACGATCATCTGCTGCAATGGTAATTTGCGTTCGGCTACCTATGCTCGGCTGTGTTTTTACCAAATCCTTCAGCGTATTAGCCACATCCATGGCAAGAGCATGATGAAGCGGTACTATATCAATGCCATTAGCATTGGAACTGTCTACTTGCTTGATAATGTCTGCCAGGCTTTTAATGTTATTGGCACGTCCTGACATGATGAGCATGTTGGAGGGCGCATAAGCAGAAACACTGCTCCACTGTGGCATCAATGGCCTTAAAACAGGAACCAGTTGTTCTGCAGGAACATAATGAACAGGAATTACAGCCACCATCATGTCATCGCCTTTGGGCTGATTTCTCATGCCGCTCAGTAAATCGGGCGATTGAGTTTTAGCATCTATATTAGGGATGATTTTTATAATTTCGCCATTAGGAATTGCGGCATAGCCTGACACTTGCAGTACTGACAGAAATACCTGATAGAGTTCGCGGTTGGATAATGGGGTGGATGAAATGATGGATATTTTGCCCTGAACTCTGGGATCAATCACAAAATTTTTACCTGTAACCCGTGACACTTCGGCTATAACCGCACGTATGTCAGCATTTCTTAAATTCCATAATTTGCTGGAGGGAGCAAGAGTCTGGTCAGCATTAGTGGGGGGCTGACTGATGCTCAGGGAAGACTGTGACGTGCTGCTTTGTTTGAAGGTTTTTTTGTCTGTATTCTGCGATAACTTGTCTTTTAAGGCACGGGCAGTCTGATAGTCATTTATAGGGCCAATCTGTACGAGGTACAGATGCTTGTCTGCAAGATTTTTAATTTCAACAGTTTGTTCTACAAGGGCTGAAAGTTCTTTCTGGCGCGATTGCGCGTCTTTTTCTAAATTAAAGGCACCTGCCTGCAGGTAAAATACGGTAGTACCATTTTTGGTTACGGTTGAAATATTGACGTCATTAGCATGAATCAGCGAGGACCAAATCAGGGCTAAAAGTAAAAATACTATTGAGCGCATTTAAAAACCGTAAAGTAATGGGTACAAACATAATAACCAAATTTAACGTCTTACCATAGCTTTTTTGGCAACTAACTTAAGGATTTTTATGCTTCTGGTTAATCATGGTCATAAAAAGGTATAAAAAGAAAGTTATTGTTCAATTCAACGATTTTTGTTTAAGAATCAAGGATATCTAATGTGAAAACAGGGAAGTGATGTATTTAAGTGGTGGCTATAGGTGGACTCGAACCACCGACCTCAGCATTATGAGTGCCGCGCTCTAACCGGCTGAGCTACATAGCCACAACGAGGCGTGATTTTGTCTTTTTCGCGGGTTAATGTCAAGTAGGTTTTGTGTTTTTTTATAAATTTTACCTGCAAGTGATACTCTTCAATACTTAAATAATTCAAAACCTAGCCTTGATTTCGTTATCGCTGTAAGTGCTTCTCTCCTATTTTAGCCCTGTAAAAAGGAGGCAAATAAACAGGATGATCTTAGCAAGTGCCCCTCTTCGGGAGGAGGGTGCCCCGTCAGGATAAGGCTCAGAAGACGCAAACGGCACGGTCAGTCCCCTCGCCCGCGCTAGAAATTCGTGTATAGAACTGCAGTTGAACGCGGGAGAGGGTTAGGGAGAGGGCGAATATCGATCTTAATCCTCTCCCCAGCCCTCTCCCGCGATAAAAATATGATTATTAATAAACTCCTTTCGCGGGCGAGGGAGTCAGACCATGCCACCTTAGTGTAATCAAGGCTACATTAATTAAAAATTCATCAATATATCTTCTTCATACTCTGCATTTTTTGATGATCTGCATCATCCGCTTTTTTCCCTGTTTTAAAATCATCTATCTCTTTTTTTTGTGATAACAGGGTATTGGCCAGGTGGTTTTTAGATCTTTGTTTGCCGTATTCCTGAGATAAAGCGTTATTTTGTTCTTCATATCGGGAAATAATACCTTCCAGTTCAACGAGTCTGTAGTGCAATTCAAAAGGGGATAAATTGCTCTTTAAATTATTTTGAAATTCTAAAAGCTCATGCTGTAGCCGTTCATGCAAAAGGACTCTTTGTTTCGTCAGCTCTGACTTGGGTAATTTGGTTTTCAATTTATCAATAGGAGAGGGCTGTAATTTTTTAATACAAGTAGAAATCAATTCATTTATGCCATTATAAATTTGTGAAGCGGGTGTCCTGTAGCCATCAGCGACATTATTTATATAATAAATATGAGATTCTATTCCAGGAAGATAGAGTGAAGGATTTTGGAAGGTAATGACTACTGCGTGGCTGATATCCACATTATGCTGGGAAAAATACTCTAATAGCCGGTACACATTAAACAGTGACGGTTGATAGTGGCCGCTGTAAGTGGTTATCGCTTTTAACTGGCCATTCTCAATTTTTATTTCACCTGCAGCCACAATTGGCGCGCCAGCATTCATCGTTGCATGAGTGAAGCCATCTCGTTTGTTCAAATGACTAAAAACGGACAGTTCGCCATTAGCATTGAGAGTGAATGATGCAAAACCAGGTTTGCCATGGGATATCATTTTGTGGGTGTCAAAAAGTACACCATTCTTTTTAAACAATCCTTGATGGATGTTTACTCGATACTGAGCACGTTCTACAGCGGAAGTGATAAATAAACCTCCTGTCTGGTCCTCTTTTTTGGAATCATCATGAACATCCAGAATTTCTTTAGTTTTTATTCCCTTTTTTACCCTGGCTTGCTTTGATTTACCATGTCTTGTGGTTTGCAGAGGCACAGTTTTTTGGGGCGAAAAGGGCAGATGAGAGGGGGACTTTCCGGGAATGTATTCTGGATTAATGGTCTTATGTAGTTGCCTTTCGTCTATTAATTGCCGTAATAGATGGTTTAAACGATCAGAATCCAAAGCACTATCTTGTATATCCAATGCATAAATCAAAAACATCAATGCAGCTTTCTTCTTTGCTTCTGATTCATTAGTATCTACTTCACCTGCGACAGGTTCGACGGCCTGATATACAGACCAGGCATAATCAATCTTGTCACCAAGATGTCCTGCATCTTCTCTGTAAATTATGTTCAGGTCGTATTTACGTGGCATTTTATGCTTTTGTCGAATGGCACTATTAATTCATAGTATATATTAGATTTACAGCTGGGCTGATTAAAAATATATAAAACTGGAGCCTTGATGCAGCGATAGCGAAATCAAGGCTACGTCTATTTTAATGGGAGAGAATGTCACCAGCGTGAGCTGATGACATTTAAGATTACTAGATAATCAGAATATACAGTGCGCCTGCACCACGTAAAACCTGTACTAACAATTGCTGCTTTTTAGCCTGGGCAATATTTTGCAAGGATTTTACATCTTTAACTTCAGTCTTATTCGCAGAGATAATGATATCACCAGGTCTTAAGCCTGCTCTCCAGCCCGCACTGTTTTCAGTTGCACCGACTACCTGTACACCAACTACATTACCATGAGGAGGTGATTCCTGTTCGAAAGTACGTAAAGCCAGGCCATAAAGGAAAGGATTGTTGGACTGTAATTTTTGTTCGTGCTTTTTAATGTCAGTAACTTCAGCATTCAGAGTTAATGGCTTGTTATCACGTAAAATTTTAATACTGACAGTAGCACCAACACGCAACAGGCTGATTGTTGTTTTGACCTGGGTTGCCTGTAAGATCTTGGTGTCATTAATCTGGGTGATAATGTCTCCTGCTTTCAAACCTGCAAGTTCAGCTGGAGAATTTTCATTAACCTGAGAAACCAACGCACCTTGCAAGTCTTCAGGATATCCCATTGACTGTGCTAATTCTGGTGTCAGGTGCTGTACAAAAATACCCATTAATCCACGATGGATGGAGCCAAATTTAATAATTTGCTGGGTTACATCTTTTGCCATGTTGATAGGAATAGCGAAGCCTATACCTACGTTACCGCCGTAAGGAGATATAATTGCTGTGTTGATACCAATCAGTTCGCCTTTGGTATTCACCAGAGCACCACCTGAGTTACCTGGGTTGATTGCCGCATCAGTCTGGATAAAGTTTTCTACACCCTCAATATTCAAATCACTGCGTTTTAATGCACTGACGATACCAAAAGTTGCTGATTGACTGTTACCAAAGCTGTTTAAGCCAAAGGGGTTTCCTATTGCTACGACAAAATCCCCCACTTCCAGTTTATCAGAGTCACCAATCACCAGCGACTTAAGATTTTTAGCATCAATTTTCAGAACAGCAAGATCTGTTTCGCTGTCGCCACCAATTAAGCGAGCTTTTAAACGTCTGCCATCCTGCAATGTCACCGTAATCAGGTTGGCATTACGGATAACATGGTCATTAGTGATAATCACTCCATTTTTGGGATCAATGATAACACCTGAACCAATACTTTCGAATTTACGTCCTTTTTGCGGGGTTCTTGATGGTTGTTTGTTTTCCGCTTCCTCATCATCACCAGTAGCACCAGGAATCACAGCATCAGGCATGTATCCCTGAACTGCAATGTTAACGATAGCTGGCATAATGTTTTTTAAAACAGGGGACAAGCTGGGCATTTGTGCTTGCTCAGCAGCAAATGCAAAAGAACCTGCTATAAAGAGCAGGGTACCTATGAATAATTTTATACGAGTCATCATATGATTAATCCTGAGGTTGATTATTGAACCAAATTAAAGTGCCTATTCTACCCGTTTGTGGCTCTCTCCGATAGGAATAGAATTGATTTTTTAATTCAAAAGTGCATAAATCTGATTGATAAACAGCGTTTACCCCCTGTAAATTCAGCACCATCTCCGCAATTTCAGGCAAATTAGCCATCCATTTGGATTGTACTGGTTTGAAGGAGCGGTTGCTTTGTGGGTACTTGCTGGTAAATGCGGAATACATTTCTTCCCCGACTTCATAGCATTTGCCGCATATGGCAGGGCCTATCCATGCCAGAAGCTCTGAGGGATTCGAGTCCATTTTGCTCAGTGTATTTTCTACAATCCCGTTGCATAACCCCCTCCATCCAGCATGAATGGCTGCAATTTCATCTCCCTGTTTGTTGCATAACATGATAGGGAGGCAATCAGCAGTCATGATAACCAATGGGTGTAAAAAAGAGCGGGTTACAGCCGCATCAGCATTTCGGTTGCTTTCCTTTTCAGCGATTATACAGGTAGTGCTGTGTGTCTGCTCCAGCCAGATGGGTTCTGCGGGCAGATTTAGTAATTCAGATAATTGCTGTCTGTTTTTCATTACATGCAGGTCATTATCACCTACATGCAAGCCAAGATTATTTTGATCATAAGGAGCTTGGCTAAATCCCTGGACTCGGGTTGTAGTTACTGCACTTACGTTTGCAGGAGCAGGCCAGTTGGCTGATTTAGTACTCATAATGCTCATCCAGAGTGTTAAGAAGTAATTTGAAATCATCAGGCAAGGGAGCTTCAAATGTCAACTCTTCATCAGTTTTTGGATGATAAAAAGTAATGGAACAGGCATGAAGTGCCTGACGTTTAAATTGCTGGATCAAGGTTCTTAACTCATCGCTGGCGTGAACGGGTATTCTCATGCGTCCGTTATACAATGGGTCACCCACTACGGGGTGATTAATATGCGCCATATGCACTCTTATCTGATGGGTTCTTCCCGTCATAAGACTTACATCAAGCAGGGTATAGTCCTGATATTGCCTGTTTACCATGTAATGGGTAATAGCCTGTCTTCCTTGCCCTGTTACGGCCATTTTCAAACGATTTCTCGGATGTCTGCCAAAACCAGTATCTATAGTACCTCCGGAAATGACATGCCCCAGCACCAGCGTGATGTAATTGCGCTGAATATCGCGAGCCTGCATTTGACGAATCAATGAAGTATGGGCGGTCAGTGATTTGGCAACAATAAGTAAACCTGTTGTGTCCTTATCCAGACGATGAATTATACCTGCTCTGGGCAGATGTTGTAATTGTGGCGCATGATGCAAGAGGGCATTAACCAGAGTGTGTTCCCTGTTACCTGCCCCAGGGTGTACGACCAGACCGGCAGGCTTATTTAAAACCAGAACTTCATTATCTTCAAAAATGACATCGAGTGGAATGTCTTCAGGATTGCATTGGTTAAAATCGCCATCCACTTTCGTCAATTCAGCATTCAGTTCAATCAGATCGCCACCTAAGGCTTTATCCTTAGGTTTACATGCTTTTTGATTCATGGTAACAGCACCGGATTTAATCCAGTTGGTAATTTGCGAGCGTGAATATTCAGGCAATAATTGGGCGAGTACGCTGTCAACACGTTGACTGTGGTACTCGCGGGGAACGGTGATTTGTTTTTGAATAAGTTCTGTCATCAGGCGGGTTGCATCTCATCTTCAAGTAAGCGGCCTCTCAGGGAGTTAGGCAAGGCATCGCTGATTTGTACGGTTACAAATTGGCCTGTCAAATGCGGTGCACCATCAAAATTGACCACTCGGTTGCATTCAGTGCGTCCTGCCAATTGGTTACTGTCTTTCTTGGATTGTCCTGTAACCAGGATTCTTTGCGTTGTACCTATCATTGATTGACTGTATCGGGAGGCATTCATCAGCAATCTGTTTTGCAGAATCTGCAGGCGTTGTTTTTTGACTTCTAAAGGTGTGTCATCAATCAGATTGGCAGCTGGGGTTCCTGGCCTTGGGCTATAGATAAAGCTGAATGAAGTATCAAAGCCAATTTCATGAACCAAATCCATAGTATCCTGGAAATCTTTATCTGTTTCGCCAGGAAAACCAACAATGATGTCAGTGGATAAACGAATATCAGGACGAACTTTACGCAATTTTCTGATTTTCGATTTAAATTCCAAAGCAGTATAGCCGCGCTTCATTAAACCCAAAATACGGTCAGATCCACTTTGTACCGGTAAGTGCAGATGATTCGCAAGCTCTGGTACTTCGGCATAAGCATTAATCAGATTATCTGAAAATGCCAATGGGTGAGAGGTCGTAAAGCGAATTCTGCCTATGCCATCTATAGCGGCAAGATAATGAATCAGCAAGGCTAAATCAGCCGTTTCGCCATTTTCCATAGTGCCGCGATAATCATTAACGTTCTGGCCTAATAAATTAACTTCTCGTACCCCTTGTGCGGCCAGTTGATAACACTCAGCAAGCACGTCATCAAAAGGTCTGCTTATTTCTTCACCGCGAGTGTAAGGAACCACGCAGAAACTGCAGTATTTGCTGCAACCTTCCATTATTGATACGAAAGCAGTCGGGCCTTCAGCTCTTGGGGCTGGAAGATGGTCAAATTTTTCAATTTCGGGAAAGCTGATGTCAACTACCGATTTTTTCTTTTCAAGCCGTTCATTGAGCAGGGCAGGGAGTCTGTGTAAGGTTTGGGGACCAAAAACGATATCAACGTATGGTGCTCTTTTAATAATATCAGCACCTTCCTGACTGGCCACGCAACCACCTACACCTATAACTACATGCGGATTTTTCGCTTTGTACTCACGCCATTGGCCAAGTTGGGAAAAGACCTTTTCCTGTGCTTTTTCACGTATGGAACAGGTATTGAGAAGAATTACATCTGCCTCTTCAAGCTGGTCTGTTTTAATAAGCCCGTGTGACTCGTTAAGCACTTCCGCCATTTTGGATGAATCGTATTCATTCATCTGGCAGCCATTCGTTTTGATAAATAATTTTTTAGCCATAATAATTCTACTTTTAAAACGGGGTATTATTTCATTAATGTACGCTTTGGCAATAGGTTTCTTTTATTTTAGGTAAAATAAGCAGAGCAACCAGCATACCGAGCGGAAGAATGCCAAGAGCGGTATGATAAGCACTTAAAGGATACACTCTTACGGTACCCTCGAGTTCTCCCTGCCACATTCTATCCAGAATAAAGCCAATCAATGGTTGGGCCAAGGCAATGCCCACCATATTCATCATATTCATGAAACTCAAACCGGTTGCTACATACTTCTTATTACATAATTCTTTTGCAACAGAAAATGCGGGTAAGAATCCTGCTGAAAAAATACCAAAAGCAAAAAGCAGGAACTCCATGACAAATGGGGAGCTGATAGGCACGAAAATAAAGACAGTGGAGCAAACCAGAGCACCAATACAGCCTATGTACATAGGGGGTTTTCTCAATCCTATGCGATTGGAAAATATTCCCCACAAGGGGCTGGCTATAGCCCAACCAACAAAGACTAAGGAAATGAAGTTAGCTGCCATAGCTTTACTTAACAGCATTTTATCCATCAAAAAGGGAACACCCCAAAGGCCGCAAAAGACAGGAGTTGCCATGTACATCAGACCGCCATAAGTCGCGACCAGCCATAACTGTTTGTTCTTTATTAAAGCCGTAAGACTGGGCCAGAGTTTTTCTTCTTCCTCAAGAGGGTGCTGGTGTTTTGGTGCAACGTAATTTTTTGGGGCATCCCGAGCAATCAGAGTTATCAGCGCAGCCAGTAACAGGCCTATGCTACCCATGATGATCATACTGTGACGCCAGCCAAAACCGTCAATCAATAAGGCCAGTGGTGCTTCTCCACCTATTGCTCCCATCATACCTATAGTAACCATTAATCCGGTCAATAAAGCAAAACGCTGAGCCGGAAACCAGTTGGCTGCCAGTTTCATTGTGCCGACTGCAGCGAAAGCGGAACCAAAGCCTATCATCAGGCGCGCAACGCAGGCCATAAAGAAATTATCAGTCATACCAAAAGCGATAGTACTCACGGCACACACAATGGTTGCGATAGTTAACAGTCGATGGGGACCAAAATGATCCATTAGCACACCACCCGGCAATTGCATGGCGGCATAAGAATAAAAATAAATGCCTGACAAAATACCTAAAGTCTGGCTGGTGACAGAGAAATCCCTCATTAACTCATTGCTCATTACACTGGGGGAAACTTGTAACAGACATTCATAAAAATAAAAGAGACAACCTAATCCCCATACCATCCAGGGCATAAATGATTTGCTGCTTTCTGCCTGCGCTGTGTTGGACTGTGTATTATAATGAGCCATTATTTTTTAAATCTCCAGATTTTAACTGCACCATTTGCTTTGCGGGAATTTTTGACAAAAAAATAGGCCCTTATACAATAACACCTTCTTGTATCTTGGCCGTAAGTCAAAATGCAGTTTATTTAGTCACAAAGTCAACGCGCACGATAACATATAAATAGCTAAATTTCACCAATTAAAATATTAACACCTTGTTTATAATTTGTCTATAAGCGCGATTTCTTTGCGTTTTTCCTTAACGCTCATTAGGATCATCTGGAGAATCCAGTATTACTCGAGTTCCTTTCATACCGCCTCCTGGCACATCAATAAACTCCTCATTCAGCCAGCGTGCGTCTTCAATAAACATACGGACACAGCCATGACTTGCCCTGTATCCAGGCACTTCGTAGCTACCATGTAAGGCAAAGCCTCTGAAGAAATGCATGCAATATGGCATGAGTGCACCTCCGTTTTCACCATTGGCTCTTCTTGGAAAAACAGTAGAAACGCATTCTATATCCTGTTTGCGGATGATTCTGAATGAGCCTGTAGGTGTGCCACAACCTCCGGCAACGTTGCATTTTCCTACGCCAGATGATATGGGACCCCACCAAAGAAGTTCACCATCTTCATCATAAGCTCCCCATGCCAGTTTCTTTTGGCTGACATAAATCGTTTTCTCACCATCTGATTCGATATAACGGGGGAAAGGGGAGACATCATAAATGGTAAGCCTGTCTATATTTTTAGGCACAGCAATGGTCATACCCTGTTTCAGTCTGATATTCATGCGGTTGATACGTCTTACTATATCTCGTTCTTCTACATTGGGAAAAAGCCCTTCCCAACTTTCCCCTTGTTTTACCTTCATGCAAAAGTAATCAGGCTGATTGCATAGGGTTTCTCCATATCTTTGATATGCAAAGGCTAACTGTGAACCAAGCATCAGAGACATTACACTTATTATTGATATCATAATTTTTTTCATAATGGTCTCAATTTTTATTCGTGGTATCTGTTTTAACGGCAATGTGGAAAATTACTTTACATTTTGATGGGATTAATTTTAGATGACATTGAAATAGCGGCACGTCGTCCTGAGCGCGTCTTTTTGCGCGAAGGATCTCCCGAAAGCGGCATGGTGCCAGTATAACTGTTCCGCTTCCTCACGGTCGCGGCTCGGTTTTCGGTGCACGATGAAGTAAATACGAGAGCACGAAAACCGAGCCGCGACCGTGAGGGAGCGGAATTTTTGTTGGGGCATGGGGCGTGTGATGCCTGATCGTATTTTAAGTATTCCCAGACTGTTCAGAACTGATATTTATCGACTGCCAGGCTTGATGTATTTCGGCAAGGAGCAAATTAGATTGAGCCAGCAAATCTTCGTCATTATTCAAATTGGCTTTCAGTAAAATATGCTGGATATAATCGTATAATTTAAGCAAATTTTCAGCGATGCTACCGCCTTGCTCGTGGTTTAAACTCATTTTTAAACCTTCAATAATACTCAAAGCTTTACCAATATGCTCGCCTTTTTCTTTTATCTGATTTCTTTGAATATTACCCTGAGCCGTTGCAATATGAGTACGTGCTCCTTGAAGCAATAACTCAATAAGCTCATGTGGAGACGCTGTATCAATACGTGTTTGCAATTCAATTGATTTGTACTGGTTCGATGCTTGTGTGTATGGATTTTTCATGAAAGGGGTCTCACTTTGATTTAAATTGCGGTAAATTAGCGAGTTGCTGGGTCAGGAAACCACTGGTGTTTTGTAAGCTTGAAATTAAGGTATCCAGCGCAGTAAACTGTGCTAAATAACGGGCTTCAATTTTTTTGCTTCGCAAGTCAAGCGCTTCCTGATCTCTGCCCAACATTTTCATCTGCTTGTCTAACTGAGTTGCCCTTTGATCAAGATCACCTTTTGTTTTCATGTAATTATCAAGAAAGGAATTCATCTGTACGGCGATACCGTCATTGACTGTGATTTGACCTCGGCTTCCGGTTGTTCCAGACAAAACATTTATTGATAAACCGCCAAGATCACCACTTCCGGTGAGGGTGAATCCATCAGGTGATGTTGCAGAAGCGCCACCAATCATACCAGACATGCTGACCCCTGGAGTAAATTCGCTTAATTCAACATTGTATGATCCCGCTTTTACATTAGCTCCAACCGATTTTACCCTGATGTCTGAATCGGTGGCACTTGCCGTTTTCGCAAAGAGTGCGCCTATGCTGGCGTAATTATTATCCAATGCTTTTTTGTATTGATCCTGTTTTACTTCAAGTAATCCTGTTTGTTTATTCGTTACTATACCCAAATCAGCCAATGATTTGATCGGGCTGTTGGTTGACAGGGGAGAGGTAGCCCACTTATTAAGGTTTAATTTCAAATTTCTAAATTGCGGATCACCCTGAAAGACACCGCTTTGCTTTGTTTCCTGATTATAACCAGTCAAATTAGTTAAGAAGGTCATTGAATCATTGTACTGTTTGATGAAATCATTAATAAGTCCTGTTAATTGTTCTTTATTATCATCAACCGTTAAGGTAATAATTTTAGTTTCATTCGCGCCTGCTGCTTTTTTTAAATTCAGCGTTACCCCTGCTATGGCTTCTTCAAGTTGATTGGAATTTTGCTTTAAGGTAAGGCCATTTATTTTTACGATACTGTCCTGAGCTGCAATCGTTTCTGTCATGACGTTAGAAGGGGCTGTTGCATCGTAATTCAATGCAGTAATATCACCACTGATTCTCATGGCATAATTTTCACCGGTTTTTGATGAGGCAATGGTCAGCCTTGAACCTTGGCTATCCTTTACTATGCTTGCGGTAACGCCTGCATTTTTATTATTGATTGCATCACGCACCGCAACCAGACTGTCGCTGCCTGGGGCAATTGTTACAGAAACTGAGGTTGCAGATGCATTTGGAGTAAAAGTTGTATTGTTGTTTTCATAAGTACCAAAATCAATAGTCAGGGTACCACTGCCAGTATTAGTAAGATAATCACTTGCCAGTGTGTGCTGCTGCGCCAGTTGCTCTACCTCTATTTGATAGGTACCTTTCACTGCTTGTGGTGATACAGTTGTAGAAAAATAATCAGGATCGCTGACTGAGAACTTCATCGTGTAAAATTGCTTTATGTCAGATAATTTTGTAAGGGTGGTTTGCAGTGTAGCCAGAGTGCTTTTCAATTGTCCTACGGCGGATAGTTCTGTATTCACACTGAGCAGGCGCTTGTCCTGACGCAATTGTATGGGTGTAATTTCTGCTTTAACCAAAGCGTCAACCATTGCTTTTACATCAAGTCCGGAACCTACACCTGGCGCTGATAAACTCATAGTCGTCCTTATCTGTGTCAATCTGGCTGATAATGCAATTAAAATTTAATAAGTCCATTTATTAAACGTGCTTATCTATAGAACCACTGATTATTTCATCAAGCAAACTTAATAAATGCAAATATTCATCCGAAGGCATTTTACGTATTACTTTATCAGAAATTTTATCCGTTACTATAGTCTGCAGTAAACCTGTTGCATGATCCAGTGCTTGTTTTGTTTCCTCATCAAGAGATGAATCAGACAATGGGCTGCTTTTTTCAAGTTTAATCGGCTCATCGGGTAGTTTTACCGAGTCATTCTGTACCGTTTTATTCACCGATGGAACAGATTCAATATTCATTTTATACTCCTTTACCCTGATATTGCGGGGTATAAAACCGAAATGCGGCTTAAGGCCGCATTTCGATCGTCACATCCTATTATCTACCTAATAAAGACAGTACAGATTGTGGCATGCTGTTCGCTTGTGCCAGCATTGCTGTACCAGCTTGTTGCAGGATTTGGTTCTTGGTCAGATTCGCCATTTCAGCAGCGTAGTCAGCATCCTGAATTCGGCTGCGTGCAGCTGACAGGTTGTCTGATACGTTCTGTAAGTTAGCGATTGTAGAATCAAATCGGTTTTGCAAGGCTCCCATGTCAGCACGGTTGGCGTTTACAGTATCCAAAGCAGCGTCAATTCTCTTGATAGCTTCGTTAGCACCATCAATTGTACTGACATCTACTGAATCCACACCAATAGTGTCTCTTGCTATAGCTGCGTTTAAACCCACATCTGCGACAGTACCACCGATGTTAATGGTATTTGTAGCACTGATTTCAAGTTGGCCAAATAAGGGGTTTTCAAAAGTACCAGCAGCAGCACTAATACTTTTTAATGTGCCTTCTACTACAGTGATTGTACGGCCATCTGCAGCTGACAGAGTTAAATCATTACCGTTTAAGCTGGCAATTACTCCCGTTTGTGGTGATACGCCGTTAATTGCGTCACGCAAGGCAGAGGTACTGAGGGCAGTTGACACGTCCTGTCCTGAAAAAATATTTACGTTATTTATTGTCAAATCATAGGTATCACCAGGGTTTCCACCTATTGGTGTAACAAGAGTTTGAGTTCCACTAGTGCTGGCTCTCACAGAAAGACCTGGAACACCCGCATCATTAATTGCAGCTGCTTTAGCGTAAGCAGAATTACCTTCCTGACCATTAAGTGCTCCAGCGAAGCCTGCTGAAGAGTTGATAGTAGTTGCAGTTCCTCCACCGATGGCAATTGTAATATCTGCAGCTACGTTGTTACTTACACTGGTTCCTGTAGCTGTAGCGATACCACCAATTGAAGAGGCTTTAACGCTACCAATACTGAAAGTAATAGTTTGGTTCGCATTAGCACCTACCTGGAAACTTGCATTAGAAAATGAACCATCAAGAATTCTTTGGCCGTTGAACTCAGTATCAGTAGAAATACGGTTTAATTCTTTTTGCAATTGTGATACTTCACTTTGTATGGATGCACGGTCAGAAGAGTTGTTGGTTGAGTTAGCAGCCTGTACTGACAATTCACGCATACGTTGCAGAATGTTAGTAGTTTCCTGCATCGCACCTTCAGCAACCTGTGCCAGTGAAACACCGTCGTTAGCATTTCGTACTGCCATGTTCATACCACGGATTTGAGCAGTCATACGTTGAGAAATTGCCAAACCTGCAGCATCGTCTTTCGCACTGTTAATACGTAAACTGGATGATAATCTTTGTATGGATGTCTGCATCGCATTACTTGAAACTCCCAAATTACGTTGGGCTGTTAGCGACGCCACGTTGGTATTAATTACTTGAGCCATGATTATAGTCTCCTCAGACCTGAATCCCTGGTTTGGGACATTTATCGTTCAGTAAATTCTTTTTTCTTTTGTGAATTCACCGTACCCAACTCTGTTATCGGAAAATCTGGAAAAAACTTTAGCTCTGATAGCATATTTTTTTAAAAAATGGGGAAATTTGCTTAATAAAATGAATGTGTTACATTTTTAGGCATTTTGATTTTAATATTGAGTGAGGGCTGTCTTTCAGGTATATTTAAGATTATTATTTTTTCTGTGTATAATATTGATCGACTTTATATATAGGTTCCTAATTTATGAGCTGGCTTAAAAAACTGTTACCTTCGATTATAAGAACTGAAACCTCGCAAAAAAAAGGGGTTCCAGAAGGTTTGTGGGTTAAATGCCTGGGATGCAATGAGGTTCTTTACAGTACTGAGCTGGCAAAGAATTTTATGGTATGCCCATCCTGTAACTTTCATCATCGTGTGTCTGCGCGCGTCAGGATTGGTCAGTTTCTGGATGAAGCCGGACAAGAAGAAATTGCTTCTGCTCTGGAACCACAGGACCGATTAAAATTCCGCGACTCCAAAAAATATAAAGACAGGATATCGCAGGCACAAAAGGCGACTGGAGAGAAAGAGGCTCTGGTCGTGGTGAAAGGTCATTTAAATCAGCTGCCAGTAGTTGTAAGCTCTTTTGAGTTCAACTTCATGGGTGGTTCCATGGGAGCCACTGTTGGTGAAAAATTTGTTCGGGCTATCAAGGTTGCCACCGAAGAAAAGCGAGCCTACATCTGTTTTACTGCCAGTGGTGGCGCCAGAATGCAGGAAGGTCTTTTTTCTTTAATGCAAATGGCAAAAACCTCTGCCGCTTTGGCCAAGTTTGCTGAAAGCGGGCTGCCTTTTATAGTAGTACTGACTGATCCGACTATGGGTGGGGTTTCCGCCAGCTTTGCAAGCCTGGGTGATGTGATTATCGCCGAGCCGAATGCCTTAATTGGTTTCGCAGGCCCAAGAGTCATTGAGCAAACAGTTAGACAAACTTTGCCTGAAGGTTTCCAGCGTAGTGAGTTCCTGTTGGAGCATGGTCACATTGATATGATAGTTGAGCGTAAGCATCTTCGTTCAACCATTTCTGAGTTAGTATCCAAACTGACTTACAAAGGCGCGGAGAATCCTTTTGTACAAAGTATCGAGTAAATGGAATCTGGACCAATGGTTACATCATTTGGAATCCAGACATACTCAGGAAATACAACTGGAATTGACTCGTGTACTTGAAGTAGCCCGAAACTTGGGGGTTAATACCCCCTCATGTAAAGTAATTACCGTAGCCGGAACCAATGGCAAAGGCTCTACAGTAACAGCACTGGGAACCCTTTATCATCAGGCGGGCTATAAAACTGCCTCTTACACCTCGCCACACCTGATTCGTTTTAATGAACGCATAAAAATTAATTTAACTCCTGTATCAGATGACGAACTGTGCCATTTGTTTTCCACCATCGAGGAGACGCGCGGTGATGTTATTCTTACTTATTTTGAAATGGCTACTTTGGCTGCGCTATTGCATTTTAAACAACAGAAGCCGGATGTGATTATTCTTGAAGTAGGTTTGGGAGGGCGTCTTGATGCTACTAACATAGTTGATGCCGATCTGGCTATTATTACCACTATAGATTTTGATCATCAGGATTATCTGGGTGATACTCTGGAAGCTATTGGTTTTGAAAAGGCCGGGATACTACGGGAAGGAAAGCCCTTTATTTATGCTGATATAAATCCTCCGGCAAGTATTGTTGAGGTAGCAAACAATCTGAACACTTCTGCTTATTATTTTGATAAAGATATCTATGTGAATGATAGAGGGACTTGCTGGGACTTCAAGTTTCTAAAAACACAGTTTGATGAATTACCCAAACCATCCATACAGCTTAAATCGGCATCTGCGGCAATTGCTGCGACAATCCTTCTTGCTAATGAATTGCCGATATCTCAGGAAGACATCAAAAAGGCCATGCAGTCGATTTTTATCCCGGGAAGATTACAGCTGAAGAGGGGAGATATTAATGTGTTATTCGATGTATCTCATAATGCTCAATCAGCCAGACTGCTTGCGCGAACTATTAAAAGCCTTGATGGCAAAAATACTGTTCATGCGGTTTTTTCGGCCTTAAAAGATAAAGATCTTTTTGGGTTAATTTTTCCTTTAAAGGATTGTGTTGACCGATGGTATCCTGCACAATTAGATAATAAACGTGCCTCTGATAAGGAACTGCTCTTGTCAGTTTTCAGAGATGCAGAAACTTGTGTTGAACTTTGTTATAATAGCCCGCTTGCTGCATTTGAAAGCGCAGTAAATCAGGCTAAGAGTGGCGACTTAATTGTTGTTTACGGGTCATTTTTTACGGTTGGTCATGTAATGGCTGCCCATCATAAAATATTGGAGCAGAAGGAGAATCAATGAAACTTGTAATGGATGAAAAACTCAAGCACCGTCTGATCGGCTTGGCCGTAATCATTTCTTTGGGCGCTATTTTCGCCCCCGCGGTGATGAAAAAATCCAACCAGAATCTGGAAAATAATTTAAGCGTCAATGTGAAATTGCCCGCAAAACCACTTCCTCCTGATGTGGTCATGACTGATGAAAAAGAATTATTCAGAACAATTAAAGTAGCTAAGGTAAATATTGCACCAGTATCAGGTGAAAACCAGTTACCAGAGCTTGCAAGGGCAGAGCCTGTCAAATCAGATCTGATCACTGGCGAAAGAGCGGTAGCTGTAGCGCATGAACATGCTGAGATTAAGGCTGCTCCCGTACAGTTGGCATTAAACCAGGCAGCAAAAACTACTGCTAAAAAGGTGCTTACAGTTGCAGCAGCAAAACCGGTAAAACATGCACCTGTTATTGCTGCAAAACAAAAACCTGTTTTGAAGGCTGCCAAAACTGTTGCCAAAGCTCAAATCAAGCCAGCAGTAAAACCTGTTCTTAAAAAGGATATTTATGCCGTACAGTTGGCTTCTTTTTCACAAATATCAAATGCTCAGGCATTGGTTACTCGCCTGCGCGGCAAGGGCTATAAAGCAAATTATATGAAAGCACCAAGCCGTCAGGGCTCTGTTTATAAAGTTTATGTTGGTCACTCTCCAAGCCGAAATGATGTTGTAAAATTAAAAACTCAATTAGCCAGCGCCATGCAGTTGAATGGTTTTGTGGTGAACACCGGAGTTAGTTAATCATGCAATTGCAATGGGTTGATATAGCCATAGTAGCTGTCATTGGATTATCAGTACTTACAGGCTTATTTCGTGGGTTTGTCAAAGAGCTGGTTGCTTTATGCGTCTGGATTTTAGCGATATGGCTGGGAATGAATTATTCCCAAAGCCTTGATCCGTGGTTACAATCCTACGTTCAGGAGCAATCAGCCCGTACCGCAATAGCCTTTGTTATTATCCTTTTTGCTACTTTGTTTGTCGGTGGGGTAATCAATGCCATACTGAGTTTTATATTAAAGCGTGCCGGCTTAAGCGGTACAGACAGAACTTTAGGAATGGGCTTTGGCTTTTTGCGCGGTGTGTTTATTGTGGCTTTGATCATGGTCGCGGTGAAAATGACGTCACTGCCTTATGAAAAATATTCTCAGGAATCCAAACTATATGCCCGCTTTGACCCGGTAGTTTCTTTACTCTATGCGCATTTACCCGAATTTATTAAACAGGTAAAAACCGTAGATAAAAGCGAAAATATTATCGATACAGTAATAGCCTCTGAATAACAAGAAAACAGGAACCTTGATACACCTGCAAAATATATTAGCACAATTTGTAGCCCGGTCTGCTCGCAGCCGGGAATTGTGCCACTTCGATCCCGGCTGTAAGCAGACCGGGCTACGCACTAAATACGGATCTGTGCCGCAACAAAAAATTCCGCTTCCTAACGGTCGCGGCTCGGTTTTCGTGTGTTCGCATTGACTTCATCGTGCACCAGAAACCGAGCCGCGACCGTTAGGAAGCGGAACAGTTTGTAGCCTGTATTAGCGAAGCGTAATACAGGATCATTTCCCGTATTACGGCTATCGCCTAATACGGGCTACGAAATTTGAACAACGGAACAATATTGTCTCAAAATCTACACCATTCTACGACGTGAATCCGGGAAAGGCATAACCCTCGTAGCCATTTCGATACTCCGCCGTCCCGCGGCTTGTCCGCGGGATCCAGGAAACTATGTTCGGAGCGAGATCTCTGGATTCCGCGGACAAGCCGCTGAACGGCGGAATTCCATAGTCATATTAACTTAATTGCAGTGAGCATAATTTTCTGAGGATTGCAGTGAGCATAATCTTCTGAGGGTAGATGCATGACGAGCTATTGATACAAGCGTTGCGCTTTAATATATTCATACACCTCGTGGGGTATATTCCCATCAGTTAGCGTACCTTGCTGCAATTCGTTACGAATCCTTGTAGACGATATTTCATAATTCCCGGCATCAAAAAAATAAATTGCATTTGCTTTGCTGCGTAATAATCGTTCTTTATCTGTAACCTGGCATCGTTCCAATAGTTCTTTAACAGCTACGGGAACAGGAGACTCAGCATACTCATCACGATTGATTACTAATAAATTGGCCAGAGTGAGGATCTTTTTCCAATTATGCCAATAGGGCAAAGAGAGAAATGCATCATATCCCATAATCAGAGTAAGAGAATCCTCTTGATGTTCCGCACGCAGGCTTTCGAGAGTTTCAGACATATAAGAAGGAGTGTCCCTCTCTATTTCACGCAAATCGATGGAAAACGAAGGGTTTCCCTTTATAGCAAGCTCCAGCATCGCAACACGTTGTTCTGGTGTTACGACAGGCTCTTCTTTTAACACAGGCGATTTGCAGGGAATAAACGATAGCTCATCAAAATTAAAGCACGATTGAATGGCTTTGCACGTCTCAATATGGCCATTGTGTACTGGATTAAAGGTTCCGCCAAAAAAGGCTAATCGGCGCATGGCTCCCCCAAATAACTGCCAAGACACAATGACAAAGCTATTTTTTCCAGTGCATGCCACATTTGTCCATTTAAACTGGATTTAATTTGTTGATCAACGATTTGGCAATAAAGGAGTATTTCTTGTAACACGGCGCTATTTAAACGTCTCACAGATGCTTGATACAGATTGAGACGCTGAGGCCATATCTTTAATTGGCTACTGGCCGTTTTAATATCAACATTTTGTTGTATCAGATACGACAACTGTAACAGAGTTCTGGCTTCTTGAGTCAGCATCCATAAAGCAAGAGTTGGTTCCGTCTTATTGTTCACCGCTTGTCTCAGTATTTGAATGGCTTTGTCTGGCTGATTGAGTAAACAGGCATTTGCCAATTCAAAAAGAGAATGGTCACACTGGTCAGACAGGTGTTCCATGGCTTGCTGCGTATTAATTTGGCTCTGCGGAGGGTTACTTAAAGCTATCTTTTCTATTACCTGTGCACACGCCAACATATTACCTTGGGTGTATTGATAAATAAGATCTGTTATCTGCGGCTGAGCATTTAGCTGATTCTTTTTAAACTGACCGGATATCCAGCTTTTCATAGCATCAGCATTTAGTGGGTAGGCAACAACGAGCAATACCTCTTCATGATGAGCTAGCCACATCAATTGCTTGGCTGGAATATTCGGTGCCCGGAGAATAATACAACAACGAGAATTTACTGCTTTAAGATATTCTGACAATACCTTCTTTCCAGTCGCATCCAGGGTTTTCTTGTCATAAATCGTATTCAACAACACTGTTTCAGAAAAGAGGGAATAGCTGTTTGCCTCATCCGTAATGGCATTCCAATCTTCAGCAGATTGCAGCGATATCACTTTTTCATCACAATCACGAGAACTCTTGAGCGAAGATTTGATTATATTTAAAGAATCTTCAATAAGATAATTATCCTGCCCAATTAAAACATAAAGCGGATATGATTTTCTTTGAATATGCTGTGCCAATGCCTGATGTTTAATTTGCATGATCTGCCTTTTTCTCCCTCATTCAGGGACGATTCAGTCTGTTCACGATTTGGATAACTGTATCCTGACGCATTTCACCGATTAAAATATTCTCTTCATTATTCGAACCAAGAATTCTATCATTGTTTACTGTCAATTGACGACTGACCGACACTCTTCGAGGTGGTTTTAGCACTTGCCCTTTTGGTGTTTGCAGAGAGAATTGAGTCACCATAATTAACTGGTATTGACGTGGATTCGTACTCGCACCAATGCTGATGATTTGTTGCCGCACGCTTGAGTCGTGAATGATTAGCCAATACTGGGCACGTGCGGGATCGGGATTTACATCAATCTTATAACCTTCAAGTAAGGATTTTAATTTGCTTACGAGTTCCTTATTGGAATCATCCTTTGAGATGATTGCGACATTATCAAGCCATTCGGGTAAATCATTGATGCCACGCAAATGAAAGCCACATGCAGTTAACAATAAAGGTAATAAAAGGGCTAAGAGTTTATAATGCATAAAGGAATGCTGACGATTCATAATTTGGCACCCATTAAATGTAGCCCGCATTCGCGTCAGCGTCATGCGGGAAACAGACCCTAACCCGCAACCAGATTAATCAATTGGCGGTGGGCAACTACAATAGCCTTTTTAATTGATAAACCAACGAGAAAATCCTTGGCATGTTCTTGAGACATTGCTATGAGTTCATCTTCAGAGGCGTCAACACTGGCTGTAAATTGCGCTCGGAGTTTGCCATTAACCTGAACAACAAAGTCAACTTCATCTGTCTTTAATGCACCTTTATCCACTTTCGGCCAAGGTGCATCAATAATCGCTTTTTCAAATCCTGATTGCTGCCACAAATAATGGCAAATATGAGGCGTGATAGGCGCCAGCAAGCGAAGAAGAATACTCATGCTTGAATGGATGAAGAATTTGTCATCTTCAGTTTCTATTGTATAACCTGATATCTCATTGAATAATTTCATTGCCCCGGAAACAACAGTATTAAACTGATTTCTTTCATAATCATGAGATGCCTGTGCCAGGATCTGGTGGACGACATGGCGGGACTTTTTCAGCCTGCTTTCAGTCTGTTGCCAATCAATAGAAGCATTACCACTTAAAATCATATCATTGATATCAATGAGCAGTTCGAGATGCTGATGAGTGAATGCCCATACACGCTTGAGGAAGCGATGAGCGCCCTCAACGGCGGTATCAGACCATTCCAATGATTGCTCGGGCGGTGCTGCAAACATCACGAATAAACGAGCAGTGTCTGCGCCATAAGTGTCTATAAGATGGTTAGGATCAACAACATTTCCTACAGATTTTGACATTTTATGGCCATCTTTCAGTACCATTCCCTGTGTCAGAAGGGCTTTGAACGGTTCGTCAGAATTAACCAGGCCTTCATCACGCATCAATTTATGGAAGAAGCGTGCATAAAGCAAATGCATTACCGCATGTTCGATTCCACCAATGTATTGATCTACTGGCGTCCAATACTTGGCGCGGTCATCAAGCATGGCATTTTCCTGTCCTTTGCAGGCAAAACGGGCATAATACCAGGATGATTCGATAAAGGTATCAAAGGTATCTGTTTCGCGAGTTGCATCCTGACCACATTTGGGACATGAAACATTCACAAACTCGCTGCATTGGGCGAGCGGTGAGCCAGAACCTGTGAAATTTACATTTTCTGGTAAAGTAACAGGCAGTTCTTCCTCGGGAACTGGAACAACACCACAGTCTTCACAAAGAATCATTGGTATTGGTGTTCCCCAATAGCGTTGTCGAGATACTCCCCAGTCGCGTAAGCGATAATTAATAGTCGCCTTACCTGCGTCACGCTCTTCAAGAAAATGAGTTATGGCTTCAACAGCCTTGCTGGAATGCAATGTGTCGAATTGGCCTGAGTTAATCAGCACACCTTCACCTGTATAGGCAGATTGGCTTAAATCATGTTCCTTACCTTCAGGCTTGATCACTTCTTTGACAGGTAAATGATACTTTTGTGCAAATTCCCAATCACGCTGATCGTGAGCGGGTACTGACATAACTGCACCAGAACCGTATTGCATTAAAACGAAATTAGCCGCCCATACAGGAAGTTCCTCACCAGTAATAGGATGAATTGCTTTCATGCCTGTATCGATACCACGCTTTTCCATGGTCGCGAGTTCAGCTTCAGCCATTTTTGTTCCCTGGCAACTATCGAGAAACTCTTTTACTTCTTTATTATGTAACGCGGCTTCTTTAGCCAAAGGGTGATCTGTGGCTACAGCAAGATAGGTTGCCCCCATTAAGGTGTCAGGGCGCGTAGTATAAATTTTTAAGCGTTTGGAATAATTGGGTACATTGAAAAAGACTTCAGTACCAATAGAGCGTCCTATCCAGTTTCGCTGCATCAGCTTGACTTGAGCAGGCCACTCATCAAGAGTATCTAATGAGTTGAGTAATTCATCTGCATACGAGGTAATTTTGATAAACCATTGGGAAATTTCTTTTCGTTCAACCAAAGCGCCTGAACGCCAGCCACGACCATCAACGACCTGTTCATTCGCGAGCACTGTCTGATCAACAGGATCCCAGTTAACCACCGCATTTTTCTTGTAAACCATGCCTTTTTCAAACAGGCGGATAAAAAACCATTGTTCCCAGCGATAATATTCCGGATCACAGGTTGTTATTTCACGTTTCCAGTCATAAGCATTACCCAAACGTAAAAATTGCTCTTTCATCGCTGCAATATTTTTTTTGGTCCACTCAGCAGGGGGGATTCCATTTTTTATTGCTGCATTTTCAGCAGGTAAACCGAAAGCATCCCAGCCTATAGGCTGTAATACGTTCTTGCCTAAGGAACGTTGATAACGCGCTATTACATCACCCAGGGTGTAATTTCGAACATGACCCATGTGCAAGGTTCCACTTGGGTAAGGGAACATGGACAGGCAATAAAATTTCTCTTTGTTTAAATCTTCAGTAACATTAAACGATTGTTTTTTATGCCAATATTGTTGAGCTTGTTCTTCAACATCTTTGGGATTATAGGTGTTATCCATAGGCTATTTTTTTTAGTGACTGTAAAGCGCTTAGGATACCCCCTCTTGTCGTCGCCAGCAATAGGTTCTACCGACATTTCTGGATTTTCAGGATAAAAAGGCTATTATTTTGTGTTGTTTTAAATCAAACTGGCACAATCTCATCGTAGCCCGGTTGCTTGCAACCGGGACATAAAACAGGTTTTCACCGGTTTGTAGCCCGTATTAGGCGCCAGCCGTAATACGGGTTCGAAGTGGCAGTGAATTCATTCCCGTATTACGGCTGGCGCCTAATACGGGCTACAACCTGACTCTACGATCTATGATCTCCTAAAAAGTGGTATGGTGCCAATTTGATCCCGACTGCAAGCAGACTGGGCTACAAATCCGTGGGGTGTTTGGGTTTCGAACTTCGCAACATGAGAATACCAAACACTATCAACAGGCAAAAAATCATAGTTGGATATTCACTCCAGTATACCCAGGGTGTTGTGCCTTCTGCCGGATATATTTTACTTTCCAGGATTCCCGCACTAAATGGCGGCAGGCTATCAATAATCTCTCCATGCTCATTGATTACCGAAGACAAGCCGTCATTATTTGCCACGACCTGATACCTTCCAGTCAGTAAGGAAACCATTTGCGCCATTTGCAGTTGCTGATAACTCGCCAGCGAACGGCCAAACCAGCCATTATCACTTATAGATACTATCCATTGAGCTGCAGGCATCTGTAATCGTACCAGATTAGGGTAAGCTATTTCATAACAGATGAGGCTGGCAATAGGGTGATTATCAATGGTCATTAATTCCTGATCAGCTTTACCGGGCAAAATATTAGGCTCAGGCAAATTCATCCAGCGGTTTATCGCAACGAAAGGTTGAGGTATGTATTCACCAAAAGGAACCAGACGACGTTTTACATGTTCTCCTGCCGCCAAACCCAGGCTGATGATGGAATTGTAATAAGTGGTTTCACTCTCATTGGTGGGCTGCAATATACCCAGTATAAGAGAACTTTTGGCCTGTCGGGCATGCTGATTTAAATTGTCCAGATATTCTTCAAGGTAATTAGCCGGCAAAGGAATTGCAGATTCAGGTAAGATGATTAATTGTTTGCCGAGCAACTTTTTAGTATTGATTTCATAATATTTTAACAGCTTCCAGAACAATGATTCATCCCATTTGTCACGCATGGAAAGATTACCTTGAATAACGCCTAATGATACAGGTTCAGGACTTACTTTAGTCCAGTGAACGTATTTGCCGGCTGTTGGGAGGAGCATGATAAGGACAAAAGCACCAAGAAAATAAATCCGCCTGAGTGCTTGCTCTCTGACTGCCAAAGCCAGTAAAGCAGCCAGCATGGCACATAATAAACTCAGCCCATAATTCCCAACAATCGGAGCTAGGTATTTTAGTGGCGTATCTATTTGTGATGTACCAATCAATAGCCAGGGAAAACCGGTAAATAAAAATGAGCGAATGTATTCGCTCAGGCACCACAAGGAACCAAACAGAAGAACAGTGAATAATCTGTTGCAATCAACTGATAATCGCTTGAAAGACCAGGATAAAAGAGCAGGGAATAAGGCAAGATAAAAAATGAATGCCAAGGTGGCTATTCCCGCGAGAAAATAATTTAATTGGCCATAATCATGGATACTGATAATAACCCAGGATACGCCAAAGCCGAAATAGCCTAAACCGTAAGTAAAGCCAAGATAAAAAGCCTGACGCAATGATGCGTTCATCAAAACAGAAAATAACAGCGCGAGGCTTATAATAGTCAAGCCAGGCATATGAAACGGGGCAAAACCAAGAGTTCCTGTCAAGCCGGATAAAAACATGAAAATATAAATGAAATAGCCTGATCTGGCAGAGGTATTTAACAGGGCAGGGTTGACTAAGTATGCAGGCTTCATCGACTAATCAATATAGATTAAAGTGTTAAGATAAATGACTACGAGTTAGAGGTCAAGTGCGGTGGTTTATTTTTATAATTACCGTGAAATATTTAATCTTATCATGGCGTTTTTCTTCATACCAGCTATTCAATCAGCAATATTTTGTGTAGGATAATCTGGTTTTACAACGGAGAGGGATTGATTGTATGTACAATGTAATGATTACTGGTGCTGGGAAGATAGGTAGCTTGATTGCATGTTTATTGGCAGAAAGTGGTTCCTATCAGGTTCATTTGGCAGATGTGGAGTTTAATGGCGCTGATGTGACACGACTATTAGCTGCATTGCCTGAAATTAAAACGGTTGCATTGGATGTTAAAGACGAACAATCCACTCAATCATATCTGGAAAAACACAATATAGTAGCGGTTATTTCCAGTCTTCCATATTTTCTGAACACTCATGTTGCTCAGGCTGCCAAAGCCGCCAGGGCGCATTATTTCGATTTGACTGAAGATACTTCTGTTACTGATGCGGTTAAAGAAATTGCAGCGCACGCAGAAACTGCTTTTGTTCCACAATGCGGATTGGCTCCTGGCTTTATCAGTATTGCTGCTAACAGCCTGATGCAGGAATTTGAGCAATGCCATCATGCCAAATTACGTGTTGGCGCGCTGCCACAAAGAGCTAGTAACGCGCTTCATTATTCATTAACCTGGTCTACTGATGGCGTAATCAACGAATACGGTAATCCTTGTTATGGAATTGAAGGGGGCAAAGCTGTTGTCATGGCTCCGCTTGAAGGTTTGGAATCCATTCAAATAGATGGCTGTGAATACGAAGCGTTTAACACTTCTGGCGGTTTGGGAAGTCTTGGTGAACTTTATTCTGGCAAAGTACAGTCCATGAATTATAAAACCATGCGTTATCCTGGTCACTGCGAAAAAATGCGTTTATTGATGAATGATTTACGACTCAATGAAGACCGCGGCACTTTAAAGCGTATTCTTGAAAATGCTATTCCTAAAACGTATCAGGATATTGTTATCGTTTATGTAACTATTGAAGGGATTAAGCAAGGCGTTCTCACAGAAAAGAGTTATGTGAAAAAAATATACCCTGAAGTAATCCGTGGTCTGGAATGGTCTGCTATCCAGGTCAGCACTGCATCAGGCGTCTGCGCTGTTGTTGATCTGGTCTTGGGACAGGCGAATGAATACAAAGGCCTTGTACTGCAGGAAAAATTCCAACTGTCACAGGTTCTGGAAAATCGCTTTGGACGTTATTACGCATAGGAGTTACTGATGGAATTATTAAATCGACTCAATATTCAGTCAGTTAATCCTGGTGCTTTTAGCGGTCAGGGCTGGCAAAGTGAACTTTATACACATCGTCTAGAGTCTTTTTGTCCTGCTAATGGAGACAAACTGGCGGAAGTTGCGACCTGTACTATGAATGATTATCAGAATATCATGAGTCGTGCAGAGCAGGCGGCACAAGCCTGGAAGAAGGTTCCAGCTCCCAAACGCGGAGAGATTATCCGTCAGATTGGTCAGGCATTAAGGGAACAGAAAGACAGTTTGGGCAGCCTTGTTTCAATGGAAATGGGGAAATCCAAACAGGAAGGTGATGGTGAAGTGCAGGAAATGATTGATATTGCCGATTTTGCGGTAGGTCAGTCACGTATGCTTTATGGTAATTCCATGCATTCGGAACGCCCTAATCATAGAATGTATGAGCAATGGCATCCTTATGGAATTATTGGTGTTATTTCGGCTTTCAACTTTCCAGTAGCTGTATGGGCATGGAATGCTTTTTTAGCCGCTATTTGTGGAAACGTTACTATTTGGAAACCATCTGCCAAGACACCTCTTTGTGCTGTAGCCGTACAACACATTTGTAATCAGGTGCTTAAGGCAAATGATTGCCCTGAGATTTTCAGCCTGTTTATTCCTGATTCTCATGATGTGGTTGAAGCCATGGTTAACGATGCGCGCATCCCTTTAATTTCCTTTACCGGTTCAACAGCTGTTGGGAAAAAGGTTGCGGCGCAGGTTGCAGCACGACTTGGTAAAACCATTCTGGAACTTGGTGGGAACAATGCGATTATCTTAGATGAATCTGCTGACCTTCATCTGGCAATTCCCGGAATCGTTTTTGGTGCAGTTGGTACCGCTGGCCAACGTTGTACGACAACACGCCGATTATTCGTACATGAGTCTAAATACAAAGATGTAGTTAAAAGACTGCAACATGCCTATGAGCAAGTTACCATTGGCGATCCTTTGGACAGCCGTAATTTGATGGGTCCTTTAATTGACGATGCTGCTGTTGAACAGTTTAAAAAAGCTGTCGTTCGTATTAAAGAAGCGGGTGGTCAAATCGTATTTGGCGGCGATGTCATAAAAGGTGAGGGTTCTTTTGTTCAACCCACTCTGGTTTGTGACGTTAAAAACCATTGGGATATTGTTCAGGAAGAAACTTTTGCTCCTATACTGTATGTCATGACCTATACTACTCTGGACGAAGCAATTGAACTTCAGAATGGTGTGCCTCAAGGTCTGTCTTCCGCACTGTTTACTCAAAATTTGAAAAGTGCTGAGCGTTTCTTAAGCGCTTGTGGAAGCGACTGTGGTATAGCTAACATCAACATAGGTACTTCAGGTGCTGAAATAGGCGGGGCATTTGGTGGCGAAAAGGAAACGGGTGGCGGACGAGAGTCTGGTTCTGATTCCTGGAAGGCATACATGCGTCGGCAAACCAACACCATTAACTGGGGCGATGAATTGCCTTTGGCTCAAGGCATACGATTTAATTTGTCTTAAGCCGGCAGTAGAAACATTCATAATTTGTCATCTCGAATACAGCGAAGGATTCTTGTAACTGATTTACAGAGCCTTCGCTGTACGTTCTGAATGACAATTAGGGGCGTACAAATTCGCTGGGTACGCTAAATCGTTTATGTTCAACACCAACAAGAGGGAAAAATGATGCAGGAACCTTTTTTCATAAAGAAAGTCGCAGTTCTCGGTGCAGGTGTTATGGGTGCACAAATTGCCGCGCATTGTGTTAATGCCGGTATAGAAACCCTTTTATTTGACTTGGCTGCTAAAGAAGGCCCTGCTAATGGATTGATTGATAAAGCAATCGCCAATTTAGGTAAACTAAAACCTGCTCCTCTTGCAACACCACAATCCGCAGCGTTATTGCAAGCGCGAAATTATAAAGAGAACCTGGCTGATTTATCCTCCTGTGATTTGGTGATTGAGGCTATTGCAGAGCGTCTGGACTGGAAAGAAGATTTATACAAACAAATTTCCCCTTATTTGTCTGAAAAAACAGTTTTGGTAAGTAATACTTCTGGATTAAGTATTAATTCTTTATGTGATGTATTGCCTGAGCAACATCGTCATAATTTCTGTGGTGTGCATTTCTTTAATCCGCCACGGTATATGCATCTTGCGGAATTGATTCCTGCTAAAACGACTTCCCCTCATTTATTGGATAATCTGGAAACCTGGTTAACCAGCCATTTGGGTAAAGGGGTTGTACGTGCTAAAGATACTCCCAATTTTATTGCCAATCGCATCGGAGTATTTTCTCTATTAACCACATTGCATCACACCATGGCTATGGATATGGGGCTTGATGAAGTGGATGCTTTAACCGGGCCTCTATTAGGCAGACCAAAATCGGCAACATTCCGCACTATGGATGTGGTTGGTCTGGATACCATGCAGCATGTCATTCATACCATGCAGGAACAATTAAAAGACGATCCATGGCATGAGTGTTTTAATTTGCCTGAATGGCTAACTACTTTGATAAAAGAAGGGCATCTGGGACAAAAGTCAGGTCAGGGTATTTACAGGAAAAATGGTAAAATCATTGAAGTTTATGATATTAAAACAGGTGAATACAGACCATCACAAGCCACTGTTAGTGATGAAGTGAAAAGTATTATGAAGAATACTGATCCAGTATCTCGTATGCAAAATCTGATTCAGTCCTCAAATAAGCAGGCAAAATTCCTGGCCGCCTGTTTCCGTGATCTCTTCCACTATTGTGCTTATCATTTAGAACAAATTGCAGATAACGTCCGTGATGTGGATTTGGCTATTCGCTGGGGATTCGGTTGGATGCAAGGACCATTTGAAACTTGGCAATTGGCTGATTTGGGTAAAATGGTGGATTTTATTAATCAATCAATCAATGCTCATACTGCTTTAAGTGATGCGAAACTGCCTGCATGGCTTGAACAAATTAAAGCATTTTACACGGATGAGGGTGCCTATTCTCCTCATAAAAAGGCTTATCAGGCCAGAAGTAAGCTAGCGGTGTATAAGCGTCAGTTTTTCCCTGATCGCGTTTTGAAAGAGCCAGCGTTCCATACTGAAATTATTTACGAAAACGAAGGTGTTTGCTTAAGCTATCTGAAAGATGATATTGCCATGCTCAATTTCAAGAGCAAAGCCAATACTATAGGCCAGTCGGTTTTTGATGGATTGATTGCCGCTTTGGAAATTGCAGAAAAGCAATGTCAGGGACTTATCATTTATCAAAGTGACGCAGGCAATTTTAGCTCTGGCGCTGATTTACGTGAAGTGTCCAAACTGATTCAAGAAGATAAAATGCAGGCACTGGACGGCATGATTGCCCAATTCCAACAAGTCGCCATGCGCTTGAAATACAGTTCCATTCCAACGGTTGCTGCACTTCGAGGAAGAGCACTAGGCGGTGGTTGCGAGCTGATGATGCAGTGTGATGCTGTTGTTGCTGCATTTGAATCTTATCCTGGACTGGTTGAAGTTGGCGTCGGTTTAATCCCTGCTGGTGGTGGTTGTAAAGAAATGGCAATACGAGCTGCAAATCAGGCACAGCAAGCTGATTTAATGCTGTTTATCCAGACTTATTTTCAACAGATTGCAACGGCTCAGGTTGCTGGCAGTGCAACCGAAGCAATGCAAATGGGGTATTTAAAACATACTGATACGGTAATTATGCATGCTGATGAAGTTTTGTATGCGGCGCTGGCTAAAGTGAAGGCGATGCAGGCAGCAAATTATCTGCCTCCTATAAAGAAAACCTTTAAAATTGCTGGTATAGAAGGGCATGCGCGTCTGCAGGCTGGTCTGGTTAATTGGCTGGAAGGCGGATTTATTTCCAAGCATGATTATTTTCTTGCTAATGAATTAGCAAAAGTATTGTGTGGCGGTAATCTTAATCAGGGGACATTGGTCGATGAACAATGGTTATTGAAGTTAGAACGGGAAGCGTTCATTAAATTGGCAGACACCCCATTAACTCAGGCCAGGATCAATGCTTTGTTAGAAACTGGCAAACCATTGCGCAACTAAGTGAGGAGATTCAGTGATGACTAACGTATATATTGTAGATGTGTTGCGCACCCCTGTTGGCAAGGCACCTAGAGGTGTTTTCAAAAATACCTTACCTGACGATTTATTAGCGCATACTATGCGTTGTTTAATTAACAGGAACCAGTCTGTGGACTGGCAGGAAATTGGCGATGTAGTCATTGGTTGCGCCATGCCCGAAGCAGAGCAGGGCATGAATGTGGCACGTATTGCTTCCTTGCTGGCTGATTTACCGCAATCTGTTCCTGCTATGACAATTAACCGGTTTTGCTCTTCAGGAGTACAGAGTATTGCTACGGCCGCCGCATCCATCCGTAATGGGGATATGCATCTGGCCTTGGGTGGCGGTGTTGAAAGCATGTCCATGGTTCCCTTAGGTGGAAACAAATACACAGCTAACCCGGTAATTTTCAATGACGAAGACATTGCCATTGCTTATGGAATGGGTATAACTGCTGAGAATGTTGCAAAACAATGGGAAATTACTCGTGAACAACAAGATGAATTTGCCATTGAGAGTCACAGAAAAGCAGTTGCTGCTCAAGAGCGTGGTGATTTTAAAGAAGAAATAAGTCCTATAGAAATTACAGTGAGACAGGCTGATTTGCAGACTTCCTCTGTAATAGAAAAGAGAAAGCTGGTGACTATGGATGAAGGCCCAAGGGCAGATACTTCATATGAAGCCATTTCCCGATTAAAACCGGTTTTTGCTGCCAGAGGAACAGTTACCGCAGGTAACAGCTCGCAAACCAGTGATGGCGCAGGTATTGCATTGCTCGCTAGTGAAGAAGCGTTAAAGAAATATAATTTAAAGCCCATGGGACGTTTACTTAGTTTTGCAGTTGCCGGAGTACCGCCGGAAATCATGGGTATAGGTCCTATCAAGGCAATTCCCATTGCTCTAAAACGAGCCGGAATTACCATGGACCAACTGGACTGGATAGAACTTAACGAAGCATTTGCTGCTCAGGCTTTGGCTGTAATTAAAGATCTTGATTTACCTAAAGATAAAATTAATCCATTAGGTGGAGCTATTGCCTTAGGACATCCTTTAGGTGCCACGGGTACTGTCAGAACAGCTACCTTATTGCATGGACTGAGAAGAACTAAGGGCAGATACGGTATGGTAACCATGTGTATAGGTACAGGTATGGGGGCTGCGGCTATATTCGAAGCCTTATAAAACCTGTCGTGAATCTCTTTTGCCGTGACTGATTTCTATGGGATATAGTTACGGCAGTATTTTTGATATCCTCATCCCCCAAGTTTCCTTTCTTACTGTACTTTTGTTCATTGACATGATCATATTTAATTCATAGAATTCGCGCTCTTTAATTGGAGCGAGGAATAATAATGCAAATATTTTTAACTGGCGGTGATGGTACAAGAATAAAAAGTGTTTATGTAGACAGAGATGATGAGAAAAAAACATTTACAGCAGTGATTACTGATGCAAAAAGTAATTTCGGAGTTGATGACATTGCTACCAAGTACCCATCTTTGGACATAACTTCTATACGAAATGAAGCATCCGAGGATAACAAAAAACCATCTTATACAATCATGGTTAAAGTACAACTATCTAATGGTTCTGATTCAGCCAAAAGAGAAATGAGCACATTCTTTTCAGCATTGGGTAAACTGAATAACGAAAGTCACAACACCTGCTTTTATTTAAGAGAAGTAGAGTTTTTTACACGACAAGCTAAAATTATGGAAAATAAACTTTTTGGCCAAGTTACCGGTACCAAATCTCATCAAGTTAATTCCCATGAATTTAATCCGGGTAATGCTGCATTCTAATCTCACTCAGATTCGTAGCCCGTATTAGCGAAGCGTAATACGGGATTGAACTCACCTCATCCTGTTTGAAACAAGCTGACATTATGCAAGTCTCCTCGTCAATACAAGCCAAGTCAGTGCGATCACCTTGATTTTATAAGAAAATTCACCCACATACTTGCTTTGTTGTTCTAATATTCTACTCTTTAATTAAGGAAGCTCTTTTGGAGTGGGTATGCGCGGTTTCATTTTAGGAGTTTTATTATTAGCAGGAAATACCGTTTTTGCAGATGAATTAATCGGATTTGCCGCTTTCGAAAATGGTGATTACACAACAGCATACCCGCATCTGATGCAGGCCGCAAAAGACGGTAATGAAGAAGCAATGTATCTGTTAGGACGTATGTATCAATATGGATACGGTGTACCCGAAAATCTGAAAGACGCACACGACTGGTATTTAAAATCTGCTGAAAAAGGGAATGCCATGTCGCAGTTAAGCTTGGGTTTTATGTACGATTCTGGCAAAGGCGTTGCCCAAGACTTCCGTGAAGCATTTAAATGGTATATGAAAGCAGCCGAAATGGGGAACCCCATTGCACAACGTAATATAGGACTGATGTATGCTACGGGTGATGGCGTGCAGGCCAGTGAAGAAAATGCCTTTATCTGGTTTAGAAAAGCCGCAGATCAGGGCTACAGTAAAGCACAAGTCAATCTGGGCTATCAATACATGATGGGTAAAGGTACTCCAAAGGATGCGAGCAAAGCATTGGAGTGGTATCAAAAAGCAGCAGAGCAGGGTGATGAAAAGGGTGAGTACAGTCTGGCCTTATTGTACACTGGACAACAAGGCGGAGTTTCTGCTGATGATAAAGCCGCATTTTACTGGTTTTCTCAGGCTGCCAATCACGGACATGTGAACGCGCAAACCTATCTTGCCTATTATTATCTTAAAGGATATGGAGTGGATGCTGATCCACGAAAAGCAGCATATTGGTATCAGGCTGCAGCTGAAAAGGGACAGCCAGAAGCTCAGGCACAAATAGGGCAGTTACTTTTAACCGGAAATGGTGTGGATAAAGACTATCAACAAGCCGCATTCTGGTTTGGTAAATCTGCAGCTCAGGGCAATGCATTAGGACAAGCCAAATTGGGCTACATGTATCTGGCCGGATTAGGTGTTGATAAGAGTTTGGTGAAAGCCTATGCCTGGTTGAAAATTTCTTCCCAAAATAAAAACGAAGAAGCATCTAAAGAACTGCAGGCTTTGGAGGGAAAATTAAGCGAACAAGATAAAAAAGACGCGGATAAAATGATCCGCGATATGGGTACTTTAGAAGCCAAACAAGATTTTGATGATTAGTCACTGATTACCTAATTAAAGCACGTCGTCCTGAGCGCGTCTTTTTGCGCGAAGGATCTCCTTGTAATGACATTATGTCAATTAAAGGCGATCAAGATAATTGCTAAAATTATCGCTCATCACATACAGTCAAATAACCATGTTTATACGGATTAGATCGTGCCCGGAATTCATAATCCCGGCAGCGTTGACCATGATTATCAGTGTATCTTTGCTGTAATCTGAAGGAAAAATCAGCAAAATTCATATCTCGTTGCATTTCCTGTGCTTCTAGTTGGCGCTGTTGTGCTGCCTGCTGCTTTTGATCGTTATCCATTTTATTGAGAAATTTACTAAGTTTACTGGCATATCCAGTACTAACACACAAAGATACTAACAGGATTGCAATCACCTTTTTCACAAAATGAACCTCGTAAAATCAAATGGGGTTGCATTTAATCATGTACATCAATAAAAGTCCAATTTTTAAGAAGGAATTGAGTGTTCTGGATTTCTCTGGTAACTCCCTTTGCTCAAAAAATGGAGCGCGATCTTAGCCATTCACGGCGGATCCACGTTGTCCTTCGATCTACGTCGTCCTGAGCGCGTGTTTTTGCGCGAAGGATCTCCTGAAAGTGGCATGGTGCCACTTGGCTCCCGGCTGCAAGCAGACCGGGCTACAGGCCCTGCCAGGATTCAGTGGGATTTTGTAGCCCGTATTGCGTCTGTGTCTGTCAAGCGGACCCCTTCGTGCTTGTGCATAAACAAAAAAGCTAAATTAAAAACTATTAATACTTTCCCTGACAACACTCACTGTCAATTTTCCCTTCTTATCCTTGCTGCGTTTCATCAGCGTATAAACCGTCAGGTTAAACTCGTCACTGGAGGCATGAGCAACACTAAGAAAATATTGGCTTTCAATCGTAATCTGGTCGCTTGGCAAGTCGATTTTTTTTATCAACTCTCCTATATCTCTCATATTTTTAATGCCATTTTCACCTCGAGCCATTATCAATTCATTGGCTTGGGCTTCACTCATTCCATTCCCAAGCGACATAAGAAGCTTCTTGGGAGCCGTATTAATATTAATGGGAGTCGTTTCTGGCAAAGCTGTAATAAAGGGTTCAAAAGCAAGATACATGGGGGCTGAAACTTCTTTAATCAGGCGAAATTCCGAACCACTTTTCATGAGCTGATGGCTTGGGTAATAACCAGGATTTTGTCCCAGATAATAAGAAGTATAACTGTCTTTACCCTGAGACAAATCATAGTTTGATATCCAGTTCTTTACCGCCTGAGCCAAATCCATTTTTTCCGCATTGGTTATTCCAGAGTATATTCGTCCAATAAGGTTAATAAAGACAGAAGCAAATTTTCTGTCCACAAGATTATTTAAATTGAATCGTGACTGTAAGTCATAAAGACCGCCCGAGAGTTTGACCTGCGGATAAATGGTTTCCATATCCTTGGGAAAAACATCCACCATGCCTTGTTCATTAACTTTGGTAAAGGCGTTTCTTTTTTCACTTAATTCATGAAATGCCCAAAACGTAACTCCTTGAGAAGCAAGATATAATTTATCGTGAATAACAATCAGACGAGTGCGGTAAATATCCAGTTGCAAGCGGGTACTCATGGCTGTGGCTACAATCGCAACCAGCGTCATAATAAAAAGAGCTGTAAGAAGCGCTCCGCCCTTTAGCTGTTTAATTGGAAACATAAAGAGCCTCGGGAATAATAAATAGCATATTCATTTTACCCCAGTCATTCAGGGTTATATTAATTTGTATGGCTTTAGGGAAGGGTTCTTTACGTTGATTTTGTGTCACTGCCTGTTCACGCCATTCGTTAAGAACTTCCAGGTTCTGGTTCAAAAAATTAAAATGACACTCCGTTAAATTACCGATTAACTCCTTGTCTGAATAAATATTTCTGTTCGCAGGATCAAGACTGTTCCAGGTGCGATGCAGTAATTTACCCTCTTCACATACCAGCGCAATTCTCTTCAGGGTGCTGCGCTTTTCAAGACTTTGCGGATTAATGGAGCCATCACGAGTAAATTCCAGATATTGAGATTGACCAACAAACACTGGAAATAAGCGCATTTCATTCCCTCTGACAGCGCGATCTACAGTTTGCGATATATCCTGCTGAATGATGCTGACGGCAAGTTGTAATGTATTTAATTGTTCGGCCTGTGCATTAACTCGTGTTCTGGTATTAAATGCATAATAAAGCGAAGAGGAGGTAATGGTTGCCAGAATTGCAAAAACAGTTAAGGCAATCAAAATTTCTATTAAAGTAAAGCCAATACTTCGTTTCATAGCAAATACCTGAAGGCGATTAATTCTTCTCTGAATGGGCCAGATTGTTGGGGGCTCACTGAAATAGTAATCTGCTGCATTTTTTTGACAGGAGTGGCACTGAGTTTTGCTCTCCAATACCACTGCTGTCCCAACATAGTTGTCGCTTGTGTCGACTCTTGGCTGTGATTGACATGAACCAGACCTAACTGGATCATGGTAGCTCCTTGTATGGCTATCCAATGGCTGACATTTTTCTCTTTTAGCCTGTGGGTGTTTTCAATATTTTGTGCGGTCGCTTTTAAAAGAGCAGTCAATGCAATAGCAATAATAGCGAGGGCTAGAAGTACTTCGATTAGGGTAAAACCTGATGATTGGGGCTTTCTGATCATTTCGGAGTTGCCGTAATAAAGTTTAATGTACCGTTAGCGCTGCCGGTAAGGGTGACGATGGTATTTTCTTTGTTGATTCCAAAGTCCAGGGTAAAGGGAGTGATATCTCCGGATGAGCCTATGATTATAGACGGTGCTCCAACACTTGCCTTGTTATTGGTTTTCAAGGTAATTACTGTATTGTGAGGAAAATAATGCACTTTAAAAACACCCTTGTTCGATATAGGTTTCCATTCTGAAGCATTGTGTAATTTTAAAATCTGGTAGCTGGTATTATCGATTTTAAGACCCAAAGTCCCGTGTTCCAGTATCGCTTGCTGTTGGGCCAGTTTCAGGGTATTTCCCAATTGATCAGCAGCAAATAATATACGCTTGCTTTCACCAAAATCGCCAAAAGCTATTAAGGCAAAACCAACGGTTATGCCAATAATAACAATGACGATCAGAATTTCAATTAAGGTAAAACCGCGATTAGTGGTCATCCCAGTTACCAATTTCTGCATTGATTCCTGTTCCACCAGGTTGCCCTTCAGCACCCAGGGTAAACACATCAACTTCACCATGCTGGCCTGGATTTAAATAAAGATAATCTCTTCCCCAAGGATCTTTAGGAACTGATTTAAGGTATTGCTTCCAATTGGTGGGGCTGGGGTTATTGGACGGTTTTTCAACCAGAGCCATTAAACCTTGATCGGTGGTTGGATAAGAACCATTATCCAGCTTATACAAGTCAAGTGCGTTTTGTATGGCCAGCACATCTTGCTTCGCCTTCACTTTACGCGCTTCATCAGGACGCCCCATAATTTTAGGTACCACGATTGAAGCCAGAATCCCCAGAATAACCACAACCACCATGATTTCAATTAATGAAAAACCCTTTTGTCGATTCATCTTTATTCCTCTTAAAACTAAATGATAAATTATAACATAAAGTGGGGTATTGCTTAAAAAACTGTAGCCTTGATGCAGCGACAGCGTAATCAAGGTTTTCCTATGGCCTTTTAGCCTTTCAGGATGAACACCTTGATTACGCTGTCGCTGCATCAAGGCTACGTCTATTTAAAATCAACCCACTAACCTACGCTACTAACTGTTCCATAGAAAAGATAGGTAATAATGTAGCTAAAACTATAAATAATACAACTGCTCCCATAAATAAAATAACCAAAGGTTCTAACAGGGTTAAAGACGTATCGATCAACCGCTTCACCTCATTATCCAAATGGCTGGCCGCCCGTTCCATCATGCTGGAAAGCTGGCCACTTTTTTCTCCACTGGCGATTAAATGAATGGCCATAGGACTTATATAACGGGTTTCTTTCAAGGCTTCACTGATGCCGCTTCCTTCACGCACTCTGAGCGTTGCTGTATCAAAGGCCTGGCGCATGACGACATTGGTGACAAGACTTGCAGAAACCCGCATGGTTTCAAGAACACTCACACCGGCGGCAAACAAAATACCAAAGGTATGTATATAGCGCGCAACATTGATTGTTCTGACCAGATAGGAAACTATGGGCAATTTAAGAATGAAACGGTGCCAGGCTGTTTTAATCTTTATGTTATTGAGACTTTTCTTAAAGCCAATAATAGCCAGAATCAGGGCTGCTACAGTATAGAGCCCATAAGACTTAATGAAATGGCTGAAGGTAATCAGCATTTCTGTCATTGCGGGAAGAGTTTGGCCACTGCTGGTAAATACTTCAATAATTTTAGGTACCACGAAAGTCAGCAGGAAGCTGATAATTGCTGTTGATACAACAATCATCAAAATAGGGTAGATAAGTGCCTGCTGAACTTTTTGTCGGGTTTGTTGCTGATTTTCCGTATAATCTGCCAATTTTTCCAATACCAGATCAAGACGACCAGTCTGCTCACCGGCACCTACTGTTGCGCGGTACAACTCAGGAAAAGCATTGGGATATTGCGCCATGGCCTGTGCAAGTCCATAACCTTCGAGCACTTTGGCCCGAATTCCCATAATCAGCTCTCTGACTTTGTCTTTTTCGGTTTGTTCACTGACGCCGCGTAATGATTCTTCAACAGGGATGCCCGCGGCTAAAAGAGTGGCTAATTGCCTTGTCATCAGCGACAGGTCTGCTGCGGAAATTTTACTTTTAGAAGAGGAACCGGTTCGTTGCTGCGTTAAGGTTTGAACCTGGGTTGGTACCAGTCCTTGTTCTCGTAATAGCTGACGCGCATGCCGTTCGGAATCTGCTTCGATAATTCCTTTATCGGTACTGCCATTTTTTTTTAGCGCTTGATATTGGTAGGCGCCCATATTAATTTTAATAGAGTTAAAAACTAGAGTGTAATCTATTGGGATTCATCTGTCACTTAAGGTAAACTATCTGAGGACTATCCTGGAGACTAAAGATGAGTAAAAATGTAGTGCTTGAGGCAATTAAGGAACATGATGCAAAATTTATAGATCTGAGATTTACCGACATCCGCGGTAAAGAGCAGCATATTACCATTCCAGTGTCAGCTGTTGATGATGATTTTATTGAGAATGGTAAAATGATTGATGGCTCATCTTTCAAGGGATGGCAAAAAATCCACCAGTCAGATTTAGCATTGATGCCTGATTTGGATACATTAAAGTTTGACCCGTTCTTTCAGGATAATACCCTATTTTTGCGTTGCAACGTAGTAGACCCGCAAACGATGATGGGATACGACCGTTGCCCACGCTCAGTTGCTCAGCGCGCAGAAGCATATTTGAAATCTACAGGCCTGGCTGATGAAGTAAACTTTGGCCCGGAACCAGAATTTTTCCTCTTTGACAACGTTCAATGGGAAACAGGAATCAGTGGTGCTTTTTACAAGATAGACTCGGATGAAGCACACTGGAATTCCGGAAAGGAAATGGAAGGCGGAAATATAGGTCATCGTCCCCCATTAAAAGGCGGTTATTTCCCGGTTCCTCCAGTTGATTCTTCTCATGACATACGTTCTGCCATCTGCATGACTTTAGAAAGTCTGGGAACAGTTGTTGAAGCGCATCACCATGAAGTGGCTACTGCTAACCAGTGTGAAGTAGCGACACGCTTTAATACGCTGACCAAAAAAGCAGATGAGATACAAATTTTAAAATACGTCATTCATAACGTGGCTCATAACTACGGCAAGACAGCTACTTTTATGCCTAAGCCACTGGTAGGGGATAACGGAAGTGGCATGCACTGTCATCAGTCGCTGACCAAAGACGGAAAGAATTTATTCTCAGGTGACCAATACGCAGGCTTGTCTGAAACAGCCTTATATTACATAGGCGGTATCATTAAGCATGCACGTTCATTAAACGCCTTTACCAATCCATCTACTAACAGCTACAAACGTTTGGTTCCTGGATTTGAAGCACCTGTATTACTGGCTTATTCTGCACGTAACCGTTCTGCAGCAATTCGTATTCCGCACGTGAATAATCCAAAAGCACGCCGTATAGAGGTACGTTTCCCGGATCCTACCGCTAACCCATATCTTGCCTTTTCTGCCATGATGATGGCTGGCCTTGACGGCATTCAGAAGAAAATTCATCCCGGTCAGGCTATGGATAAAGACTTGTACGATTTACCACCTGAAGAGCTGGTTGATGTACCAACAGTTTGTGCTTCTCTGGAAGATGCGATGGCTAATTTAAGAGCGGATCATGAATACCTGTTGCAAGGTGATGTATTTAGCAGGGATTTCATCAACAATTACATTGATATGAAAGAAGAAGAAATATCTAAAATAAGAAGTTTGACTCATCCTTACGAGTTCGAACTGTATTATAGTCTTTAAGGATAAAGGTGATGAAAATACGAGTGTTGGCGGCTTTACTTATGGCGTTAGTCAGTACATCGCAGGCGCAGATTTTCAAATGGACTGATAGTCAGGGAGTGGTTCATTTCAGCGATAATCCGCATTCGGGTGCTAAAAAAGTCGAGGTTCCTGAAGCACAAAGTTTTTCACCACCAGTATCACAAACTCCTGTAACTCCTCAGGAACCGAAAAAAACTTCGGTTCCTGGTGATCCCAAATACACTAAAGTTTCTATAATGCAACCGCTGAATGAAGCGACCATCCGCAATAATCAGGGCTATGTAGTAGTTGCCGTAGAACTGGAGCCTGCTCTGGTGGATGGAGATATGTTGCAAATGGTTTTTGATGGAGCTCCCATGGGTGAGCCTCAGCCTAATACGCTTTTCCAATTAAATGGAATTTACAGAGGACAACATACCATTGCCGTGCAAGTGATTAATGCCGCAGGCGAAGTGCTTCTTACCAGCGATCCTATCACTATTTTTATGCACCGACCCCGTGTTGGTATGGGGGGAAGTAACAAGGCGGGTACACCCGTTAATAATAATGCTGGCAATGCTGCTGGTACTACAGGCAACAAATAATTATGCTCACTCTATTATCACCTGCTAAAAAGCTGTTAACGAACACAAAACCGTTGGATTGTGACACAACAGAGCCTATGTTCCTTAAAGAAACCGAGGAACTGGTTAAAATTATGAAAACAAAGTCTGTGGAACAGATTGCCGGTTTAATGGATTTATCCCATAACCTTGCAGTACTCAACTACGACAGATATCAGAATTTTCATTTGAAACCAGGTAATGCCCCCACCGAGTATCCTGCGCTTTTTTTATTTCAGGGTGACGTCTATCAAGGTTTAGAGGCAATTAAATGGAGTAGCGAAGATGTTGCTTTTTCACAAAGTCATTTAGCTATTTTGTCGGGATTGTATGGCATGCTCAAACCGCTGGATATGATTCAGCCATACCGGTTGGAAATGGGTGTTCATTTGACAAATCCCAGGGGTGATACTCTATATGCTTATTGGCGAGATACGATAACCAAGGCTTTAAATAAAGAATTGGCATCTCATGATAAACCTGTTTTAATCAATTTGGCTTCTACAGAATATTTTAAAGCGGTTGATGAGAAAAAACTGAATTATCCTGTTTTAACGATTAATTTTTATGAGCGCAAGAACCAGCAAATTAAAATGATTGGAATTTATGCGAAAAAAGCCAGGGGGATGATGGCTCGATTTATGATGCAAAATAGAATAGATAAGCCTGAACAACTTAAAGACTTCTCTGAATCAGGTTATCGTTTCAATAGCGAATCTTCTACAGAACATCATCTGGACTTCATCCGCGGATAGGCTTTCTTATGTGGAACTTATCAAGCCGCGTCCATAAGCTGAATCATTTCCCAAATAAGGGTGTACAGTGTTACGTAAAAAGGGATGATGAGTTGGGATGTGGCATCAGCGGTTCCAAATTGCGTAAGTATTCCAGTCTGATGCCTTATTTGATGCAAAATGGAGTAAAACATTTATTAATCATTGCCGGACCGCAATCTAATAATTTGCTTGCAGCTTTGCAAATGGCAAGAGAGTTTCAATTAAAGGTTACAGCATTCTTGCTTAAACCGAGAAACCAGGTTATTCAAGGCAATTTCAGATTAAGCTCGCTTTTTCTTCATGAGGATGAAATCATCTGGATTGATCGAGATGAATGGCCGAAAGTTGAAGAAATCGCCTATAAGCACCTCAAAACACTCGATGAGCCCGGATATGTGGTGACAGAGGGGGCAAGTGTGACAGAAGCCATGACTGGGGCTATGAGTATTGCTCATGACATACAAGATAATGAGCGGCATTTAGGACTACACTTCCAGCATATTTTCGTTGATGCCGGAACAGGTTTCAGTGCTGCGGCACTGATTAAAGGTATGACCGATTTAAAGCATCAAGCAGAAATCCATGTTTTATTATTGGCTGACGATGAAGAAACTTATAGAAAAAAACTAATAAGCTGGATTGGTGAAATTCCTGAGCAAAGCCACAGCTTCTATCCAAAAACAGCAAAATCCTTCGGTTCTGTTAATAAGGAAATAAAGCAGGAAATAAGGCGCATGGCACTTGAAGAGGGGATTTTAGCCGATCCCATTTACTCAGCAAAATTATTTCATGAGTCAAGGCGTTATATCGAAGACGAGGGTCTTGGTGGAAATGTTCTCATAATCCATTCCGGAGGCACCTTAACTATGGCCGGCTTCGATTTAGAATGAATTGGCTGTGCCGTACATCAATACTAAATCAGACGCTGTACCTCAACAAAAGTTCCGCTCCCTCACGGTCGCGGCTCGGTTTCCGGTGCACGATGAAGTCAATACGAACGCACGAAAACCGAGCCGCGACCGTCAGGAAGCGGAACCGTTATACTGGCAGGGACGGTGTTTTCACACTGAACCCATGGAACCCTCGGATGTCGGAGTCAACTCCAGATTGTGTTCTCAGAGATGTGTAGAATAGTCAAACCGGGATTTGTAGTGGCTCGATCCCGGCTGCAAGCTGACCGAGCTACGCTCGTTGCAAGCAGCTGACTCTTCTACATTCCCCGATACACGTCGTCCTGAGCGCGTCTTTTTGCGCGAAGGATCTCCTGAAAGCGGCATGGTGCCAGTATTTGGAGGTCCTTCGCGCAAAAAGACGCGCTCAGGACGACGTGGGTGGGGGTTAATTCAGTGTCAGATTGCACTAACTTAAATTTATTTTCTCCCCTTGAAATTTCCTAATCCACCCTAATATGGTCTAAATATTCAAGTAAATGCGAAATAGGAGAGTAGTCAATGGCTAGTAAGCAACAAACTATGGGTTTTCAAACTGAAGTGAAGCAAATGCTTCATTTGGTGATCCATTCGCTGTATAGCAACAAGGAGATCTTTCTCCGCGAGCTCATTTCAAATGCCTCAGATGCCCTGGATAAATTGCGATTCCTGGCTCTTTCTAATGGTTCTCTTTTTGAAAATGATTCTGATTTGAAAATTACCATTGAAACCAATGAAAAATTAAAAACCATTACTATTAAAGATAATGGAATTGGCATGAGTTGGGATGAAGTCGTAGAAAACTTAGGAACCATTGCCAAGTCAGGAACCAAAGAATTCATGAGCCAGCTAACGGGTGAAAGCGCAAAAGACTCACAACTGATTGGTCAGTTCGGAGTCGGCTTTTATTCTGCCTTCATAGTTGCTGATAGAGTTACCGTAAAAAGCCGTCGTGCGGGCTTAAAACCAGAAGAAGGCGTAATCTGGGAATCTAATGGTGATGGCGAATTTACTATAGGCTATGAAAAGAAAGCATCACGCGGCACAGAAATTACGTTGCACTTAAAAGCCGATGATGACGAGTTCTTAAGCGAGTGGCGTATTCGCAGCATTATCAGTAAATACTCGGATCATATTTGCTGGCCTATAGTCATGAAAAAGACGGCAGAAGAAGGCAAAGAATCCGATGAGTTTGAAACAGTAAATAAAGCTACAGCATTATGGACTATGCAGAAATCTGATATTTCCGATGAAGACTACAAACAGCTTTACAAGCATATTTCTCATGATTATCGTGACCCACTGATTTGGTCTCATAATCATGTAGAAGGCAAGCATGAATACATAACTTTACTCTATATTCCTGCGCACGCCCCCTACGATCTTTGGCAACAGGAAGTCAAACATGGTTTGAAACTGTATGTGAAACGCGTATTCATTATGGATGACGCTACTCAGTTTTTACCTCGCTACCTGCGTTTCGTAAAGGGTATTGTGGATGCCAGTGATTTGCCGCTTAACGTGTCACGTGAAATCTTACAGGATAACAAACAGGTCGACAGTATTCGTGCTGCATGTACCAAACGTGTTTTATCCATGCTCGAAAAAATGAGTAAGGATGATAAAGAAAATTATCAGAAATTCTGGGATGAATTTGGCTTGGTGTTGAAAGAAGGGCCAGTTGAGGATTTTGCCAACAAAGAAGCAATTGCCAAATTATTGCGTTTCGCCACGACTGCCAGTGGTTCAGAAAAGCAGGATGTTTCTTTGGAAGAATACGTAAGTCGTATGAAAGAAGGACAAGACAAGATTTATTACATTACTGCTTCCAGTTATAACGCGGCTAAAAACAGTCCCCATTTGGAAATATTCAGGAAGAAAGGTATCGAAGTATTACTGCTCAGCGACAAGATTGATGAGTGGCTGGTTGGTTACATGAATGAATTTGCGGATAAAAAGCTGCAATCTATTTCCAAAGGTAAAATTGATTTGGATGATGAATCCAGTGAGCAAATTAAAGAGCAGGAAAAGACTTTAGAGCCTTTGATCAATCACATTAAAAAAGTTTTGGATGAACGGGTTAAAGATGTGCTTGTTACCCATCGTCTGACGGACTCACCAGCCTGTATTATCGCCGATGAGCAGGATATGGGGCTTGAAATGCAACGAATTCTGCAGGCCGCAGGTCAGCAGGTTCCAGTAAGCAAACCCATATTTGAAATTAACCCTGAACACGCTCTAATCAAGCGTTTGCATGACATTCAGGATGATAGCCAATTTGAGTTATGGGTGGTTATGCTCTTCGAACAGGCTGTTTTGGCTGAAGGCGGCCAATTGGATAATCCAGCCGATTTCGTTAACCGAGTCAATAAACTGCTGGTTTTGTCGTAGTTCTCATATCGAAGATCCCGGCGGCAAGCAGGCCGGGCTACGATTAGATTGATACCACCGACCAAGACGTAGCCCGGTTGCTCGTAACCGGGAATTGAGATTTAATTGTTGCCCTGAGCCCGCCAGCATAACTGTTCCGCTTCCTGACGGTCGCGGCTCGGTGTCCGGTGCACGATGAAGTATATACGAACACACGAAAACCGAGCCGCGACCGTCAGGAAGCGGAACTTTTGTTGCGGCACAGAGCATGATTTAGCATTCAATAAAAAAGGCTCGAAATCGAGCCTTTTTTATTTTAAGGTTTCCCTTATTCGTCAGTTAAGCGGAAGTATTTGGTACCGAAGTATCTTTGTAGTTTCTTTCTGATTGTGCCACGGCTTATGCCTAGCATTTTAGCTGCTTGTAATTGATTGCCACGGCGTTTTTCCATAACAGCCTGTAGCAATGGTGGCTCAACTTCTGACAATATCATGTCATAAAGATCATCAATTGATTTTGTTTTATTTTCAGCAAGAAAGCGGGTAACCAAACTATATACTAAATCCTGCAAACCTTGTTCTTGTTTTGTGGATTGAGTAGTCGCTTGTGTATCAATGACATTCATCTTAACTTCCTTATTATTAATTAAATCGTACAGTCCAATTGCCTACATTTGTAAATGAAAGCAAAATTAATTGTACATGAAGGTTAATTGATTATCTAGATTTTCAAGCGAAAACTATGCATTTATTTAGGGCAATTCACTCTCTACAAGATCAAACAAGGAGCAGTCAGATTTATTTGATGACAAAGACTCTTTCAGAGCGGAGAGTTGGTCGATCATTTTCCGCGGCTGGGTTGAATCCTGATAGAAATTTAAAATATATCTTGATAATTCAATAGCGTTACAATCATATTGCAAAAATTCGGGAACCATCATTTTATTAACCAGCAAGTTGCATAATCCCAAAAATTTTACCTTTATCAATTTCATGGCAGCATGATAGGTTAGAAAGGATGATTTATAAATAATGCACATTGGCTTTTCCAACAAAGCGCATTCCAGCGATGCAGTTCCTGAAGCAACAATAACAAAATCAGCTGCCGCCATACATTCTATTGATTTTCCAGAAATAAAAGTTACCGGCAAAGAGGTGCCTGAAAAATACGATTTAATTTTTTGCGGATTAATAGTACCTGCTATAGGTATTATGAACTTAAGTTCAGGCTTTTTTTGCAACAGAAGTTTCACTGTATCATGAAGTACTGGCATATGACGTTCAATTTCATGCGTACGGCTTCCGGGAAGAAGGGCTATTATTGTCGCATTCAAAGGCAATTCAAGAGCTTTTCTACTGGTCACAAGATCAGGGCTTGAAGCCATTTTTTCTACCAGAGGATGGCCAACAAAACTGACAGGGACTCCTGCTTTATCATAAATGTTTTTCTCGAAAGGCAGGATGACCGCCATTCTATCAACACATTTCTTTATCAAATGAATACGGTTTGCCTTCCAGGCCCAGATTTGCGGGCTGATGTAGTAAATTATTTTTAAGCCTAATTCCTGCTTGGCGTATTTTGCAAGCCTTAAGTTAAATCCTGGATAATCTACCAGAATAAGTAAGTCGGGCTTGCTGTCGTTTAAATGCTTTTTTATCGCCAGAAAGGCATCACGAAGTATTTTCAAATAGCGTACTACTTCAGTTAGCCCTGTGACCCCGTAACGAGCAAGATCAGAGATGAGTTCAGCTCCCGCTGCATCCATATGCTTACCACCAATCCCGCTTATTTTAATATCGGGATGGGCTGACTTTAATTGCTTTATAAGGGACGCTGCGTGTATATCACCAGACTCTTCACCAGCAATTATGACTACATGTTTATATTCTTTCTGCATGGAGTTCAGTCAGGTTACTGTTAATTAACGAAGTGATTCGCTCCGCAGTTTCAAGAGCATATCGTCCTTCTTCACCTGTAACAAGCGGCGTGGCGTTATGTTCAATACAGCTTAAAAATGCCTTAATTTCTTCTAGCAGGGCATCTCCGTTTTCAAATTCCTGATGTTCTCTTTTTATATCGGGAATTCCAGGGAACATTTCACCATCACCTTTTTGGAAAACAGCAAGCTGCTTTTTGTGGTAATCAATTGAAATATAAGAGTTATTCTGGAAAATTCTGGTTTTGCGTTCCGTTTTAAAACTAATGCGACTTGCTGTAACATTTGCAACACAGTGGTTTGCAAAGGTGATGCGGGCATTAGCGATATCAATGGCTTTGGTAAGGATTGGCGTGCCTTGAGCTTCAATAGAAGTAATAGGGCTTTTAACCATATTCTGAATGATATCTATGTCATGAATCATCAAATCGAGAATCACGTTAACATCTGTTCCGCGTGGATTAAAAGGCGCAAGTCGCTCGGATTCAATAAACAAAGGGGTTTCAAGATATTGGTCTAAAGCCAGACGTGCAGAATTAAATCGTTCGAGATGTCCGACCTGCAGTTTAACATTATGCTTTTTAGCAAGCATGATTAACTCTTCTGCCTGAAGGACTGTCTCTGTGATTGGCTTCTCTATCAAAACATGGATACCATGCTCCAAACAGAATTTGGCAATTTCATAATGCTTGTTTGTTGTTGCTGCAATACTTACGGCATCGACTTTACCCACCAGGTCATGGTAATCAAAATAGGCTGCGACATTCAGTTCCTGTGACACTTTCTCACAAGTATCCGGGTTCACGTCACATACTGCAACCAGATCTGCATTGGGTAATAGTTGATATTTTTGTGCATGAAATCGACCAAGATAGCCGATACCAATCACTGCGCAGCGGATTTTATTCATAGAAGGGTATCATTTGATAATTATTTGCACGCATGATCGCATTTTCTGGATGATAAATCAATTTTATATAGGTATTATCCGAGTTTGTAAGATAGCGTAAAAATTATAATAACAAGGAGCAGGGTGTTGGCTATAGATGATTTTATTCGGGTAGCAGGTGTTGATGAAGTAGGGCGCGGCCCGCTTGCAGGAGCAGTTGTTACGGCAGCAGTCATTCTCAAAGAGCCTATAGAGGGGCTTGATGACTCTAAAAAACTGACTGAAAAAAAGCGTAAAATGCTTTCTTTAAAGATTAAGGAACAGGCTTATGCCTATGCTTATGGTCGAGCAGAGGTAGAGGAAATTGATACACTCAATATCCATCATGCTACCTTGTTGGCAATGCGTAGAGCTATTCTGGCCTTACCTGTAAAACCACAGAGTGTTTTGGTGGATGGAATTCATATTCCCGAGATTGATATTCCTTGTAAAGCGATTGTTCAGGGCGACAGTTTGATTCCAGCCATCAGTGCCGCATCAATACTTGCCAAAGTCCTTCGTGATGAAGAAATGGAGGCAATGGATGTGATGTATCCTGGCTATGGTTTTGCGGGTCATAAAGGATATCCAACTGTGGCTCACCGGGATGCATTAATCAAATTGGGACCATGTCCTATTCACAGAAGAAGTTATGCACCAGTAGCCGCTTTACTTGATTAACCGCTTCGTAGCCCGTATTAGGCGAAGCCGTAATACGGGAATATCTCGCTCGTAATCCCGCCTGCCAATCGCTACATTAAAATAAATCTAATGCAAACTATTAAACAAAATCCGGTGCGAACTAATAGACATTAACACACCAAAGCTGGCAAGGAAGGTTACCATAGCCGTACCGCCGTAACTTACCAGAGGCAGGGGGATTCCCACTACGGGAATTATTCCCATCACCATCCCTATGTTAACAAAACCCGAAAGAAAGAAACTCATTGCCAGACTTGCTGCAAGTAATCGTGTAAAGGTAGTTTGAGCATTACTTGCGATACTCAAACTCCTTAAAGAAATTAAGACAATCAATACTATAATTGTAAAACCACCAGCAAAGCCAAACTCTTCTCCAGTTACAGCAAAAATAAAGTCAGTGGCATGTTCCGGTAAGAAATTTAAATGAGATTGACTTCCCTCCAGCCAGCCTTTACCCATTAATCCTCCTGAACCAATGGCAATTTTTGACTGGATGATGTGATAACCCGAACCTAAAGGATCCTGCTCCGGATCAATAAGAGTATAAACACGTTGCTTTTGATAATCATGCATGACATGCCATACCACTGGAATGGACAAGCCTATGAGTAATACCAGTAAAAGAATAAATTTAAAACGGATTCCCGCCAAAAAAACTACACATAAACCTGCGGCAGCTACCATTATTCCCGTCCCAAGATCGGGCTGTTTGGCAATTATCAGGGCTGGCACAAAAATAATAAGCGAAGCGATAAACATCGATCTCATACTGCTTGGGTTGGCTTGACGGTCAAAAAACCACGCTGCCATCATAGGAACGGCCAGTTTCATTATTTCAGAAGGTTGAAAGCGAAACAAACCCAGTTCGAGCCATCGTTGCGCTCCTTTACCGATTTTTCCCATGAGCATTACAGCAATCAACAAGCCTAAGCCAGCACCATAAATCCATGGCGTCCATATTTTATATTTATGAGGTGGAATAAAGGCCAGAACCAGCATGATAAGAGTAGCGATAACCAGCCTCATAGATTGACGGAATATCATTCCCATATTGGCATTTGACGCACTGTATAAAATTAACAGGCCAAAAGTAACTAAAGTCAGCAATAAGGCCAGCAATGGAGGATCGACATGAAGCGATTTGGCTGTAAAACGATATACGGGTTTTGAATGCAGTCTGTTCATGATTTCGCTTTTAATGGATAAAATTGATAATACGCATCCAACACCTTACGAGCAACGGTGGATGCAACAACGTCATTTTCTACCACTACAGTTATGGCTATATCAGGGTTTTCTACAGGAGTAAAACCTATAAACAATGAATTATCACGAAGCGCTTCAGGGATGTCTTCGTATCGTGCTTTTTCATATTGTCTGCCACTATAAACCTGTGCAGTACCGGTTTTTCCGGCGACTGGATAGGGCGGGTTGCGACCAAATCGATAACCAGTCCCTTCATTGCTGGTCAGTACACTATGCATGGCATCGGCAACGATATCCCAATTGGCTTCATCTCTGAGGGTGACGGGATATTCTTCTACCGGTTTATATTCTTCGACTTCTCCATTATCACTGTTAACCGTCTTTGTCAGTAAATGAGGCCTGAAGCGCTGACCTTTCTGGCTCAATGATGCTGTGGCATTAGCCATTTGCAAAGGAGTAGCCAACATGAATCCCTGACCTATAGAGGATATAACTGTATCTCCAGGATACCAGGATGCGCCTTTGGTTTGTCGTTTCCAACGCGCGCTGGGCACAACACCATTCGCTTCTTCATGCAGATCCACATGAGTTAATTGGCCGAGGCCAAATTTAACCAGCATGTCTTCAATGTTGGCAATACCCATTTTATGGCCTAGATGATAAAAATAAATGTCGCATGACACGGTTATGGCGCGTTTAAAATTCATTGGTCCATGGCCTGTTTTTTTCCAGTCTCTGTAAATGTGACTGGCAGTGGGCAATTTGAATTTACCTGAATCATAAATTTCAGTGGCTGTTGTAACGAAGCCTTTATCCAGTCCAGCTAAACCTACAAAGGGTTTAATCGTTGATGCAGGGGGATAAACACCGCGAACAGCCCGGTTAAACAGAGGCCTTTGCAAGGCATTGGATAAAATTTTATAGTCCTTGGAACTAACACCACTAACAAACAGATTAGGGTCAAAGCTTGGCGAACTCACCATGGCCAGTACTTCACCGTTATGGGAGTTAATCACCACGACAGCACCCCGTTTGCCTTCGAGCGCCTTATAAGCAGCCTCCTGAAGCCTTGTGTCAATACTTAAATAAAGCTTGGCACCAGAGTGAGGATTTAACTTGTTAATTACCCGTAATGTACGTCCTCTCACGTCTGTTTCTACCATTTGGTAGCCTACTTTGCCATGGAGAATATCCTCATAATATTTTTCTACTCCCGCCTTTCCAATAAAGTTAGTTGCACGATAATTGGTTGGATTTACCTGTTTTAATTCTTGAATGTTAATTCTTCCAACATAACCAAGAACATGAGCGGTCATTTCGCCGAGAGGATAATGACGCATAAGCTGTGCCTTAATGCTCACACCTGGAAAGTGGTATTGATTGATGGCAAAAGTAGCGACATCGTCCTGGTTTAATTTTAATTTGATGGGTATAGGCAAGAAAGAACGACTTTGCGATTTAGCCCGATTAAAGGTTTCTATATCATCATCAGTAATGGATGGAAGCAGCTCTTGCAGCTTGGCCAGGGTTTGTTTCATGTCTTTAACGTGTTCAGGAATGATTTCCAAAACATAAACAGGTATGTTCTCTGCCAGCAAAACGCCATTCCTATCCAATATAACTCCTCGGGGAGGGGCAATAGGAATAACACTCATTTGATTCTTTAACGACAAGGTCTGATAGCGTTTGAATTCAGAGATTTGTAAATAAGCCAACCTCAGAATCAGGATTAAAGACAAAATAATGAGCATTGCGACCAGTAAATTGAGTCTGAAACGTTGATGATGTGCGTCTGCTCGATAATTTGTGTACGACTGATTCGGGCGCATCGGATACAGTAATTTATAGATGAGAATACGAAAGGATGAATAATATCGTAAATTCTATATTTTTACCAATCAATCCTGTTACATATCCCGCTATATTAGCATCAGATTCGTCGTCCTGAGCGTAAACAAGGATCAATGCGTACCATCAAAACTATTTATACGACACGGTGGTCTGATTTGCCTTGCGTCCTAATAAAGTAATTCTGGAGGAGAAGTAGGTAATTATTATTACATAGGCACCTTTTTATTCCCCGTTTGCTTGATGACTATAAACTAGACGGATGGTTTCCATTTAAGGTGCCACCCACATTTTTGTGGATGGCATCCTTTTTAATACGACATTAATGTTGCTTTGCATGCAAAAATCTTAGGCTTTTTTGAACACGCATTTGGGTCCCAAAAAAGCATCAATCATTGTAAGGGTATCGTCTTCGATGGTGAATGCAACGTTAAGACTAAAAAGGAATGTAATCGTTGATTTCTTAAATTCATAAGACCTCAGATATAGAAGATTATCAAATAACATTGCATCAGTAACTTTTGTAGAGTGAGTGTCTGAAGAGGTTGAACTGTGAGTCTCTAAGCTGTTAATGGTAAATAAATACTTACTGTCTTCATTTTCGATGAATTCAATCTGGGTGTCATTTTGTTTAATGATGAACGTTACTTGTTCTTCTCCGTGACATGGTCCTGTCCACGTACCAGAAAAGTCTTTGTTAATTTGCCCGGGTTCAGGTGCGGTGGGCACTTGCTGATGGTTTGAAAAGCTAAATGCAAAACTGTAAGACGAAAAAAGCAATGCGCAAAGAGGGGCTAAAAATTTATTCATTAATAAAACTCCATATTATTCCAAAAAAACAGTCTGTGTGCGATATGGACAGGGACTGGCTTCCTGCTGAATGATACGGCATGCTGAAATAAAATGAAATTCATTTTTAGCAATTGCTACTGATTTCATTGGCCTATAAACATGATGCTCTTCATCGGAGTATTTACATACGTATGACGCGTATCGAATTGTAAGCTCTTATTTGAATCATACGGCATCAAAGCAACAATCATTGAATTAAAAGAAGTTAACAGGGTTGGGATACAGCGGCAAAAAATATTGCCGAAATTATCCTTAGTGAGAGGCTTACATCTGCATTCCATGTGATCTTGCCGCCGAGTTTAGAAATTCACGCGACTGCGTGAGATCTGCGGTTCTCACCTCATCAAGATAGCAGACCGCCGCCAAATCATCCTCCGCGCGCAATGCGCCCAAGGCCGCCGGCGCCGCCGCAAGCGTACCCGCCCTCCACCGCCGAATTAATGCAAAATCAAAACCGACACCAGAAGTTGAAGCCGGCAGCGGGTACCAAGATTTAAAATTTGTCACGTAATTATCAATAGTAAGAACTCTGGGCAGGGTTTCTTCATTAAATGAAGGTAAAGGGTTAAATGACCGGTCCGGCCTACAATACTCGTGAGCCACATGAGCTGGGACATCTCGCTGCGCCTTACCTACTGCCATCCAGGCGGCTTCGAGTTCATGCCAGTTATCATCCTCGACCCACTGGTCATATTCATCAAAAAGATTTAGCCCCTATATTTGTTGGTCAAGCAAATGTTTCTAAATTCCTTAATGGTGAACGAAACTTGGGAAAAAATCATATATCTGAATTAAAAAGAAAATTTAAAATTAGCGCTGATTTCTTTCCTAAATAATATGAATGAGGAACAGCGCTCAGCGTAGCCCGGCTTGCTTGCAACCGGGAAAACAGAACCAATGTCCACCTAATGGCATTTTAACCAACGATTAATTTCTTGAACACTGTCATCAATAACTGTGATTATTTGTTGATATAGAGGCTCGAGTAACTCAGATTGTCCCGATTTCCAATATTTCTCTAAATACTGACAAGCCATTTTGATTTTGGTAGTGCCTACGTAAATAGCTCCGCCTTTTATCTTATGAGCTAGTTGCTGGGTTTTATCCCAGTCAGTTTGGTCGTGTGCTTGTTTCATTAATTGGATGTCTGAAGGTAGCGATTCATCAATCATAAACTGGAGCATTTGAGCAAGTACTTCTGGTGTTCCCATTGTTTTAATGCCTTCTTCTATATCAAGTAAGGGATAAGAAGATAAGTCAAAGAGAGATTCATCTTTTGAGGGGGCTTCTATAGGTCCTGAGGAGGCTTTGAAGGATTGGTACTGATGATATTCTGGAATGAACGCTTCAAGCATATCAGTACAGCTTTTTGCTGTCAGCGGTTTCGTTAAAACTGCATTCATTCCAGCATCAATGCAACGTTTCTTATTTTCATCCCCTGCATGAGCAGTAAGAGCAATTATGGGACAATGCGACTTTTTGATCAATTCCTGAAGTCTGATTTGATGAGTCACTTCATAACCATCCATGTCAGGCAAACCAATATCCATTAAAATGAGTTGATATTGGTTATGTTTCCATAGTTCAACAGCTTTTTTCCCTGTGTCTGCGATGTCGGCATCACAATGAAGTTGTGCGAGAATGGATTTCGCTACTGTTTGTGCTATCTGATTATCCTCAACGATCAAAACACGAAATGCGCTGCTTTGTTTTGGTTCAATGCTTGGTTTAATTTCTTGGGCATATGTTGTTTCCAACGGCCTGTCAACGGATTGATCCATTTCATCATCTATTCCTGTAGTATCATCAAGCAATGGTTCTTGTAAAGGGATGAGACAAATAAAGGTAGTGCCACGTCGTACTTCACTGTCCACATAAATCTCGCCTCCCAACTCATCGATAAATTGTTTGACTACCGAAAGACCTAAGCCTGCACCTTTGTAAATACCTTGATAAGAGGGGGTAAGGCGCTTGAATTGTACGTAAATTTCTTGCTGTTTGTCTTTGGGAATGCCAATCCCCGAGTCTTCAACGACAAGCTTTAATACAAGTTTTCCTTCATCTTTTTTGGCAAGTTCTGCGCTTAGTGTTACAAAACCGGTATCAGTGAAGTTTAACGCATTAGCAACCAGCTCAAGTATTACTCTATGAAGACGAACTTTATCACCTATAACGAATTTAGGTATAGATTTGTCCATATGCAGGGTTAAAGATAGTCCTTTTTCTAAAGCTCGTGCACGATTCAGCTCAATCACTTGATTTAAGGTCTGTTCAAAACAGAATTTTTTCTTTAATTTGGGGATTTCTCCCGAGCCTACTCGAATCGCTTCAAGTACTTCATCTAACAGATTTAATAGTGCATGGCTTGATGCTACAAGATTTTCTGAATATTCTTTAATGTGAGGATTATCTGACTCCATTTTGAGTAAATCCGCAAAACCAACTATACCCGTTAATGGGGTACGTATGTCGTGTCGCATGTTCTCCAGAAACTCTGTTTTGGCTTGACTTGCAGCTTCTGCTTTAGCAATCGCAGAGTTTAACTCTGCTTCAATTTTCTTTAAATAAGAAATATCAATGGTATTTCCTACAACACCGACTATATTTCCTTCTTTATCCCACAAAGGTCTTTTTGTAGAAAGTTGTATTATTTTTTCTCCATTAGGTAATTGGTTTATTTCTTCATGTGTCATTTCCGTTTTTAATTTCATGACCTCTAAATCATTCTTTCTGTATTCGTCGGCTGTTTCTTTGCTAAATAATTGATAATCTGATTTGCCAATTACATCAGAGCGGTCACGAATAAATCCAATTTGCTGCAGGCTTTGAGCCCCTCTTTTATTAACACCCGACCAAATTCCTGCTCTGTCTTTCCAATAAATATCGCCTGGGAGATTATCAATAAGATTTTTTAGCTGAAAGTTTTCTGTATCTAGCTGATTAATCTTATTTTTTTGCTCCTCAATAATTTTTTCTTGTTCATTAATTTGTTGAAGCAGAGCCTCTTTGAGCTCATCGCTGAGTCCTGTTTTTTTCATTCATTAAATCCGCAAGAAGTGGCATTGGTTTAATTTAAGAATAGTCAATAGGCCAAAAATTCACAACTTCATGTTTTTATAGAAAAAATTACCGAGGAGGCAAATTAGAAGTCTAAAAAATGTTGTTAATGTCTAATAAATATACTAAAATAGGGGTTCTTTTAGTGGTCTACATAACTGGAGTGCAATTGATGCAAGTATTCAACAAGGATGAATTGGATAAAGATGCAGACCCTATACACTTTAATGGTAAGGTTGGATACCCTGATATTTCACTACCTGTTTTAGACTCACTTTTAGAAAGGGCCTATAAAGAAGGTAAAGCAAATATATTGGGTAAAACCGCGATTTTTTATGTTCATCATCCTCTGCAGACTTCAATTAATGTCGTTGATGCATTAATTCACCTGGGGGCAAAGCCTAAAAATCTTTTTATTTTAGGAAAGCGCTATTCTGAATGTGAGTCAGTTGTTTCTACCTTGGTACAAAAAGGGGTTCACTATCAACCTTGCTCTATGCAAACGGCTTTGGGTCAATACTCACACAGCTTTATTCGGGATATCAATTGGCTCTGGGCAAAAATGGTAGAGAAACTTGATTCACAAGTAGAGCAAATCCTTGTAATGGATCATGGGGGACATGCCATCACGTATTTACCCTTGGCGCTCCTGGAACATTACAAAGTTATAGGAATAGAGAAAACAACAGCAGGATTTATCAATAGCGAAAGGCACGGAACTCCGCCTATTCCTGTGATAGACGTAGCTAACAGTGCAGCAAAGCGATTTTTGGAGTCTTCACTGATTGCTGAGACTGTAGTCAATAAAATTGATGCCTATTTACCGGAGAATATTAATGATTTTGTTTTTGGTGTTGTTGGTTTTGGGGCGATAGGCAAAGCAGTAGTTAATCGATTACAGCAGTTGGGATGTCGATTAATCGTACATGATATTGATTCATCGCAGCAGCACTCTATTGGTAAGACAAAAAATATTATCTTCACAAATGACATGAGCGCACTTGTTGCTTCTGCGGATTATATATTTGGATGCAGTGGTCGTGATATTTCTGAAGGTCAATTGGAACAATTGAGGTTAGCCACCCGAAACAAGACCTTGATTAGTTGTTCCTCGGAGGATAAAGAGTATCTGTCATTCCTACAAATGATTAATCGACAAATGCCTACTGTTTTTGATCCTATGGATGACATCGAATTTAAGACTGAATTTGGCGCATCGGTTCATTTGTTACGAGGTGGGTTTCCTGTCAATTTTGATAACACAGGAGAGTCTGTACCCGCAAACGACATTCAGTTGACTCGTTCTTTAGTGGTGGCTGCTGTATTACAGGCTTCGGACTATTTGAATACTACTGTACTTAATGGCGTATATGCTCTTGATGCAACTTATCAGCGTTTTGTTATTAATGAGTGGCTCAAGCATCAGGATGACCCAAGAATAGATAGAGAAAATTTAACCTGTTTTTTGGATGAAGATTGGCTTGCAAATCATTCTAATAGTGCGATCTCAGAATTCCGTGGTGTATTGGAGTCAGAAAGAAGATGAGGTCGTGTGCAGTGTTGAGTGGCACTTTTGTAGCCCGTTTGCTTGCAGCTAACTCTTCTACACAGCCCGATCTACGTCGTCCTGAGCGCGTCTTTTGGCGCGAAGGATCTCCAAATATTGGCACCATGCCGCTTCAGGAGATCCTTCGCGCCAAAAGACGCGCTCAGGACGACGTAGATCGGGTAATGGCAAAGATGTGATCAAGAGTCAGCTGCTTGCAGCTGGGAATGGAGACTTGGTTAAAATTCAGGCTTTGTAACTATTGTCAGTTCCCGGCTGCAAGCAGACCGGGCTACGAATAGAAAACCCCCTGAGTAAGTGCCATTCAGGACAGTGCTATATAAAACTAGTTTATTTCATAATCTTAATACAATCCTCAACAAAGTCTCTCATTTCTGTCAAAGATTTGATCTGTTCTTTTAGTTTGAAGCTATTAGACTCAGATGATAAATAAGGGGCTATTTTAGTAATAACTAATTCATAGACATGAGTATCTTGATCTTTTATTTGTGACGCATGGTTATTAATAACATGGATTAAATTCTCCTTTTTAATCTGTCTTGCAATCACTAAACGTTGTTCTAACCGATTCATTAATTCTTCTAGTTCAGCATCGGTAGCGCTGCATGTAATCCGCATATAGCCACTGTTTCTTTCCAATCCGAAATAAGATAATGGTGCAATCATGAGGGCATCGTTAAACAATAAGTAATAAGCCATGTCCTCATCGGTTTTCACGGTGTCTGTTTTTTGAAACACCTGGAGTGCTTCTTTTGGCATTGGCAATCCAAATAAATCACTAAAATCTCCCAATGCATAAAACGTGGCCTCCACTTTATAGTGGGGATCGGGCATGCTGGCTCCCATTTTTTCTAAACGCTCAAGTACATAAAGTACCTTTTTTTCATAATAAGTTGATAATCTGCTTTGTTCGTGATGATCAAAAGAAGCCATTGTTTCTGCATAAGCGATTTGTGCTGAACGGGGAACATGAATGAAGTAATTAATATTTTTATTTAATAATTCATTCATCATTTCAGGATCAAAGACTAAAAGAATAGCCATACGTTCACCCGCTGCAGATAAAGCTTTAGTTGCCGAGCGCAATATAATGACTCTCTTTTGTAAATCTGGTGCGATTTTTAAAAATGAAGGTATGGGCTTAAAAGACAATTCGGAATAAGCCTCATCAAAAATAAGATAGAGATCGGGATATTCTCTCAGTAAAGCAGCAATTTTAACTAATTCTTCCTCATCAATCGTATTTCCCAGTGGATTGGAAGGGTTACACAATAATATGGCTTGAGGGTAACCTTTGTCTTCTTCGGCCAATTCATAAGCTTGCTCTATGCTTTCTCGCATTGATTGAGCAGTTAGTTTGTATCCGGGATTATTCATGACATGAACAGGATGAAGTTGATGCATAGGATCGTTCGAATACACACTGTAGTGAGGAAATGGCGTGATGATTCTGTAACCGGGAATGTCCTCAAAATGACTATTGAAGGTATCAAAAATTGCTCTGAGTCCGCCGATTCCTCCAACTGTGAATAGAATATGCTCGGGTTTTATTTCAGTCTCATACCATTGAGACATTCTTTCCGCCATAATTTTTCGTGGTTCTTTGTCTCCCCGCGGATCACCATAGTCTATAGCAGGATTATCTAATACCGCCTCAGGATTAGAGTGCCATTGAGTGGATATATCATTTAAACGCTGCCAATAATTTAAATAAGACTTTATAGTTCGTTGATTGATAGGGTAGGTCGGCCTTCCCAACCCTGCAAAAATCATTTTTTTATCTTTAGGAGTGAAACGTTCATTCAGTTCATTGGCCCATAAAGAAAGAAGCATAACCTTTTCTATTTTTCTGGCTGATTGTCCATCTGGCGTTAACATGTGATCCCTCTCATGTGGTATTTTTTGTCGTTTACAAAATGACAGGAAATAGCTCTATAATCTAATTATAGTCAGAATCAAAAAACAAGGCATGAACGAAATGCGTGGCAACAAGGACTCCAAACATGATGTTTCAGAATTGGAAAAAATTATTAAGGCTCAGTCTGAGATGATTTTTCAATTAAAAAGTATTCTTGATAATTTCCCCAGTGATGTTTATTGGAAAGATAAGGATGGAGTGTGGCTGGGGTTGAATACGCATTGTTTAGAGAGCTTGACTAGAATGGGCGTCATAAAAACACCAAAGGAACAAGAGGTAGTTGGAAAAACGGATTATGAATTGTTTAGCAAAGCTGCTGCAGACAGCTACAGGATTAATGATTTAAGCGTCATTAATAATCAAAAGGAAATAATAGTTGAAGAAAAAGCTCAATTATCAGACGGTCAAGAGGTTTTTCTCCATTCGACAAAAAGGCCTTTATATGATGAACATCGAAAACTTATTGGGATTATTGGAAATACAATAGATATTACTCAAATGAAATCTGTCGAAAAGGCATTGCAAAAAGCTAAAGAACTGGCTGAGGCAGCAAATCAGGCAAAAACGGAATTTATCGCCAATATGAGTCACGATATCCGAACACCACTAACAGGAGTTATTGGATTATCAGAAATTTTGGAAAAAACGCTGCAAAATGCTCAGGACAGAGAAAAAGCACATATGCTGCATGATAGTGGTGAAGAATTATTACATATGCTTAATGAAATTTTGGAAGATATTCGTGTAGAAAGCCCTCGAGAAACCGGTGTTAAGACAGAAAGCTTCGATATACACCAATGCATTAATGATTTAATTCGCCTGGAATCACCTGCGGCCATATTAAAACAATTGGAACTTAAAGTAGATATTACACCTGACGTCCCTCGTTATATTAAAAGTGATCGCAATAAAATCCATCGCATTTTATTAAATTTAATGGGTAATGCGATTAAATTTACTCAATCTGGTCGTATCACTTTAAAAATTGAAGCGTTACATTGTGATGAGAAACAGGCGCATCTAAAATTTAGTGTATCCGACACCGGTATCGGTATCCCGGAATCGGTTCAATCACAAGTATTTAGTCGATTTTTTAAAGTAAACCCATCATACAAGAGTATTTCCAAAGGATTCGGATTAGGACTTCATATTGCACAATCCTACGTGGAACTGTTAGGTGGTCAGATTACCTTAATGAGTAAGGAGGGAGTTGGGAGTACTTTTCATTTTGATTTGGTGTGCCCTATAGCATCAAGAGACGAAGGGAAACATCACCCATCTGATATTCCATCCGCTGCAACTGGCAAAGCCTTTCATCTTCTATTGGTTGAAGACAATATAATTGCATTAAAAACCTTAGGCATTCTCTTATCGCAAAAGAATTACACTTTTGCATCAGCTACAACGGGAGAGGAAGCATGGGCATTATTGCACAGTCAAAATTTTGATTTAATGATTACCGATATTGGCTTGTCCGGTATTTCTGGAAATGAATTAAGTCAACGAATTCGCAAACAGGAACAGCAACTTGGAAAGCCGAGATTACCCATTATTGGACTCACTGGACACGCCAGAGAAGCTGCTCTTGAAGAATGTACCAAGAGTGGAATGGATGAAGTCTTAAGTAAACCAACTCCAATTGACACGCTGCATGATCATATACAAAAAATAATAGAAGAAACCACAACCAGAAACAGTCCTGGCAAAGTGGCACTAGGGGCTGATTTACCAGACACAGAAGAGGAACTTTTTATTCTTGAACCATTTCCCTTGTTTGATGAAGAACTCGCTTTGAAACAAATCCCCGACAAGCAATTTCTGATGACACTGGTGGAAAGTTACCTTTCTGAGTCTATGCAACAAGACTTTATCCAGTTAAGACAGGAATATTCAAGTCATAATTGGGAGCAAGTCGAAAAAATTGCACATAAAATAAAAGGCGGTCTGGCTTATCTCGGAGCTCAAAAAATGCGCTTTGCCTGCCAATACTTGGAACGATATTATAAAGCGGGACATCGAACATTGCTTGAACCCCTTTACGAACAGATACTCTCGGTACATGACAAAACTAACGAAGAATTACGCCGTTGGCTTGAGCAAAATAAATAATTAACAATTACTGAAATGAAGTTGTGTCTATGGATATCCTACGTACGCTGTAGATGGGGAGTAGACGTAATTCGTTATTTTATTGATGGATCAATATCTGTTTTAATTAGCAATAAAAACTTGTATCAGCACCATTTCAAGTGCGGTTATAAAGTTGCTCCAAATTTTCCCTATAGACATGATGAATTAGAGCAAGAGAAATATCATTATCATTTGGCAATGGAGGCTCATGATGAAGTCTATAGTCATGCACTGAAGGACTATAAAAATCTTTTTGGGTTAGATAATTTTATTTTTCTTATAAAAGGCAATAAAAATTATATAGACTATTTTATATTTAGTTCATCTCTTTATAACATAAAATTATAAATTTCTATCTAAATCAAATAGATATATTGGAGCAATTCTCATTTGACTTCAAAAACAAAGCTAACAAACTTATCACTCAAGGCGAGTGTAATAAAATAATTTTACCTGAAAACATGCAGCTAAGATTAGGGAGCAGCGATTCGATAAAATTAAATGATTCTCAGCCTGACCTCTCAACGATAAAAAACCAATCTCAGATTATCCATTACCTGGGCAAGTCGATTAAATTTACAAAGCGCGAAATGGACTGTCTGCATCTGCTTTCATCTGGGTACACTGCCAAGGAAGTAGCAATAAAATTCGGTCTTTCTCCGAGAACCATTGAAAATCACATTAATAACATTAAATTTAAATTTGGTCTAAATCGTAAGCCGGATATAATCAAAGCATTCTTAAAACGTGAGCGTTAGCCGATGTAATAGGCAGGGGGCACTACCATTAAGTTAACGTGAGTTTCGGATAAGAAGCTTGTTTGATCTTGTCGTTACTTCGATGCCGTTCGGGCTGAGGAAGCGCGATAGCGCTGTCTCGAAGCCTTGGCATGGTGCTAAGGCTTCGAGGTAAACACTGGCTCAAACAACTTTCTTATCCGAAACTCATGTTAGTTTAGCTTAATGGCAGTGACGGTAGGGGTGGCCTATTACTAACCGATTAGATGCTTAAGAAAGGCTAAGGTACATAAGTTATTTTTACTTATGATACGGATGATTATTAATAATCGACCAAGCCCTGTATAAGGTTTCTAATAAAATAATACGCACTAAAGGATGGGGAAGCGTTAGTTTGGATAATGACCAGCGTTCATCACAGAGTTGTAGTACATCGTTTGATAAGCCTTCGGGGCCGCCAATCAGAAAACACAGATGGCTTGAAATTTGTTGCAACTGGGTGATTTTGACTGCTAGCTGTTCACTGCTGAAGGTCTTTCCTTCTATCTCCAGCGCAATAAGCCTTGCACCGTTAGGAAGGGCTTCTTTGATCAGTGAGGATTCCTTTTCCATGATGCGGCTAAGATCGGATGATTTGCTACGTTTTATCAGCGGGATCTCAATTATTTTCAATTGGATGCCGTCATTAAATCTCTTGGCATAATCGTTCGAACCCTGAACAACCCAGTCGGGCATTTTATTACCAAGAGTAATGAGTGTAATTTTTAGCATAATTCATCAAGAAGAAAGGTGTTCTTCCCACAATCCTTCCAGATTATAAAATTGTCTGCTTTCAGGAAGCATGATGTGGACGATGAAATCGCCAAAATCAATAAGCGCCCAGTCACCTGTTTCAAGGCCTGTAGAACTTATTGAAGCAAGGCCAGCAGACTTCATGTCTTCCATGAGTTTCTGTGCTATGGCTTTTACGTGACGTGAAGCACGGCCTGAGGCTATGATCATGAAGTCAGTGATTGTCGTTTGCTTATGGACATCAATAACTTTCAAGTCAATTGCCTGCGAATCATCGAGGGATTTTAACAGCTTGTCTAGCATTGGATTTGTATCTGGCATGAGTATCGTAATCTTCTATCAAAAAGCGCCGAATGATATCAGCAAATGGTTTATATAAAAAGGCCTAAGCATATTATTCTTCGGCCTTTGGAATCGTAGTCAATAAAAATTTAATTACTGCAAAAAGAACAAGACAGCATAAAGTGGCGATAAAGAGAATACCTAATTGTTGAGTAAAAGCAGTAGCATAAAGGGTTTTTAAGGCCACAATATTGGTTTCACCCTCAGGAATAGCGGTTAATCCCGCCAATTTACCGGCAAGAAATCCGCCTATACCCAATGAAACGAAAAATATTCCCATCATCGTACTGACTTTGTCTTTATCTGCAAGAACAGTGATTGCCGCCAAACCTACAGGTGACAACAGGAGTTCAGCCAATGAAATCATCAGGAAGGCAGGAATGATAAGCAAAGGTGAAAGCAAAAGGGATTTATCAATAAAGCTGCTGACAAACGCGATAATTGCATAGGCAATCGTCATGCATATCATGGATAAAAGGAATTTTTTTCCGGTGCTTAGACCGCGCTCAACCAAATTGAGTTGGTAGCTTCTGCGTGCCAGAATAACGCCAATGATCAACATTCCTATACTTTGAATGGTAATGTAATAAGGGGGCGGAAACTGTATTCCGTAGAATACGGGTTGCACCACTCTCGAAATAAACAGCGTTATCGACATAAACATTTGAAAGTAAAAGGACCAGAACATTACCGAGATAATGCACAATAATCCAATAACCAGCGTTTGACGTGCCTGATTTGCGTTTTCCTTATTAACCGCATAGAGAATGTAGCTGGTTGAAAAAAGAACTACAAGTCCGAACATCAGGTTGGCTAATCCTGGAGAATTAAGAATATAAAAGGACAGTAACCAGAGAAAAGCAATCATGGCGAAGGCCAGAGCGACTTTTTTAAATTGAAAAACAAAGGGGTTATAGTCTTTTATTTTGAATTGGACAATTCCATAAGAAAAGACCAGAAATGCAACAATCATTCCGACTGCGGCACTGGCGAATGATATTGCCCAGCCAAAATGAGAACCCAAAATACTGGGTACAGTGGTACCTAAAATAATACCCGAAGTAATCCCCATGTAAAAAATAGTAAAGCCACTTTCTCTGCGAGCGGATCCCGTAAGATACTCATTACCCAATAGAGATGAGATATTAGGTTTTAATAAACCCGTGCCTACTGCTATACCTGCCAATGCAGCAGTTAATGCATACGTACCATCCAGTAATGCGACAAAACAATAGCTGATAAATAAGACCACAGCACCAGAAAGTATGGCGCGCTTCTGGCCAATGAGCTTATCTGCCACCAACCCACCTACAAGAGGTGAAAGGTAAGTGAGTGCTGTAAAAGAACCAACCAATGCATAGATTTGCTTGTCAGGCCATTCAAAATGTTTGGCCAGATAAAGGGCTAATAGGGATTGAACAACATAAAAACCGTATCGCTCCCACATTTCAGTGGCGAAAAATATACTCAAGGACTTAGGATGTTTATCCATGTTTTTTTACACTTTATTGAAAGTTAATGGGGCAAATTACGTTAAGTATATCACGTTGCCCATTTATTATGCATTAAATTTTTATTAGCCAGCACAGGCCATAATCATTCCCGCAGAAACAGCTCTCGTGTATCATGTTTCCAAATTTGTTAGCCATGGAGCATTCCTGATGAATAATAACAAGAGTAAGCGCATTATTACTGCAAATACAGGAACGGAAAAACAAGCCAAAAGCTGGTTGACCGAAGCTGCTTTACGTATGCTTTGTAATAATTTAAACCCTGATGTTGCTGAAGATCCCGATGCACTGATTGTTTATGGTGGTCTGGGCAAAGCGGCAAGAAACTGGCAGTGTTTTGATAAAATCGTTGACGTGTTAAAAGTCCTTGATGCGGATCAGACTTTACTAATCCAGTCAGGAAAACCGGTAGGGGTTTTTACCACTCATGAAGACGCACCAAGAGTTTTGATTGCCAATTCAAATCTGGTTCCCCGCTGGGCTAATTGGGAACATTTCAATGAACTGGATAAAAAAGGCTTGATGATGTACGGTCAGATGACTGCCGGGAGCTGGATTTATATTGGTTCACAAGGCATAGTCCAGGGTACTTATGAAACCTTCATTGCTGCTGCGAAAAAGCATTATAACGGTGATTTGTCTGGACGCTGGATTTTAACCGGAGGTTTAGGCGGTATGGGCGGCGCCCAAACTTTAGCGGGAACCATGGCTGGAGCCAGCGTTTTGGCTGTTGAATGTGATTTAACCCGTATAGAAAAGCGTCTGCGCACTAAATATCTGGATAGATATACCGATAATCTTGATGAGGCGTTAGAATGGATCGATGAGTCCTGCCAAAACAAGCAGCCTTTATCAGTGGCAATTCTGGGCAATGCAGCAGAAATCTTCCCACAGTTGGTTCAACGCGGCGCAAACCCATCGCTGGTTACAGATCAGACCAGTGCACACGACCCTTTGAATGGTTACCTCCCGCTGGGCTGGAGTTTGCAACACGCTGCAGAAATGAGAGAGAGTGCTCCCCTTAAAGTAGTTGAAGCTGCTAAAAAATCCATGGCAGTGCAGGTACAGGCTATGCTTGAATTTCAAAAGAGAGGAATTCCAGTTTTTGACTATGGCAATAACATCAGGCAAATGGCTTTTGAAGCAGGTGAACAGAATGCCTTTGACTTTGAAGGATTTGTCCCCGCTTACATCAGGCCTTTATTTTGTGAAGGGGTTGGTCCTTTCCGCTGGGTTGCTTTGTCAGGTGATCCTGAGGACATTTATGCAACCGATGAAATGGTTAAAAAGCTTATTCCTGATGATAAACACCTGCACCACTGGCTGGATATGGCGCGTGAAAAGATCGCCTTTCAGGGCTTACCTGCACGAATCTGTTGGGTAGGTTTAAAAGACAGGGCGCGTCTGGCACTGGCCTTTAATGAAATGGTGAAACAAGGCAAAGTGAAAGCGCCTATAGTCATTGGTCGCGATCATCTGGACTCAGGGTCTGTAGCCAGTCCTAACCGTGAAACGGAGGGAATGCTTGATGGCAGTGACGCGGTTTCAGATTGGCCACTACTGAATGCCTTATTAAATTGCGCCAGCGGCGCCACGTGGGTGAGTATCCATCACGGGGGTGGGGTTGGAATGGGCTTTTCTCAGCACGCTGGAGTAGTCATTGTGGCTGATGGTACTGACAAAGCAGCACAACGATTATCACGAGTATTACATAATGATCCTGCAACAGGTGTAATGCGTCATGCTGACGCAGGATATGCCTTGGCTCGGCAATGTGCTGCCGAGAATTCACTTTGGTTGCCAATGGAATCAGGAGAGGAGCAAACAAATGTCTGAGTATTTTATACTTGAACCAGGTCAATTGACCCTGCAATCAATCAAATATGCTTTAAAGAGCCAACTCCCTTTGAAACTTTCAGATGATGCTTTTGCCTTGATTGATGCATCGCATCAGACCGTAAAGAAAGTGATTCAGGAGAAAAGGACGGTTTACGGTATTAATACCGGTTTTGGCTCTCTGGCCAATCAAACCATTTCAGCGGAGCATTTGCAGCAATTGCAGCGAAACATTGTTCTTTCTCATGCCTGTGGCACTGGTGATTTGCTTTCAGATGAAGTGGTTGCATTAATATTATTGCTTAAAATTAATAATTTGGCTCAAGGTTATTCAGGAGTAAGGCTCGAATTAATTGACGCTTTAATTGCACTGTACAATCACAGAGTTTATCCCTGCATCCCGTGCAAAGGCTCTGTGGGAGCTTCTGGCGATTTGGTGCCACTAGCCCATATGTCTTTACCACTCCTTGGGGTAGGAGAGGTACGTTACCAGGGCAAACTTATCAGTGCTGATGAAGGCTTGACTATCGCCGGTTTGTCGCCAGTAGAACTGGAAGCCAAAGAAGGTCTTGCTCTTCTGAATGGATTACAAGTTTCAGCCGCTTTAGCGTTAACTGCTTTATTTACTACGGAACATTTATTTGAGACGGCTGTTATCGCAGGATCTTTATCTGTGGATGCAGCTCGCGGAAGCGATGTACCCTTTGACCATCGTATCCATCACGCACGCGGCCATGACGCGCAAACCCAGGTTGCGGCAATGTACCGGGAATTGCTGGCTGAGAGTGATATCAGAGAATCTCACCGTGAGTGCACCCGGGTTCAGGATCCCTATGCTTTGCGCTGCCAGCCACAAATTATGGGAGCTGTTTTTCACCAGATGCAATTTGTAGCTCAAACGCTTGAGGTCGAGGCCAATGCTGTTTCTGATAATCCCCTGGTTTTTGCTGAGGATGGCGATATTTTATCGGGCGGAAATTTCCATGGCGAGATTATTGCCATGGCCGCAGATAATCTGGCTTTGGCGATTGCTGAAATGGGAGCCAATGCAGAGCGACGAATTGCTTTACTCATCGATAAGAATTTTAGTGGTTTGCCTGCATTTCTGGTTAAAGAAGGTGGTTTGAATTCGGGCTTTATGATTGCCCATGTAACGGCTGCTTCTTGTGCCAGCGACAATAAAGCTCTGTCTCATCCTCATTCTGTAGACAGCCTTCCTACTTCTGCAAATCAGGAAGATCATGTTTCTATGGCAACCAATGCGGCGCGGCGTTTACATGAAATGATAGACAACACAGCGACCATCCTGGCGATTGAATTATTGGCAGCCTGCCAGGGTCTGGAATTTCATCAGCCCCTGCGAACATCACCAAAGTTACATGCCATTTATAGCAAATTAAGGGATAAAGTTTTACCCTATGACAAGGACAGATATTTTGCACCAGACATAGCTATAGTTAAAAAAGGAATTTTAGCCGAGGAATTTTCTCTGTCTAAGATAGAAAAAGAGATAACCGCATAAGGATTTGATTATGGAGCTGAATTCACCATTTAAGGCATTGCAAATTGAATATCAAATAAATCCTTGTCCTTCCTTGAGCGACAGGAAAAAGGTCTTGCAGACTCTGAAAAAGGGGCTCCAAACTCGAGCTTACGACCTTGCAGAAGCAATCAACGAGGATTTTTCCCATCGTTCAGTAGATGAAACTTTATTCCTGGAAATTTTTCCTACGATAAAAGCAATTGGATTTTGCCTGAAAAATACAAAAAAATGGATGAAAAGGAGACGTAGAAGTGTATCCTGGTTATTCTTTCCAGCCAGCGCTTATGTCATGCCACAGCCTTTAGGGGTTGTTGGCAATATGGTTCCATGGAACTATCCTGTTTATCTGGCCCTGGTTCCTGCAATTTATGCTTTGGCTGCGGGCAACCGAGTCATGATTAAAATGTCCGAACTATCCACCAATACAGGCCTGGCATTACAGAAATTCATCCAATCGCTGGGATTAGAGCGTTTTATTTGCGTTATTAATGGTGATGTAGACGTTTCAAAACAATTCGCTGCTCTGCCTTTTGCGCACCTTATGTTTACCGGATCTACAGCTGTTGGAAAGTTGGTCATGAAAGCAGCTAGTGAGAATCTGACTCCGGTTACTTTGGAGCTGGGTGGTAAATCACCAGCAATATTAACTTCTTCAATGAATAGCAATTACTTCAAACGTCTATTCATGGGTAAATTACTGAATGCGGCACAGACGTGTATCGCCCCTGATTATTTATTAATTCCTGAGGGATGGGGTAATAAGATTGAATCCGAGTTTAAATCTTTTATTGAAACTTTTTATCCGCAATTGATGAATAACGATAATTATTCCAGCATTATTTCCCCTGCCCACAGAGAACGATTGCTTGAGATGGTTCAGGATGCTCGCAATAAGGGCGCACGAGTTGTCCAGTATGGTGTAGAAGAGGCTGATAATAGAAAATTGCCGGTTTATCTGCTGTTTGCGGTGACGGATGACATGAGGGTAATGCAGGAAGAGTTATTTGGGCCAATTTTGCCTGTGCTAACCTATAAAACCTTGGTTGAAGCTGTCGAATACATTAATTCAAGACCCAATCCACTGGCTTTGTATTATTTTGGAGAAGACCGGGCTGAAAAGCGTTTTATACAGAGCAGAACTTTATCGGGTGCCTTTACTGTAAATGAAACGGTGATGCATATAGCTATTGATGATTTACCCTTTGGTGGCGTTGGTTATAGTGGCATGGGGCAATATCATGGCCAGGAAGGATTTGATACTTTCTCAAAATTAAAACCAGTAATGGTACAAAAGCGATTATCATCTGTAACCTGGCTTTACCCACCATACGGAAAACTAATGCACCTGTTTTTATCAAAAATAGGTGGAATAAAAATCAGGAAATAACAGAGTGCCTGTCGCAATACAAAAGGAGAGCAAATGACTAAAGTATTATTTATCACTGGCGGGAGCCGGGGAATAGGGCGTGAAATTGCCCTGAAATTTGCGGCTGAAAAAGCAAGTATCGTCATCGCTGCAAAAACGGCCGAGCCACACCCAAAGCTGGAAGGAACTATTTACTCTGTTGCGAAAGAAATTGAAAATTTAGGTGGCAAAGCACTTCCCTTAATGGTTGATGTGCGCGATGAGACGCAAATTCAAAATGCCATGGCACAGACCATTGAAACCTTTGGACGGCTTGATGTGCTGGTTAATAATGCAAGTGCAATTAATCTGACAGATACGCTTCATACACCTATGAAACGTTATGATTTGATGCAGGAAGTGAATGCACGTGCTACCTTTGCCTGCTCTCAAGCGGCAATTCCTCATCTGTTGCACAGTGACAACCCTCATATTTTAACCTTATCCCCACCTCTGAACATGGATAAAAACTGGTTTGCCCCTCATCTGGCATACACTATGAGTAAATACGGAATGAGTATGTGTACTTTAGGTTTGGCACAGGAATTTAAAGAAGCAGGGATTGCGGTGAACTCTTTATGGCCGCGAACAACTATTGCAACTGATGCCATCAGAGTCCATTTTCCCCGGGAAATGTACATGGCGAGCAGAAAAGCGCAAATAATGGCTGATGCAGCGCATTGGATTATCAATCAACCCTCAAGGGAAGTTACCGGTAATTTCTTTATTGATGAAGATGCGTTAAAACGTGGTGGCGTAACAGACTTTTCCGGTTATGCTATGGATCCTGAAGTTGAACTTTGTACCGATTTATTCTTATGACAGTTGAAATTTACACCGATGGAGCATGTAAAGGTAACCCCGGACCAGGTGGTTGGGGGGTCTTGCTCCGTTATAATGGCACAGAAAAAACCTTACATGGCGGCGAATCGCATACCACGAATAACAGAATGGAGTTAATGGCGGCAATTAAGGGGCTAGAGTCTCTCAAGCGCTCCTGTGAAGTAGATTTGTATACGGACTCCCAATATTTGCGCCAGGGCATGATGGATTGGCTAAAAGGCTGGAAAAAAAATGGGTGGCGTAACTCTAAAAAAGAACCCGTAAAAAATGCTGATCTGTGGATGTTACTAGACCAACTGGCATCAAATCATCAAATTCGCTGGCATTGGGTTAAAGGACACTCAGGGCACGCTGAAAATGATTTGGTTGATGCTTTGGCCAATCAGGGTATAGCAGAGTTATGATAGAATAATACAGGTTTATTTATGCGACAAATTATATTAGATACTGAAACTACGGGTATTGGACCCGAACAAGGCCATAGGGTTATTGAAATTGGCTGTGTTGAGTTAATTGACCGAAAGTTAACTGGCAACCATTATCATGTTTATCTTAATCCCCAGCGCGAAGTCGATGAGGGTGCTTTTCGTGTTCATGGCATCAGTACCGAATTTTTAAAAGATAAGCCACTATTTGCTGATGTTGTTTCCGAGTTTTTACAATTTGTTGGTGGTGCTGAATTAATCATCCATAATGCTCCCTTCGATGTGGGCTTTCTTAATTCAGAATTAAAACACGTCAAATGGCAGAAAAAGCTGGAAGAATATTGTGATATTCTTGATACCCTGGTTATGGCCAGAGACAAGCATCCAGGGCAACGTAATAGCCTGGATGCTTTATGTAAGCGCTATGATATAGACAATTCCAACAGACAGTTACACGGCGCTCTTCTTGACGCCGAAATTCTGGCCTTTGTCTATTTGGCAATGACTGGCGGTCAGGCGAGTCTGTTTTCAGAAGTTGAAACTGTTACGAATAAAGACAATATAACCGTCAAAGAAATTGCAGCACTGCATTTAGCTAATCCGGTAATTTTAAGACCTGATGAAGAAGAATTAAACCAACACCAAAGTTTTGTGGCCTTTCTTGAGAAAAAGTCGGGCGTTAATTATTGGAAAGAAGAAGCGTAGATTCATAGCATGTTATCCTGAGCCGAAGGATTTCCACGAAAATGATTCATAAGAGCAAATCCGAGCCGCGACTGTAAAGGAGCGGAAATTTTGTTGAGGTACAGAGCTCAGTATAACCAGAACTATGTGTAAGGTGCAGGAAATCAAGTACGTGTCAGTGTAACTGTTCCGCTTCCTCACGGTCGCGGCTCGGTTTTCTTTAATTAATGATGGTAAGGAGCAAGCTTGAGTTTTCTGCCTTAAAATAAAGCAATATCGTGGGGAGGATATTCAAATAATTGTACTATGCGGGTTTCAGAATTTGTAGCCCGTATCACGCGCTTCGTTAATACGGGTTACAAAGGATTACGTTTGTACAGATAAAAATTCATGCCAAGAGTTTGATTACTGCTTGGGAACCAGATATTTTTCGGCAAAATCACGACCAATACATTCGCCAAGGGATCTACCCCAGGTTGCTGCACTTTCAGCATTAATCGTTGCTGGAATATTGGCATAAAGTTCATTTTGACATTTTGTGGTACTTTCAGGAATTAAAGTAACACATTGCTCATAGGTCATTTTTATTTCATCAAATCGCTTTTTCAAGTCTGCATCCTGAATGAATCCTTTGCATATTAATTCAGGCAATAAAGGAGTCATTGAGCTCAGCCAACTATCCTTTGGCATTTCAGCAGGATTATTAGCAGCAGCTTCAGCATTTGCTGCAAAAGGAATACACGTACTACCAAAAACAATAGTTGCAATAAGCAATTTCCTTGACATGATGAGTTATCCTTTTTTTGAGTTCTCAATTATTATAGTAGGACATAAATATTTAATTTGCCTCTAAAAAAATCATAATGTTTTGAAACTGATGAATAAATGGGCAATTTGATATGGACTTTTCAACCAAATGCCGTAGTACGTCTTGCCATTACCCGATTTACGTCGTCCTGAGCGCGTCTTTTTGCGCGAAGGATCTCCAAATATTGGCACCATGCCACTTTCAGGAGATCCTTCGCGCAAAAAGACGCGCTCAGGACGACGTGGATTGGGGTGAAATTGCTCCGGAATAGCACAGTGCGTAGCCCGTATTAGGCGTCAGCCGTAATACGGGATCGAAGTAGCAATGAGCTAATCCCGTAGCGAATCTGCTCCTATTTCATCACCCACTTTTTGCTTTGTTCATTTTTTGGTCTAGACTATGAATGTAATGGAAATGAAATAGGAAAAATTATGGAAAAGTCCAACTTTCGCTTTAATTTTGTCGTCCGTCTTTTGTTTATTTCATTGGTCACTTTCTTTTTTAATACAGGCTATGCCGCGGGGAATACCTTTATTTTCAACCCCAATACTTTGTCCTGGAAAGCGATAAATGAGCATGGCAAAGTAGTTCGTACCGGAAGAGGTTCAGGAGGGAAGCACTATTGTGCTGATGTCCGTAGAGGATGCAAAACCCCCTCTGGTGTCTATAGAATAATCAGTAAAGGTGGGCCTGGCTGTCGTTCAAGCCGCTATCCATTAGGCAGGGGCGGTGCTCCAATGCCTTATTGCATGTTTTTCAGTAAATATTATGCAATACACGGTTCCTATGATGTTCCAAACTACAATGCCAGTCATGGTTGCGTCCGGGTAACACCAGGCGATGCCAATTGGTTGAGTAAGAATTTTATTAGAGTTGGAACAAAAGTGATTATTAAACCTTACTAACTCTCTATCCCGCAGAAGTCCGTAGAAAAAACACAACGGCCTGGTAACAGGCCGTTGTGTTTTTATAAAAAGAAATCACATGCAAGAAACGATATCATTTTACAGGCTTCATTTGATTCACATTATAAATCATCCTCATCATCCATACTAAACGAAGAGCCACAACCACAGGTTGTTTTGGCATTGGGGTTACGAATAACAAATTGTTCACCTTGTATTCCCTGGATGTAATCTATTTCTGCATCATGAAGATATTGATAACTCATGGAGTCAACCAGTAACTTGACTGTAGAACTGCCATCGGAACACTTTTGTTCAATTATAGTGTCATCTTCATTAATCTCTTCATCAAAGCTAAAACCATACTGAAATCCGGAACAACCACCGCCGGTGATGGATACACGTAAATTCAGATTTAAATTATCTTCTTCTTTGATCAGCTCAGATACTTTATCTGCAGCACTTACAGAAAAATAAATGTCATTGGTAGTTGGTAGTATATCAACTGCAGCCATTTTAAACTCCGGGTTATATTTACTTACTTTATTCTTATAGTATAACAATTATCTGATTATATGTTCTATTGTTGCGCCACCTATACATTGGTTTTTATCATAAAAAACCACATATTGCCCTGGAGTCACTGCTCTTTGGGGGCTTGAGAACATAACATAATGCTGATTTTTATCTTCAGGCGAAATCATACAGCCTTGTTCCATTTGCCTGTAACGTGTTTTTGCATAACACGTCAGAGGCAAATTATCCTGGCAATCAGCCAGCCAATGTATTGGACCACAAATTAATCCCTGGGCATACAACATGGGATGCTGGCTTCCCTGTGCTATAACCAGAGTATTGGTTGCTACCTCTTTATCTACTACATACCAGGGTTCGTCAGAGGAGTTTTGTAAACCACCTATACCTAATCCCTGACGCTGTCCGATGGTGTAAAACATTAATCCATCATGTTTGCCGATGATTTCACCTGATGTATTTTTAATATCTCCGGGTTTGGCAAGAATGAACTCCTTTAAAAAGGATTTGAAACGTTTTTCACCAATAAAACAAATGCCGGTTGAGTCTTTCTTGGCTTGGGTAACCAATCCCAAATCTCTGGCAAACTCTCGTATCTGTGGTTTTGTGTAATCACCGATGGGGAACAGTGTTTTACCTAATGCGGCAGGTTCTACAGCATGTAAAAAATAGGTTTGATCTTTATCTCGGTCTTTGGCTTTATAAAGACGACCCACATTGCCTTCAATCTTGTTTTTAGCATAATGTCCTGTAGCAATATAATCTGCTCCAAGTTCTAAAGCATGATTTAAAAAGGCATTAAATTTAATTTCCTTATTACAGAGCACATCAGGATTAGGAGTACGGCCTTTTTCATATTCACTGAGGAAGTGGGCAAAGACTCTATCCCAATATTGTTCTGAAAAATTAACGCTGTGCAAAGGAATGTGTAACTGATTACAAACTGCCTGGGCATCCGCAAGATCCTGGGCGGCGGGGCAAAACCCATCCACATCATCCTGTTCCCAGTTTTTCATGAACAAACCTTCAACCTGATAGCCTTGTTCTTTAAGCAACCAGGCAGCAACGGATGAATCCACTCCGCCAGACATACCAATAATAACTTTAGCCTTCATAAAAAATACACCGCATCATTTAAAGTGCAAAAACTAACCGCAGATTGTTCATTATCTCATAAAAAGCTAAAAAAATGGAGTGATAATGTATAGATGTAATGCAGCCCACCCGAGCCCCGTCGTCCTGAGCGCGTCTTTTTGCGCGAAGGATCTCCTGAATGTGGCATGGTGCCAATTTGTAGCCCGTATTAGGCGCCAGCCGTAATACGGGA
>NZ_KB892392.1 GCF_000373765.1 Legionella shakespearei DSM 23087 | reverse complement strand
CATCCTGTTTATTTACATCTTTTTACGAGATTAAAATTATGAGAGGATCACTCAGAGCGATAGCGGAATCAAGGCTACGTCATTTTTTTATACTTTAAAAATTCCACAACTTTCTGCCCCTACCTCTCCGTCATAGAAAAGATTTAAGAAGTCGTTAGGTACTGTTCTAAATAAGTTTCGGTTTAACGATCAGAGTATTAAGAGCAATACCTCAAATAAATTGTTTCATCAATTTATACAAGTCAGATCTTAGTACCCAGCTTTTGTCCAAGGTATCCTTACCGGTTTTAGATGATGCCCTCATATAGTCATTAAGCAGGGCAACAGTTGTATAACAAATTACATTCTTATCTTGTTCAAAAATTTTATTGTATTTATTTTGAAGCAAGGTGGCTTGATTTATAAGTATTAAATCGTATGGTTTAGTCAATCTTAATTGACCTAACTTCTCCAGATTATCTATAAGTGTTATTTGAAAGCTTATGTGTGGGGATAAATCAAGTATAAGTTCTATACTGATGGGGTTGTCATCAATTAATAAAATACGCGCTTTCGGTCTTTGGATATGCGTTTCCATTGGTGGCTCCTTGATAAAGGAAGCATACCGCACACGCTACACGAGAATTTCGAAGAAATACAATAAATTCCCAGCACAGCCCACACATGTCACCTGCAATTGTCACAGGTGATAAATATGATAAACTGTACTTAGCCTTGGTCTAGTTTTGGCTAGCTCAAGGTTAGTGCAGCGCCGGTGTTGGTAGCACCTGCGCGGCACGCTTCAATAGTAAGTTTATGTCTCTTTTTCTTAAAAAGTCAACCAATCTTATTTTTTGCTTAATTGACAAAATGGTCACTGCCATTAAGTTAAGAAAAGTACGTCTCCTCAACCTCGAGAGATCCTTCGCGCAAAAAGACGCGCTCAGGACGACGCGGATTGGGGTGAAGTTGCTCCGGAATAGCACATGCGTACCCCGGTCTGCTCGCAGCCGGGATCGAAGTGGCAATGAGCTAATCCCGTATTACGGCTACGAAATCTGAAGTGCACACAATCACTCAGAAAAAGAACAAGCTCTGATTATTAATAACCAGACCTAAAATTTAGTATTATGCAATTGACAATTGAATACTGAACCCATCAAAAAGCGCTTTAGGAATTAACGGAGAGCGCCCTCTATGTGGTTTACTATCTTCAACTAGCTGGACTAAGCCATATTGCTCCATTTTTCGGAGTGTTCTTAATATATTATTTGCTTTACGCTTATGGCCTGTTAACTCCTCAAGCTCCGACACAGACTGAGGTTTCTGTTCAATAATTAACTTAAGTAATTGCTGATTTTCTTCTGAAAGAACACTCGCTAATGATTTCATTGAAGTAAACCAAATTTTGGGTTCATTACTTTTAGGCTGATACATTCCCTTAGCTATCGAAATAGTTCTCTCTTTATACAAATTCAAAGGCATTATCCCAATACGGGCTATTTTATGTACTTTACTCATTTTTCCTCCCCTTGAAGGGCTAGAACACGCTTATCAACTTCCTTCCAAAAATCTTCTAATAAGTTACCAGCATTTGTATATTCATAAGGCCTACCTTCATCCTTTGCATCAAAGTGCCAGTGATCATACGTTCTACTGGGAGCCACTCCCTTCTTGCCACCATATTCAATTTCATGAGAGTTATCGAATCCCATAATCCTTGTATTATGCTTATCATGCAAACTAAGTGAATAACGAATACCTTGTATCCTCGTAGGTACCCGTTTTACGTCAAATTTAACCCATAACCCTAATAACTCATCAATAATAATTCTGTCACCATCAAGTATTAATAAATTTTCAAGAGTATGATCTGTATTTTTCATATTTTAATTATATCATCCGCTGATAGCTTTTCCATCATTCTTTAAAATAAATTCCAAATATCATGAAAGAGGCCAATTAAAGGAACAATTGTTGATATGTTAAGAAACAATTGGAATCGCCTTCGGGAGGCAGGGCTCGCTCCTGTCACTCCGATCATTTTTAATTATTTGAAAGCAAGTAAAAGGCGAATGCTGAATTCGTTTCATCGTTAGGTAATGGGGCACCCGTACTGCCTCTCCAAAAGTATTTAGTGTTCTTTAATACTATGAGCATAGTGCCTGTTTAAAATTTCCATCACCTGTTCCTGTTGTTTTTTTGAATGGGTAAGTACCCAAATCACATAACCGCCTTTTTTCTCTTGTTTCTTTATTTGTTCGTCATGTGAGCTTTTTACTGTTTTTGCTATAAAGAAACCTAAGACACTTCCTATTATTGCACTCAGTATTCCATACAACCAAATATCTGAAGTGGAGCGAATATCGCCAATAATGAAAATTCCTATGATGAGGCAGATAAACAGGGGTATAGCAAAGGAAAGCCCCACCACCCAGCCAAAATCATCGTTTAAGAAGGGTTCATTAACAACAGGATATTCACTATCCTGAATGACTTTCGGATCAATAAAACACACACCGTATTTATCCTTTATCTGTTCTGCAGATCCCTGAATGCTAATGTCAGCGCGGGCAACGGATTCGGCAATGAGCTGTGTGATAACAAGCTCAAGCTCCTCTTCATTGCGGATAATGGCACTTATTTTTTCTGTAGGTACACTGTTCATAATAAGACTATCCTTTTCTTAATAATGCCGTTATACACTCCATAATATGTTTAATTTTAGAACAAAATAACAATGTTGAGGTAATTAAAGTCTTTTTATTATCCCGATGGTAAAATATCTGCGTGTGTTTGGTATATAATTAAACAGATCCAGTTAACTCTGAAAACATCCTGGCTTTTTAATTGAAATGATATCTACAACCATTGATAACAGCCTTTGCTGGGCTCATCCTCTGGTACGTGAATGGTTCCTTAATACCCTGGGTTCTCCTTCAGAACCGCAAAGATTAGGCTGGCCGCATATATTAGCAGGAAAAAGCACTCTAATTTCAGCACCTACAGGTTCTGGAAAGACTTTTGCTGCCTTTCTTGCCTGTATTGATCATCTGGTCAAACAATCTATTGCAGGAACACTGAAGAATGAAACTGAGGTTCTTTATATTTCGCCCTTAAAAGCAGTAGTCAATGATGTACAAAAAAACCTGATGCAACCTTTAAATGCCATAATTCACTCTGCCCATGCACAGCATATGACCATGGCGGAAATCAATGTGGCCATAAGGACAGGAGATACTGCATCTAAAGACAGACAGGCCATGCTAAAAAAGCCGCCGCATATTCTGGTGACCACCCCTGAATCCCTGTATATCTTGCTCACCGCAGAAAAAAGCCGTGAAATCCTTAAAAATATTAAAACAGTGATAGTCGATGAAATTCATGCCCTTGCTCATGACAAGCGTGGAACCCATCTTTCCTTATCACTGGAACGGCTGGAAGCCATGACAACTCAACCACCTGTGCGAATCGGTTTGTCAGCCACTCAAAAGCCCATTGAACTGGTAGCCCATTTTTTAACTGGCAATAACCGGCCTTTGCCCGAAATCATTAATATTGGCCATGCAAAACAACTGGATCTGGCTATAGAAGTTCCCTCCAGTGAATTATGCCCAGTGGCATCCAATAAAATGTGGGAGGAAATTTATGATCGTATTGCCGAGCTTGCACGGCAAAACCGTTCCACTATCATTTTTGCCAACACGCGCCGGGTAGCAGAACGGGCAGCCCATCATCTTGCTGAACGCTTAGGAGCAGATCAAGTCACCGCCCATCATGGCAGTTTAGCGCAAAAATTACGCTTGACTGCCGAAGCCAAATTAAAGAAAGGCGAATTAAAAGCTTTGGTGGCCACGGCTTCCCTGGAATTAGGTATTGATATAGGCAGCGTCGATTTAGTCTGTCAATTAGGCTCACCACGCTCCATCGCCGTCATGTTGCAACGTGTAGGACGAGCAGGACACTGGCAAGGGGCTATTTCAAAAGGACGCATTTTCGCAACCACTCGGGACGAACTGGTAGAATGTGCGGCTTTAGTTTATGCCATCCAAAATGGTGATCTGGATCAGTTAACCATTCCCAAGGAACCTCTGGACATACTCGCGCAACAAATTATTGCCACTTGCGCGACTGGAGACTGGTTAGAAACTGATTTATTTGCCCTGGTCAAAAAGAGTTTTCCTTACCGGGATTTATCCCGGGAAACCTTCAACCGCATTATTGAAATGCTTTCTGATGGCATAGCCAGCTCACGAGGACGATACAGTGCCTACTTGTTCCGTGATCAGGTGAATGGCATGGTTAAAGCACGTAGAGGCAGCAGATTAACTGCCATTACCAGTGGTGGAGCTATTCCAGAGAATGGGCTTTTTACCGTAGTAGCAGAACCGACTAACGCAATGGTAGGTACTCTTGATGAAGATTTTGCCGTTGAAAGTAACCGGGGCGACATTATATTACTGGGCAGCACTTCATGGAAAATCAACCGTATTATAAGCGCTAACAACCGGGTGCTTGTAGAAGATGCCCACGGCGCACCGCCAACCGTACCCTTTTGGCGTGGAGAAGCTCCGGGAAGAACGGATGAACTGTCCTTACGGCTTTCTGATTTACGGCAAATCATTCATGACAAATTGCCATTGGAATGCAGCCCTAATGAACCCGTCAGAGATCAGCCTCTAACTTTTGCAGCACAACAGTGGTTGATGGAACAGTGTAAAGTGGATAGTGCCGGAGCAGAACAAATTATTGAATACATGCTGCAAGGCAGGGCATTGTTAGGGCATATACCCACCCAAAAGACCGTCATTGCCGAGCGCTTTTTTGATGAGTCTGGCGGCATGCAATTAATCATTCATGCCCCTTTCGGAGCGCGTATTAATAAAGCCTGGGGTTTAGCATTGCGCAAATGTTTTTGCCGCTCTTTTAATTTTGAATTGCAGGCTGCCGCAACAGATGACGGCATTAATATTGCCCTGGCAGAACAGCATAGTTTTCCTCTGGGTGATGTATTTAATTTTCTGCATATCAATACCATTACTGAGGTTTTAATCCAGGCTGTTTTACAATCTCCTTTATTTGCTACCCGTTGGCGTTGGGATGCCTGTCGGGCTCTGGCCTTGGTGCGCTTTCGTAATGGCAAAAAGGTTCCACCCAATATTTTACGCATGCGTTCAGAGGATTTGCTCGCAGCAGTCTTTCCCGATGCAGCAGCCTGTCAGGATAATCTTGCTGGTGAAGATATTGAGCTTCCCGATCATCCCTTGATAAATGAAACAATGAAAGACGCACTGACAGAAGCTCTGGATATTGATGGCCTTATCCAGGTTTTAACCAAAATAAAAAGCAGGGAAATCCAGTGTGTAGCAGTAGATACCCCTTCTCCTTCGGCTTTTTCCCATGAAATATTAAATGCTAACCCTTATGCCTTCCTGGACGATGCTCCACTTGAGGAGCGACGAGCCAGGGCTGTTGAAATGCGACGGATATTACCGCAGGAATTGTTAAAAAATCTGGGTAGACTGGATCCTGAAATCATTGAGTCAGTTCAACAGCAGGCATGGCCAGATGTAAGGGATGCTGACGAACTTCATGACGTATTGCAAACTCTTGTTGCCTTTCCTGCCCAATATTCACTTTTTCAGGGAACAATGAATTTGTGGGAAGAGTTTTTCAATGAATTGCTTGCTTCGGGAAGAGCAGGAACTGCAACCATCAATAATCAGCTTTATTGGTTTGCTGTAGAAAAGGCAAAAACTTTTTCGCTTATTTATCCTGATGCGATTATAAATAATACTTTGAAGGAAATCGAAAAGAATCCTCCAGATCGTGAACAAGGAATTTTAAATATGCTTCGTGGCTGGTTATTTCATCTGGGGCCAGTCACTGTTAAGGCACTGCACAACCTGGTGCAGTTAAAAAACTCGGAAATAGAACAAGCATTGCTCCACCTCGAAGCTACAGGATTGATTTTAAGAGGAAATTTCACCAATCAGGAACAAATGGAATGGTGTGAACGCCGTTTGTTAGCCCGCATTCACCAACTGACTTTGGGAAAACTGCGCCAGGAGATCAAACCCGTCAGTGCAGCCCAATTCGTTCGTTGGCTATTAATCTGGCAACATCTGGCTCCAGGAACACAATTAAGTGGCGAACAGGGCTTGCTGGCCATAGTGGAACAATTGCAAGGTTTTGAAATTCCGGCCAAAGCCTGGGAAACGGATATTTTGCCCAGACGGATGACTCATTATGATCCCCAATTACTGGACAGGTTATGTCTTATGGGTGTCCTTGGTTGGGGACGGTTGTCTGCTCCTGACTCGGCTACAGCAAACGACAATGGCGTAATCGAAATAAAACGGGTCATACCAACCAGCGTTGCCCCTATTACCTTTTTCCTGAGAGCTGACTCCCAATGGCTACCGGCCAGCCAGCCAGAAAATAACACCGCCATGTTAAGTTATATTGCCCAGGATGTTTATGATTATTTGCAAAAAAATGGCGCGTCATTCTTTACTGAAATTCATAGTGCTGTTGGGCACTTAAAATCAGAAATTGAAATGGGTTTGTGGGAATTAGTTACTGCCGGAATAGCGACAGGGGATCTTTTTGATAATTTACGCTCACTGATTGATCCGAAACGCCGCCTTGTCAGAAAAAGAAGACGCCCTTTGCATCATCAGTACGGCACAGGCCGCTGGTCCTTGTTAAAAGCAGGTAATCCCGTAGATAAAAATAAACACCTTGAGTCTATATGTTGGGTATTATTAAAAAGATATGGGGTGGTTTTTCGTGATTTATTAGCCAGAGAGAAAATCATACCTCGCTGGAGGGATTTACTCATCGTATTGCGCCGTATGGAAGACAGGGGAGAAATCCGGGGTGGGCGCTTTGTTGATGGCTTTTTAGGAGAGCAATTTGCTCTCCCGCACGCTGTAGATTCTTTAAGGGCTATTCGAAAGAAAGAACCTGACGAAGAAATTATTACCCTTTCTGCAGTGGATCCTCTCAATGTGGTGGGTTTCATTCTACCAGGCAACAGGATCACAGCCATATCGGGAGGCAAAGTAATGCTACAGAATGGTGTGGCGGTCTCATATTGAGTAACACTCAGATCTATGCAGAATCGCCTTCCCCTCTCCGGGGGAAGGTGCCCGACAGGGCGGATGGGGGGATCAAAAAAGGAGTTTTTATCAAATAGACCATCTTGTTTTAGAGCGTTCTACCTTAAATGAGTTCTCTTTTTGATCCCCCCACCCACCCTATCGGGCACCCTCCCCCGGAGGTGGAGGGGCTACTTGCGATGATCATCCTGTTTATTTACATCTTTTTTTAAATAAACCCTCTACTGAGCCTCAACTCAGATTGCTCTGAATGACGTCTCTCGTCAACGACCCTTGATAATTTCCATCCCGCCTAAATACGGTTGCAAGGCTTTTGGAATACGGATATTGCCCTCTTTATCCTGATAATTTTCCATAATGGCAACCAGGGTTCGGCCTACGGCCAGTCCTGAGCCATTCAAAGTATGCACCAGTTCCGTTTCATTGGTTTCAGGATTTCTATAACGTGCCTTCATACGGCGTGCCTGAAATGCTTCCATATTTGAACAGGAAGATATTTCACGGTACGTATTTTGGCTGGGCAACCATACTTCCAGATCATAGGTTTTTGCAGAACCTGCTCCCATATCACCGGTGCATAAAGCCAGAACGCGATAAGGTAATTCCAAACGCTGCAGGATGACTTCGGCGTGACGGGTTAATTGCTCTAAAGCATCATAAGAATCCTGAGGCTTGGTTATCCAGACCAGTTCCACCTTTTCGAATTGATGCTGTCTTATCATCCCCTTGGTATCTTTACCATAAGAGCCTGCTTCGCTACGGAAACAGGGTGAATGGCAGGCATGGCGTACGGGTAAGCTATCAGCGCTTAAAATAGTGTCTCGCACTGTATTAGTTACAGGAATTTCTGCAGTGGATGTCAGATAATAACCGCTGTCACCAGATAATTTGAACAAGTCTTCTTCAAACTTGGGCAACTGCCCTGTACCCAGTAAACTGTCAGAATTAACTATATAAGGAACATAAATTTCCTGATAACCGTGCTCTTGAGTATGTATATCCAGCATAAACTGAATCAGGGCTCTGTGGAGTCTGGCCAATTGCCCTTTCATAACCACAAAACGGCTGCCAGTTATTTTTGCAGCCAATGCAAAATCCATCTCTCCTAAAGCTTCACCTAACTCATCATGGGATTTGGCAGGAAAATCCAAAACCGTCGCTTCTCCCCAACGTCTTACTTCCTGATTGTCTTGCTCATCTTTTCCAACAGGCACCGATTCATGAGGAATATTGGGCATGGATAAAGTGATAGCCTCCAATTGTTGCAAGACTACTTCAAGATCTGCCTTTTGCTGTTCCAGCTTAGCTCCTAACTGATTGACTTCCTCACGCATGGGCTCTATATTTTCGCCTCGCGCTTTGGCTTCACCAATAGCTTTGGAACGCTGGTTTCTTTCATTCTGCAGTGCCTGCGTACCAACCTGTAAGGCTTTACGTTTTTCTTCTAAAGCAGTAAAGGCAGCTACATCAAAGGTATAACCGCGTTTTAATAGTTGGCTTGCTATGAATTGGGGATTATCCCTCAGTAATTGATTATCTAGCATAGTATCACTCTAAGAATTAAGTTGGATCGAGATAGCCTGCAAGTAAAAAGCGCGCTGCCATAGTACCTAACAATACCATAGTTAATGAACCAATATTATTAGCCATGATATTGGTGAATAATTTCAGCCATTGCTCCTGTTCAAACAAAAACAAAGATTCAGCAGCAAAACTGGAAAAAGTAGTATAAGCACCTAAAAATCCGGTAAAAAAGAACAAACGCCAATACTCTTCGGCACTAAACCGCCCTACCAGCAAAGTAAGAAAAAATCCTGCCAGAAAAGAGCCCAAGGTATTAACAATTAAGGTGCCATAGGGAAAACGTAATCCCCAGACATTTTGTGCGAACATCACTGTTGCATAGCGAGAAATTGCCCCCAATGATCCGCCAAAAGCTACAATCGCATAAGGAGCAATCATTTTTTACCTCACAATACCACGTGTTGATTGATTCAAGGCATCAATCATGGGAACGACTTCAGGACATTCACCTTGCATTAACTCAAGCTCGGCAACTGCTTGCTGTACAGTAAGTCCCTTGCGGAAAATTATTTTATAAGCACGGCGCAGACAGTCAATCGCAGAAGATGAAAATCCACGGCGGCGCAATCCTACTGTATTAATACCACAGGCTGAAGTAGCATGCCCGGCAATCATGACATAAGGTAAAACGTCTTTGGTCACATAAGTTGCTCTGGCAATAAAGGCATAAGCACCAACATGACAAAACTGGTGAACTGCAGCATAAGGGCCAATAATGGCATAATCATTTACAATAACATGGCCTGACAAGGCAGCATAATTAACCATGATGATTTGGTCACCTACCATGCAGTCATGCCCTATATGAGAATAAGCCATTAAAAAATTGCCATTCCCAACACGAGTAATTCCGCCGCCTTTCACAGTACCTCGGCTAATCATGCAATATTCGCGAATGACGTTGTTATCGCCAATTTCAAGTCGCGTTGGTTCCCCTTTATAGGTAATATCCTGGGGCTCATCGCCAACAGAAGCAAATTGGAAAATTTTATTGTTTTTACCAATGGTTGTAGGTCCCTCAATAACTACATGAGGGCCTATCCAGGTGTTCTCACCAATTTCTACATCGGCGCCAATAACCGTTCCAGGACCTACTGATACACCCTTTGCCAATTTAGCAGACGGGTGAATCATTGCTCTTTCATCTATCACTTTTAATTTCCTTTGCTGCGCTTAATAAGTCTGCGGAACAGGCCAGCTTATCACCAACATAAGCCTCGCCATGTATGCGCCAAAAATCTCTTTTTTGTCCTATTAATTTAACTTCAAGACGTAATTGATCGCCCGGAGTAACCACCTGCTTAAATCGAGCATTATCAATTCCCGCAAAAAAATGCAGAAAATCGTAACCTTCTTTGGGTTTACGGGATAAATTGGATAAAATTGCAGAGGCTTGCGCCAATGCTTCCAACATTAACACTCCCGGCATGATGGGATTGCCCGGGAAATGGCCTGTAAAGAAATTCTCATTAATAGTGACATTCTTGATTGCGGTTAAATAATCAAGTGTTTTATAGTCCAGCACCCGATCAACCAATAGAAACGGATAACGGTGCGGTATCAAACTGACTATCTTGTTTATATCTATGAACTCATCCATACACTGTTTCTCATGTAATAATCATTGAATTCTTTAAAAGAAGGATCATTATCTTGTTTTAATTGATTCTAATCAATCGTAAATTTAAAAATATCTCTCACAATACACATTTTTATAAGCGTCGCCCGGTCTGCCTGCAGCTGACTCTCTACACATCTTTTCCATTACCCGATATCCACGTCGTCCTGAGCGCGTCTTTTTGCGCGAAGGACCTCCCGAAAGCGGCATGGTGCCACTGAGATCCCGGCTGCAAGCAGACCGGGCTACACATCCTGTCAGGATTCAGTGCCAATTTCAGGAGATTCTCCGCGCAAAAAGACGCGCTCAGGACGACGTAGATCCGAAACCGGGCTACGTTTCTTCACTGCTGATTTTTTTCTCCAAGGCCCCGAGTTTGACTATATAATCATCCAGGCGCCTGAACCGTGCTGCATTACGACGCCAGCGGTTGTGTTCATGAACCAGGGTACCTGAAGAATAAATTCCTGCTTTGGCAATAGACTTATTTACGGTAGACATACCGGTGATCACTACATCGCTGCTTAACTGAACATAGGCAGCGATACTGCTGGCTCCTCCAATGATACAGTCCGCACCAATATTCGCAAAAGCACCAATGGCGGCACAGCCCACAATTGCTGTATTACTCCCTATAAATACATCATGGGCAATTTGTACCAAATTATCGATACAGACATTTTCTCCAATGAACGTATCGCCTAATGCACCTCTATCCACTACAGTATTGGCACCTACATGCACACCTGATGAAATGATTACTCCACCGAGATGAGGACCTTGTAGCCATACGCCCTGATGTTTCACATAATTAAATGGAGAGGCACCTATAATACATCCTGAATTGATTACTACCTTGGTGCCTAATTGGCTGCCGGAATGCAATAATACGCCGGAATCTATTCGGGAGTTAGCTCCAATCCGGACTGATGATTCAATTACAGTATGAGCCCCAATAATAGCCCCATCCTCTAACAAAACATCTTTATCCACAACTGCATATGCTCCTATAGATACATGCTTACCCAATTGGGCAGTGGGATGAATTTGGGCTGTTGGGTGTATACCACAACGTTCAGAGGGATTGAGAGAGAAAAGACCGATTGCCTTGTTCATGGCAGCAAAAGGATCATCGACCACTATAGAGTTGGTCGGACAAAGAGGTAAATGCTCTGTCTTAATTAAAACTGCTCCTGCTGATGTTGCCGCCAGGATATGTTTTAGCGAAGGATTATCAAAATAAGTCAGGTCTTTGTTTGTAGCACGAGCCAGGGAAGATAAACCAAAGATGGCGTGATTGGCATTTCCATGCCAGACGCCATCTAAAGTTTCAGCCAGCTGCGTTAAGGTCAGCAATTTAATAGCCAAATTAACTGATTGCTTTAATTACTTTTGCAGTCACATCAAGAGTTTCAGAGCTGAAAGGAGCCGCATCTTTTTGCACAATAATGTCATACTTTTCTTCTTTGGCAATTTTAGTAATTGCAGCACGGACTTTAGTATATAAACCTTCCATTGCTTCATTGTGAGCAGCACTTAATTCTTGTTGGTATTGTTGTCCATCTCTTTCAAATTGTTGTTGTGCTGTAACAATTTTCTTTTCCATTTCTTTCTTTTGAGTAGCGCTCAATATTGCTGCATCACGCTTGAATTTTTCCATATCGCTTTTTAAAGTAGTTTCCATAGCAACTAATTTGTCACGACGTGGTTTAAACTGGCTTTCCAATTTTTGTTGGATGTCTTTCATTTGTGTTGACGTTTGCATGATTTTTTGCAAATCAACAACGCCAATCTTTGCCCAATCAGCAAATACAGCAGTGCCAAATAAACTAAAAACCAATGCGACTAATACCGCACCAAAACGCTTCATAATTATCTCCTAATTGAAAGATTGAGATGCTAGCACAATTCCAAAAAGGTTGCGATATGTACAACCATACTTTTCATCAGATGACACGCCAATATTTAAACGCCTTTGACTAAATATCAACAATCTTATGACCAAACACAAGTTTGTAGCCTGTATTAGCGGAGCGTAATACAGGATCGAAGCGGCAACGACCCGTATTACGCTCCGCTAATACGGGCTACAAAACTGTTGATTTTACGTCGTCCTGAGTGCGTCTTCGTTCCTTAAAACCCGGAGGAAAGTGCGAACTGGAAGAATTGGGTTTGATCCAGCGGTTGTGGATTCAGGGCTTTTGCCACGCTGAATGCCAACGGGCCAAAGGGTGATCTCCATTCCAGTGAAACACCCGCTGAATAACGCATTGGACCTGCAGGAGTACCACGGAAAGCAATTGGTGTCCCCTGTGAAAATACGTTACCGGCATCGGCAAAGATCGTAGTACGAATATTATCTCTGCTGAGCGGATAAGGTAAAATCAGCCCAACAGTTCCATTGAGCAGGAAATTAGCACCCATAGCATTACCCAGATTATCTTGTGGGCCTAGAGAGTAACTGTCATAACCACGTACCTGACCAGGTTGGGCAATACCCCCAGCGTAGTAGTTTTCAAAGAATGGTAACCCTTTATTACCAAAGGTGTTTCCATACCCTACGTTACCCAAAACTGAAAATATCCAGCCACGTGTCAGTGGATAATAAAGATGAGCCTGATAGGAACTCTTGTAATAAGTCAGCGATTGGGATGTTGCGGGTAAGGCAACAAAGGCAACAGCCTGCTGGTTGAAACCACTGTTAGGATAGGGCATTTGATCATAGGTGTTTCTGCTCCATCCAGTACTCAGACGAATTTCCTGGAAATGACGTCCGTTTGCATTGACGAAATTCTGAATAGGAATGACATAACCTACATTATTAATGTCAATGTCCTGATATCCAAAACCCGCCTGGAAGCCACTTGCTTCACCCAAGGGGAAATTATAACTGACATCACCACCATAACGATTCGAACTGTAAGTACTTACATTAAGGTTTTTAGGATCAACACGGGAATAATAAAGGGTGGCACCGCGGCCAATGCCCGTATCCGTGTAAAAAGGATTGTAATAATTTAATTGATAATCTTGTCCCCATTGGCTTGCATTAAATGCAGCCCCCATGGAGCGCCCTGTTCCCATAAAGTTATGTTGATTTACCGAAGTATTAAACTGATAACCGTTGGTGCCGTATCCAATAGAAGCACTGGCTTCAGCTGAAGGTGCTTCTTCCACTTGCACGTCCAAATCAACCTGGTTATTGGTTCCTGGTACCGGATTTGTTTTTACATCAATATTTTTCAGGTAACCCAGCAAACGTAATTGCCGTTCTGATTCTTTAATATTATGCAAGGACAAAAGTCCGCCTTCATCCTGACGAATCACATTTCGCAATACGAAATCTGCGGTTTTAGTGTTGCCATGGAAGTTAATGCGGCGGACATAGACATGCCGTCCCGGCTCAACAACAAAAGTAATAAATACGGTTTTATCATTTTCATCAACACGGGGTTCTGCATTAATTGCAGGGAAACCATAACCCACGTCGCCTAAAGCAAGGCCAATCGCTGAAATCGTTTCGGTTACTTTTTTACGTGAGAACACATCACCCTTTTTAACCTGAATCAATGGGGTAATTTTTTCTTTTGGCAATATTGTTTTACCAACTACAGAATATCCCGAAAAATGATATTGAGGACCTTCATCAATATGAATATTGATGTATACATCTTTCCTGTCTGGTGATAACAAGACTTGCGATGAAACTATATTAAATTTCAAATAGCCTCTGTCCAGATAAAAGGAACGCAAGGCTTCCAAAGAAGCATCCATGGATGCTTTGGAGTACTGGTCTTTTTTAGTAAAATAGGTAAACAGGTTACTGGTTGTCAACTGCAATTCAGGGAGCAATTCGTTAGTAGTGAAATCGTGATTCCCTATAATTTTTATTTCTTTAATACGTGACACACGGCCCTCTGAAACCGTAATGGTAATACCCACTCGGTTGTCCGTCAGGTTGGCCACATGGGCTTCAATACGTGAGTTATATTTTCCTCTGGCGGTGTATGCCTGCTTTAATTCCTTTTCCAGACGTTCCAGGGAAGACTTTTGAAACACTCGTCCTTTGACTAGCCCCATTTCCTTCAGGAAAGACTTCATTTTATCACTGGGTATGTCTTTGTTCCCTACTATACTGATGGTACCGATAGTGGCTCTTTCTACCACATTAACGATCAATATATTGCCTTGTCGCTCCAGAGAAACGGACTGGAAAAAGCCAGTATCATACAAGGTACGGATAATCTGACCTGTAGAACCGGGGGTTATTTCTTCGCCGACCTGTACGGGGATATAGTTTAATACCGTTCCGGTTGAAACTCTTTGTAAACCGGTGACTTTGATACCACGCACTATGAAACCATCTGCCGCCATAGTTTGTGCAGACCACGTCAACAATGTAGAGCAACAAACACCCAAGATTAATTTATTACTGACTTTTTTCATTATTATTTTACGTCCAGTACTGCGGGCACTTCTGAATTTTTAAAATCCAGTTACGCCAAAAATTTGAAACCCTTTTATAGAAAGTAAAGCCTTCTGTCAAGTTTCCCCTAACCCGTTAATCTCGATATATCATTAGTAAGCGCTACAAACATGAGAGCGACTAATAAAAGTAAACCAAAATAAACACCTACTGTTTTCACTCCATCAGACAAAGGTTTGCGTCTGATTATTTCCAACGCATAATACAACAAATGTCCACCATCCAGCATAGGAATTGGCAATAAATTTAACGCGCCTAAACTGATGCTGACTAAAGCCAGGAAAAATAAATAAGATACCAAACCGCTACGGCCTGAGTCTCCCGCACCCTGCGCTATGCCCACAGGCCCGCTGATGCTATTGATGCTTAGTCGCCCAGTGACCAATCTGCCCATCAGGGTAAATGTTGTTCCAGTCAGCTGCAAGGTCTGTTTAAAGGCGGTTCCCAAAGCGGTAAAAGGCCCCTGCCGCTCCATACGCAACCAATGGGCGGGCCAATCAACCTTTTGTGAACGAACACCAATAAATCCTTCTGGTTTGCCTTGATTCATTTGCTTGCCAGTGAGGATTACTATTTTTTGCTCTGTTCCTTTGCGTTTGATTTCAAGATTGAGTTGAGTATCTGGACGCTCGCGCACGTAGTCAACTAAAAACATCCAGTCATCAAAAGATTGTCCGTTAACACTCAAAACATAATCGCCAACGTGTAACCCTGCTTTTGCTGCCGGAGAATCAGAAACAACTTCGCCAATCACCGGTGGAATAGTGGGTATGAATGGCTCAATTCCGAGACTGTTAATCGGATCAGGTTTTTTATCGTCAAGAGTCCAATTGGCCAGAGGTAAAAAATGTTGGCTTTGTTTTCCGTCTACTAAAGATTTAACCGTAACATCTACGGTCTCTTCCGAACCGATAAGAGGCATCATGACGTATTGAAAATCTCTCCAGGAATTCACCGGGGTGGAATTTAATGAAATGATTTCCTGTTTTGAGCCCAGGCCAGCTTTAGCAGCAATGCTATCCGGTTTGACTGATGCAATCATCGGAGCCAGTGAATACATCCCTATGACCAGAACCAACCACAACGCCACAAAAGCAAAAAGGAAATTAAACAGTGGGCCTGCCAAAACTATGGCAATGCGAGATAAAACCGGTTGATTGTTAAAGGCCAGATGCTTTTCATTTTCAGGCACATCCCCTTCAGACTCGTCAAGCATTTTAATGTAACCGCCCAAGGGAAACAGCGACCAGGCGTATTCAGTTCCCTTTTTATCGTGCCACCTGGCAAGCACGGTTCCAAAACCAAAGGAAAAGCGCAATACCTTTACCCCGCACCAGCGCGCCACCTGGAAATGGCCGTATTCATGCACGGTAACCAGCAACAGTAAGGCCAATAGAAAATAGAGCAAAGTAAGGAGCATATCGCTATCCCAAAGTTAATCCAAAATAAAATACGGGCAATGCGGCTATCAGACTGTCCAGGCGATCCAGAATGCCACCATGGCCTGGAATAATAGCTCCAGTGTCTTTCAAATGACAACGCCGTTTTAAAATACTGATAAACAAATCGCCAAAAATAGAAATAATTACTGTAATCAAGGCCAGAACAATCCAGTGAACAACCGATTGGGGCATAAAATAGAAATAACCGACACCCATGACTGTCATTGCCAGAACAACACCACCTAATACACCTTCCCATGATTTTCCAGGGCTCACCTGAGGGATCAATTTGGTTTTACCCCAACGTTTTCCCGTAAGATAAGCACCAATATCAGAAGCCCATATTAAAAACAACAAATAAACCAGCAAGCCTTTACCCTGGGGCAAATCATATAAGTGAATCAGGCTTTGTGCAAATAAAGGCAACAATACGCAACAAACGCCCGCAACAAGGACGGGATATCCCCAATATTTTTGTGATTCAGGGAAGGTTATTATGGCAATACAATTGAGTCCCCATAACACCAGGCCCAAAGCGAGCCAATAGCTGAATAAATAACCACAGGCCCATAAGGCAAAGAATAACAGGAGAATAAACCCTGCCTGCATGATGCGATTTTTTAGAGGGATTAATTGCAGACTCTCATACCCTGCTCCAAAAAAAATAATCCCGACAATTCCCGCCAAAAGCCAGGCTGGTGCATAAAAAAGGATAAGTAAAACCAGGGGTACCAGAATTACAGAAGTGATCAAACGTTGCATAAACATGAGTGTACCCTTATTTCAAATTCGAAATCTGTCCAAAGCGTCTTTTACGTTTACCAAAGGAAGCCAATGCCAGTTCCAGCTCCTGAGCGTTAAAATCTGGCCAATGAACTTCAGTAAAATAAAGTTCGGTATAAGCTAACTGCCAAAGAAAGAAGTTGCTGATGCGCAGTTCCCCACTGGTACGAATGAATAAATCCGGTTCAGGCAAACCATAAGTATCAAGATAGTGCTCAAAAACCTGTTCGGTAATATCACTAAGCAGCATCTCACCGCTCGCTACTGCCTGGCATATTTTTTTTGTGGCGTTGGTGATATCCCACTTGCCACCATAATTCATCACCACATTTAAAATTAATTGTTGATTAGCACAAGTCAGTTCTTCTGCTTCATTCATTTGTTGTTGCAACGCAGGAGCCAGTACCTCTCTATCACCGGTAAATCGCATCTTCACGCCGTGTGCGTTTAATTCAGCCAATTCTTTCTGTAAAGCCTGCACAAACAATTCCATAAGGAAATTAACTTCATCAATTGGCCTGGCCCAATTTTCGGAACTAAAGGCAAAAAGACTCAAACAGGAAATTTTTTTTTCCATACAACAACGAATCATTTCCTTAACCGCAGCAACACCCGCTTTATGCCCTTCAATGCGCGGCAAACCACGCAGCTCTGCCCAACGCCCATTACCATCCATCACTATCGCAATGTGTTGAGGTAGTTTATAATCCAAAACAACTCTTCCTGCCATTTAAAATGGTTGATAGTCTAACCTCTTTAAGGTAAAAATTTAAGTGGTACCGGAAAATCAGTTCCAGGGATTTTATTTTTGAATGAGGGATAGATGAAAAAACATCCATTTACAACTTTAGCAAAATCACTCCTGATTTTTTCCAGCCTTGCCGTTTCCCCTTCCCCCCTTTATGCCGACTCTTCCAGCGGATTTGCCTTATCCGAGCATTGGGCCATGGGGCAACAGGTAAAACTGCGCTTTGATGTGAATCAGCAGCCAGAAGCTGCCGTTCCCTTACACCTGAAAAATGGCCTGGTACTTTCTTATGGCGACATCATGAGTCTTGGCGACCTTTATGGAATCATTGGTCGTCCAATCAGCCACGGCCTAACTAAAGAAGAAAGACAGTCGCGCTTTAAAGATGCGTTTAAATCCTTCGCCAAAAACTTCATGGCCATTGAGGAAGTTAAAGAGCTGAATGCCGTGGTAAAAAAGGAAATTGAGGCCGTTGAATTCGGAATAGATCATGGGGAAAAGGCGGAAGCCATATATGAGCGCATAGGCAATGAAATTGGCCGTCAGATAAACTGTATTACCGGAGGGGGTTGCACCAGCATGGGTTGGTGGCTCTATCCTGGGCGTTATTTGCTTCTGGCCATGGAAAATTTCGATCATTTTTCTCCTAATAATATCATCGCTTACAAAAACGGGCACAAGGCGGCCTTGCAACAAGCCCTGAAGGCAAGACAAACGGGAAATAAAGCGGATTTGGAACTGGCTTATGCCATGGATGCCTTCGCATCTCACTATCTTTCAGATCGCTTTGCAGCAGGCCATTTACGCACCCCCAGAGAAAATCTGGCAGATAAGGTCACACCTGCCGTTCTTGGCAGCCTGTTATCCAGCTATATGCATAGTGAAGAGAATAAATACGGCATCCATGTCCACAATGATCTTGGCGAGCGCTGGGTAGTGTATGGTGATTTTTCCTATTTTAATCCCTTTAACCAACCCAATCAGCAGATGCTATTAAGAACCCTGCAAACTTCCGCAGATGAAATTTTTGAAACTTATTTTACTGGGGTAATTCCTGATAAAAGTGTTGTATTACATATGATCCCGCATCCTGAACCATTGAATGGCGAAAATGACCTGGATATAGCCCCTATGTTTTACTGGGATGAGCAAAGCAAACAATTATACAGAAGGACTGATTTGTCCAATCCTTATGACAGGCATTGGACTAATAGCTGGTGGGGATGGAGCACTTGGGTCATTTTAAAAACTCAATATGGCGTAAGTTCGACCATACAACTTAGCCTGACCAAGCATCTTTCACAGTATAAGCCCAAGGAATTGGACACTAACTCTTTTGGGTGAATACAAGACCACATTGATCTATAAAAGAGCTATACTCTAATCACGTACCTGTTATTGTAACAGGGACATGATCCACGTCGTCCTGAGCGCGTCTTTTTGCGCGAAGGATCTCCTGAAAGCGGCATGGTGCCAGTATTTGGAGATCCTTCGCGCAAAAAGACGCGCGAAGAAACGACGTAGATCTTAGTGTAAACCTATGCATAACAAGGGAGAAAGTCATGCGTGGATTGGGATTGAATTATCAAATTTCTCGTGCGTTTATTCTGTTGGTGTTTTTATTTACTTCTACACTTTGTCTGGCAGAGCATTTTGGTGGTGCAGGCGGTTTCGGCCATGTAGGTGGCGTGGGAGGCGTCGGCCATGTCGGAGGTGTGGAGGGTGTCGGCGGAATTGGTGGTGTTCATCCTTACGACAATGGCTGGAATAACGGCTACCATAATTCTAATGTTGGTAATTATTATCCAGGAAACGGTTGGGTTGCCCCCACCTACATTATCAACGGTGGCGGTGATTATGATGATTGCCAAAGCGTGCAACAATGCGATTCCAACGGCAACTGCATCCAGACTCAAGACTGTAATTGAAACACCCCCTGTAGCCCGTATTAGCGAAGCGTAATACGGGATCACATGACTTATGAACCATGCCATTCCCCGTATTACGCTTCGCTAATACGGCTACGAATCCTGAGCTATTGCTATATACCTCTTTAATTGACAAAGGTATAATTCTTTTTCTGCATCCTTTAATAATCGGGTTTAACTCATGTCTAAAAATGCTCCACTGGTCCTCATGATCCTTGATGGATGGGGATATAATCCCAGTGACACGCATAATGCTATTGCAAAAGCGCATACTCCCCAATGGGATGAATGGTGGCAAACATGCCCTCACATGCTTTTACACGCTTCCGGATTACCCGTAGGGTTGCCTGATGAGCAAATGGGTAATTCTGAAGTAGGGCACATGCACATAGGTGCCGGCCGCGTCATTCAACAGGACTTTACCCGCATTAATCAAAGCATTAAAACTGGGGAATTTGCTGAAAATCAGGTATTTAACCAAATCATTACCGAACTGCAGGATAACAATAAATCCCTGCACATTATGGGCTTGCTCTCTCCTGGTGGCGTGCACAGCCATGAACAGCACCTGTTTGCCTTACTTGCCCTGTGCCATGCCCGGAAGTTCACTGCAGTATGTTTGCACTTATTTCTCGATGGCCGGGATACCCCACCCCAAAGTGCTCTGGACAGTCTGGAACGTTTAAATGCAGAGCTTAAAAAATATCCTGTGGCCTCCATAAGCTCAATTACTGGCCGTTATTACGCCATGGACAGGGACAAACGTTGGGAGCGAATGGAGCCCGTTTATAATTTATTGACCCAGAATCAGAGTGAACATCATTTTCCTGATGCGCAAACGGCCATCAAATCGTTTTATGAACAGAAACTTTCTGATGAATTTATCCCTCCGACCTTAATAGGGACGCATCAACCCATAGAAGATGGGGATGCTGTTTTATTCTTTAATTTCCGCGCGGATCGCGCCCGGCAATTAACTGCGGCCTTTATTGATCCTGCCTTTAACGGATTTAAGCGACAGTTCCTGCCGAAATTATCCTGTTTTGCCACCATGACCCAATACGATAAAAATATACCCACATCCATGGCCTTTCCCCCAATGCAATTAAACAATACGTTGGGTGAACTGTTAGCCTCACATGGCTTAAGTCAACTACGTATTGCAGAAACCGAAAAATATGCGCATGTCACCTTTTTCTTCAATGGCGGGAGCGAACTGGTTTTTGCTCATGAAGAACGCATCCTGATTCCCTCCCCCAAAGTGGCTACTTATGATTTACAACCCGAAATGAGTGCTGAAGAATTGACAGAAAAACTGGTTGCAGCCATTAACAGTACAACTTATGATGTAATTATATGTAATTACGCCAATGCAGATATGGTTGGCCATAGCGGTAATTTTAATGCAACAGTACAGGCCATAGAATGCCTGGATAGATGTATGAACAAGGTTTGGCAAGCTCTTGCCATACAAGGGGGCAAATTGTTAATTACCGCCGATCATGGCAATGCAGAAGAAATGTTTGATGATACAACACATCAGGCACATACCGCCCATACCAGTGAGCCCGTTCCTCTGGTTTATGTCGGCGGCGGTTGGCATTTTACCCAATCATCCGGCAGTTTGATTGACGTGGCGCCAACAGTGCTCACCTTATTAGGAATCACTCCCCCGCCGGAAATGACTGGACAGCCCCTATTGGAAAGAGACTATGCCCCGGTTCATTAAACGGTCCCCTGTCGCAGTAAAAAGAAATCCGAGCCGCGACCATGAGGGAGCGGAACCCTTGGGCCGGCTAATGAACAAGCGAATTAACACGAAAACAAAACATCTTGCCACATCAAACTATTCCGCTCCCTCACGGTCGCGGCTCGGATTAGATCAGGCAATTCTTAACTTAATGGCAGTGGGATTAAGCCTGGTAATGGCCCAGCCCTGCCAGGCCACTTCCCCCGTGGTACAAACCCAGACCAAATTAAAACAATTGGATGCCCAAATTAAAAACCTGCAGCAAACACTGACTACTGCAAATGATAAGCGGGGAATACTGCATAAAGAACTCTCAGGTACAGAAAAGCAAATTGGTGAAGGAATACGTAAACTTTATGGAATCCAGCAAGACATTAATGCGAAAGAACATAAAATTGCCGAATTGCATAACAAGTCAGCGCAATTAAATAAGCAGTTACTGATGCAGCAACAATTATTAGCGAGCCATGTACGAGCACGCTATCAAATGGGTGAATACCAACCTGTTAAATGGATACTGAATCAGGACGATCCCTATAAAATCAGCCGAATTTTAACTTATTACCAATACATTGTTAAATCGCGGCAAGATTTAATTAATGAAATTGGTGAAACTCGCCAAAGCCTGAGTGAAAATAAAGAAAGGCTGCATAGTGAGCTGACAGAAACCCAAAAGTTGAAACATCAACTGACCCAACATCAGGAGTTGTTGCAACATAATAAAAGTTATCATACAACCTTAATTCAATCGCTTAATAAGGAAATTCAAAACAAACAACATACTTTAACTGAATTCCAAAAAGATAAAGACAATTTATCACGCCTTTTAAAGTCATTATCTCAACAAAGTGTCGTTCAAAGCAGCAAACCCTTCCTGCAAATGCGCAAAAAATTGCCGCTTCCTGTACAAACTGAGCACCGATCCATACGTAGAATGAATCAAGGGGTGACATTTTTTGCCGATGAAGGGGCAGTAGTTACTGCCGTTTACCCCGGAAAAGTAGTATTTAGCGACTGGTTAAAGGGCTATGGCCTCCTGGTGATCATTGACCATGGACAAGGCTTTATGACTCTGTATGCACACAATCAATCTCTCTTCAAACATAAAGGACAAACAGTCCGTCAAAACGAGCAAATAGCTAGTGTAGGCCACAGCGGCGGTATTAAACAAAACGGTCTATACTTTGAAATAAGACAAAGAGGAAAAGCGGTTTCTCCGCTGAACTGGTTGTCTTAAAGTTGCCTCTGGCATTTAAATTGCATTTCAATATTTAATAAAAACAAAAGAAGGCGGCTTAATTAATAGCCTTGCATCCCAGGAGATCGCTATGGTTACCAGAAAAATACTTCCACGTACATTAGCATTAGTGTATGCCTTAACGTTAATGCTTCCATTAACCGCTTTTGCAGCCAGTGAAACGGCTACAGATAATAATACTAATACGAAAAGGATTCCATTGGAAGATGTCCAACGATTTTCTAATGCAATAGGTGAAATAAAAAAATATTACGTGAAACCAGTTGATGATAAGGAACTGTTTGATAATGCTATTCGTGGCATGTTGGGCGGTCTCGATCCTCACTCAAGCTATCTTAATGAAGAGGAATTTAAAGAACTACAAACCTCTACCAGCGGTGAATTCGGCGGCTTAGGCATAGAAGTGACTATGGAAGATGGTGTGGTTAAAGTCATTACTCCACTGGTTGATACTCCTGCCTTTAAAGCAGGAATAAAATCCGGAGACTACATTATCAAATTAGGTAAAGAGTCAGTTCAAGGCCTCACTCTTAAAGATGCCGTTAATTTAATGCGCGGAAAAGCAGGCACCACCATTGAATTAACCGTTTTAAGAAAAGGCGTCAGCAAACCTTTAACGTTTGACCTGATCCGTGAAGTAATATTGATCAAGAGTGTGAAAAGTAAAATGTTAAGTGATGGATACGGTTACATTCGTTTAACCCAATTCCAGGCCTTGACAGGTAAAGACATGCTGCAAGCCATAGAACAATTAAAACAACAATCTAACGGTAAATTAAAGGGATTAGTCCTCGATCTCAGGAATAATCCAGGTGGATTGCTTGATTCAGCAATTCAGGTGTCTGATGCCTTCCTTGGCAATGATAAATCAGGAAAACAAGAGTTAATTGTTTACACCGAAGGACGTTTGCCTGGTTCAAAATTCACTGCCTTGGCTAACCCAGGTGATGTGTTAAATAATGCTCCAATTGTCGTCTTAATCAATAATGGTTCAGCTTCTGCATCAGAAATTGTGGCTGGCGCATTAAAAGACAATAAAAGGGCGATTATTCTGGGAACTAAAAGCTTTGGTAAAGGGTCTGTGCAAACCGTTTTACCGCTGGACAATAAAACAGGCATTAAATTAACTACAGCACTTTATTACACTCCATCAGGAACTTCTATTCAGGCTAAAGGAATTGTGCCTGATATTGTGGTGGAAGAAATGGAAGTGCCTAAAAATGCTGCTAAAAAAACAGATGCCATGGGTTACAGTGAAGCAGATCTGAATGGCCACTTGATTAACGGGAATAACTCTGAAGCTACTCCTGCTAAAAACAATGCCCAATCAAGTGATCTGATTCATGAAGACTACCAGCTTTATGCAGCATTAACTGTTCTTGAAGGTATGGCTTTAGCAAACAGATAATGGGTTCTCTAAAAATAAAAATGGAGCAATCAGTTGCTCCATTTTTATTTATGATTTGGGAACTCGTAGCCCGTATTAGCGAAGCGTAATACGGGAATATCCTAGTACGATCCCGTATTACGCTTCGCTAATACGGGCTACAGATCTAGCCAGTAAGAACCTGCCCATTTTTTACCTGTTTAATTTCAGACTTGGTATAAAGCACACCATGCTTGTCGAAATTAATTGTCCCCATCACTCCAGTCCCTGCAGCAAGAATATGAATTTGATTGGCAATGTCCTGACGTGAAAAAGCGGAATTACTTTTCATAGAAAGGACTACACTTTTATGCAGAATATGAAAAACATCATAAGCATAACCTGCCTCTGTTACTGGATAATTCATATATGCTTCCTGGAACTGTTTTACAAACTGCGGATTCATCTCATGATTATCAACATACCATTGCCCATCAAACACCTCCATTACTTTAGGAGTAACCCTTTCAATAATAGTAGTAATCGGTTTATCGATATGGGCATTAGCCATTTGTGACTTAATCAGGCCAATTTCTTCAGGAGTTGCCATGATGAAATAAAAATCGGAATTCTTTTTTTTGATTTTATGGACCAATGTCGAAAAATCTTTGCTTCCTGATTTAAATTGCTCGTGTACCGCTATTTTTATTGGTGAATTACCCTGAACTTGCTGTATTACATTTTGAGTAAACAATGCAGAGGAAGGATTATCACTACTGATAATAGCAAGTTGCTGCACTTTATTACGCTTTAATTCTTCAACTAAAACAGAAGCCTGCTCAGAAACAGGATTCCACGCCAGAAAATTATTTGTTCCATCAGCAATAGCTGGATCAGTGGCCATACTAAAATGCAGAATGTTATTCTGTTTCGCCAAAGGGGCTGCTATCAGGCCACTGAAGGATCCTTCAGTCAAAAGAACATTGATATGATGCGCATCAATAAATTTTTGCAAGGTCCGGGATGCCGTTTTATTCTCGGGAAGCTCATCCAAAGTATAAAAAGAATATTCAATATCAGCTGAATTTAATTGATCCCGCGCCATTTCCATTGCAGCCAGTATATTTCTGCCAATAAAAGCTGATTTATCAGAAAAAGGAGCATAAATACCGACGTTAACAGTAGTTTTGGTCGTGTTTTTTATTGAACTGACAGGTGTTGAAGCGAAAGAAGCATCACTCATCAATGACAGGCCAAGAGAGGCTGATACACAAACAGCCTTTAGTAGAGAAGGTAACATAATTATCGTCAATGGTTGAAAACCGTGAAAATATTCTGCTATGAATAGTTACTAAATACAATGATTATTCGATACTTAAGGTTTGTCGTCTCCACTCAAAAACTGTAGCCTTGATGCAGCGACAGCGTAATCAAGGTTTTCCTATGGCCTCTTAAAACCGTGATTTCGCTGTCGCTGCATCAAGGCTACGCTGGATAGGCTAATTATATATTGGGTTCACTTTGTGATTATGAGATAATTACTGATTAATTGACTGTCTGTGAATCATTATGAGCCCTGTTAAATCAATTTCATTTCTTTGTACTACACTTTTATTTTCATCTGCCCACGCCAATATTGATGATCATTTGAATCAGATTAAAACTGATCCGAATGCCCTTTATGCCTTTTTCAAAAAAATGCCCAAAGGCGGAGAACTTCATTATCATCTGGCTGGCGGCCCTTATCCGGAAACCATGCTCGCCCTGGCAGCTCAAAGCAGTTATTGCATGGATTCAAAAACGTTCTCCGTAAGTAAAGTATCAAATCATTGTGATGGCATCAAAGTTAATGAGGTTTTTAATCAGCCTAAACTCTATGCAGATATCATAAGAGACTGGTCTATGAAAGATTTTATTCCAGGCCAGGAGTCGGGACATGATCACTTTTTTAAAAGCTTTTCCAAATACATGCCTATAGTCTTTAATTTCAGACCACAACTGATTGCCGATGTCATTCGCAGAGCAGCGCAACAACAGGAACACTATCTTGAATTAATGGATATACCCGATAATGCTCATTCCCTTAGTTTTGGTGAATTGATAAAAAACACCCAATCTTACGATGAAAAGAAAAACATTTTATTAAATAATAAAAAGTTTCAAAACAATATCAAACACACTGTTTTTGAAAGCGATAAAATGCTTGCAGATGCGTATCAGGATTTAGGCTGTGATACCAAGCCCCAGGCCGAAGAATGCCAGGTTAAAGTCAAACTTCTTTATTACGTACTCCGCGAACAGCCATTAGATAATGTCTTTGCCCAGACACTTAATGCATTTGAAGCTGTTGCACAATCCAAAGGCAGTCTGGTGGGAGTGAATCTGGTTCAACCTGAAGATGGAATAATCTCTCTGCGTGATTACCGCAAACAAATGCAGATTTTTGATTATTTTCACAAGCTCTATCCGCAAGTGCATATAGCCTTACATGCGGGAGAGCTCGCTCCTGGATCTGTGGTGCCAGAAGAACTGGGCTTCCATATTCACGATGCGCTTCTGGAGGGCCATGCGCAAAGAATTGGGCATGGTGTTGACATAGCTTATGAGAATAATTCAGACGCCACCTTAAAGTACATGGCGCAACATGATATACCCGTGGAAATTAATTTGATAAGTAATGCGAAGATATTAGACGTTTCCGGTCGAAACCACCCCTTGAATTATTATTTAAAACACAAAGTTCCTGTAGTTTTATCTACTGATGATGAAGGAGTACTGAGAACAGATTTAACCCAGCAATACGTTGAAGCTGTTATTGGCCATAATCTGGATTATCAGACTATAAAACAAATTAATCGCAATGCCTTAACTTATGCATTCTTACCCGGTAAAAGCATTTGGGCAAATGCCGCTGAAGCCAGATTGGTTGAAGAATGTACGGATTTAAAGAGCAAAACCTGCCAGGAATTTCTGAATCAAAATGAAAAAGGGCAATTACAGTGGGATTTGGAACACAAGTTAAATGCTTTTGAGAGTGGATTTAAGTAATACTACGTCGTCCTGAGCGCATCTTTTTGCGCGAAGGATCTCCAAACATTGGCACCATGCCACTATCAGGAGATCCTTCGCGCAAAAAGACGCGCTCAGGACGACGTAGATCTGGGGAGGATCGGAGGAATCCAAATCCTCCGTATTATACGCTTCAATCCCCCGTATTACGCTTCGCTAATACGGGCTACGGTTCGTTTAAACGCTAAAAGGATCACGCAAGATAATAGTCGAATTCCTTTCAGGACCTGTTGATAACATATCAACAGGAATGCCCAACAAGTCTTCAATTCGCTGTAAATAGGCTTTAGCGTTAGCAGGTAAATCATCCATATTGGTGACATCTGCCGTATTTTCCTGCCAACCCGGCATTTCTTCGTAAACAGGTGTCAAGCCTTCAAAATCATCAGCAGCCTGTGGTGGCCTTGAAAGCAAGTTGCCCTTACTGTCTTTATACCCTACAGCAATACGTAACACGTCCAGACCATCCAATACATCCAGTTTAGTCATACACAAACCAGTAATACTGTTTAATTCAATGGAACGTTTTAACAGAGCAGCATCAAACCAGCCACAACGTCTTGGTCTGCCAGTAACCGCACCAAACTCCTGACCACGTTCAGCAATTCGCTTACCCACTTCATCCATTAATTCCGTTGGGAAAGGGCCACCACCTACTCGAGTGGTGTATGCTTTGGTAATACCCAGGATATAGTCAATGTATTTAGGACCAAAGCCTGCACCATTAATAACAGACCCAACGCAGGTATTTGATGAGGTTACAAAAGGATAAGTACCATGATCGATATCAAGATAAACACCTTGAGCACCTTCAAATAAAATGTTGTCACCATTTTCCCGGTGTTCATGCAAACAGGCAGAAACATCACAGACCATAGAACGCAACTCTTCAGCCCACACTAAAGCCTCATCCAGCAAAGGCTGTAATTCTATTGCAGGTTGTTTGTAATATTGGGTTAAAATAAAATTATGATAATTCAAAAGCGCCGTTAACTTCTGTGCAAAGCGTTCCGGGTGAAACAAATCACCGACCTTCAATGCCCTTCTGGCGATTTTATCTTCATAGGCAGGCCCAATTCCACGACCAGTAGTACCGATAGCCGCATGCCCCATATGGACTTCACGCGCCTTATCCAGAGCCACATGGTTAGAAAGAATTAGTGGGCAGGCAAGGCTAATCCGTAAACGCTCACGTACATTAACGCCTTGCTGTTCCAGTTCTTTTATTTCAGTAAGTAACGCCTGAGGAGAAAGTACGACACCATTTGCAATGTAACAGGTGACATGAGGCCTGAGCATGCCTGAAGGAATTAAACGGAGTACTGTTTTTACCCCGTTAATTTTCAAAGTATGCCCGGCATTATGGCCGCCTTGATAACGAACCACTACTTCTGCATCCTGTGTCAACAAATCGACAATCTTACCTTTGCCTTCATCGCCCCACTGTGTACCTAAAATTACAACATTCTTACCCATGATCTACTCTTTGTTAGCAAAGTGCTGATTGATATTGAACCGATTTCAGCAAAATCGGCCATTATAATTACTTTTTAACGGCTATACCATCATTTTTTGGCATGGCTTGTTTGAAATAATCAAAAAAGGAATTACTTTGATCCAAAACCAAAATATCTTTTTTGCTGTTAAAACTGCCCTCATATGCTATCAAGCTTCTGTATAAGGCAAAAAAGTCCTTATTCTGACTAAAGGCTTTAGTATAAATAGATGCAGCCTCTGTCTGCCCAACCGCTTTTACCTGTTGCGCATTACTTCTGGCTTTAGCTAATAATACCATGACATCAGCATCCGCTTTAGCTTGTATTTGTTCTGCAGCAGCCTGTCCATCAGCTCTGTGTCGATTGGCAATTTTTTGCATATCCGCACGCATTCTCTGGTAAATAGCATTACTGGTATTAGCTGGAAGTTCTATTCCTTTAATACGTACATCAATTACTTTTATACCCAGCTCTCCTGCCTGTTTTTCAGCAGCATTACGTAGCAGGATCATCATATCATTACGGCCGTCAGAAACAGCATCAGAAATAGTACGCTTACCGAATTGGGCGCGTAATAAAGTATTTAACTGCTGCTCTAACAATGTTTCTGCTTTAAACACATTGCCACCGGTTGACTTAAAGTACTGTGCCAAATCAGCAATACGCCACTTCACGTAATAATCAACCATTACGTCCTTTTTCTCTTTGGTAACAATACGCGATGACTTGATATCCATCGTTTGCATACGGGTATCAAAAATGCGCACATTCTCAATGAACGGCGTTTTAAAATGGAGTCCCGGATTCAATACTTTTACAGTATTGGTTTCCGAGTCATTTACCAGCCGCCCCAAACGCAGGATGATGCCTTGCTGACCTTGAGTTACAGTAAAAACGCTGGTAAATAACAATACCAATATTAAAAATAACAAGATGCTCAAGGTTGTTTTAGTCGCATTCATTATTACTCTCTCCCTTGGCTGTAAGTAGGTCTGGTGAGATCACGTCCGGAAAGTATCAGACTGTCTTCATCATTAGTACCGTTTGCAGCATTATTATCACTTTTTAAAGCAGTTGTCTGAGAATTTAATTGTTTGCCGATGAGCTTATCGAGAGGAAGGTACAATAGATTCCCTGATTTGCTGTCCACAATAATCTTACTGCTTTTGCTCAGCACTTTTTGCATGGTTTCAAGATACATACGTTCAGACATCACCTGAGGCGAAGCTACAAATTGGGGTAATAAAGCCAAAAACTCGGCCACTTCTCCCTGGGCGCGTAAAACGACCTGTTTTGAAAATGCCTGAGCTTCCTGATTAATACGGCTTGCATTACCTTCTGCAATAGGCACTACTCTGGCAGCATAGGCAAAAGCCTGCTCTTTAAATCGTTTTTCGTCTTCCTGCGCTTTAATTGCATCATCGAAAGCATCCTGAACACTTTCAGGCGCTCTTGCAGGCTGTGGTGAGACGTTAACTATTGAAATCCCTGTTTTATAAAGGGCAAGAGTTTTGATCAAAGTGTCCTGCACGCTATTACCCCAGACTTCTCGCCCTTCGGTAATAATCTGATCCAAGGTGGTCATACCAACAACCTGCCGTAATGCGCTGGAAGTTGCCTGTTGCAGACTTTCCTCTGGATTTGCAACATTAAATAAATACTGTTGTAAATCGCTGATACGGTATTGCACTGCCAATGCTACTTCTACCAGATTTTCATCACTGGTTAGCATTTGTGCCGAATAGGAATAATCCAGAACCCTGTCCACGTTCATGACGATTTTGGATGAAATAATACGGGGAATCCAGTGTGGGCCGGGACCAACCGTCTCAACATATTTTCCAAAGCGCAAAATTGCCGCCTGCTCAGCAGGATCTACAATAAAAATACCTGAAAGAACCCAAAGAATGAAAATGATTAAAGCTATCATTACAGCAAGCAAACCACCGCCGGAACTATTCGATGAATTATTGTCAGACTTGTCTGAACCACCAAAAAAAGTCTTCTTTAATTTTTCATGAATACGTTTTAAAGCCTCATCCAAATCTGGAGGCTGATTCTGACCTTTCCATGGATCCTTGCCCTTTTCTGGCTCATTCCACCCCATCGATGACTCCTGATAATTTTCAAAGAAGGCTAGAATTCTATGGGGTATAGCAAGTTTAAGCAAGTAGATACTTTACTCTTTGTATAATAATGACAATGACATGAGACCCCGTATTATGCTTCGCTAATACGGGTCAGACACAGGTATATAGGGATTATATTGCTCTTGCCGCATGGCTTTCAGGCTGGCTATCCAGGTCATCGTGAATTTTAGGAATAGGATTAAACATTTCATGAAGAATAATCCGGGTTCTACTGGTTGGATTAGTACTCGAATAACGTTTCACCGTTTCCCAGTCGCAACGCCCTTCAGCAATCATCCAGCGCATAGTGCTCCAGCGGTTTGGAATCAATTGGCTATCATAAGCCATTTTATAGCGGCGAACGAACTCGGCATATAATTTCAAAGGATCGGTTTCTTTGGAAAAATCTTCAACTGCTGAAGTTGATAAATAATTGCCATGACTTTGAGCCAGCGCAGGATTACTGTATTTTTTAATCACCAGATCTTCCAGCATGAATGCCGCATCACTTGGCATTCCAAACAGGTGCCGAATGGAACTGCCCCAGGAATGATCAGCATAAATAATGTAATGCAAAGGGCTTTCTGTCAGATGGCAGCGGTTCACAAAGGCATCGACCAACTCCGGTTTATCCAATAGATACTCATGAACTGCCTTCAATAAGTCAACGCGATTACTACTCAACAGTTGTCGCATCGCGTCACTGCGTGGTGGTTCCGCACCACGGCACAACAACATGGCAACGCCGCGAAGGGCGTTTTCTTTTTCCTCACCATTTGCGATACGCTCACAAAGCTCGTCCATAGCCGTGTAGCCCGTTTGCCTGTCTTCAAATAAATGCTTATTTTCTGCTTCAAGCACTAATTGCTCTACTGGAAACTCTAACAATGCTTCCAAAGCATTTATTTTTCCCAAACGCGCAGCCAATGACACAGGTGTATCACCCAGCACGCCAAAAGGATTAGACAACACCGCACCCTCGCTGGCTAATAAGCGCACCCCATCCGCCAAATCCAATGCCACGGCCTGATGAAGCGGCTGAAATGCAACCTTGACCGCTTTGCTATCCGCCATACTTGTTGCCATATGGACACCGAGGCCTTTTAGCAGGAAATTTAAAAGCAACCATATATTTTTTGTATTTAAAATCAGCGAAATTAAAGAACGCCCTTCACTGTCGCGCCGATTTACATCAAAGGAAGCGCTATGTGCAGTAAGCGAGAATTCCTGCTTTTTCTTACGTAATTCACCCAGAGTTTTAAGAACACTATGTTCAATGTGCAATTCATTACTTCTATCTTCACCCAAAAGATGAAGAGCCAATCGAGTTTTTCCTGAGGCAACGGCCTGATGCAAGGGTTCCCCAACATTAGCATCTTTGGCTAAACTGACAACATAATCAATCTTGTCTGTCAGATCATCAGAAGAATCCACTTCTTCAGTCCCTTCTTTCTTTTCCGGGCAGACACTAATCAGAAAATTCAAAACGGTCATTTGCGACCCATCGGGTAACCAGAAGAGTTGTTCCAGATAATCTTTATTGATCTTCACCTTGTTATTAACAAAGGCTTTAAATTCTTCCAGACCCATGCCTATGGCTGCAGTCATCTCAGTTACAAAATCCATGATTTAATCCTTCTTCTGGTTACTGCGATAGTCATTTTACCGCATACCGATATTACACAATGAACAATTGAAGATCAAAAGAATCTTTGGCCTGTTTTCATACTAAAACGGCGTCAGCTCATCGCGGGTAGAAAACGTTATTTTTTAACAAATAGTAAATCCCATACTCCGTGCCCTAAACGCTCACCACGTTGCTCAAACTTGGTTAATGGCCGAGAATCAGGTTTAGGAGAATAACCACCGTCTGGCTGGGAATTAACCAAAGCCGGTTCGCCAGACAACACTTCCAGGATATGCTCAGCATATTCCTGCCAATCCGTTGCACAATGAATAAAACCGCCTTGCCTGATTTTGCTGACTAATAATTGAATGAACTCCGGCTGAATCAACCGGCGCTTGTGATGGCGCTTCTTGTGCCAGGGATCCGGAAAAAAAATCTGTACTCCCGCCAAAGAGTTATCTTCTAAATGGTTTTGAAATACTTCAACTGCATCATGGGCAACAACGCGAACATTCTCTAGCTGATGATCGTGCAAATCGGCAACCAGGCTTCCTACTCCTGCCCGGTGAACTTCTATCCCCAGATAATTCAAATCAGGATTATTCTGAGCCATGGTGAACAAGGAAGTCCCCATACCAAAGCCAATTTCAACAACAGTATCGGCACTACGCTGGAATTCATCCGCCAGATTCCAGGGACAATCTTTCATGGGAAGCTCATAGTCTTTCAGCCAAAGCTCTAACCCTTGTTGTTGCCGATTGCTGATACGGCCAGCCCGCAACACATAGCTTTTTATCTTACGATGCATTCTAATTAACTCGATTTAAAAGTCCGGGATTATACTGATTTTGTTTAAAAGTTCTACCAAGCTTCCCCATCGAGTAAATTTTTGATAAATTATACGGCGGTAAATGATTCAGAAATAATATGCTGTTTCTTCATGATGGCATGTTTATTGAGAATGCAACGTAAAAATATTGCAATATTTGAGTTTTTTTGATATAAAACCGCTCTTGTATTTCACATCCGGCTATTTTGTTTAACGAAAGCCCCGAATTTTACAAAGACGACCATAATATATAGAACTTATTTGGAGTAGCACAATGTCTAGAGTATGTCAGGTAACTGGCAAGCGGCCCATGACTGGTAATAAAGTGTCGCACGCTAACAATAAAACCAAAAGACGCTTTCTGCCTAACATTCAGAATCACAAGTTCTGGGTTGAAGAAGAAAATCGATTTGTCTCTTTAAAACTGAGTACCAAAGGTATGCGTATTATCGACAAATTAGGTATCAAAGCAGTTCTGGATAAAATCAGAGCTAACGGTGAAAAAGTATAATTAAGGGGATAAACCATGGCAGCTGTTACCGTAAAAGTGAAAATGGAATCCACAGCAGGAACTGGATACTATAAAACCACTACTAAAAACCCACGTAACCATCCTGAAAAGATGGAACTGATGATGTACGATCCTAAAGTACGCAAGCACGTGCTGTTTAAAGAGAAAAAAGTTAAGTAATTCTTCTGTTCTAATCATTTTTTGCTAACTTGAAGCTAATTTATGATTCAAGTTAGCAAAAATATCTTAAAAATCAAAACAATAATATTTTCAAATAGAAACCTGAAATAATATCTGCCCAGCCCTGTCTGTCAAAATAAATCCAATTTAAGTATCAAATGTACTAAGCATTTCATTTATTTAACAAAATACGTCAAATAACCGTCTTTTAATTCAAATTATGCCGGTTAAATACTGGATAATCCTTACGGATCGTTTAAACTGATAAATAATAGCAGTGTAAACAAAGAGGATTTGCATGAAACCGACATTGCAGCTTAGTATTGGTCAACATCTCACGCTTACTCCACAGCTACAGCAAGCAATAAGACTTTTGCAACTATCAACAATTGATTTACAGCAAGAGATTCAACTCATTGTTGAGTCTAACCCTATGCTCGAAGCAACACCTAATGAAGAAAAAGAAGAGCCCGCTTTAAATGGAAATCAGGAAAACAATGATGAATTTGCTGATTTTCAATGGTCGCAACTCTATAACAATGCCAACAAACGCACCAATTTCGATGAAAACGATTACAATTTTGATAATCTGCATTGCACAACAACCAATTTACAAGACCATCTGCAATGGCAACTCGATTTGTCACCCATGAGCGATGTGGACAGAGTTATTGCTACCACTCTGATTGATGCAATCAATGATGATGGTTTTCTTACCATGTCCATTGATGACCTATACAACAGTTTGAATAGCGAAGATTTTCCACTGGATCTGGATGAAATTGAAGCGGTCAGACACCGATTACAACTATTTGACCCCGTGGGTTGTGCCTCTGCAACATTGGCGGAAACTCTGCTGATTCAATTGGAACAATTGCCTTTAGATACAGGACATCTGGAAATTGCTAAAAAAATTATTATTGAAGACATTGATTTATTAGGTCAGCATAATTACAGACAATTAATGAAAAATCATCAGATCAGTGAAAAAACTATTGATGAAATTCTGCAAATTATTCAACGCCTGAACCCCAAACCCGGTAATTTGATTCATCAGGATATTGCTGAATACATTATCCCTGATTTAACAGTTAAAAAAGTGGACAATCAATGGAAAGTCTATTTGAATCAAAATGTCCTTCCCAATTTAAGCATTAATAGTCAATATGCATCGCTGATTCAACGAGCGGATAACAGTATTGATAATCAATTCCTGAAAAATAATCTTCAGGAAGCACGCTGGTTTCTGAAAAGTATTCAAAGCCGTCAGGAAACACTGCTTAAAGTAGCTACCTGCATCGTTGAATATCAAAAAGGATTCCTGGAACTGGGTGAAGAAGCAATGAAGCCGTTGATTCTTAACGATGTTGCATCAGCTCTGGACATGCACGAATCAACCATCTCACGGGTTACTACTCAGAAATTTATGCACACCCCACGCGGCGTCTTTGAATTGAAATATTTCTTTTCCAGCCATGTGAATACCGATGCGGGCGGTGAATGCTCCTCAACAGCAATTCGGGCGGTAATCAAAAAGCTGATTCAGGCGGAAAACAGGAAAAAACCTTTAAGTGACAGTAAAATTGCTGATTTAATCGCAGAGCAAGGTATTAAGGTAGCAAGACGTACTGTAGCAAAATATAGAGAAGCTATGGGAATTGCCCCCTCTAATGAAAGAAAAATTATTCGTAGTTAATTAATGAAGTCAACCGAAGGAGAGTCTTATGCACATCAACATCACTGGACATCGCTTGGATGTTACTCCTGCACTCAGAGCCTTTACTGAAGAAAAATTCGAAAAGCTTGAGCGTCATTTTGATCATATTACTGCTATTAATGTAGTTTTTGATGTTGAAAAACTGAGGCAAATTGCGGAAGCAACCATTTCTGTCAGTAAAGGTACAGTACATGCAAGTTCAGAATCAGAGGATATGTATGCTGCGATAGATACATTAGTAGATAAACTGAATCGTCAACTTACCGATCATAAAGAAAAAATTCTTGGCCTGCGCGATCACCGGGAATAATCTTTAAGTACCTGCGCCACAGAATTGTAGCCCGTATTAGCGAAGCGTAATACGGGAAATATCAGGTTCATGCGTACTTCGACCCGTATTACGCTTCGCTAATACGGGCTACATCCTTAAAAAAACTGTATTCCCTATACTGCGGGTATATACCTACCGCCAGAGTCATGATACATTGTAAGCGCTATGATAAAGACTAAAATCAAAATTATAAATAAATTAGGTTTACATGCCCGGGCATCAGCGAAATTTGTTTCAACAGCGGCACGATTTCAAAGCCATATCGATGTAACCAAAGACACGCAAACCGTTAATGGTAAAAGCATTATGGGAATCATGATGCTGGCCGCCAATAAGGGCAGCGAACTCACGCTTGAAATAGATGGACCAGATGAAGAAGCAATGAATGACGCTTTGGTTCAGTTGATTAATAATTACTTTGGTGAAGGCGAATAGTTACGTAAAAGGTCAGCCCCACCGTAGCCCGGTCTGCTTGCAGTTGTCTTCTACACCTCTCTGAGAACACAATTGGCATTGACTCTGTCATCCCCCTGCTTGTCCGATGAGTTCAGGGCAGAAACACTGTTCCTGCCAGTATAACTGTTCCGCTTCCTGACGGTCGCGGCTCGGTTTTCGTGCGTTCGTCTTGACTTCATCGTGCACCGGAAACCGAGCCGCGACCGTCAGGAAGCGGAATTTTTGTTGCGGCACAGAGCATGATTTAGTGTGTAGCCCGGTCTGCTTGCAGCCGGGATCGAAGTGGCACCATCCCGGTTGCAAGCAAACCGGGCTACGGCAAACCGGGTTACGGCCTTTCGAGCAAGATGCAAGATCCCTCCTGGCTTACTGCTTTTTTTCTTTATCTGACTTATTGCGTTGTTTTCTCATTTTCCGCAAAGAGAGCAAAGTACAGACCGGGCCTGATAAAGCGAAAAGGCTAAATCCGACAAATAAAACTATTGGAGGGTTCAGGAAAATAACAACAATCAAAATAATAAAAACCAATACATACAAAAATGGGACTTTTCCCTTAAAATCCACCTCTTTAAAACTGTAATAGCGCAAGTTGCTCACCATCAGGATGGACGCAGATAATGCCAAAATTGAAGTGAGTATTGAAATTAAAATATTCTGCCATTCATGCTGATAACACAACCAGACAAAAGACGCCATGACGGCAGCGGCCGGAGGGCAAGGCAATCCCTGAAAATATCGTTTATCCGCTGTTTCCAGTTGTGTATTGAACCGGGCTAGCCTCAATGCGACTGCTGCTGTGTACACAAAGGCAACTAACCAGCCAAACTTGCCCAGCTGGCTCAAAGTAAAATTAAATAAAAGCAATGAAGGAGCTACGCCAAAAGTAACCATGTCCGATAAACTGTCATACTGGGCACCAAATTCTGTCTGGGTATTGGTCAGCCGAGCAATCCGCCCATCCAGCCCATCAGCTATCATTCCAATAAACATAGCAACGACGGCGGCTTCATATTGTCCCTTCATAGAGGAAACTATGGAATAAAATGCAGCAAATAAACTCGCAGTAGTTAATAAATTTGGCAACAAATAAATTCCAGAATGATTTTCTTTTTCCATTCGCAAGCAAGCCTCAATAATATCGAAATCAACCACATGCTATCATAATTGCGCCAAAAACTACTACAGGACATACGAAAAACTCCTCCAGGAAGATACACTGCCATTAAGTTAAGCGGTACTCCACCGTACCGCGGCTTGTCCGCGGTATCCAGGAATCTCACTCCGAACTTAGATCTCTGGATCCCGCGGACAAGCCGCGGGACGGCGGAGTACCGCCTAACTTAATCGCAGCGCACCCCGCCCGGAGGCGCTTTATCGCAAGTCTTGCACTATTGAAAAGAGATTTAATGGATTAATGCAAATAAATTGCATCAAAAGTGATAAATTTCCACCCTGCAAGGCATGATGATGTTATACTTAGCATACTGTATTTAAAATGCATAGAGATATGACTGATTCGGAAAATAAAACCATTATCATTGAAGGGGTAACGTCCCAAGGTAAAACCTTTCGTCCCAGTGACTGGGCCGAACGCATGAGCGGCACATTAGCGAGTTTCAAAAACAGCCGCATCCATTACTCCCCATTGTTACAGCCCAGCGTAAACAGTGAAGGATATCATTGTGTCCTGCTTGACCCAAAACTGAAGGAATCAAGCCCGCAGGTTTACCAATCCATCCTTGATTTTGCCAAAGCCAATAATCTCAGAATTTGTGGTGAAGAAGAGTAAATCCATTATTACACAGTAAGGCGTAATTTACTTAAAAGCCCTGACTGGCCTTCACAGCCAAAGTCCAATGAATTAACGCGTTTAAAATGTAATTAACCATAGCAATAGTATTATCAAAGTTCATCGCCAGAATACCTGCAATAATAAACAACAGACCTTTGGGACCCTCTTGAGTCCCTGGTTGGCTGGCATGAACAACCAAAACACTCCCTCGAACAAACCAGATCACTCCCGCCGTCCTGATAAATACGCCTATTACACTGTATATGTTAGTCGGTGAGGGTGGCGCATAGGTCAATACATTACCCGCTCCAAAAGCAGTATTTGCCATAGTATCCAAAGCCGTAGGAAGATAAATCAGCATGGCACCAAAAAGAATGTGAATCATAGGGGTAAACATTTTTTCCTGGGAAGAAGACTGAGCTCTGTGATCCGCTATTTTTCTTAATTTCCCTATCGCGCTCAAAAAAAATAACACACCCAATAAATAAGCCCCCCCGGTGATTAATTTTTGCATCGGAGCAAGGGATTGGCTGATATTGCCAAGTATTGTGATGAAATCTATACTATTCATATGTTAATTATATGCGTTTAACACTTGCAATGCATAATTTTTCCCCTATATTAAGCACTTTATAATAAAAGTTGAAATCCGTCATGCAAGTAAATACCTTTCCAATCACTTTAGAAGAATCATTTATGATTTCTCCCAAAGTAAAACACTTTATTTTTAAATGTGATATGACCCCTGCGTTTGATTATTCACCAGGTCATTTTATTACCATTCATTTTGACCATGAAGGTAAAAGTTTAAAAAGAAGTTACAGCCTGGCAAATGAACCCAAGCAAGATAATCGTATTGAATTCGCAGCGGGTTATTTTGAAGGTGGCCCCGGAACTCAATTACTATTTAATTTGAAACCAGGCGACACCATTAATATTAATGGTCCTTTTGGGCGTTTGACGCTAAAAGACGAGAATCCTGGCCGTTATATTTTAGTAGCAACCAGTACGGGCACCACCCCTTACAGGGCAATGCTTAACGAACTGGGGCAGCGCATGGAGCAAAATCCCGATTTGCAAGTGGTCATTCTGCAGGGCGTGCAACGCAGAGAAGAAATTCTGTACGGAGAAGATTTTCGAGCATTCATAAAAAAATACCCCCAGGCAAGCTTCAGGTCTTATTTAAGCCGTGAAGACGGACAGCATTTACTTGAAAACGAGTTCAGCGGTTATGTACAACACGCATTTCCTGAGCTCAATCTGGATCCCGCAAAGGATGTAGTTTATTTATGCGGAAATCCAGGTATGATCGATGACGCATTTAATTACTTAAAAGAGCGCGGCTTTGCCATGCAGCAAATAATTCGCGAAAAATATATTTCACGTTAAACCCCAGGTTCCAAGGAGAACAACACATTATGAATTACGAAGAATTATCAGCCACTATGGAGCAAATGCTGCAAGATGGTAAAGGTATTTTGGCTGCCGATGAAAGCAATAGCACCATTGGCAAACGTTTTGCTACCATAAACACCGAAAACACAGAGCAAAATCGCAGAGATTACCGCCTGTTACTCGCTACAACTCCGGATTTGGAACAATACATCAACGGAGTTATTTTATTTGAAGAAACCTTCTACCAAAAAGATGACAACGGTACCCCTATCGCTGAATTGTTTGCCAATAAGGGCATAGTTCCCGGAATTAAAGTAGATAAAGGCCTTGTTGACTTACCTCATACAGAAAATGAAAAAGTAACTCAAGGTCTGGATGGCTTGACTGAGCGCTTGCTTGAGTTCAAAAAAATGGGAGCAAAATTTGCCAAGTGGCGTAACGTTTATTCCATTTCCCAATACACACCCAGTTTATCTGCTATTAAAACCGGCGCAGAAAACCTGGCGCGCTATGCTGCTGCCTGCCAATCTGTTGGAATCGTTCCAATAGTTGAGCCTGAAGTCCTGATGGATGGTACTCATGATATTGATCAATGTGCTGAAGTCTGTGAGATGGTATTACATGAAGTATTCCATGCTCTGTTCATTCACCAGGTTGAACTGGAACATATTATCTTGAAGCCAAGCATGGTTACCAGTGGTAAAGAGGTAAAACCATTTAGCGAACCTGACGAAGTGTCTGAATACACCATTAGCGTATTCCGCAATAACGTACCAGCAGCAGTGCCCACCATTAACTTCCTGTCTGGCGGACAAACACCACAACAGGCAACAGCTAATTTAAACGCCATGAATACTCTTGGCCATCAACCCTGGTTATTAAGTTTTTCTTATGGTAGAGCACTGCAGGAAGATTGTTTAAGTGCCTGGGGTGGAAAGAAAGAAAATATTGCCAAAGCTCAGGAAGCCCTGATCAAACGCGCTCGTCTGAACAGCATGGCCTGTTTTGGTGAGTATAATAGCGAGATGGAATAATAAAGCAGGTTGGACCCTTGGCCTAACAATCTGTCGTCAGCTGTCAAGCTAAGGCTCGACACTTAAACGGTGGCAGAGTCTGGCTCCCTCGCCCGCGAAAGGAATTCTATTAATAATCATATCTTTATCGCGGGAGAGGGCTGGGGAGAGGGTCAAGATCGACATTTGCCCTCTCCCTAACCCTCTCCCGCGCTCAACTGCAGTTCTATACACGAATTCCTGGCGCGGGCGAGGGGACTGAACCGTGCCGTTTGCACCTTCTGAGCCTTAGCTTGACGCCTATGTATCTAAAGTAGAGGGGCTACTTGCGCTGATCATCATGTTTATTTATATCTTTTTACAAATAATTCTCAAAGCAATTCAAAGCGCGCAAACAAAGGTAAATGATCTGACAGCATCCGCCAGGGTTTGCCCTGCAAACAGGCAACCTCTTTGACATTCATACCACGAAAATACACCCGATCCACACATAAAGAAGGCCTTATCGCAGGAAAAGAACGGGCGTGCTGCCCTTCTACAGCCACAAACGCTTCTTCTATACCCAAATCATTTGCCAGAACTTTAGAAATCACCGTTCGCCAATCATTAAAGTCACCAGCCATTAGCAAGGGCTCATCAGGAGGAACCATATCTTTTATGCGCTGCATCAAAGCCCTGCACTGTTCTGTCCGCTCTGCCTTAAACAATCCCAAATGAACACAAAGCAAATGAACGGTTACGTTATCAATTTTTAACTGCGTGTGCAGAATTCCTCGTGACGCCCTGTTAATAGTCGACAGATTAATGCTCTCAAAACGATCAAAAGGATATTTGCTTAAAATGGCATTACCATGATGCCCGGATTGATATACTGCATTTTTGGCATAAATATAGTGTGGCCATATGTTTTCGGCAATGTATTCAAATTGCGGCGAATCTGGCCAGGAGTTAATACGCTTCTCGCGTTTTCGGTGCTTGCCTTGCACTTCCTGCAAAAACACGAAATCGGGGTTTAAGCCGGTTATGGCCTCTCTCATTTCAGGCAGCAGGAAACGAACCGCCCCCACACCAAAACCTTTATGAATGTTATATGTTATCAGCGAAATGCTGCCACCCGCCCCTTGCTGCATATCTATTATACCTTTTCCAGGTTCTATACTAAGAATAGACTAAGCGGCTATAAAAAATAACCCTTTAGAGCTAAAAATCGCAATTGTCTTGTTATAAAAATGCTCCGGTAATTTTTACAAAATGAGATGCACGTATATACTATGTTTTATCAGACGCTTGTATGGGATACCAATGAACTCACGGGAATTAACTATTCAAGGCTTAACCATAGCATACAAAACATGGGGCAGTCCTAAAAATCCGCCTATTGTTGCCTTACATGGCTGGCTCGATAATGCCAACAGTTTTGACTATCTGGCGCCTTATCTGCAAGAGCACTATTATTTTATTGCAATTGATCTGCCAGGACACGGCCATTCATCCCATTTGCCCTTAAGCAGCAATTACCATTTTACCGATGGCATATTTACAGTAGTACAAATCATCGATGAGTTAGAGTATGACAAGATTCACTTGTTAGGCCATTCCATGGGCGCCTGCCTGGCAAGCCTCGTGGGTGGAGTTGCTCCGGAACGCCTTTTATCCCTTAGCCTGATTGAAGGGCTAGGGCCATTTTCTGCTCCTGGAGAAACAGCATCGGCTCAATTGTCCAAATATTTAAGTCATCTGACGCAAAAAGAAGAAAAAAAGGCGAAAGGATATAACACATTTGAAAATATGGCTCTTGCCCGATCATTGAAAGGATATGTCTCTCTTGATATTGCCAAAACACTTTGTGAGAGAGGGGTGAGGGAAGAGGACGGTCTTTACTACTGGCGACATGACAGAAGACTGATACAACCTTCTCCGCTTAGAATGACCGAGGCTCAGGTTATCTCTTGCCTGGAGCGTATTGCCGTAAAAACCTGTTTAATTTTAGCCGATAAAGGATTTTCCTTTGATTCTGAACTGACACAAGGACGAATAAAATCGATAAAGGATTTAAGCATTGTCCATTTGGAAGGTGGGCATCACATTCATATGGAGCAGCCAGAACATGTAGCGAAACTGCTGGCTGCGCTCTACAAGGCCTGAAATAAAAGGTCAGCCACTGGTAGAAACTGCCGTAGCCCGGTCTGCTTGCAGCCGGGAATGGAGACTTGGTTAGAACGTCAGTTCCCGGTTGCAAGCAACCGGGCTACACCTAAGTTCAGGCCAGTTTTTGATTTGATTATTCAGTAAAGCAAGATTGGTAGTTAATAGTCACATCACTCAGTGATTTTTTAACATCATCTAAAGAATAACCTAAATCTTTAGCTGCTTTTAAAGCACCGCAACCGCCTTCATCAAAAGTTGAATAAGGTGTCCAGTAATCCATGTTTGCTTTCACCATAACATCGAATGCCATACGGGTATTCCAGTCAGGTTGATTCGCCAGGATGTAGAACAGATGGTTGAATACCCCACTGGAATAATGCACATCCAGTCCACCATAATAGTCATCAGCTACGTCAATAGAACGACCGTCTTTACTTGGTTTGTCCATATAACGTAAGGCTTCATAACCACTGTCTTCTTTCATGATTTCAGGGCCAATTTGCCAGCTGTTCTTGCCTACTGAATAATATTCAGCGGCTTGAGCTGCCATATCAGAGAATGCTTCGTTCATACCACCAGACTGGCCAAAATACTCAAGACCTGAATGCTGTTCCGTGAAACCATGGCTTACTTCATGACCGCCAACACCTAATGAAACCAATGGATACATCATGGTATCGCCATCACCAAAGGTCATTTGTCTGCCATCCCAGTATGCATTTTCATAACCAGAACCGTAATGAACGCGCATTACTAATTGCATGGGCGTACCATCAGATTTGGTCAACGCCTCTATACCATACCAGTCATGGTACATATGTTTGATTACATAACCTGCATATAATGCATCATTAGTTGGTGACGATGCGCCATTATCTCTGTCATATCCATCCGCCTGGTAACCAGTGAAGAAGATATTGGATTGATTGTCAACAGCGGCTTTACAGGAAAACTGCATGGGTTTGTTATTAGAATAATACTTATGCAACATATCCACTACTTTAACATCAGTATTTTCCATGTAACACATTTCAGCAGTCACATCACGGCTCAGTTCCAGAAAAGGTAATTCTTTACCAAACTGGTACTCACCCATTTTATTGTTTCCGCCAAAGCCTGTTCCTTTTGCAGGAACCGTTGCTGTTTTCACGTCATCCCACTGAACAAAAGGCTTATTGGTTTGCGCATCAATAATAGCGGTGGGACGCGCAGGAATTTTATCGTCATAGCTGACAAACACGCTGACTTTATAAGCCCAATGAGCTTGTTGCTTGTCATCTATATAAATCATTGGTGTTACTTGTTCTTCGCTAACACGGTTATCCGCATAGGTTTTTTTGAACTGTTGCAAAGCCACAGAAGCGTTCTTAACAAAAGAATCACTGGGCTGACCCAATTCAGATTGCAGACCTTGATACACCACGCCATTCATTTCAACATCAGATTTTGCTGAAGCTAAAGATTTGGCAGTATTTTTACTGTGCATAATGGCATAACCGCCAAAGACAGGGAATCCTGCATATTGTTGCTGCATGCGAACGTGAGTCACTTTGTTGGCATCTGTATGTTGTCTGATAAATTGCAGGCTATCAGGACTAACAGTGGCACCTTTCATAACACCTGGTAAGGACAATTGAAATTTTTGCTGTAATTGAGCAAAACTTGCCTTCTGTAAAGGCATAGGTTCAGCAGCTTTTACTGGCGAGGCTAAACCTAAAGCAACGGCAACAGCTAAAGGTGACAAATAATAATTTGGGTGCATTGGTTCTAACTCCTTAAACTAAATTCGCATGAGACAACTCTTCCTGGAGAGTCCATGTTGTTATATAACCCTATAATTTATCAGTTTTTTTTATGAAAGTACTGAAGGATTTAGTACTTCAGTGGCAGGCGCTCCGGCCACAACTAAACGTCAAAATCAAGGATGATCCAAACTTGGTCTATGCTCTGAGGATAACGCGCCTCATCAGCATATACCTGTTGCTAATCAAATAATCCGGATAAAGATCTAAAATACTTAATCATAATCAGGTACATAACCAACTACTATTTTTCAAAATGCAAGTGCATCTTGCCAAACGTTTCAAAGCTAGCATAGTTTTATCTTTTTGGAAATTATTATTTCAGGATCAATGCTTCTGCCGCGACCGTGAGGGAGCGGAACCCTGGTGCATACGAACGAATACGAACAGTAACACGGAGCATCGTAGTGCATCGAACTGTTCCGCTCCCTCACGAGAATGTAGTAATAATCACCTACGTCCTGCGGCTTGTCCGCAGGATCCAGAAAATTCAGCGTAAATATGAAAGATATCAAGTCTTTGTGCTCATTAGTAGATCGAACTGGATACCGCGGACAAGCCGCGGTACGTAGAAAATATGGGCAAACTGTATTATACAACTTTCTCTCACGGTCGCGGCTCGGATTAGCGTCAGCGTACTGCTGGCCACGAACAGATTGGAACAAATATTTACTAATTAGTAAAATTAATGTACAATAGAACGCTTTAATTGCCCTGGGATGACTATGCCTCAATTTAATCTTCTTACTGAGCAGGAACAATTTGTTAAAGATGCTTCTCAGCAACCCTGGTTAGCAGACGTTAATCTAACACAATTAACCGTTGCACAAATCATTCAGCTAAGAAAAGAATATGGCCTGAAAAAATTCATTCCACTGATTCCTCTGATCACCTTTTTAAAACTTAATATAACTCTTCCTGACGCAGAACAATTAAACGCTGAAGATTTCGATACATACATGCAACACTTCGCATTTAATGATCATATGCGTTCTATGCTCACCCACCGCTTTCACCCACCAGTTGATGAAAGTATTGAAGGCGATATATACAATCAGAACGCGTTCAGGGCGCGCTCTATTGTTGAAGAAATGAGTAACTCCCTTGATGCACACCCAAGCCAGATTGATTGCACCATAGAAGATGGTTTTTATGAAATCCGTGAAACCGATGGGCAAGGTATGTCGCCTGAAATTTTATTCACCAAATACCTGCTCCCCAAAGAAACAACCAAAACCGATTCCGCCAAACAAATTGGTCGCTTTGGCATTGGCAGCTTTTTAAAACTCGCTCATTTAAAAGATGAGCACGATAAAATTGTTATCGAAACGAGAAAACAGGGACATAAAGGCTGCCGTATTGAATTTCGCCGTATTAAGGGTGAAATCAGCGTGACCATGGAAGAAGACAATAACATTCCTCTGGGCACAGTCACCAGGGTGAGTTCCAGTGATGTGAAAAAACATGAATTTGAACAGATGTTAACCGAACATTTGGCAGAAGATCTTGATGTGCCCGTCCACATCAATGGCCAAAAAATTCAACCGCAGCATAAAGAAAACAAAACCGTTATTTACATAGGCGGTATCGCAATAGCCAAAATCATTCATCCAGCAGAGAGTTTTAGCCAAAATGTCTCTTGGGAATTCCCTCGAACAACCAACATTTCTGAAGCCAGGAACAGAGTAATATTAGACAATCAGGAAATAAGGGATAAAATTGTTGCGCTAATCCGGAAAATTGACAGCATGCCCCATCCTCAATGGGTGGCTTATGCCAACAGTATTGCCCCACTGGTCAAAGAGTTACAGGCCAGTAATGCTTCGTTAAAAGCAGAAGACAACGTATTTGAAACATTAATCAATACGGTGAACCAGCGTCTTTATGACTGCCAATACGTTCCTGACGTTGAGCCTTATCGCCAATTGGCAGCCAATCAGGTCTTACGCTTGCATCCCCTGATAACTCCAAATAACTGGCTAAAAACGGTGGCACAGGTAGCCCCAGAATTTTCAGGGAAATCAAAACTCTATGTGGCTCATCTTCTTAACAGCCAGGAAAAACCTTATCTGGTTGATCCTGAAAAAGACTGTGTTTTTGTCGATGCCGAGTTTTACGAGCGCTTAAAAGCAGAAAATAATCTGGCCATGCTGGAATTGCTGTTTCAATACCCTCCCGGCGAACTCTCAATCACCTTAAGGAATGAGAGCGAGGAACTCGTCCATGATGACCAAATGATTGAAGAGCACCTGTCTTCGGTACACTACAAACCTCAGGTTTTAGCCAATCCCTTGCATCCATTGTATCAACAACATGGGGTATTGCAGCTTTACGGTGATGAAGCCACGCAAAACATTTTAGATAGCCACCCTCAGGCTATGAGCATCCTGATGAAAGCCCAAACCCTTGTAGCAACCTCCCCTGCTTTAGAGTATTCAGATGGCTACAGCGACCATAGTGTTGGTGATCTCCTGCTTCAGTTCAGATTTCAGGGGAAACATTTTTACTACTCATTCGCCACAAACAACAGAGGCTTATTTGACGATAAATTTCAGAAATTACATCATCCCCAATGGGATTTGTTAGTGGCTAAAATCAAACACGTTTATTCTGCTAATATTTATAATCGTGATGAAGCAGTAACGAGGTTACCCGAAGTAGAAATCGAGTTGACAAAGTCAGACGTATTGTGTGTTCGCGATTCAAAAACCCAAAAATATAACCTTGTTAATGGCTTGGGAGAGCTGATTAAAGAGGGATATTGGGAAGTTGAAAAAATCAACGCGTCACTCTGTTTACTTAAAAGCCGAAACAACATCCAGATATATAATTCCAATACCCAATCTTTTGACACGATTTATGCAGAAGAGTGCACATTACTCAGTAAAAGCCCTTGCCTCTTGCTTTGTAAAAAACGTGATTCAGGTACAAAAATTTATGATGTCGAAAAGAGACAATATACAGCTCAAGACACGTTCATACATAAGCAGAACGGATTAATCATCCTGCTTAATAAATCCAATTACTATTCATCATATAAAAATATCCAGATTATTGATCCTGAACATTCTGGCTCTCAAATAATAGAAAAAGCGTTGGGGCAAATACCGATAGATTCTATACAAAAGATAGATTGTCGCGTTATCGACAGCATGTACTACATTTCCATTCTTGATAAAAAAGGAAAAGTACATTTGGTGGTGGCCCACAAAGACCAGGATGAAATAATGTACTATAGCCCCCAACATACTTTTGCCTATCCTGTACGTGGCATTACGATACAAGGCGTGAATAATGAAGCGGCTCAATACGTACAATTAATTCCTGCTGACTTGACCACGACAGACGTTCTACAAACGTCTCAGGGATATCTTAGACATAGAGGCGCCCATCCTGCAAGGCGGGAATCGGATAATGTTGAAATTACAGAACGCAATAAAGACATGCCCGTTCTTCTGGAAACGACTGATGGCCTCGTTCTTTTTGATCCCGAGGTACAGCAATTTGTTTCATTAAATCTGGCATGGCCTTATGATGATATTGGCTCCATTTACAAAAAAGGGGCTTATTATCTCATTGAAAATTCAAAGCTGCCGAAAAAAAATGAAGGTTGGTCCCCAGTTACTTATAAAACTCTGGTCGACACGCAAGGCCGTATGCTGTATGAAGGTTATGATTTTTCAATATATTCATCAACCTGTCAGGGCGATTTTTTCGCTGTAGATGGTATTTTATTTGATAGAAACAACAAGCAACTTATCAGAAAGAAAGCAAAATTTATTTCATTTTACGAGGAAGATGATCAGGTGTTCTTTGTTATTGACTATGATAATGGTGACAATGAATTAATTAATGGTGATGGACTGGTAATAAAAAAGGAGGAGTGGTTATCGATAGCGGAGCAAAAACCATCCTACGTATACTTATTCTCCTCTGAAGGAAATAAATTAATTACCCCCTATGCTCATATACCACATGGAAAAGTAAAGCCCTCCAACAATGCTCATTCTGCGGTTGATGATTTAGTGGCCATGTCTAAAGAAAAATCAAATCTTTTATTGACCGATCGCGGCTACCCTTTTTATAAAAAATTCATTCCTGAATACCACGATTTTTTGCGTCATACTGTTTTAAAAGCAAGACCGCATGAAGGGTTCCCCAAAGGGGCGGTGTTATCAGCACTAACTGAAGAGCAACTGAACTCGCCAGAAGTAATGAGAAAACTGGCTTGGTTAAACCAGCAGAATCTCGATTTTGACCACTATTCCCAATGCTTGCGCCTCATTGACTTACCTCTTGAGCACCTGAGCTTAATGCTTCCTTATATTAACTACTTTCATTACACTCCCTCAGCTCATTTACTACCCGAATATCGCAGCATCATTCATTTTGCAGATGGGCTAAGTCCTCGGGACCAGGAGTTAATCTTCAAAACCTTTGATCTGCTCTGCTATGTATTGCATGAAACAGATCAGTCAGGAATAGCGCAAAAGTTAATTGATGTGATCAACCACTACGGCCTCAATGAACTGGAACAATTGCACCAGTCCTTAAGCAAGCAACAAACAAAACTGGCCGCATGTTATGGGGATTTTGCCCAATCCAAGCCCTATCTCGATGCCATGCCCAATACAGCAGGCCAAATGGCTTATTATTTGCTGTTCCCAGCGGATCAATTATTGGCTGAAAATAATCCACTTCCTGCACTTGAAGAGTCTCAGGCACAAAGCGTCTCATTGACAGACTTTATGATGGCTTATCAATTTGACAGTACGATTTTGCACTTGTTAGCCCAATCCCCTCAGGAATTCCTGCAAAAAACCCAATCCTTTGGCGCTTATGGCAAAAAAGCCCATTTTCAACGTTTGCTACAACATGCCATTTATCACCAGGCAGATCCAAATCAGCATTTATATGAGCGCGAATTACTGCAAAATGCTCTTGATGCTTACTCTGCTGAACCCGGGCAAGATAGTTCGTCCCAGATTCTTGCCACTCTTTTTCGAGAAGGAAACCATAGCGTATTCAGGCTGGAGGATTTTGGCACAGGCATGAATTTACAGCAGGTGTTCCAGTATTTTTGCTTGCCAGGTGCTTCGACCAAAAGGGCGGATAATCACCAGCATTTTATTGGCGGGCATGGTGTGGGACTCTTTACCATCTACCATAATGCACATTGTGTGCGCCTGAAAACCGGGAAAGGGGATGGCACTTATACCCTTTTTGAATTTACCCCGGTATACGATGCCCAACAGAAAATCATCGACATTCAAATCAAATGGCAACAAAAAGAAGGCATGTTCAAAGGAGTAGCAATTGAACGGGTAGAACAGGGAGAAAACCCAGGGCTTGCTGCCGCACGCCATCAAAGAACTTTTCATGGGCATGGTGCCACTGTTGATGCCAATCAGGCGGTAATCTCACTCAATGGGCAACAGATCAATAAACCATTAACCCCTTTGGCCAGAATCGACATGCCACCTCTGGGGGAAATAAAAGTCTTTAGTTCCATTGAAGATAAAATGACTGTCGCAGGGCTTGCCATGAAATCTATTGGCACTATGGATCATTTTGTTCCCGAAGAAATACGTGCAACAGTACGTCAAAAGGGAATTATTATTGATTTTCCCAAAGCAATGCCATTAAATCGGGAGCGAACTGATTTCACTAATGCTGCTGAAGTCTATGAATTCATTAAACCATTTATAATGCGCGCATACATTGAATCTTATGCACGGCTCATCCTCAGCCAACAGCTACATGTAAATGAATTACCTTATGATTTTTTTGTTTATTTTGACCGATTTATTTACTCATCCAATTTAAGCAATAATCAGGTTGAAGAAGATGCAAAGCGTTTGATGAATAACGAGCCCTTATCTGATTATACACAATATGAATCAGCTGCCCGTTTGCATGCATTGATTGCGTTTTTACCTTTGTTCAAAGATGCACATTCAGAAAAAAAATACTCTTTAGTCGAGCTGGCGCAATACTATAATAAAAATGACACATTGCCATCTCTGAAACATGTTCCCCAATATCTGGAACGCTTTACCAGTCATTATAAAACGGAAATGCAAAACAGGAAAAAACAGGAACGACTGGCTAATGAAAATCAGGTAATTCCAGACAGGGAATGGAGACAAGGACAATATGATCTGCAATCCAATTGGGGATTGCTTGCGGCGATTACTCAAAAAGCGGTTGCTCGCTTAGGCTATCCCGAAGTCAACATTGGATTTTCCACCCAGGCAAATGGCAGTCTGATGTATACTTATCAATCAAGTCGCATCATTTATTGGAATGTTTATGAAGCGGCCAAAGAATTAGGAAAAACCATTTTAACCAGTCTGGAATCTGGCAACGGCAATCTGACTCCTCATGTGCTGGATAAGTTATTAGATGTGGTAAGCCATGAATTGGTTCATGCCCAAAAAGAACGCCCCAATGAACAAACCCATAATCGTACTTTTTATGAGAAACAGCAGCAGTTACTATTGGGGATGACCAAACCGGGCGTAAAACAAGCCTTACTTGATGAAATCAGGCAATTGTATCAAAACCATCCGGATAAAAGTTCTGATTTATCACTGGATCTCTTTAGAAATCAGACTTTAAGAAGAGAAGTTCCACCGGCTTATGACCCTGGATTCTTTTCTGAAGCTCCAGCTCCCAGAAAGGAACGATTACCTGAAACAGAACCTGATAACCTCTCCCTGAGCTTGTAGCCGGAGGGTGGTACTGTCATTAAGTTAACGTGAGTTATGGATAAGAAGCTTGTTTTATCCAGTCGTTACTTCGATGCCGTTCGGGCTGAGGAAGCGCGATAGCGCTGTCTCGAAGCCTTGGCATGGTGCTAAGGCTTCGAGATGAGGCTACCGCCTCTCCTCAGCCCGAACGGCATCGAAGTAACGACTGGCTCAAACAACTTTCTTATACGAAACGTTAAGTTAAGAGGGGTTTATTTAAAATAGGTGTAGCCTTGATGCAGCGATAGCGAAATCAAGGCTACAACAGATTATAACCCCATCTTAATCAAAACCTGATCGGGTGTTACCTTATCTCCTTTCTGGCACAGTATCTCTGATACCACGCCATCAACAGGGGCCTGAATCTCCGTTTCCATTTTCATGGCTTCGAGGACCAATATCGCCTGTCCTTTTTTTACCTTGTCACCGACTTGAACATGAATTGCTATAATCGTGCCTGGAATAGCTACGGTGACATCTCCGGGTTCTGAACGATGCTTTACTGAGGTTAGTGACTGATGCTCCTCGCCTTCAGAACGATAGACCACTACTTCTTCGGGCACACCATCAACCCATAGAAAACAGGATTGTTGGCCATGCTCTGCTGTTCCAAATCCTGCTACTTTGATATTATAATTTTCGCCGTGAAGAGTAATATCAAACTCTGATAAAGCCGAATTATCCGCCACGGCTGATGGGGTGAGTAAGGGTTCAGGAACCAGGCTGTCGTTGTTACGTTGTTCGAGGAACTGGCGCCCTATTTCAGGAAACATGGCATAAATTAGAACGTCTTCATCATTTAAAGCCAAACCATCAATTTCCTTGCGCAATTGTTTTAACTCATGGGGCAACAAATCAGCCGGCCTGACATCGATTGCATCAGTGCGGCCAATAGCCTTTTTACGCAGGCTTGGGCTTATTTTACCTGGAGCTGCTCCGTACTTGCCCTGACAATAGAGCTTCACTTCATTGGTTATTGTTTTGTAACGCTCCCCGGTTAGCACGTTAATAACAGCCTGTGTTCCAACCACTTGTGAGGTGGGCGTCACTAAAGGCGGGTAGCCCAAATCTTTGCGCACGCGGGGAATTTCCATATGAACGTCATCAATTTTGTCCAAGGCATTTTGTTCTTTTAACTGGTTATATAAGTTCGATATCATGCCGCCAGGAACCTGATAAAGCTGTACTCTGGGATCGGTATCTCGCGCTTCACTTTCAAACTGGGCGTATTTCTTACGAACCATTTTAAAATAGTCGTCTATTTCCAATAACAGGTTTAAATCCAGTCCCGTATCATAAACTGTACCCGCTAAAGCCGCGACCAAAGCTTCCGTTGGCGGATGTGATGCCCCCCCAGAAAATGAAGAAATAGCCGTATCAATATGGTTGCATCCCGCAAGCACTGCCTCGTAATGGCAAACACTGGCCAAACCAGAGGTGGCGTGGCTGTGCAGGTGGATTGGCAGGCCAGTGGTGTCTGATAGTCCCTGAAACAATTCTACCGTAGCTGTGGGCGTGAGCAAGCCAGCCATGTCTTTAATGGCTATGCTGTCGCAGCCCATCTCGGCAAGTGAGGTACCCAAGTCGAGAAAATTCTGTAAGGTATGCACGGGGCTGGTGGTGTAGCAAATCGTTCCCTGAGCATGTTTTTTATGCGCTTTTACTGCCTCTATTGCTACTTTCAGATTACGTGGATCATTTAAAGCATCAAAAATACGAAATACATCAACACCATTATTGGCTGCTAATGTCACAAAGGCTTTGACCACATCATCAGCATAATGCCTGTACCCTAACAGGTTTTGCCCTCGCAGCAGCATGGATAATTGCGTATTAGGCAAGGCATGGCGCAGTAAACGCAGCCTTGACCAGGGATCTTCTTTTAAAAAACGTAAACAGGAATCAAAAGTTGCCCCACCCCAGACTTCCATAGCCCAAAACCCGACTTCGTCCATTTGTTTGCAGGCAGGCAACATGTCTTCTGTGCGCATACGCGTTGCAATCAGGCATTGGTGCGCATCCCTCAAAGTCACATCCGTTATATTCGTCTTAGCCATGAATCAATTCCTGTTTCATTTATCTAAAAAACAATAGCACAAAGTATGTTGCGTAGCACCATCTGATGCGACATATCATTCAACCCTTTTCACGTAGTCCTGAGCGCGTCTTTTTGCGCGAAGGATCTCCTGAAAGCTGGCAGGGCGTGTAGCCCGGTCTGCTTGCAGCCGGGATCAAAGTGGCACCATGCCGCTTTGGGGAGATCCTTCGCGCAAAAAGACGCGCTCAGGACGACGTAGATCGGGGAATAGTAAAGAGGTTTAGAAGAGACCGACCTACACGTCAAATCTTGAAGCTAACGTGCGGAGATCTTGCCGATATCCTCGAAGATATATAGACATGTTCTTAAAGATAAGGCAAAATCAGCAAAAATGAGACTACACTGAAGTCTAATGAAAAAAATTCTTGCCTTGAATGGGCCCAATTTAAACCTTTTAGGTACTCGTGAACCTTCTGTTTATGGTTCTGTTACTTTAGATCAGATAAATGCTGATTTGACCCATGCTGCCCAAAAAGCAGGTTTTGCGTTAACCTGTTTTCAAAGCAATTCTGAAGGCGATTTAATTCAAGCCATTCATCAGGCCAGGAACGATAAAGTGGATTATATTATCTTTAATCCCGCCGCTTACACCCATACCAGCATTGCACTGCGCGATGCGCTTACCGCTGTAGCAATACCGTTTATTGAAGTACATCTCAGTAATATTTATTCCCGAGAAACTTTTCGCCACCATTCCTATTTTTCTGATATTGCCAAAGGTGTTATCAGCGGGTTCGGTGCTCAAGGTTATCTCCTGGCGTTAACCTCAATTATTAAAGAATTTAAGTAGAGAGAATCAACAATGGATATCCGAAAAATTAGAAAACTCATTGAATTGCTGGAAGAAACCGGCATTTCTGAAATTGAAATCAAAGAAGGCGAAGAGTCACTAAGATTAAGCCGTCATAGCAGTGCTCCCGTAGAAGCACCGCAGCAAATTCGCTATATTTCCCCACAACCGCAACAACAGCAACCTGTAGCGGCTCCTGCTCCAACGCCAATACATCCATCCCACAGTGAAAGCAAACCTGTACCCGCTTCTAACGGACACAAAGTTCGTTCACCCATGGTTGGAACGATGTACACATCCCCATCGCCAGAAACGCCCCCCTTTGTCTCTATAGGTCAGGCAGTCAAAGTTGGCGATACCTTATGTATTGTTGAAGCAATGAAAATGTTTAATGAAATTGAAGCCGATCGTGCGGGTAAAATCGTAGAAATATTAGTGAAAAACGGGGATCCTGTTGAGTACGACCAGGCCTTGTTTATTATAGAATAGAGAGACATGTCCATGCTCAGTAAAATAGTTATCGCGAATCGAGGCGAAATTGCCTTGCGTATATTACGCGCCTGTAAAGAACTAGGCATACAGACTGTCGCAGTCCATTCTGATGTAGATAAAGACCTGTTGCATGTTCGTCTTGCCGATGAAACCGTATGTATAGGCCCTGCACCAGCTCAAAAAAGTTATCTGAATATTCCGGCGATTATTTCAGCCGCAGAAATTACCGATGCTGTAGCGATTCATCCTGGCTACGGATTTTTATCTGAAAATGCTGACTTTGCCGACATCGTCGAGCAAAGTGGCTTTCGCTTTATCGGCCCCAGAGGCGATACCATTCGTCTCATGGGTGACAAAGTATCAGCCATTGCAGCCATGAAACTGGCTGGCGTACCTTGTGTACCGGGTTCTGATGGCCCCTTAGGCGATGATGATGCGGTGAATCTGGAGATGGGTCGAAAAATTGGTTTTCCAGTCATCATTAAAGCGGCTGGTGGCGGTGGTGGACGAGGCATGCGGGTAGTCCACAGCGAATCCAATCTGTTAAGTGCCATAGCACTCACACGCAGTGAAGCCAAGGCAGCCTTTAACAACCCCACTGTATACATGGAAAAATTTCTTGAAAATCCACGACATGTAGAGTTTCAGGTACTAGGTGATGGAAAAGGCAACGCCATCCATTTGGGTGAGCGTGATTGCTCCATGCAAAGGCGTCATCAAAAAGTAGTTGAAGAAGCACCTGCCCCAGGGATTACCCCGGAATTAAGAAAAGAAATTGGCGATTCAGTAATTAATGCATGCAAAAAACTGGAATACCGCGGCGCAGGAACTTTTGAGTTTTTATACCAGGATGGCTGTTTTTATTTTATCGAGATGAATACCCGTATTCAGGTTGAGCATCCCGTTACAGAAATGATAACCGGTATTGATTTGATTAAAGAACAAATCAAAATTGCCAGCGATATTCCTATGACCTTAACTCAGGATGATATTAAACTTCGTGGACATGCCATTGAATGCCGAATCAACGCGGAAGATGCCAAAACATTCATGCCGTCTCCAGGAACTATAAAATTGCTGCACCAGCCTGGCGGTCCAGGAGTGCGTTTTGACTCCCATATTTACAGCAGTTATACCGTGCCACCTAATTATGACTCAATGATAGGTAAACTCATCAGTTATGGCGCAACTCGTGCTGAAGCGATTGGCAGAATGCGTAATGCCCTTGATGAAATAATCATTGATGGCATTAAAACCAATATTGAATTGCATCAACGCATCCTTCATGACAAATCCTTCATAGAAGGCGGCACCAACATTCATTATTTAGAAAAAATGCTGAAGGAATAATATGGTGTGGTTTCAATTAAAAATAGAGCATTGTCCAACAGCCGATGTAGAGGAAATCAGTGAAGAACTGGAAGAGTCAGGTGCATTATCCATTATGCTTACTGACAAAAATGATAATCCCGTTCTTGAACCAGAACCGGGCACTACTCCTTTATGGCCTGAAATAATCATTCATGCCCTATATGCTCAGGCAGAAGAAGCGCAAGCGGCAAGAGAGTTGTTATCAAGTACCCGACCTAAACTGCTTTGCAGCCTGGATGCCCTGCCTGATAAAGACTGGGAAAGAGCCTGTATGGACGATTTCAAACCGCAACGTTTTGGCAAGCGTCTCTGGATTTGCCCTACCTGGCAAAGCCCTCCAGACCCTGATGCAGTCAACCTGATTCTCGATCCTGGCCTGGCATTCGGTACGGGTACCCACCCAACTACAGCCTTGTGTTTAACATGGTTGGAGCAAGCGGATTTACACAACAAATCCGTCATTGATTATGGCTGTGGCTCAGGAATACTGTCTCTGGCGGCTTTAAAACTGGGTGCCAGGCACGTTCATGCTGTAGACATAGACAATCAGGCTCTACAGGCAACCCATAATAATGCGGTATCCAATGCAATTAATGAGCAGCAATTGTCTGTAGGTTTTCCTGAAGCCTTACAGGATCCTGTTGATTTAATTATTGCCAATATCTTGCTCGCTCCTTTAATCAGTTTAAAAGATCGCTTTCATCAATTGCTTCATCCCGGCTGTCATCTGATAGTATCCGGTTTGTTATCCGAACAGGCAAACCAATTGATAGAGGCTTATGACTCTTTCTTTGAAGTAGTTCGCACAGAACACATGGATGGCTGGGCTTTATTGGTTTTTGCCAAAAGCGCTTGATAAATGCACCACTACAGGTAGGATTAAAATGGCCAAAAAACAGATTTATTCTTCATTCCAGCCACGCAGAGCATTACTCAGTGTATCTGATAAACGCGGCATAGTTGAGCTTGCACAGGTTCTGCATCTCAACGAGATAGAGTTAATCGCCACAGGAAATACCGCGGCCTTGTTAAGAGAACATAACCTGCCTGTCACCGATGTCAGTGAATGCACCGGTTTTCCGGAAATGATGGACGGCAGAGTCAAAACATTACATCCAGCCATTCATGCAGGCCTGCTGGCACGCGGTGAACAAGACAGGCAGAGCCTGGAAGAGCACAATATAAAGCCTATTGAGCTACTGATCGTCAATTTATACCCCTTTGAACAGGTCATCAGCCGACCCGATTGTGATTTTAACAAGGCCATAGAAAACATTGATATTGGTGGCCCTACCATGGTACGCGCAGCGGCTAAAAACCATGCCCATACCTTTGTAGTAGTAACACCTGACGACTATGCTGAACTGATTGAATGTCTACAGACTAAAAAAGCGCCATCGCATTGGGGCTTTACTCTGGCGAAAAAAGCATTTGCCCATACGGCAGCTTATGATGCAGCCATAGCCAATTATCTGACGACTTTGGATGCTGATTGTACTCCAAGTGGTTTTCCTGATGTGCTTACCTGTCAATTTAATAAAATCAGTGACTTACGCTATGGTGAAAATCCACATCAGCAAGCCATATTTTATGCCGATAAGAATGCAGCAACGGGTTCTTTAGGTGCAGCAACACTGCTTCAGGGCAAACAGTTATCTTACAATAATATACTGGATGCTGATGCGGCTCTTGATTGTGTTAAATCGTTTCCGGCCGATCAAGCCATTTGCGTTATTATCAAACATGCCAATCCCTGCGGGATTGCCATCAGTAATAACATCCATAATGCTTATTTACGGGCTTTCCAATCGGATCCGCAATCAGCCTATGGAGGTATTATTGCCTTTAATCAAACCCTGGATAAAGAGACGGCCAAAGCTATTCTTGAAAAGCAGTTTGTCGAGGTCATAGTAGCTCCGGAAGTCAGCGAAGAAGCTAAAAAAGTACTGGCTGCCAAAGAAAACGTTCGTGTCCTTGCTACTGGCTTTTGGAACCAGGAAAATGCATTCCGGCTTAATATGAAAAAGGTTGATGGTGGTCTATTGGTACAGGAACATGATTCCTTGTCTTTAGTAAACTGCGAACTGCAGACCGTCACTAAAAATAAAGCCTCTGCACAACAAATGCAGGATTTAATGTTTGCCTGGCTTGCAGCCAAGCACGTGAAATCAAACGCTATAGTATATGCTAAAGATGGAGCTACTATTGGTATAGGCGGCGGCCAGACAAGCAGGGTGATGAGTGCACGAATCGGGCTTTGGCAAGCGGAGCAAATGGGTTTTAATCCGCAAGGCAGCGTTATGGCATCGGATGCGTTTATTCCCTTCCCTGACACTGTAGAAATCGCAGCAGAAGCAGGAATTAGCGCTATAATCCAGCCCGGAGGCTCAATCAGAGACGATCAAATCATAGCCTGTGCCGAAGAGCATGGCATAATCATGGTCTTCACCGGCATACGTCATTTTAAACATTAAAGCTAAATCTGCCTTGACTACCTTGAACAAAGAGCGGTATATAACGTATCATCTTTTATTAAATTACAGTCAGTGCTGATGCAATAAATGAAGCACAATTGATTTGGAGCTACCCATGATAGCTGAGCATTATCCGGCTTCGCTTGTCAGCCGCCTTGCCATATCGGAATCGAATCTGGTTCCGCAAGGATACTATCGCTCAAAACTCTTTATTGCTCCTTTTTCTACCAACACTCTGGTTGCGGCAGCAGGCCCTTTATTATCACTATTGGAAAGGCTTTGCCTAAGCCCTACCCTGCCCCCTATTGAACATATCAGAGAAAATATAGAACATGAGTTACGGGCATTTCATAGTAAGCTGGATGCTTCGAAATATCCTCTGGATCTTATCAGCATTGCTCATTATCTGATGTCAGCAACCATTGATGAAATTCTCGGGAAAAGCTATTTGCGCGTCTATAATATAGCCGCTGAATTTAAATCCTTTACCCCATTGACCCATGACGGTGCGCAACCGCAACAACGTTTTTTTGAAATATTAAATTACATTAAAGAACGGCCTAATCAATTTCTTGATTTAATTGAACTGGTTTACTTTTGCCTTATTGCCGGATTTGAAGGAGAATACCATCTTAAGGCGGATGGACGTCAGGTCTTGGATAATACGATTGAAGATTTGTACCAGATTATTCAACAATACCGTTTCAATAAACCACAACGCTTATTTAATGAAAACCCCATACCCAAAACCGTTAAAAGAAATTACCGGGCCTCCATAATTGCAGCAGTAGCAGCAGTAAGCCTGATCGCTCTGGCATTCTTGACCAGCCAGATTTTACTGGAAAATAAAGCAAAAACGGTTTTATTTGGACACACCCAACTTGCCATGCTGGATAACTAATGGATAACTCGTTACGTGCATTATCTGATGCCATAAAAAAAATACTTTCCCAATTAAAACCCCAGGTTAACCAATTATCCTTCATAGTGATTACTGGTAAAAACGAACAGGGGAAATCGGCACTGCTAAAACAAAGTACTATGGAAGAAATGCCGGTATTTAGTGAGCAGCATGCAAAAATATATTTTAACCAACAAGGCATTATTGTCGAGCTGGGTGAAAGCTGGCTTACCAACAGTAAAACCTTATTACAAAATACCTTAAAACAATTAAATCGTTGCAACCGTTACCTTAAAATTACAGGCTTGATTTTATGTGTTGACGTCAATGATCTATTAATCGCAGAGCCTGCCCAGTTTGCAGAAAGTAAAAAATCCCATTTGCAATTGCTGGAAAAATTTGGAGTGAATCTGGGGTATCAGGTTGAACTGGCGCTGATCTTTACAAAAATGGATACGCTGGCTGGGTTCACTGAATTTTATCAAATGGAACATGCCTCTGATTTATCCAAACCCTTAGGGTTCTCTTTGGATTGCCTCAACCAGGTGCGCAAAAAAGTTGAAACGTATTCCCAACAATTTAATCAACTGGTTGAATTGCTTGCCCAGCAAGTGATCACCAAAATGCATCCCGTACGTTCTACTATCAAACGCAGCCTGATTCGTGAACTACCTTTGCAATTATCCAGCCTGCGCGCCCCAATACAAGCACTAATACAGGGAATTTCACCCAAATTATTTCAACTTCACTCCCTCTATTTTACCAGTGCCGAACAAGGTGGCGTAAGTATTGATCGTTTGAATAAAAAGATTCAGCATGAATACGCCCTTGTTGTTCAGGATACCTTTCCTCAGGCCACCAATTACCGCGCGTACTTTGTTGAAGGCGCTCTGAAAACAATTCAAGAACAATGCAGCCAGGCACCTCAAACCAGGAAATTTTCCCAAAAACCCATTATTGCAGCCGCTGCCAGCATTGCAGGTATTACCCTACTGGTCATGAGCTACAATCATTACAAAACAGCGCATCTGCTTGATGATGCCAGTAAAGAATTACTTGCCTATGATACCTTAAACTCTCAAGGTAATAATGGCGCACAAGCCTTGTACCATCTGTCTAAAGCAGCAAATGACATGGATCATATAGCCACTAACTCCATCTCTTTGCCAACGGTACATCAACTTAAGTTAAATCTGCATAATAATACCCAGCAACGGCTGGAAGGGGAGTTTTTACCCGCCTTGACCAATGATCTGGAAGAAGAAATCACTAATCCCGGTAATACACCTATCGTGCGTTATAAAGCATTAAAGATTTACTTGATGCTGGCACAACCAGAATTTTTTTCAGCAAATGAAGTCCAGGATTGGTTCAAATACAAATGGCGAGATCAAAAGCCAGGCACCGCCGCGAAACAGCTGGCGTTGTTAAAGAGTACGCTTGCCAAGCCTGTGCATCATGTGCAAACGAAGCAACAAATCATCAGCGATGCCAGAAACTATCTCAATGCTTTGCCAACAAGTTATTTATTTTATTCTATTGCCAAAGAATCGTTCTCTAAAGACAAGCAAAAAATCGCAGTAGAAGGCTTTAATCTGGCAACAGATGAATTACCTGTTTATTATACCAAAGAAGGTTTTAAACAAGTAATGAAAGATATTCCGGCAATCAGCCGCAAGCTGCAGTCAGAAAATTGGGTATTGGCTCGTCAGGATATGGCGCAGTTACAGCATTTGTTAATTCAGTCCTATTGCTTCGATTATGTTACCTGGTGGCAGACGTTCATGAAAAAGTCACAGCCAAGACATTATCAGGACTATCAACAAGGTCGGCAGATTGTCGCTAACTTGCAACAAACGAATGCCATTAACCGGCTTGTCACTTTGGTACAACAGGAAACCAAACCTGATATTACCGATGACAACTCTAATTTCAACCAATTTGTGGCCCATAAATTTACTGATTTGAATTTAATGAGCCTATCCAGTGTCAGAGAATTAAGCCAGAAAATAGGTGAATTAGAGCGCTTTATTTCAACCCTTTCTGTAGTGAATGATGGTGGTAAAACTGCCTTCAATTTGACTCGGGCGCGGTTTATTAATGAAAACTCATCTGATCCGGTGAGTTCCCTGTTTAGCCAATCCCGTCAATTGCCTGAGCCACTGAGTTCATGGGCAAAGCAAATAGCTGGAGATACCTGGGTTATTCTGATCAGGGACAGTCGTCAATATATAAATCAGCAATGGCAACAAACCGTATTCAATGAATTCAGGAATACCATCGCAAAACGCTATCCCTTTGATTCAGCACAAGAGCAAGAAATACAAATAGCCGATTTCAACCGTTTCTTTGCAACTCATGGTGTACTAAATACTTTTTCGGAGCAATACATTAAACCATTCCTTGATACATCCAGTGCTGAATGGAAACCGAAAGCCGTCAACGATTTTGTACTGCCTATTTCTTCTGAGACTATGGATGAAATCATCAGGGCTAACATTATCACTAACATGTTTTTCCCCGATCATGGTGATGAGTGCAAGATAGATTTCAGTTTACAAAAAATCAGTCTTGACCCTGTGGTAGCCAATCTGAATCTGGAAATTGGAGCAACCAAATTAACCGATAACCAAGGCAGTGAATCATTTACGCGCTTCACATGGCCACAGAATAATGCAAAACTGGCTTTAGACTCTATTGAAGGAAACCACTATGAACTGGCCGAGCAAGGTATCTGGGCCATATTCAAGCTCTTGGAAAAGGTCAATGTATTGGTTGATGAACAAGACAGTTCCAGCCTGCAAATCCTGTTTGAAGTAAACAGCAATTCAGGACGCTATTTGTTAAAAACAAACAATCAGGTCAATCCCTTCACGCCAGGCATATTGAATGGCTTTACGTTGAATGAAGTGGTGGTGTAGTAGTAGCCCGTATTAGGCGCCAGCCGTAATACGGGAGAGAAGTGGCAATCAACTCATTCCCGTATTACGGCTTCGCCTAATACGGGCTACAAAACTGTGCCATTCCCAGATCCACGTCGTCCTGAGCGCGTCT
>NZ_KB892391.1 GCF_000373765.1 Legionella shakespearei DSM 23087 | reverse complement strand
CTGAGGAATCGACACATAATTTAATTGACTCAAAATAACATACCTCCGTACCGCGGCTTGTCCGCGGTATCCAGGAATCTATCCAAATAATTAAATTATTGCTTAAATTAAGAACTTTCTGGATGCCGCGGACAAGCTGCGGCACTTTGGTAGACTCAGTTTAACTTTTATTTTACTGGTAGGTGTATTTGGCCGTATGTTTACTTCGTTTCAAATTTAATATCAGATATTTTTAATTTGCAATCTTTAGACTGTGTTATATAAAATGTCATGGTGGTTTCTACAAAACCTGCTGAGTCGATAGCAAATGTATTAATGTTTAATTTTTGACCTTGAATAACCCAGGTATCTCCGGACTTACTTTTAACTGGTTTGGGATGATTAATCCAAACAATGTTTGATATACCTTCAACTCCGACAACATTACGTAAAACCATCTTTTGATATTCGTCGGTCCATGCTTCATCTGTATAAAATGTTTTCGCTTTAGTAAGCCGCGTTTTATAGTCACAATAACTAAATAAAAATGTTGTTCTTAATGCTGTGCCCAGCCAAGTTTCAACATCTTCACTGGTTAGATTTTTGCATTGAGCATTTATATTAAAGGAAACGATAGAGAATAAAATGATCAAACATATTTTTTTCATGACTGCATCCATTAAGTTGTTGGTGCTTTAAATATAGCAGAAATATTAAAGACACCATATTGAAATTGTGGGGAAGGATTAAATTCTGCCAGTTTTATTAATCCTTTGAAGTTGTGCATGTCATCTCAAATAAATAGTGATTTTTTTAGGATTATGACAATGAAGGTACTAAAAAAAAATGTAATCAGCCAATGTGGCGATGAAGGTAAACAATGGCTGGATTCCTTGCCAGAGCTGATTAAGCAAATGGAAATGTCCTATGGGTTATCCGGATTAAAGGCAGTTAAAAACCTAAGCTACAATTACGTACTCTCTGGTTTTCAAGAGTCACAGCCTGTTATCTTAAAACTGGGTCCAGATATTGATGGATTCAAACGTGAAGCTTTGGCACTTAAAGCGTTTTCAGGATTTGGGGTTGTTAAAGTGCTGGCAGAATGTGGTGGGATGCTTCTTCTTGAACGTGCTGTTCCAGGAGTTTCATTAAAATCGTACTTTCCTGAACAGGATAATGATGCAATTCACATTGCGTGTGACTGTTTAAAACGATTACATCAGGCACCGCTACCCCCCATTCACGCGTTTCCTCATATAAAAGAACGACGAATTCTTGATTGGTGTTTTGTACAGGCGGTACTTTCATGGACATGGGCTTTGGAAGATGGTTGTGACGAAGACTATTTCAAGCAATTAACACAGGTTTTTGCATGGTTGCACAGAGGTTAATACATTGGATAGGATGCCTTAATTGAGCGAACGTTATATGAAAATAGAGTTGACTTTGTATGGTCAATATCGGATCTATTCTCGCTAAGGGAGCTAACAGATGGAACTTTATAAAAATTACTTTGAAGTCAACAAAAATACCTGGAATCAACGTGTCAACATTCATAAAGATTCAACATTTTATGATCTCAATTCATTTAAGGCAGGTAAGTCATCTCTCATTTCTGCTATTGAAAGAAAAGAATTACCAGATGTTATGGATAAAACGCTACTCCATTTACAATGTCATTTTGGAATGGATACTCTTTCATGGGCAAGGGAGGGAGCAATTGTTACAGGAATAGATTTTAGTGATAAAGCCATTGAAGTTGCAAAGCAATTAACCACTGATTTACAGTTAAATGCCAATTTCATTTGTAGTAATGTGTATGATCTCAAAAGTAATTTAGAAGGGACTTTTGATGTCGTTTTTACTTCATATGGAGTAATCGGTTGGCTACCAGATTTGGATCATTGGGCAAATATCATCGCTCATTTTCTAAAACCAGGCGGCATATTTTATATTGCTGAATTTCATCCCATTGTATTTATGTTTGATGATAATATGGAGTTCATTAAATACCATTATGATAATCATGAGCTCATTGAATTAGAAATAGAAAAAACTTATACAGATGGAGACGCTACAATACAAGGCAAAGAATATGGTTGGAATCATAGTCTGAGTGAAGTAATCAATGCGTTAATTTCGCAAGGTTTAAAAATAGAATTATTCAATGAATTTAATTACTCTCCTTTTCCCTGTTTTCCTAACTTAGTAGAAGGCGATGATGGTTATTGGCGAATAAAAGGTTTAGAAGGCAAGATACCTATGGTTTATTCTATCCGTGCACGCAAATAAGTTGAATAAATGATTGGCTATTATCAGATATCAGACTTACGTGGCTCGGTTTGGTCACAGACCCTTTTGACTACAAGCCTGTTCTGATCTACCATGCTGTTCTCTAAACAAGGATTGTTATGAATAAATTCACGGTCATCTTAGGTTTTCTTATTGTTCAATTGTCTTTTGCCAGTGGGATAAGTCGTACTGAAAATGCAACAAAGACTGTGACGCCAGCTAGAGTAGAAGCACAACAAAGCATTTCATCGATTAATGTCTCAAACACCATTACCTTGAATGCACTGGCAACGATAATAACCAAAGGTATCGATGTGGATGGTTCTAGTGCTGACCCCGGATATTGGATGCGGGCACATACCGATTTTATCCATGCTGCCTGGCGTATTTCTGGTGCGCTTGTTACTCTGGCAAGCAAAATGGATGAAGGGCCTGATCGAGTCATCTTGGAACATTTGGCAGCAAGACTTGCTGACCTGGAAATAAAAGATGAAAAAGGGAATGTTCACTTTTGGGAGCGTAAAGCGAAAAAAACAGCAAATGTTATTAAAGAAGTCGCCTCACAAATAAAAAGAATATCAGAGCATATAAAAGGACAGGTCGATATTACTACTTTCTTCCAGGCAACCGCACAAATTGCAACAGAAAAAAAAGATCGTGGTAAAGGGAATGTAAGTTACTGGCGACGTGCAACGCGTGATCGGGCTGATCTAGGGAAGGCAACTGCAAAGGGTATCACTGTGATGCTAGATTCTATTCCAGCCGATTTCCGATATTTATTTGAAACCTATACCATTCAGTTAGCGAATATGTCTAGCAAAGGGGATGGAAATGTGAGCTATTGGCATGAGCGGGCTGAGCAGTTACGGCGAGAGTTAAATCAGGTATCGCAGGCTCTTGTTGATCTTAGTTTATCGTTATGATGCCTTTTATCACCCCTCATTGATTTGTCAACCGATGTGTAGCCATCCATGGGGTCAGAGCAGAAACCGTGTTCCTGCCAGTATCACTGTTCCGCTTCCTCACGGTCGCGGCTCGGTTTTCGTGTGTTTGTATTGACTTCATCGTGCACCGGAAACCGAGCCGCGACCGTGAGGAAGCGGAATTTTTGTTGCTTGCAGCCGGGAACTGACGCTCGTGACACAACCAAAGTTTTAACCAAGTCTCCATTCCCGGCTGCAAGCAGACCGGGCTACAAAAGCATCTTGAGTAAGTGCCATTCCGGCTTGAACCTGAAGTATAAAAAAAATGCACAATTTAGGTGTTGTTTTAGTATAATACGCCCTAATCTAGATTGTTTTGTTTGTGATTGGTTATGGTAAAAAAAGAGGACTTAGCTTCTTATCCCATTGGTGTAGCGCCATTTGGCGTCTATTCTCGTCTTCTGAAAAACCATGATGGTTCATCAAGACTTGAACGAATATCCTTGGCAGACTGGAATGCAATTGCATTTCATCTGGCCAGACTTTTGGTGTTAAAAAGATCACTTGATCAAGGATTAAAGGATCTGATTCCCTTGTTTTCTGTGCTTTTTAACAACGCACCTATACGTGCGGTATTTCCACCCCTGCTTCATTTTCCCGGTGTTGGACTGGTTCCAGATGACAGCAGTCTTGTCAGACACTATTCAAAACTTCGACCAAAACGGCAATATCCCAATAACCTCGGGGCAATACGCTTTCATTTGGCAGATCACCTGATCCACGGTGATGAGGATGCGTTGATCAACAATATCCGTATATTAAAACAGCATCAATCGCCTGTTTTTGCTGAATTTTATTCATATTTTGAAGCTTCCTGGGAACTGGTGAAAAAGTGGTATTGGGATGAGTATCAACGCAACCTGCCGGACTGGCATTGGCTTCAAGATGAGTATGGTTATGTAAGGCATGAGCGATTTGCTACGCTTTTTGGGGATAATCATTTTTTGGTACATTGTTTGATGAGGCTGATCAATCCCCCTCATAATGATTCTTTCTGTCCACGCTATGGCTTGGGTCTGCTGACGCTGTTCAGAGGACGTTTTGATATTGTTGTTGAGCTGATTCTTAATGAAAATCCACATCCAGTTGATATCCTGTTTTTGAGTCATTTTTTGAGTAATATGGTAAAAATGGGGGTTGATTATGATGAGGTAAGTGCCGACTTGCTTGCGCGTCTCTTTAGCGTGATCCAGTATTTGTCCCAACTCGGGAATGAGGCATCAGATTTCATCTTATCTTCTTCAACGGATCCTGATGCCTGTTTTAAAATGCGTGTTTTTACAAAGTGTGAACTCAACTTTATTTTCAGTTTATTCAGTGATCATCTTTCTGTGAAAAGGGATTGGATCTGTTCCTTTGTTGGCTCTGATGGTGGCCTGCCTCAGGTAGGACAAGCCTGTTTGATTCGGGTATTTCAACCTGAGCGTCTCGACAGATCATTAGAGAGTGGTCTGCAACTGGCTCAAGGTCTGGCATTAATGGGCGGCTGGCGGCACATCTTTGATCTTCATCTTTGGGAAAAGAGAAGCTTTCTGCCAAAGCAGTTTGATCTATACTCGATCCCCGAAAACAGGACATTGGAGGAGCATTTGGCTCAACCATGGCTGAAATACATTATTAATCTGCTGTTACAAGTTCCGGCAGCACAGTGGCAATTGCATGAAGGGCAGGTCGGGATGATTTTAAGAAGCATGTTTCCAGGGATTCGTCTTGAACCTTTGAATATTTCGTTGACGCCGGAACAGCAGAAACTGGCAGCGTCCCTGTTAAACAGCCATCCCCATGAACTGATTCCACATGCCATTCAGACGCGACATTTCTTTTCTTTGTTACAGGACAGCTTTTTGGCACCACAGGGGTTTCTCAGCGTAATGAATCCGTTGAGCCGCCCATTTTATGCGGGTGGCAATATCGGGTTTCAACTTACTCAAGTAGCTGCCTTGCCAAAGGACGGTATTCAGCGACAGTTACAGAGTTGGCAGCAGTTATTTCAGTTATATCCCTTTAAACATCCCTTGTTTGATGAGCTGGAATACCTGCCTTTACTCGATCTCAGTAATACGGGAAGACGCCGGGGACTTTATATAACTCCAGGTACGGCAGCGGTCAGGAGATTAAAAAGCCAATATAGTTTTTTACCGGTTTATACTGACAATCAACAGGGCCTTTATTGTCACCTGGAGATGAAAACAGCAAAACAGGGCATAGGTAAAGTGGCATCAGGGTGTTGCCTGTTTGGCAGTGCGCTGATAGCGATAGGGCAGCAGTCTGGTGTTGCTTATCCATTATTGACCCAACGTCAATCTGATTTTCAGGAGCGTATTTCAGCTTTTGCTGTGACACATCAGGAACATCCTGAAGAATTAATTTTTTTGTCCATACAAGCCACGATGGCGCCATTTTATGCGGGTGTATGTCAGGAATTTGTTCTTCACGATGTGCGTTTTGCGTACTACATGTATCTTTTGCCTTATTATTTCAATGAACAAATGTCGACTGAGCTCTGGTGTCAAGGCAAGACATTAATTGATGAGCGTTTTCAGCGTTTGTTTGGGCAATTGAAGGCAATCATGAAGGCTCATGAGATAAACTGTACCGCATTTTCATCTTTGCAGTTGGCCGAAGCATTCTTTAACGAGGAGCAACTGGCATCTTACATGGTGTATCCCCGTGAGGAGAGAATGCAACGTTGGACTTGGGACGTGCTGTCTTACCTGTGCTATCAACCACACCATACACGGGTCAGTGATGCCTATGCATATTGTCTGGGAGAACAACTGGGTAGCATCAAGGCGCAATTGATTGATAAATCGGATCAGCCTGTTGGTCCGGCTCTGCTGAGTAAACTTGATTTCGTACTGCAGTTCGCTATTTTAAACGATAACGAACAACAGACTTTACTGGTCAGTTTGTTGAGTATCGAATCCAAGCTGCTGGAATCTTATAGCAAATTATTCAGCCAGCGTTTTGGTAGCGTGGCCTCCTTGTTAATATTGGCACCTTTGCTGTTAAACCAACGTTCGTTGAATTATCGGTGGTACTATCTGCCGAATAGTGAGATAACCGATGCTTGCGCATTGGTGAACGATTGCATGCCGTCATTACAGACTATGATTGCGGCGATTGCCAGAGATGAGCCGGGCGCTTACATTGATGCGGTGCGATGTGTGTCGTCAGTAGTCAGGAACCGAAACACCTTTTTTGGCCGTTTATCGAAAAACCACATTGAGTCTTGTGCAGAGAATGGTATCCAGATAACTCTTTGAGATGACCAGTCATTTTCCCAGAGGACATCAAGCCAAAATCTAATACCCTCCTAATGGCACTAAATCAGGTTTTGTGCCGCAACAAAACTTCCGCTTCCTGACGGTCGCGGCTCGGTTTCCGGTGCAGGATGAAGTAGATACGAACGCACGAAAACCGAGCCGCGACCGTGAGGAAGCGGAACAGTTATACTGACAGGGACTGACGATCGTTACACAATCTAAGTTTTAACCAAGTCTCCATTCCCGGCTGCAAGCAGACCGGGCTACGCAAACAGCTTAAGTAAGTGCCATTCAGGCTTGACCCTGGAGTATTGCAACAATAGGGCTGATCTAATAATTTGTTAATTTTTCTTTGTTATAGTGTTCCTTTTATTCATTTCGTAAATATCCATGCCTATACGTTATTTGACCAGCAGCGATAAAGATCAGATTCTCGCTTTAGATAAAATTATTTTCAATACTGTAGACCCTCAGGGGGGATGGACTGACAGTGATTTTGACCAGTTTTTTAACGAAGAAAGCTGTTATGTCTTTTCTGATGAAGAAGAACCTGATGCCATAATTGGTTATATTTTTGCAACGCAGGTGGAGGATCATACTTACATTAGTAATCTTGGCTCTGATCCCAGAATAGCAAAACGCGGCGTGGGCACAACACTTATGGAAAGAGTGATGTTACAAGAATTTGAGAATTCTCAAAAAAGGAACAGACCTTTTTCAGTAAAATTGCACGTTGATGCTCATAATGCCAAGGCAATACAATTTTATAAAAACCTTGGGTTTAAGGAAGAAAGCCGCGATTATTATGGCATAAAAATGACAGCCACGGAGTTACCAGAAAAGTTCAAAAAAATAGGCTTAAGCTCCGCAGCCCCAATACTTAGAAAAGCTCTGATTATAAGAAATGTTGAAGGCCTTCAATATGATGATCTAAAGAATGCTATGGAAGGTTTTGAGCCAGATGAACAAGCTCCCTCAGAGTTTAATAGATTACTCCTATTGATGCGCGCCACTCCTTCTGAGCAAGACAGGCAGGAAGCACTGTCTTTATTTAAAAGGGAACCAGTACGTGATTATGTCTATAAACTCGTTAAAGAGAAGACAGGAAGCCATATTATCTATCATATGAATGGATTGGAAGATGGCGGAAGAATCAATGCGAGTGCCGTTCGTTACATAACAGCAAAACTGGAGGCAATACCTGCCAATACAGACTTTGATCTGATGTATCTTGGCGGCGGCCATGGCTCACCTCATGTGGGTTCGAGTAATCTCACTAGGGAGCACTTGGAAGAGATCACCAAAATAATCCACCAAAAAAATATAAAATGCTCAGCAGTGATCTTGGGCAGCTGTTTTAGTAGTGCTTATTTAGGCTTATATCAACCTTTATTAAAACCTCATGGCGTTACCTTGAGTAACTCGCTTGAATGTGGGGGGTATAATGGATTTAAACAAGCCATGCGATGGGTAAAAGGACAACAAAATGAGTTTTATTCCAATGAAGACATCCGTGGTTCTATCCTCGTTTCGCCTGAGGAAAGGGATGCTTTCAAACATAGAATTGAAGAGGGATTAAGTGAGCCTGAACATACATTGCTGCATGCTTACACTACCGTTGTTCATCGTGAAATAGGAGCATTACCCGAAGCAGAAGTTAAGGAGCTGGCAGAAGAACTTCTTCACAATAACTTAATTGATTTGATTACTGATTTGCATGTTTTGGAAAAACCTCTGACTCAGGAAAAAATTCAAGAATCATTGACTCGTTATCCCCATTTGCATGATTACATAAAAGCAATTGTGCATCACGGAGATAACTCAATTTTTGAGATCTTGATACATTGCATCAAACCAATACCAACCTCTTTAGCCTTGGGAACGTCAACTACATTGACCTTATTTAAGTTCAGCGAAGTAAATACAGTTCCTTCATCCTCAGCTGATGACTATAAAAGAAATTATCGGGCAGTGCTCACTGAAGTAGAGCTGTCAGGAGGATTTTCAGAAATAAGGGAAGTGCTCTCTGGCTTCAATCAAATATCAGTAAAAAGACAATTTAATGAATTATTTGCCCGGGCTACTGCTCAATTAGCAAACACACGCAGAGAGGAACTACGACAAGAGCAATTAGGCCAAGAACAGTTGCGCCAAGATTCCAATCAATCTCAGAAAAGTCACAAAGAAGAACATCACCGAATCTTTAAAAAAAGTCTTAAGAAGCTGCGTGACAAAGCAGAAGAACTGAACAGGCGTGGAGAGCCAGAGGCTTATAGCGTAGCATTAAAACTTTATAAAAAATTAGATAAAGCCGGAACGATTTATTTCCAGCAAGAATCAAGTGCAGAGCACTTCGAAAAGTTTAAAAACAAATGTGAACAGCATATTGGCCGTTCAAGAAATGAACTGGATAAACACAGGGGCTGGTCTGAGTTTCTATTCAATTTCCTTTTGGCAATTGGTACCTTAGGTATTGGATTGGTAGTGAAAGGAGCCATAAATCTCGCCAATAATCGTTCTTTTTTCTTTGTTCATCAAACAGATACCAGTAAAAAGCTGGACGAGATTGAAGAGGTCATTATTCAGTCTTGTGAGCTTAATCTCTGATGCATTCATCAGCATTTTTGGCTCCATATGTACCTTAGATCGATCCCGGCTGCAAGCAGACCGGGCTACAGATTGGATTTTGAAGCTTAACTTAGTGCCATTCGAGTCTGACCCCATTGCTTCCTCAGCCCGAACGGCATCGATGTAACGACTGGATAAAACAAGCTTCTTATCCATAACTCAGGTAAACTTAAGGAGCTCCGCCGTCCCGCGGCTTGTCCGCGGGATGTAAGAATGCGTGGATGGGATTTATTGAGTAGGCCCCATGGTCGAAGTGACTTCTGGTGCTCGGGCAACAATAGCTGATGTTGAAGCGAATAGAGAGTTATCTCCAGGCGCAGTCAATTTTTTGGTTCGCTTTTGTTCTGCAATTTGACCCAATATTTGTCTGATTTCTTTTAATCGCTTCAAGGCTATTATTTCTTCATCCTTAGGTAAAAACTCTGGATTAGCCGCACGTATCGAATCTTTATCCCTTAATTCACTCAGGTAATCCAAACCCATGCCAATAACAAAGGCTTTTTTGTCCAATCTGAATCCAGCTAAATCAGCACTAGCGCCCAACGGCCTATCCTGAACTTTGTCGACCAAAACTATTGATTTAATGCTCTTGGCATATTGGAATTTAAATTGGTCAATAATAGTTCCTAAGGTTTTACCTGTGTCACACACGTCATCAACAATAATAACGTGTCTACCCATCAAAGGCACTTTAGGTAATGCCCCTGTTTTAATATCCCCGGAAACCAATTCATGGCCATAACTGCTTACTGACATAGTAGTAGGAGTGAAGTGGTAATTGCGTTTTTTTAAAGCCTCGCACAATAGATTAGCGAATGGTACGGCACCATCCATTAAGCTGACTAATACCGGGCGTTCATCAGGATAAGTTTTAACTATCTCATCAGCTAATTGCGCAACCCGTTCTTTTATCTTTAGGTCAGTCAATACAGTGCCTTCTAAATCTACTGCATCTGATGAGTGGATCCATAAGCGTTCAGCTATTTGTGACTCTAATGGTTCTAATTCAGCTAATTCCGCTAATAGTGCTGCAACTTTCTTACCCATAACTACTCCATCTATTTAATAAAAATGCGATTGTCATAGAGAATAAAAAAAATAACAATGAGTTTTTTGTGAGCATGATGTTTTTTAATGATTTAATACGTGAGTGAAAAAGGAGTCCTGTTTCAGTGAATAATTTTCTTAGTGATATCCCATTTTGGATATCCTTTATTTTTTTTCTTTATAGGGTATGCTGGTACGTGAATTCTTATAACAAGGAGGTTATACAAATGAAAAAAATGCTATTAGGACTCAGCTGAGTGACGAGTATGCAAGCGAACAAGTTAAGGAATAATCGATTGATTTAAATATATAAAAAACTGTAGCCTTGATGCAGCGACAGCGTAATCAAGGTTTTCTTATGGTCTTTAAGCCTTACTGTATGAAAACCTTGATTACGCTGTCGCTGCATCAAGGCTACGCCTGTTTTAAATTAATTCTCTAAATCAATCTTCCACGTTAACTTAGGGCTGACCCCATTGGTTGTTGGTTGTATTGTGCTTCAATCTGGAGATAATTATGAATGTTTGGGAGAGGGTTTTTACGGAGTATTTAACAGAGTCATGCTCTGAGCATGACGATGCCTCCCATGACCTTGACCATTTTCGGCGGGTGGCACATACAGCCAGGAGAATCGCAGCATTAGAACAAGAGATAGCTGATTCCCTTGTTATTTTGGCAGCAGCTTATTTCCATGATATTGTGAGCCTTCCCAAAAATCATCCTGATAATAACAAGTCTTCGCTTTTAGCGGCTTTGAAGGCTAAGGAAATTTTACGTGAAATGGGTTTTCCAGAAGAGAAATTGGACTCTGTGGGGCATGCGATCGAGGCGCACAGTTTCTCTGCTAATAAGCAGCCGGAAACGATAGAAGCAAAAATTGTCCAGGATTCTGATCGGATGGAGGCATTGGGTGCTCTTGGAATTATGCGAACCTTCTATGTTTCTGGAAGGTTGAACAGAGAACCTTATGACTCAAAAGATCCCTTTGCCAAAAACCGACCTCTTGATGATAAACAGTTTGGACTTGACCATTTTTATTGCAAATTATTTAAACTTCCGGAACTCTTGCAAACAGAAGGAGGCCGTCAGTTGGCTATCAAAAGAACGGACACTTTACACCTGTTTGTTAATGAACTTGCCAAAAACCTGGCTGCAGGAGAAGGAGAGGCTTTGGTCTTGGTCCGTGCATGTTACAAAGCAGGTAATGAGGGGTATGCGTTGTTTCATCATTCCGATCCTTTGGCTTTACAACGACCTCTTGAGGAAAATCGTTACGCTTTAGATACTTTACTCAAAGCTGAAGAGAAACCTTCATCCTTTATCATGCCATTTCTGAGTCGGCTTTACGAGGAAATCAGGGCAGACGAAAATCATTAATAGCGGATCCAAATCAATGGGTTCCGAAGCAAGAAAATTTATCGGGTTTGCAGGGTTTGTAGCCCGGTCTGCTTGCAGCCGGGATTTGTACTGGTACGATCCCGGCTGCAAGCAGACCGGGCTACACGTACTCTATTGATAATATAAGGTCTTTTTGTCTTTTATTTGACAATTTAATGTTAAGTAAATACACTTAAAATAATATTTATACATGGAGAATGGAATCATGCCTGAGCCAATAATATCAAATGAGCAAAAACTAGCCAAATTGGTTGTACTAAAGGTACTTGATAAATTGGGCGAAGGGATTGAAAAGACGGACGTGAATCTAGTGCTTGAACAAATACCCGAACCTAATGTTATGGTATGCGCATTAGATTTAGGTCAAAAAAGTCAGGACGAGGTTATAGCGATTCGATCAAAATTGTGGAAGGCACTTGAGTCAATTACAGGTTCAAAGATCGATAACATAACTATGGAAACCCCAGATAAACACTTTATGACGAAGCCTGCACATTGGACGATTAAAATCCGCGTTGATGAGTTAATTAAACATTACCCGAGTCTGTTCAATTCTCTCCTGTCAAACGCTTTTTCGTATGATGAGCAACAAACCCTGGAGCCTCGTTTTAAGGTAAATGGAATGGAAATGGGTGATTTTGAAATTGTGACCAAGTTAATGGGGCAAGATGAAGCGGAACAATTGGCGAGTCAATTGAGATCTGAGTTACCTAACCATGACATATATGCTTCTGTATCACGAAATGTTCAAGACAGATATCGAGTGATCATTCCACATGGGGTTCAGTTAATCGAAAAAGCCATGGATGCACGACAAAATTCAGCAGAGAAATCACTGCGATTTTTTCAGACTGACTCAGCATCTGTGAGTCATTCAGGAGAGGTTCCTGCCCCTGACTCATTCACTAAAAAATAGAATATTGCTTTATCCAGTCGTTACTTCGATGCCGTTCGGGCTGAGGAGCGCGATAGCGCTGTCTCGAATCCTTGGCACTGTACTAAGGCTTCGAGACGAGGCTACCGCCTCTCCTCAGCCCGAACGGCATCGAAGTAACGACTGGATAAAAAGCTTGATTTAAATATCTAAAAAACTGTAGCCTTGATGCAGCGATAGCGTAATCAAGGTTTTCCTATGGTTACTGCATGAAAACCTTGATTACGCTATCGCTGCATCAAGGCTACGCCTATTTTTAAATTAATTCTCTTAATGGCAGTGAGACTACCACCCTTGATTATTTCTGTCCGAGAATAACTATATATTGGCCTAAGGCAACCTGAAGTATCAAGTCATTAAGAATAAACTGTGCTCAGTATGATCAAATAAGATGTTTTTGTTTTTTAGTGAGCCAATGTATGAAAAAATACGCCATATATAAAAAAGATAAGAGAAATGTTTTATTCCAGACCCCAACAGGTATTTACGAAGTGTCTGAATTTATTTGGGCTTTGGTCTATTCAGAACCTTTCGAGCTGACGCCGTTACATGACAATTTTGATCTTTATGATGTGGCGCATACTAAAGCACATAAACGCCTCAGTGTATTTGAATTATTCTGTGAAACACCTGAAGAGGTTGCAACTCTTTTCAGAAACTATTTCTTAAAAATCTCCTTTCTTCTTTCTCAGGAGAGTATTGATTTTCTAGCCAAAAATCCTGCAAAACGTGCTTTATTAACTGATGCAGATCTGCTCATTACTTATTATAAAAGACTTAATCCCAATGATTCAGGAGATAGGGTTCTGAGCGCTGTAAATGCTCTTTCTTATGAAAACAAATTACATAAGTTTTTCTACTCACTAACAAGTTATGGCCAGCACCTGAAGCACCATTTTTACTCTGGCTATGTTGAATTGATGTCGCCAGTTACTTTGTTCATTGTAAGCCTTCACTTTCGTCTCATAGAAAAAGAACGACATACTAACATCCCGCAACAATTACTGACTCTGGAACAATGCAAGCGGTTTGCTGCAGGTATGAATTTAAATGATATTCCGGTTCGTTTTAGAGTGCTGCTTTACTGCTTAGATAACATGCCTGTGCCGAGTAGTGTTGCAGACGCATGCTCTATGTTAACCAGCATAGAAAGCTTTCCTATTATTAACAAAGAGCACAAGGCGAACTGTGCAAGTTGGATATTAAATAACGTTACCCCTTTTCCAACAACCCCTCAAGACGTGGCTGTAATGGTTGCTTCTGTTCAGCAAGCATTGGGTCAAAACACCTTAAATTTGATTTCATCCAGATTTCTTAATCCTCGTGTCTGTTATCTATATCTGCTGATACATATAAGTTGTACTCCTCTTGATAAACAACCAAAGCTAGAGGGATATGAACGATTTTTAACTAACAGACAAGAATGGCTAAATGTTCTTGCAGCTTATATCCCATTAATGGCTGATCCAGATGACTTTTTGGCAAGAATGATTGGTTTTTCACAAGGAAAAGAGTGGTTTGCAGACTTGCAACTGTCGGTTGGTTTCTGTACGGACTTAATGAATTCTATGGTCGGTAAGGTGGAATCAAGAAATAACGCTTCTGTAGTCAAATATTATTTTGATTTGATGCCTTTAGTATTGGCAAGGACTGAATTTGACCCCTGGTTTATCAGTGCCTTGACGCAACATAAATTTGAATTATTTTTTAAATCTTCTTTTTCATCAGGGAGTTATGGATACTGTCTTGAGGACTGTCAGGTCATTACAGATAAAACAGTTATTCAGAGTCTTTATGGGCGAATCAAGCCAGGATTAAATCAACGACAGAAAATCAGGTTTCATATTCTTTTTTCGAGACTGATGAGCGATGAGACAGAGCTATTAAATAATATCGTACTGGATATTCAGTTGTTGGAAGACGTATTAATACCTCTGGCACCATCTTATCCCAAAAATTCATTTATTAACCGTCTTCTGAATATTAATTACAACACGAGCCAGGAATTATTTTATAAAAACATTCTGAATAGAAATTTCGTATTCGCGGAATGGTTGCTTCTCCGTGGTTTTACGGTAAATCTGGATTGTTTCGCTTTAAAGCTAAATGAAGGCTTGTCTCTTGAACATAAAGCAGCACTACAGACCTTTTTAGCAAGGTCAAGTGTTACCACGACTCTGAGTAGCAGCAAAATTAAAATCATCAATGACGTGATTGATAAACAAGAACCAACCTTGTCTCTTCTTCCCGAAAGTGCGCGGGTCTTATTTGCACATGCTCACCTTACAGTGTTTAGAAAATTAAAATTGTTACCTAAAGACCTGAATGAATTTAATTATTTGCATCAGAGTAAGGAAATATTGGTTAATATGCTCATTCAATTATTTGAAAACATGGAGGCCATTCATCAAATTCAGGCTCTGGCTTTATGCGATCATGAGTTCATGACTTTTTTGTGGCATCTCTACAGTTGGCAAGAAGGAGATATTTCTATTTTAAATATCATGAAAACTATCATTACAACCGCACGTAATGCAACGTCTATGGAACGTTCATTTGCCCGGGCTTTTTTGGTATCGCAAGATCAGGTTCAGGATTTGCAGCAAGATGTTCAGGATCTTAAACAAGAGATTGCGGGTGTTTCAAAGCAATTAGATAGTGTACTAAAATTATTACAGCCCTCAAGAAACACTCCAGAGCCTGAACCAAGACCAGGCTCAAGAAATGAACTGCAATTTTTTTAAAGAAATCAATCGCATTTGCCCAGAGTGGCACTGTGTCGTAGCCCGTATTAGCGAAGCGTAATACGGGAAATTGCTTGACCACGTTATTGCCACTTCGATCCTGTATTACGCTTCGCTAATACAGGCTACAAAAACTTGCCTGAATGTGGAAAGGGGGCGTAAGCTATGCCGGTGTAATCTGGTTTAGGAGTTTTGATGAAGAAGCAACAGATGTATCAGGTAGATGCCTTCGCTGGTAAATTATTTGGCGGAAATCCGGCTGCGGTTTGCCCTTTGACTCATTGGTTGGATGATGAGCTCATGCAATCCATTGCTGCTGAGAATAATCTTTCTGAAACGGCCTTTATCGTTCCGACAGGTGAGCATTATGAAATTCGCTGGTTTACACCTAATACTGAGGTGGCCTTGTGTGGTCATGCGACTTTAGCCAGTGCTTTTGTTTTGTTTGAATTTTTAAATTATAAACACGATGAAATTCTGTTTCGTAGCAAAAGTGGGGAGTTGCGTGTCAGGAAAGCTGGCGATCTGTTACAAATGGATTTTCCGGCACTGACTTATACTAAAATAGATCCAACACCTTCTTTGTTAGAAGCGGTTAAGGTGAACCCTGTGGAAGTCTATGAAAGTACTTTTGATATGTTGTTCATTCTGGATAATGAAGAAGAGGTTACACAGGCAAATCCAGATCTGCAGGCAATTGGCAAGTTAAACAGCCGGGGTATCATTTTATCCGCACCGACAAATAGAGCAGATGTTTACTCGCGTTGTTTTTATCCTGGTTGTGATGTTCCCGAAGATCCTGTGACGGGATCAGCGCATTGCGTTATTGCACCTTACTGGTGTAATCGTTTAGGTAAAAATTCAATTCATGCATTGCAGGGAGGGAAGCGTCAGGGCGAGTTGTGGTGTGAGATAAGAAACGACAGGGTTTTATTATCAGGCACATGCCAACTTTATTTAGAAGGGACTATAGTGTTACCTTGAGCATAGCCATTTTAATATCGGCTCATTCGAGCAGGGAATGGCACAGGGTCGTAGCCCGTATTAGCGGAGCGTAATACGGGAAATTGCCACTTCGATCCTGTATTACGCTCCGCTAATACAGGCTACACACCTTGGAGAACTCACGGTGGGGCTTAGGTCGCTTAATTTAAAAGATAACTTTTATTGCCATACCTAATGCCATGCCAATCATCATCAGGTTTTCTGTTAATGAAATAAATCCTAAAGGCACGTTGCTGTCTCCGCCAACGCAAGCGCATTTTAATTCGCGCTTATCTATGTACACTGCTTTGAAGACGGAAACAGCTCCTATGAGTCCGATAAATAAAGCCACTGGAATGGAAATCCAGTGTAAAGCGCTGGCAATCATTAACAAGCCAGCCAATGCTTCGGCAAAAGGGTAAATATAGCTGTAAGGAACCCAGCGTTGGGCAAGCAAGTCATAATTCAAAAACATAGTGGAAAACCCTTCTATGTTTTGTAATTTTAACAAGGCGAGAACAACCATGCTTAATGAAATAAACCAACCCAGAGTGCGATTGGTAAAAAGATTGCCTGTAAACGCATAGCTCATCGCAATTGCCATTAAGGCGGTTATTGCGAAAAGAACGATTACGGGTCTATAACTTGTTGCTTTGGGATCCTGTAACTTTTTACCAAAAAAGCGGCATAAATCATCGTATCCACCAATACGTTCCCCATTGATAAATGTTTGTGGCGTTGTTTTGACATTATGTTTCGCCTTAAATTCATCCACTTGATCACGATTGGTTAACCAAATATCTTCAACGGCATAACCCTGTCGTTGCAACAGATCTTTGCTTTTAAGGCCGTATGGACAAATATGCTTTTCCATGACCATGCGATACAGGGTGGCTTTTTTAGTTAATTCGGTATTCATTGTGAGCCTGACGTGCCAAATAGAGAAGTCTTTTGATCATAAGCTGTAGACCGGTTGCTTGCAACTGACTCTTTTACCCATCTTTGTCATTCCCCGACCCACGTCGTCCTGACGACGTAGATCGGACTACTGCAAAGTATAGGTTGAAGAGACGACCGTTGCTTGCTATCGGCACGCTTCCCGGTTGCGAGCAACCGGGCTACGCCTCACTCTGATTCGTGTTCCTGCCAGTATAACTGTTCCGCTTCCTAACGGTCGCGGCTCGGTTTTCGTGCGTTCGTAGATACTTCATCGTGCACCAGAAACCGAGCCGCGACCGTTAGGAAGCGGAACAGTTATACTGGCAGGGACAGTGTTTCTGCTCTGAAGCCTTGGTTCCCTCAGACAAGCAGACCGGGTTACAGCTCTTGTGAGCTAGCGGCGGTCAAAAAACGTCACTTCGCCGGTTGTGATATCGTATAAACCGCCAATAATTTTGATGGTTTTGGCTTTTACCATATCCGCTAAAATGCTGCTTTTATCCAAAATGGTATTGATGCTGTTATGTACGTTGATTTTTGCTACTTCATTAACATAACACATGTTGCTTCCGTTGCGTTCTTCTGTAAAGGTTTTTTCCTGTTCAATGGCAGGGGTAATTTTATGTAACAGTTGGGTTAAATGCCCTAATTCCGCTTCGTCACAGGCGCCTTTAATCGCACCGCAATTGGTATGACCAAGCACTACGATTAATTTGGAACCTGCAATTTTACAGGCGAATTCCAAACTGCCAATAATATCTTCATTAACAATATTAGCTGCAATACGAATACTGAAAATATCGCCGAGCCCCTGATCGAAGATTAATTCTGCAGTGGTGCGTGAGTCTATGCAGCTTAAAATGGAAGCAAAAGGAAACTGGCCGTCAGCCGTGTCATTCATTTGTTGCAATAAATTGCGATTAAAACGCAGATTTTGCATGAAGCGTTGATTGCCTTTGCGCAATAAATCAATGGCCTGATTGGGCGTGATTTTTTGTTGTTCTTCTTTGCTTAGAGTCTTCATCTCGAATAAGCTCCTCTTTGGTGTGTATTATTCAGGCTTTAGTTGAAGATAGCTATTTTATACGGAATTGTAAATTTATTTCATAAATTATTTCAAAATCGTTAACGAAAATGCGTTTTAACTTAAGAGAGGTTGATTTAAAATAGGCGTAGCCTTAATTACGCTATCGCTGCATCAAGGCTACAATGTATTACTTTTATTTTCGTTTAGGGCTGGATTGTTTTAATCTGCTGCTGCCTTCTGTTTCCACCGCTGCTTCCTCTTTCTCCTTTTCTTTGCCTCTGGATATTTTAGGCGGCAGTTTCATGAAAAAATTTTTCAGACCGCGAGGTGAGGTATCACTTGAAGTCCCCGAGGCGGAGTGCTTAGGTGAATTTGGATCAGATGAACTGCCTGATTTAGGTGAATCCGGATCACTCATATTATTTCGTCCAGGTGAGCTGTTAGGGCTGCCTGAATCACTGTGATCGGGCGATGGTGAATGCGCCCTTGATTTTCGTTTGGGAGAGGTTTCATCTGAAGAACTGCCAGAAGAGCGATCCAGTTTCTTAAAGCCTGCACTCAAGCGTCCCAGAAAACTTTTTCTGGGGTTTGATGTAATCAGAGATGGCGGTTTACTACTGGCTGGCTGCTCATTTTCCCGTGCCGCAACCAATTGATCCATACTGGGAGTTCGTTTGGCAAAAAACACTTCGGGTTCTTTGGGTATATCATACTCATCTTCAGTAAAATCCTCTTCAGGATGAGTTTGTTCGCTGTTAAATGCATCGATGTCTTCCCCGCTGTAACTCTCAAGATTCAAATGACTATCATGTTCCGTTGGCGGTAAAAATTCATTTGAGGGCATCCAGCTGCTTAGTGAATGGATGGATATTGAAGAAGGTATACCTATAGTCTCATGGGATTGCTGACGCGAAAGCTGTTTCTCTGGAAATTGAATATTATAGGCTTTGATAAAGAGTAACTGGTATTTTTTCATTGCCAGACGAGACTGATTCAGCAAAGCCAATGTTTGCATATCCGGCGGAGTTTCAAGATCTTCCAGATTTAATTTAGGCAAACCAATTTCTGGCATGTCCAGATTTGCCAGATTTTTGGTGGTTAATTGAAAGCCAGGAATTCCGAGACTGTCCAAATCATGCTGAGTTAATTCAATTCTTTTTGCTGGATCAAAGTGTCCCATTTGTGAAATAGCCGCAGTGATGTATTTTTTTGCCGTGCTTTTGAGACCAGGCAGATCCTGGCAAAGTCCACTGAAATCATTCTGCATTGCAATTTTATAGCCTTTGGGAATATCACTGGTGTATTTATCAAGATTGTCTCTCCATAAGCCACCAAGCATACGTGACTCAGTAAAAAAATCACGCGCAGGTGTTGCATCGGGAGGCATAGGCACAACTGCTTCAGGAGCTACCCACAGGGCTGTGCCCAGATTTTCAGGTACATTTCTCTTATTTAGATCTTTGGCGAAATCATAGTCAATAATAAAGCATTTGAGTGTATTCTCATCAACACGCACATTATCGGGTTTCAGATCTCGATGAATGAGCCCTTTGTTAAGGATGCTTTCTTCACACGCCTTAAGCAAATTAATTGACAGAATGAGGCGTTGTTCCAGCGTCAACGCTTCCTTTTTATCATTCCATTTGGATATGTCCTTATTGATTATCTCAAGCAAGTCCACATCACCAACCGAGCGCATGACGGTATAACTGCTGTCATCAAAAAATACAGGCTCCTTGATGTGCAAATGTCCTGCTCTGGCCGTGGTTTTATATTCTGCGTTACGCGCGTTGATAAAAGCTGACGGTGTATGTTTTGCAGTATCACGTCGTTGCTTTTTCACTACTCTTTTTTTATCTTCCGGTTTTGTTTTAAATACATAATGCTTTGTGGGCGCGGCTTCAGGATTTTTGGGATCGTTTTCTTCCCACATTTTAATTGTATAAAGAATGGGATAGAGAAAAGAATAGCCACCGCTGCTGATAGGACGTTTACTCATCACATCATAACGATAACCGTTCCCATGCGTTGACTTTCTTTTAAAAATTTCTATGCTGTTATCAGAATAATAAAAGCCAACAGTGTTACTTTCATCGAAGCTGCCTGGCTGCATTCCAGGTATAAACGTAGCGTTTTTTTGTAAAAGGTATTTGACTAATAACTCTTGTTCTAAAGTGCCGGGGTTGGTTAAATCCATTTTCATTTTCATATGTCTGTCCTTGACATAACTCGCTTCATCTAAGTATAGTTAATGTGCAATATTTAATCAATTTTTGTGTTTTTTGTTTATTTTGCCCTGAGGCAATTTGTAAATAAAAATACCTTGGCTTATGATGCTGCCATTGTGTTTTTTATAGTGGATGTGAATCATGGGGCGCGGTTTTTTTCTTGCAGGGAGTAAACCATCATATTGTTTAAGAATTTATGACTTTGATAAAGTCATCACCATAAAACCGTCATTTGAAGTAGAAACAGATAATGCTTCAGTACAGAAGAATACTAAAAAAGACATTAAATCAGTCTTGGTTCAACCCGATCCTATCTTTGCTATTTGCTCCTATCTCGATTCACCAGATAATATTGTTACTTATCTTTCCTTGATTTTCAGGCAAAAACCGGTAGTTGTAATGGAAAAGGAATTCAAGGTGCACAGTGAGCGCATGAAACAGGAAATACACGCTTTTACCTTAACTGAGTTGTCTTTTGAGAACCTGCCTTATCCTGTGTGTGTTACTACCTTGCCCAAACGTACTGGCACAGTGGATGAAAAAACAGGCGAGAAGAATTCTGCTTATAAGAATGCCCGCGAGGCCTTAAAAGAAAGCAGAAAAAATATCCCTATGACAGCTATTATTCAATACTATATAGAAAGGAACATGCTGGATCCTCATCAATTAAGGCTTAGCTTTTATGATGATGACAGGAGCAATGTTGATACATTCCTGGAATTGAGTATTCCGGGTTTGAACCTATCTGTAGAAGGCTATTATGTTATTCCTGATAGAGAGGATTTCGAAACAGAAAAAGCAGGCTTTGGGCTTGTGTCTTCGAGGATATAGGATCGGCTGAGGATGAAAAGGATGAAAGGCAGGCAGGAACTTTTATATTGTTATGGGCGTTCCCATCAAACCAGGGCGGAATGCTTCAGGCCGGAAAGTGCCAGAGATCTGCAGAGCCTTGTTCATAATGACTATGAAGGCAGCCTGTTAGGGCGAGGCCGTGGGCTGAGTTACTCTGATGTATGTCTTAATAAAAAAGTCATATTAAGCGACAGGTTAAACCATTTTATTCACGCTGATGGAACACGTATTACTGCCCAACCGGGAGTCACACTTTCGGAATTATTTTCTCTTTATCCTGATAAATCACTGGCCGTAATTCCCGGTACTCTAAGGGCATCCCTTGGAGGTGCTGTTGCAAATGATGTTCATGGAAAGAATAACCCCAAATACGGCAATATAGGGCATCATATTAACTCCATTCAATTGATCATTCCCGATGGCCGGATCAAGACAAGCCCTGAGGAACATGCGGATCTCTTTTTTGCAACCATTGGGGGCTTGGGCCTTACCGGATTTATTGAAGAAGTGAATTTGAACTTATGCGACAAAAGCAAGTTTGTGCGCGTAAAAACAAAAGCGCTCCGTGACATTAGTGAGCTTTTTAACGATCTAAAGCACAGCCAGGACGAATATGCAGTATGCTGGTTGGATATGCTGAACCACAACCGTTTTTTATTAATGGAAGCGGAGCATATCAGTCGGGAATGTAATTTTCACCACAGGATAAAAAAAATTCCCTTTACATTACCGTTTAATCTGGTTCGTGAATGGAATATGAAATTGTTTAATAAATTGTATTTCAAGTTGCATCAAAGCGGGGAGTTTGAGACAGACATAGTCTTTTATAACAATCCCTTAGACACTATTTACGGATGGGACAGGATTTATGGCCCGCGAGGATTGGTACAATTTCAATGTGTATTTCCTTTTGAAAATGCGGAACATCATTATCAATCCATTTTAAAGATCATCGATCAATATGACGCAACTCCAGCTCTGGCGGTATTAAAAAAATTTACCAGGCCGGGGTTAGGTTTATTGTCTTTTACGCAACCTGGTTTTAGCCTGGCGATTGATTTTGCGAATAATACCCAAAATGGTGCAGCCATCAGACATCTTAATGAATACATCACTGAGATTACAGGAACAATTTATTTGGCAAAAGACAGTTTTTTAACCAAAGCACAATTTGAGTCCATGTATAAAAACAGCGACCAATTTAAAGAGGTGCTCGAAAAGTACAAAATCAATTCCAAATATACGTCTCATTTGTCAACACGATTGGGGATTACAGCATGACAACATGGATCATTTCAGGAGCCACATCCAAAATTGCCGAATCCTTTGCGTTAAAAGCAGCACAGGAAGGAAATCAACTGCTACTTGTGGGTCGTGTATTGGAAGACCTTGAGATTATTGCAAATGATATACGTATACGAACTCAAGCGCAGTGCGAGATTATGGTCAGCGATTTAGCATCTGGAACAATAGATCCATTAATCAAGTTCATTCAAAATAATGAGTGTTCTTTATTTCTTGCCCACGCACAAATGATTGCAAACGCAGATTTAAATGAAAAACACTGTGCCAGTCTTATTGAAACCAATTGCACTTCAACCGTTCAGATGATTAATGCCTATTTAAATTCAAAGCAACCGTTTTACAGAATTATTTATTTAAGTTCCGTAGCAGGGGATAGGGGCCGCTTTAAAAACAGTTTTTATGGGGCAACCAAGAAAATGGTTGATACTTATCTGGAAGGGTTGCTTAATACGCCTGATAGTTCCATAACTATAGCCAGACTTGGATTTATCGATACTCGCCTGACTTATGGAGAGCCTGGTATCTTTTATGCAGCAAAGCCCGAAGACTGCGGTCAATATTTGTTTTCAGCCAATCAGAAAGGGAAAAATCTGCTCTATTATCCTAAATTCTGGTTCTTTATTATGTTTATTATTAAAAGCCTGCCCTTGATGATATTCAAGCGGTTGAAATTTTAACCAATTTAAAATGCATCCATAATGTTCCGCTTCCTGACGGTCGCGGCTCGGTTTCCGGTGCACGATGAAGTTTATACGAACGCACGAAAACCGAGCCGCGACCGTGAGGAAGCGGAATTTTTGTTAAGGCACAAAGCCTGATTTAGCATTGGCGTAGTGCATAGACCAAGAGGCGATCAAGCGACAGTTGCTCGCAACCTCTGTATCGGCTTCCCGGCTTGCTTGCAACCGGGAATGGGTTTGGTTTTGTATTGACTTCATCTCACGAGCAGCGTCACTAAATTCGATTTTTAAATTATTGTAGCCTTGATGCAGCGATAGCGAAATCAAGGTTTTCCTTTTGTTTTAATAGCATATATGAATATGAAAACCTTGATTACGCTATCGCTGCATCAAGGCTACGGTTGTTTTATTAAAATGAAAAGACGTGGCTTACCTCTTCTTCCGTTTCAAAATCATGGCTGTATGCCAAACGGATAAGCTCGAGCTTTTTATGCAAATCTTCTACATTTACAGGCTCTTCAACCACATCAGTTTTAGGGGCTGGTTTATTGTTCTTTCCGGGTTGTTCCTGAGTTTTGCTTATTGGTGTTTCTACTATAGGTGCAAAAGGTTTCATGAACGTACCTAACTCCACTGGAGTGTCGCTTTCGCTATCATCCAGCCATTCTTCTTCAGATTGAAGATCACTACTTTCATCCAGTTCATCGTTTTCACTGACCTGCCTTTGAAACAATTGGCTTTTTTCAAGCATTGCCAAAGTATCATCACTGCTGGAATAAGGTTTGTTTTGTATTGTTGGCTTTAATTTTGTTCCCTGAATAATGGCCAACAAGAGAGCTTGTTTATCTTCTGACTCCGCTTTTTGTTGTGAATTTTTAGCTGAAGCCCCACTGTCTTTAACCTCAGTTTTTGTTTGGGACTGATCACTAGGCTTGGGATGAACATAAGGCTCGGGTGCTGGCGGTGCATTGGGGATATTTTCTGAGCCTGTGGTTTGTGCCTTAGTCTCTTGTTTCTTCGGTTCTGCCGCAGTCACTGTTGCCTGACCAACATTCAATTTGCCTTGGCAAGCATCAATTAATTGCTCCAGTTCCGTTTTAACCTCAGGAGATATATCAATGAGGATACCGAGTATGCGTGCTTTGCGGCACAAAGCCAGGATGTTATCACTGTTTTCTTTCAGAAAAGCTTTGTCATCTATTTTTAAAAAGACTAACAAGGCCTGTGTTATTAAAGTAAATTCCGTATTTTGTAATTTAGTTACGGTATTTAATGCTGATTTATACCTTTTTTGTTTGAATAATAGCTTCCTCTGAGCTTTATTCTTCAGGTTTTTTGCTTTATCCGCAAGAGCTGAAATCACTTTAGGTTTGGGGAAAAAGCGTCCTCCCTTGCCTTGCTTTTTATGTTCCTCGGTAGCCGATGATTCGCCAGGCGTTGCTTTCACTTCATCCTGTAGTTTTTTTGCTTTTTCCAGACAATCTACGGTTTTCTTTTCATAATGAGTTACTTTAGTGCAGATATCTTTAAATTCTTTAATTAACTCTGATTGCGGAATTTGCGTGGGCTTTTTTGCAGCGTTTGATGGCGCTGGCTTTTTATCCACTGGGGGTGCTGGAATGTGACTTACGGGTACAGCCGGCTCAGATTTTTTCACCAGTGGTGCTTCAGAACGCTTTGGTTCTACTGTGGGTAATGCAGGCAGAGGACGAGCCGGCGGAGTAACCGACTTTGTCTGCTGAACTTTATCTTCTTTTGGCGGTTCGGGCGCATGATAAGCGGGCGGAGTAAGGGGATCCGCTTCTTTTTTACGGTAAGGCTGCCCTGCGGTATACACTGGGGCCGCCGGAACGGAGGCTGGCTTATTCTCTTCTTTAGTTTGCACAGCGGTTTCGGTGTTCTGGGCTTTTTCACCTACCGGAGGTTGGGGGGCTGGGTAGGAGGGGGCTTTTATATGCTGTTCTGTAGCTTTTTTCTTATTTACTGGAGTTGGATTGTTCTTTACAGGAACCGTGGTTTGTCGCTCTTTGAACTTTGGTGCAGGAGGAGCCACTGGTGGCTTGGAGCTTACTTCTTGTTCGGGGCTGGTTACTGGCTTTTCATTGCTTTTTGCCTGGGTTCCTGGATTGGTATTTAATTGCGTGATTAATTCGTTGATATCCGCAATCCATGGGTTTGTTGTTAACTTGGGATCTTGATTTTCTATTGTTGCGGTCAAATCAGAGGTCGTTCTGGTTTTGATATCCTGGCTAAACAGGGCATTGATGCAAGAGATTAAGCGCGTCAGGAAAGTAGTTTCACCATCGGCTGCGCCAAACCATCTGCTGAAAAAGCTTTGTTGCGATTGGTGTTCTGATAATGCCAATTCCGACATGCTTTTGATTTTTTGTACACTTTGCTGTTGTTGTTCAGGAACAGTATTAGCCTTTTGTAATGGATAAAGATGGTGTAAATGTTCCAGAATATCTTGAGTTGCTGAGGAAAAATCACTGCTGTTTTTATAGAGTTCAAGAAGTTCACGAACAGTAGTTTCACTAATGTCACTATTAGATTTTTCTAATGCGATCAAATCCTGAATTGGTTTATCAAAATAACTGCTAAAACCAAGCCAAAATAAAAAGCGGGGTATAAAGCCAACATTAGCTTTGTAACGTAAAATAGATACCTGAATAATTAATTTATCGCTGATGTTCATGGCATTATCCTTTCAAAAAAAGAGCACTACTCAATATGATTCAAATAAGGTCAAAATGAATTATACATGACAACAAGAGAGTAATACTACCGTATAAAATACGATAATGAACAGCAGAAAAGTTTATTTTGATGCAATTCTATTAAATCTATTCGTAGCCCGGTCTGCTTGCAGCCGGGAATTGTGCTACTTCGATCCCGGCTGCAAGCAGGCCTGGCTACGCACTGTCTCTTGATCACATCTTTGCCATTACCCGATCTACGTCGTCCTGAGCGCGTCTTTTTGCGCGAAGGATCTCCAAATACTGTGGCACCATGCCACTTTCAGGAGATCCTTCGCGCAAAAAGACGCGCTCAGGACGACGTCGATCGGACTACACTTAAATGGACCAGGTGCATTCTGGCTCTTTGGCTTGTTTTGCATCCTGGGCTTCTTTAGCAACGGAACCTTGAGCAAATAATTTGGGAGTCCATGGAGTTGTTGTTACAGATGGCATATGATAGCGGCCCTCAGAACTTATTAAAGCTTCTTGCAGTTTTTTTAAATCTTCCGGGTAAAGAGGCAAGAACGATTCACGCATGTTGGGTGCAAATAATGAGTCAAAAAAATCATCTACCAATTTGCGCGCTTCACTTTCTTTTACTTCATGGTTAACAGTGCTAATCCGTACACAATGGACATCCTTATGGATTAATTTTTCGTAATTCTCAGGGTCTTTAGCAACAAACTTGTTTATAAGTGGATGCGAAGAATACATGCTTTTTGTATTTATTTGGATTTGAATGTTTGATGGTTTGTCGAAAGGCAAATAGAACTCTATACTACGGATATTAAGTTTTTTTATGCCTTCATCACTTTCCAGCCTTAACTCTATGCTTCTGCCACTCCAACGGATGCGGGCACTATAAGCAGTTGGAAACATAAACCCTCCTTGGTTAATTGTCACGAATGATTGTAATTCAATTTTTTTCGAATTGAAAGAAAACAAAGTGCCCGACAGTAAGTGAGCCAGTGAGGTGATGCTATACTTATAGAATATCCCCGTTTATGAGATATCGCAGATGAAGGAAAAAAGCGAAGTTTCCGGTTATGCAGAGGCTATGTTTTGGGGGACGGAGGGTGACATAGATGCCTTTGAACACAAAAAGATAAAGCCGCAATATAAAAACTACCTCAAAAAAATCGCCCATGGTGAAAACTTTGGCCATGCAGCCTTGAAGATGGTACTGCCTAAAAATGAGGAAATAGAAAAAAGAATTGAAGACATGAAAAATGCGGGCATCCATGTCAATGAAATTACTACTTATAAGGCTGTTTCTGAAAATGGAAAAATGACCACGGTAGAAGTTCCCATGTATGAGGTTTATTTCACCTGGTGGCCGGAGGAGGCTTTCTCAAACCCTTTCCGTGCAATGCCAAAAGATTCCAATCGTTCTCTTGCTCACGATATGCGCGATGAATCTGAAGATGAATTCGACGGCCCCGCACACCAAATGCTTTCCATGGAAGAAACGCATCAACATGTGTTGGCTCAGTTTGATGAGGCCAGTTCAATGCTGGATAATCTGAAAGACGAACTTGATAATACTGATCTGGATAATATAGATTTTGTCGATGCACAAAGAATAGCTGATTATTCTCTTAAGTTTTTGCAAAATTCAGAGAAATTCCTCGATGTTTCTGACGAAATAGAGACTTTAGAGACGCTTATCGCCGATATGGAGGCAGATCACACTCCTGAGGAAGAGCAGGAATTAATAGATCGTGTCAAAAAAAGCATCAGTCAAACACAAAAGTTAATGGAAACTTATACAGAAAAAAGAGATATGGAAATCAGCCAGGTGGAACAAGTCCTGGAAAAAGCGCGGAGCAGCCTACAACACAGTGAAGAAAATGGACAAAGATTATCTGATATTTCCAATTTAATAGAAAATAATCAAGTGACGGATTATGCCGCACTCTCTTCTTTGTTAGAGGAATACAACAAAGCGAATCCGGAGCGCCCTATTGCCTGGAATGATAATGTACCGGTGCAGAAATTATCAGAAATCGTAGGACAGTTCCTGCAAGAAAATCAGACGGAACAAATGGTATTAAAAACTCAGCTGTATTCTTCAGATCAGATACAGACATTAAAGGAAGAGATTTCCCGGCTTACAGATGAAATCAAGTATCTGAATAGTGAAATTGATGTTCTTGAGGGTAAAATTGAAAATGCTGATGTGGATGAAGTTAGTGAATTAGAGCAGTCGTTGAAGGAGAAACAGCAGAAGCGAGATGAAAATGTAGCACAATTGGATGTACTCAATAATCAGAAGGATCAGATATTAGGTACTTATTTCGGAAAAAGAGCAGATCATACGGTGGGCATTCCATTTAAATCTGAAACGAATCCTCATGGCCTTGACCCAATCGCTATGATTGATCAGGCCATCCATCTTCACGAAAATAATAAGTATACCTTTACTGGTGTGAATTGCGCGCGTTCTGTGAGAATGATTCTCGAGGCGGGTGGGCCTGCAAAAAGTGAGCTCCCTTCATTATTAACCAAGAGGCCGGCAATTGATACACCGCAGTCAGCCAAACATTTTGCCATGTATTTAAGGGCGCATCTTGAAAATCAGTCACCACAAATGAAGGTAGGATCAGTTGAATATTATCAGATAATGATGCAGGAAAAATTGAATCATTGCGAAGAGAATGCCCCGAATAGGCAACTGATTGAACAATGCAAAAACGTAATAGACACAGCAGCCCAATTACAACAAACAGGTTCCATAAAGAAGCGTGCTGCTGAAGAGATTTCGGAGGCCGCATTTAATCTTGCTGCTAGCCCTACTTATAATTTGAGTGCTTATGTTGCTGTCATGGAGAAATACGAGCGCTCTGAAGATCGCAGTCTGTTTTTTATGGATTTTTTAAAGAAAGCTAAAGACAAGGCTTCAGAACTCATCTCAAAAGTTTTTTCCTCTGATTCCACGAAAACTGGACCGGAACAAAAGCAAGAAAAAGCAGCTGATACGACTTTTTCTCAATTCAAAAACAGATTCTCTGCGTTAAAACAAAGTGACAGTGCTGCAACGACAGCCAAAGAATCTGTAGCCTTAGAAAAAGATTCCCCCAACCAGGCTGCTTCATTATAATTTAATGTGAGTTATGGATAAGAAACTCACGTTAATTTACTGTAGTGCTCCTGGAATCACAACACGCGAGTGTTTTTCTTAATATTTATTTGTTAGTATGATAAATCAGCATCATTTGAAGGACTGTCTAATGAAAAAATCAGGGATAATATCAATAGTATCAATGGGACTTTTGTGCGGTAGTGTTTACGCAGGTACTATATGAATAGTGGTCTGAGGCTGAATCATACGTACACTAATGGTGTTATGTTTAATCTGACTTATGTGGTATAGATTGGTAGCCTGTATTAGCGAAGCGTAATACGGGAATTTTGCCAGGGTGATTCCCGGAGCCGTTGCCATTAAGTTAAGCGCTACTCCACCGTACCGCGGCTTGTCCGCGGGATCCAGAGATCTAAGTTCGGAGTGAGATTCCTGGATCCCGCGGACAAGCCGCGGGACGGCGGAACTCCTTAACTTAATGGCAGTGATTCCCGGAGCCACATTGTCTCCGAAATCTACGTCGTCCTGAGCGCGTCTTTTTGCGCGAAGGATCTCCAAATACTGGCACCATGCCACTTTAGGGAGATCCTTCGCGCAAAAAGACGCGCTCAGGACGACGTGGATCAGGGGCTGGGGCAATTAGGATAATTTGCCAAGAATTTTGCACCTGTCTTTTCTTAACTTGGCAGCTAAGCGCTAATACGAGTTACAAAAAATAATCCCATCCTGAGAGAATAAATGCATCTTGAATATGACCATTTAGTATTTTCCCCATCTGATTTAACCCAGTTTATGGATAGTCCCTTTGCTTCATGGATGGAACATCTTGCACTAAGCAATCCAGACTTATTACCAGTCCCTGATCAACATGATGAATTGCTTGATGTCTTGCATGACATGGGGGCTCAGCATGAGGCTGAGCTGTTGGCGGCCTTTGTGGCCAGTGGTTTAAGCGTTGTTGATTTACATAAGAGGGCTGATTCATATCAAGCTACTTTAGAGGCGATGAAGAATGGTGTTGATGTGATTTATCAGGCTCATTTAGCGTTATCACCGTTTAAAGGATACGCTGATTTTTTAATTAAGATTGAAGGCCACAGTATTTTTGGCGCTTATTGCTATGAAATCTGGGATACCAAATTAGCCAAGTCGGTCAAACCCAATTTTCTGGTGCAATTATGCTGCTATGCTGAAATGTTGGAAGCCATGCAACAGTCGCGCGCGGAATGCATCACTATTGTGCTGGGGAACAAGGAAAAAAAGCGGTTTCGAATTAATGATTATCTTTATTTCTACCAAAACCTGAAGCAAAAATTCTTACAAGTACATCAGAATTTTAACCACAACCAGCATCCCGAACCTGCTTCATCAAGAAGCTGGGGACGTTGGAGTGATTATGCTGAGCAGCTGTTGGTGAAGGCAGATCATTTGATCCAGGTGGCCACTATTACTTCAGGGCAAATCAAAAAACTCAATAAAGCTGGCATTACGACTATGACCGATTTGGCGAATAGTGAGGCCAAAATCATCAAAGGAATGAAACCGGAAGTGTTTGAGCGTTTGAAAGCACAAGCCAAAATTCAAAAAGAAAGCAGCGGCAAAGAAATACCTGTTTATAAGCTGATTCCTAATGAAGAAGGTAAAAAGCGGGGGCTGGCCATGTTGCCTCCTGCTTCAAAAAAGGATGTCTTTTTCGATATCGAAGGTTTTCCTCTGGAAGAGGGTGGTTTGGAATATCTTTGGGGACTGGCTTATTTTGACGATGAGAACCAGCGCCAATATATGGATTTCTGGGCTCATGATAAAGAACAGGAAAAAGAAAGTTTTCAAGCTTTTATTACCTGGGTGTATCAACGCTGGCAACAAGATCCTGCCATGCATATTTATCATTACGCCAGCTATGAAATTACCGCTTGCCGTAAATTGATGGGCAGGTATGGCGTCTGTGAATATGAAGTGGATCAATTGTTACGTAATGAGGTATTTGTTGATTTATATAAAATTGTAAAAGCTGCTCTGTTACTAGGTGAACCACGTTATTCCATTAAAAATGTAGAGCATTTGTATCGGGCCAAACGGGATACTGAAGTAGGGTCGGGCGGCGATTCGGTAGTGGTTTATGAACGGTGGCGCGAACATCCTGATGGGGATACCTGGCAAAGCTCAAAGATATTAAATGACATTCGTGTTTATAATATTGATGATTGTAATTCTACTCAGGAATTAGTGAGCTGGTTAAGAGAGCAGCAGCAATCCAGTGGCATCCATTTTCTGGGCAAAACGGAACTCGTTGAGCCTGAAATAAAAGAAGAGCTTACTGAGCGGATTAAGCTTCGTGACCGTTTGCTTGAGCAGGCTTTGCGCCTGGAAAAAGAAGGCCAACACCCGTTAGCAAAAATCAGCTCTGTAGTCGCCTGGTCCATTGAATTTCATCGTCGTGAAGCAAAACCGGTTTTTTGGCGTCTTTTTGATCGCTTAGGCTTGAGTGAGGATGAGTTATTTGAGGATATTGACTGCCTGGCTTATTGTCAGCGCACTGCCAAACCTTCATATAAGCCCACTTCCAGAGCCCGTAATTTGGTCTATGAATATTCTTTTGATCCCGATCAGGAATTCAAAGGCCATGCCAAAGACTATTATATTCTGGGCAGTGAAACTCCTGAGGGCAAACAGGTTAAGGCTGCGTGTCGTATTGAAGACAGTGATTTGGAACACGGTCTCATTGCCTTACAAATAAAGGATGAACCCGAGGGGACTATTACTCTGGTTCCAGATGAGTTTGTTAATCCCGATCCCATCCCGCAAGCGCTTACACAGCAGGCGGAAGCTTTTGAAAAGGGTGGGTTGCAGCATACCGCAATAATTGATTTTTTGGGTAAATCCATCCCCAGAATCAAAGGGCATAGTGCGGGGGCAGCTATAGCTCCATCCCATGAGCCGCAACAACGGTTAAATGAGATCATTCAGGCAGTTTTTCAGCTGGATAACAGTTATTTAACCATCCAGGGACCTCCAGGAGCTGGCAAGACTTATACTGGCAAACATTTGATTGCTGAATTGATTAAACGAGGGAAAAAAGTAGGTATAACGTCCAATAGCCACAAGGCCATTAATAATTTATTAATCAACACTGCAAAATACTGTCAAAAAGAAGGTATTCAAGGACATTTTGCCTGCACCCGTAATACTGACTCTGCTATTGATGAGTTACAGATCAGGGTGTTAAGCAATCAGGACATTGCTGGTTTTTTGCAAGCGGGTTGTGTGGTGGGTACCACAGCCTGGGGTTTTGCCAGAGATGATCTGGAACAGGCTTTTGATTATTTGTTTATTGATGAAGCAGGGCAGGTTAGTGTGGCTAATTTAATCGCTATAAGCCGTTCAACGGCCAACATTATTCTGATGGGCGATCAGATGCAATTGGGCCAGCCGTCGCAAGGGAATCATCCCGAAGACAGTGGTTTATCCATTTTAGATTACTTGTTGCATTCAACCCCTACTATTCCTGATTCAATGGGGGTCTTTCTGGGAACAACCTATCGCATGCATTCGGCGGTTAACCAATTTATCAGCGAGGCAGTCTATGAGGGCAAACTGGAGGCTGCGGCAGAAAATGACGAGCAAATAATCACTATTCCTGCGGGTTACGAGGGCATTTTAAATAAAGAGGCAGGAATCATTGCCGTACCCGTGTTGCACGAAGGCAATACTCAGGCCAGTGATGAAGAGGTGGCGCGTATTGTTTCTTTGGCACATGAATTATTAGGCCGGACTTTCCATGCCAAAAATGGCAAACAAAGACTTATAGATTGGGACGATATCTTGTTTGTTGCCCCTTATAACTATCAGGTGAATAAGCTGAAAGCAGCACTTGGTGAGCAGGCACGAGTGGGCAGTGTCGACAAATTTCAGGGGCAGGAAGCTCCCATTGTATTTTTAAGCATGTGTGCCAGTAACGCTCATGAATCACCACGGGGAGTCAATTTTCTTTTTGACAAGAATCGCATGAACGTTGCGGTTTCCAGAGCGCAATGTCTGGCAGTGATTGTCTACTCGCCAGCTTTATTAGAGTCCGTTCCCGGCTCTATCGAACAAATCAGTATGATGAATATGTTTTGTCAATTAGTGAAGTAACATTTCCCGGCTGCAAGCAGACCGGGCTACGATCTTACTGTTTAACCTCAATGCCAAATGGAACGAAAATTTCTTGTCCGCCGATCCGCATTTGCGCAAACAATTTTACGAAACCTGTTTTTTCGGGTTCTATGTGAAACTCCAGGGTAGGGCCACCTCGGTCACTGCTTTTCGTGGGTTCTTTCCCCATGGGGTGGATATGCAAGACGGAATGATACTCTTCGCCAAACCCCACGATGTGGGCAAAAGCTCCCATGACAGGTTCAAGGCTGGTGAAGGATTTGTTGTCTTTGGTGACCGTGATTGTTCCCATTGCTGGCTTGCCTGCCTTGACTTCGCCGTCGAATTTTAAGGCGAAGGTATACTCATTTAAATGAACAACTGTGTTCACCGTTTTATTGATAATGGGTATTTGTTTTGATGGTACACCCATATCAGCCATGACATAGGTTTGCTGATTTGTTGCAAGCGGCGTGACATCTGCCCAGAGGCGATAGGCTCCATTTGTTTGGGGCGTAAAATCAAAGACAAACATACCTGTTTTTTTATCCATGACGGGATGAATATGGTGGTAATCAGACAGCGTTGGATCGATGATTAATAAATGCAATTTTTCCGTGTGAACGGTTTTCAAATCTGCCAGGGTAAGTTGTTTATGGCTTTTGCTGTCGATTAATTCAAGTTGTATCGAGGTCATTTTGCCTTTGGCCAAGGGCTCTTTCAGGCTTATTTCCAAGGACAGTGAATTCGGTGCAGTTTGCGCCTCATGATGTGCGTGGTTGTTTGTATTTGCCTGAAGGCATCCTGCATGAAGTATCGCTGTCATGAAGAGAGCCACTATTTTATGAAACATGCAAACATCCTTAACGGTTATGGTTATCAACCTGTTGATCATTCACTAATCCTTTGTTTTTTACAATAGAATATTTGTAGCCCGGCCTACAAAAACAGCTTAAGTAAGTGCCAATAGAACTGTTCCGCTTCCTGACGGTCGCGGCTCGGTTTTCGTGGGTTCGTATTGACTTTATCGTGTACCAGAAAACCGAGCCGCGACTGTCAAGGAGCGGAACTTTTTGTTGAGGTATAGATATTGTTAATTTTTAAACAAATTATGTGGATTTTTGAGCTAAAATAAAGTACTTTTTTGCTTTGACAGCAAATGAAAGGACTAACCATGAAATCTATTTTCCTTTTGCTTTTGATTCTTATTGTTCCGCAGACTCATGCAAAAAATCTGCGGGTTGGCACCACGTCTTCATTTCCTCCGTTTAGCTATGCGGCTACTGATTCGGGGCATTTATTTGGTTTTGATGTGGAGTTGATTGAGCAAATTTGTAAGCGTATCGACACGTCCTGCGAATTTGTGGTGATGCCTTATAATGATCTCTTTGTGGGATTAAAAAAAGGAACAATAGATCTTGCTGTGTCTGCCATTATTATTACTCCTAAAATGAAGAATGATTTTATTTTCAGTATTCCTTACTTAAAAAGTTACGGACGGTTTGTAACCACTAAAGAGTCTCCGATTAAAACAGTGGCGCAGATCCGTAACCAAAAAGTCGGAACCCGTAAAGACACTCCTTTCAATGATGCGGCTTTGCAGTTATTCAACAATAAAGTAACAGTTCAGGTGTACCCTGTATTGGCAACTCTTTTGGAAGCGCTAAAAAACAAAACTATTGACGTGGCTTTTATGAATAATGAAGCTGCCGAATATTGGGTTGCCAATGGCAGTAATGCTTATCGTTTTGTAGGAAAAGAGATAGCTGTAGGTAATGGTTATGTCATAGTAGGCAATAAGAGGATGCGTAAACTGATGCCGAAAATTAATAGCGCAATTCATGATATTGCCACAGATGGGACTTTTTTGAAAATTCATAAGCGTAATTTAAAATAAGTCGTGACTCAGGGTTGTAACCCGGTCTGCTTGCAGCCGGGAATTGTGCCATTTCCGTCCCGGCTGCAAGCAACAAAAATTCCGCTTCCTGACGGTCGCGGCTCGGTTTCTGGTGCACAATGAAGTCCATACGAACACACGAAAACCGAGCCGCGACCGTCAGGAAGCGGAACAGTTATGCTGGCAGGGACAGTGTTTTTGCTCCCTGCGGATAAGCTGAGGGGTTCCGAGAGTCTTGATCCCGGCTGCAAGCAGACCGGGCTACGACATCGTGCCACCATTCGACTCGGGTTTACTTGTCTGGACTGGATAATGTATAGTGAATTGATTCACTCTGTTTAAAGCAGCGATCGATTGAGAAAAAAGGAATTATTGATTTCGAGTCTTGGCAATACTATTGAGTGGTTCGATTTCGGGCTTTTTATTTTTATGGCGCCGATTATTGGCAGTACCTTCTTTCCTCAAACTACAGCAGGTAATTCTACGATAGAAGCGTTCATGGTATTTGCTGTAGGGTTCCTGTGCCGCCCCTTGGGGGGTATTTTGTTTGGTTACTTTGGCGACACCAAAGGCCGTGCAACAACCTTAAGAATTTCTATCCTGATTATTACACTCTCTACTTTTTTGATTGGCTTAATCCCTTCCTATCAGGATATCGGGATAACTGCCACCATCCTGTTTGTATTATTGCGTTTGATGCAAGGCTTTTCCATAGGGGGTGAATACAGTGGGGTCATGATATATCTTGCTGAATCCGCTCCTCCTGAAAAACGGGGTTTTGTTACCAGTTTTGCTGCTACGGGAGCTAATCTGGGATTTTTATTGGCAACACTTACCTTAATGGCGCTTCATTTTCTTTTTTCAGAAGAACTGATTAAAGCCTGGGCTTGGCGCTTGCCCTTTCTTCTTATCGGATTACCTGGCTCAATAATCATTTATTATCGTTTTAAATTATCTGAAACCCGCGTTTATTCTCAGCTTAAAAAAAATCACCATCTGGAATCAAGACCCTTTGCTGTAGCCCTTAAATATGCACCTTATCAGTTATTGAAAATTTTCGGGTTGACCTGCATGGGAGCCACTTTTTATTATGTATTTGTTGGTTATATGCCCATCTATCTGGAACATTATATTGGCTTTTCCATGGCACATGCCTTAAGACTGGAAAGTATCATATTAGTTATTATGCTGTTTACTGTGCCGTTGGCGGGCATCTGTGGTGATTATTTCACGCGAAAGAATATGCTGATGCTTACTTCAATGGGCATTATGTTATTGGCATTGCCCTGCTTTTATCTCTTGCAAGTGAAATCGTTGCCTCTGGCTATGCTGTCTTTAGGCCTGGCAACTTTGCTCAGTTCCATGGAGCAGGGTAATACCCTTACGGCTGTTGTCGAGAATTGCCCAGAGAATGTGCGTTACAGCGGCATTGCATTTTCTTATAATCTGGGAAATGCCTTGTTCGGTGGGACTGCCCCTTTGATTGTGAGCGTGTTGGCTGAAAAGCTACACCCCATTGCACCTGCTTATTATCTTATTTTAATGGCAGGTTTCAGTTTTATTGCTGCAGCTACATTACTCCGTAATAATCAGTCTCTGGGATTTCTTAAGTTAACGTGAGTTATGGGTAAGAACATTGATTTAAATAGATAAAAAACTGTAGCCTTGATGCAGCGACAGCGAAATCAAGGTTTTCTTTAAACACAAAAGTCAAAATGAAGGAAAACCTTGATTACGCTGTCGTGCATCAAGGCTACACCTATTTTAAATCAATCTAATTCACGTTAAGTTATGATGCGAGTGCTGCAGTAGTATAGCGTGGCTCGTTATCTTCTGCTTTCAGAGCTGAATTAAAAAACCAATTCTGAGAACTTAATGGAGTTAATTCTTTTTTCGTTATAGATCGCTGCTTGGGTGTTGCATGATCTTGGAAAGCATGTTTGCCATCAATAAGAATTGTTTCTGACTCTGATAAAAATGCTTGTACCGTTTCTCTAAATAAATCGCGTTCTTTAGGAGTGTCTATCCACTCACTGATATTACTGACATATACAGTATCTATCTGGACTGAATTTTCTCTCAATAACTTGGCAATGCTGGCAAACGTTTCTACTGCACAGATACTTTCTGTTATGAGTGCAATCTTGTCTGTCAAAGCAAGTCTTCTGATATGGGCATAACGCTCATCGGTAAAGAGCCAGCTTGTTGGTCTTTGGAATTCCAGTTCCACTTCTTCAAATACAGAATAATGGTCATCATAAGGAGGTTCTTCGCTGACATTCAAACTGAAACTAATACTGGTTGATTCAATTGAGTACAACCAAGGGTCTCTACCTATGTTTTTTCTTGCTCCAACGTAGTGACTCTTTTTTACGAACTGTGACATTTGCCTGACAAATTCTTGGCGATCGGTGTAACGCCCGACGAGCTTTAAAACATGATAAAGAAAGAGGGCGTTTTCAGGATTGATATCACAGATTAGGGCTCTTGTTGAAAGTCTCTGTGCCATAATATCGAAATTGTGCCAGCCGGAAAAGCCAATGTGGCAGGCTTGTGTTATCAATGGTTTTTGAGCTAATGTCCTTGCAGTTTCTGCTGAGCCGCGTTCATTGGTATTGATGTACACACCGCTATGCGTTGGCATAGGGGCTTTTAGTTCGAGGTTATCAAAGCGACGCAATCTTCTCGATATAGGATCTTCTTTAACACTTACAGGCAGGCGTGGTACAGGAATTAAATCCTCGATATTTTCCTGGAGCAATTTTTCAATACGTGCAGTTGACATGAGGTATTCCTGTATTTTGAAAATTTTATTTAAACTAATTGGACGAAAAGAATACTAAAAATACTTAAGGAAAAATTAAAAAGTTCATATTCTTTATTTGTTCAGCAAGAACTGATTCTTAGCTCGGCCTGCTGCCTGTTTGGTCCCGGCTGCAAGCAGGCCGGGCTACAGTCCGGAAAGTGGCGAGAGCCTTTTGTTCTAGCAGGATGGTTGTAATTCTGTATCCATGGCCAATAAAGTGTCTCGTACACTGGAACCTGTTGTAAATAACTGATGGGGATTTGTCTTGGCTGCTTGTGCCTGATAATGGATTTCCGCCAGTCTTTTGTATTTATTGACCAAATCAATAAAGTAGGTATCCTGGCAGACGTAAGATAATCGTGCTTTGACCAGAACAATTACTGCTTTACCACACAGTACGGCTTTTACCTCAGCGGACTCATGTTCTGCAGTAAAATCGGTGCTTTTAGAAAAGTCGATTTCTTGTGAGGAGGCAATGTCAAAAATAGTAACACAGCCTTTTCGATCCAGGCCATCAAAAGAGAGATTGTCGTCGAAAAACACATACAGCCCCTTTTTGTCTGAATTTATGGGAAATAACTTTCCATAGCGGTTGATTTTTGCCTGTTCATCAAATTGCTCATAATTGGATAATAAGCTAATCAGTTGACTTGATACGGCAGAATTGAAAATGGTTGTAGCTGCTTCTTTCTTTTCAGCCAAGGTTGGTGTTTTAACGGCAGTTATTTCCCTGGAACAAGGGATAATGTCGCGTAACTTGCTAATCACTGTTGGTGCGTCACTACCGAAAGTATTTAAAGTCATGTGAATGGCTTTATCTTTACTTATTGAAGTCGCAAAGCGATAAAAAGATTTTACAACGCAGGCATCATCCATGAGTGGGTAAAATAACCCTATTTTATTCCTGATATCAAGGGCGCGATCTTTATCGGCAAGAACATGATCCATCATCATGGAAGGAACGGACTTGTCAGGCATCATCTCTGTTTGCAGAAAAAATCGTATTAAATCATTTTGCTTTACCTTTGAGCCGCATTGCCTGATGCAAAGTGAAAGAAGGAGTTCGAAGTTTTCATAAAAAGAAAAGCAGTTAAATTGATTTGCATGTTGTTGGAGGAGGCTTTGTAAATCAATATCTGCTTTAAGTTGCTGGTTCAATAATTTATTTAACTCACTGCTCTTTAAAGATTGAATAAAAGCAGTTGAGGACTCGGTAGAAAAGCATTTCAGCAAGTCAATCAGGATGTATTCATTCGTTGTTCTGTGCCCCAGTGCATCACCGATGAGTATCGTTCCATTTAAATCCATATTAATAAAAACATGCATTGTGGTAGATCCTTTTCAGATAAGTTAACGTCAGTTTCGGATAAGAAGCTTGTTTTATCCCGTCGTTACTTCGATGCCGTTCGGGCTGAGGAAGCGCGATAGCGCTGTCTCGAAGCCTTGGCATGGTGCTAAGGCTTCGAGACGAGGCTACCGCCTCTCCTCAGCCCGAACGGATCGAGGTAAACACTGGCTCAAACAACTTTCTTATCCGAAACTGACGTTAAGTTATTGTTCTTTTTTTATGTGCAATATACTGAACTATTTTCTTTTTTGAAATTAAATTTTTAAGGCATGTTTATTATCATAGAGCAACGTCGTCCTGAGCGCTTCTTTTTGCGCGAAGGATCCAAATATTTTGCACTGTGCCTCTTTCGGGAGATCCTTCGCGCCAAAAGACGCGCTCAGGACGACGTACGGCCTTTCATCCAAATTGCAAAAATGAAAAGAAGGGATATACTTCATTTGGTGCCGGACAGACTATTCGTCAGGATTGTTCTCCGTAGTACAGGCAGACAGATTCATAGTTTTAAGTTCGCCGATCAATACCGAATCGAGAGCTTATGAAAATAAAAAAAAATCTGTGTTACCTTATATTATTGTTGTTGTCCCAATGTGCCTGGATTCAGTCTTGCCTTGCAGAGCCTGTTATCCGGCCACAATTCTATCGCATTGAAAATACCCATTTTACCATGCGAGATGGCGTAAGCCTTGCCGCGACCATTTATCGTCCAGTAAAAAAAGGACATTATCCTGTTTTATTAGAAGTGCTTCCGTACCGAAAGGATGACAGTTTCGCCAACAGGAATTATCAGCTTTACCCCTATTTTGCTGCTCATGGCTTAATTATGGTTAGTGTTGATATTCGTGGCACAGGCTCATCCGGTGGGAAAATCCCCTTACGTGAATATTCAAATCAGGAATTGGACGATATTAAAGAATTGGTACTGCAGTTATCGCAATTACCTGATGCCAATGGCAATGTGGGCATGTGGGGAATTTCCTGGGGTGCTTTTAATGCCATTATGACGGCTATGGATCCGCAAAAACCTTCAGCTTTGAAAGCCATTTTAATTGCTGATGGCAGTGATGATATTTTTTACGATGACGTCCATTTTATTGATGGAATTTTTCATGTGGACAGTTATGAACTGGACATGGAATCAGAAAACATTTTGCCCTCTCCTGCAAATAACTATTCTATAGACGAGGAGTATTTTCAAAACCGGTTTAACCGCTACCCCTGGTTTTTAAATTTAAAGGCACATAACAAAGACAGCAAGTTTTGGCAGGATAAATCCTTGCGTAAGCATTATCAACAGCTGAATATTCCCGTGTTTATGATAGGCGGATTGTCTGATGGATACCGTGACAGTGTGTACCGCATGATAAAATATCTGGATCCAGTCCAGGCACCTTCGCGCGCTATTATTGGTCCATGGAATCACGCCTGGCCTCATAACAGCAGTATTGGGCCACAAATAGGCTGGCGTAAAGAAGCTTTGCAGTTTTGGCATTATTATTTAAAAGGGGCACCTGTTAAAAAGCCTGAAATGAACATTTTGAGTTTGTTTCAGCGTGATGGCCATTTGCTGGCTGACCAGCCTGAGCAAATATCCGGGAACTGGCTGCATTTAAAATACAATACTCAGGATGTTCTGGCAGAGGATTGTTTAAGCATTCCTTTGTATGCGGAGGCTAAAAAATTGGTAACACCGCATCATGTTGGCTTCAATGCCGGGGATTGGTGGGGGGAGATTCCTGCTGACATGAAGAAGGAAGACCGAAATGCTTATTTAATGGATTCAAAGCCTCTGAAAGCTGACCGATCTTTTATGGGCATGCCCTTTATTCAATTAAAGGTTTCTTCCAGCCAACCTCGCGCCCATTTTGTTTTTCGTCTTGAAGATGTAGCGCCAGATGGAAGTGTGACTTTGGTTACCGGGAAGGCCATTCATGGGGATGATTTAATCTCCAGAATCAATCCGGCACCAATGATTCCCTATAAAGTTTATGACGTGCAGATTCCCCTGCATTTTTCAACCTGGACGTTTAAAAAGAGACACATTATCCGATTAAGTTTATCTACAGCACAATTTCCCATGTTTTGGCCAACTCCGGTTGATCCTGAAATTATTGTTCATAATTTTGAAAAAGCGGGGCAGGGGAAAAGAGTTTTATCCTTACAAAAGACGCCAGACATTAACAGCCCGCTGCGTAAAAAAAGAAAGGTAGAAGAGCCTGATTCTTTCGATGGTCATCAATATACTTTGTCCAGGACTGCTATTGATACACCTGGCGATTTACAGAGTCTGGCACAACACACGGCACCACCGCTCTTGCAGGACATGTTGCCCTTGTCGGGAGAAGAAAGCATCTTGCCTGTTCCTTTTCCTTTTGCAGGAAGTAATAATTCGCAATCGGAACAGGTTAAATTCTTTGACCAACAAACCCAAAAGTGGGTGATTGAATATAAAAATACGGACTATTATTGGGTGGGTAAACGTTTGTATTCTTACGCGCTTGGATATAATTATCAGACCCCGGATAAAAACAACGGGGTGATGATATTCCATAGTGAGAGTTTTAATAATGTATTTACTCCTAAGGAAGAGGGAGAGGGGGCGGAGTATAAAAAAATCAGTACTCGATCCCTTATTGATATCCGATCAGATAAACAAGAGATGCATATTCAGCTTACGCGGCAAATCTGGCTTGATAATGAATTGGTGGGAGAAAAATCCTGGAATAAAGTGATAGGGCGGCGGTAGGTTTTTTGTATTTAATGTGTGGCCCGATTCCCGTCGTCCTGAGCGCGTCTTTTGGCGCGAAGGATCTCCCCATAATGGCACCCACTGCCATTAAATTAAGCTCTCACTTCGCGGATTGGATTTTTTGCTCATAATTTGCACGATCTCTGACTGATGTGTATAATTTTGCAAAATGATGATTTTATCATTTTCTACTGGTGAATTTTATGTTTGGTCTGAATACTATTGTCGGAAAATCCTTTTTCAAGGAAGCAAAAGAGGATGAACTTTTAGTCACCAGCCGTTTTTTTACCTTGCAGGGAGAAGGCCCTTATCGCGGCCAGCCTGCGTATTTTATTCGCCTGGCCAAATGTAATCTTGCCTGTTCCTTTTGCGATACTTATTTTGACTCCGGTGACTGGCGATCGTTCACTTCACTTTTGGATGAAGCAACCCAGGTCATAAATGATTTTTTCACCAAACGCGACCTGCCAATCCCTGCCTGGGCCGAGAAGGAGCGGCGTAATATAGTGCTGGTTATCACGGGCGGAGAACCGTCTTTACAAAACAATGTGTCTGCCTTTTTAGACAAGGCGCAGCACTATTTTCGTAACACGCAGATTGAATCCAACGGTATTTCGGTTTTAGAGGATATGCCAGCAGGCACGACTCTGGTGGTAAGCCCTAAATGCCTGGAAAAAAAGGGTAAAGTGGTACGTTATCTTGAACCGAACAAGGACATGCTGGAACGGGCTGATTGCCTGAAGTTTGTCATGTCAGCGCCGGAAGATGACTATTATTCCCCTTACAGTGAAGTACCGCAGTGGGCGCATGACTGGGCTCAGAAAACCGGAAAGCCAGTGTTTGTCAGTCCCATGAATATCTATAAAAAAGAACCCCAGCGCGTTAAACGTATTCGCGATGAAGGGCGTGATCTTACCCTTGAAGAGCGTTCTGACATCAATGAAGTAGTCAGTTTCTGGGAACCTGAACTACTCGATTTAAAAAAGAACCAGCGTAATCATGAATACGCGGCGGAATATTGCATGAAACATGGTTTTACCCTTAACCTGCAAATTCATTTATTTGCAAGCCTGCCCTAGTGCTTCACCAATATTGAATTTGGAGGTTGGCGAAGCACTAGTAATTTTTATCCTTTATACGCTCTTACTCTGTTTTCATTCTAACTTGGTATAAATCGTCTAACTCGATCTGCTTGCAGCAGGGTTGTGCATTATTTGTCATTCCCCGATCTACGTCGTCCTGAGCGCGTCTTTGGGCGCGAAGGATCTCCTGAAAACGGCATGGTGCCACTGAGATCCCGGCTGCAAGCAGACCGGGCTACACATCCTGTCAGGATTCAGTGCCGATCAATCCGTCGCGCCAAAAGACGCGCTCAGGACGACGTAGATCGGGCACTACAAATTTAATGTGCGCTCTTGATTTGTTGTTGAACCTGAGCGATTTGTTGTTGCAAGGTGGTTTGGATTTGCTTCATTTGTGCTTGAGTTTGTGAGTTTACGGTTTGTATTTGGTTTTGCAGCTGGGTTTGCATTTGTTTGATCTGGTTTTGTAACTGGGTGTTCAAAGTAGTTATTTGCTGCTCTTGTTGTGCTTGTAGTTGCTTTATCTGCTCTTGAATTGTTGTGTTAAGCTGGACTATTTGGGCATTGGACGTTGCGGTGTCTGCGTACACTATATTGGAACATACAGCTAAAATAATTATTTTGATTAAATGTTTCATGGCAAAGATCCTTTTAGTGAAATCATTTTTACTTTAACCAATAATCCGCTGTTTGGAAAGTTCCAGACTATGGATTGTTGTGCAACCTCATCCTGAGCGCGTCTTTTTGCGTGAACTCCATGTGCTGGCACCGTGCCGATTTCGGGAGATCCTTCGCGCAAAAAGACGCGCTCAGGACGACGTGGCTTTGGTGTGAGTTATGGATAAGAAGCTTGTTTTAAATATACAAAAAACTGTAGCCTTGATGCAGCGATAGCGTAATCAAGGTTTTCCTATGATTTTTAAGCCTTACTGCATGAAAACCTTGATTACGCTATCGCTGCATCAAGGCTACACCTATTTTAAATTAATTCTCGAGCCCGAACGGCATCAAAGTAAATCAATACTCACGTTAACGTACTGTTCGCTTGTTGTCAGGAACCTGATTTTTTATGGTGATCCTATGGTACACTGCATGATTAAAAAAACGAGAGCGATTCATGATTAAAGTAGGGCAGTTTAACCGTTTAAAAGTAATAAAAGAGGTTCCTTTTGGTGTTTATCTCGATGCGGACGATTGGGACGAAATTTTATTACCCGGAAAATTTGTACCCAAAGGCACGCAAGTGAATGATATGCTGGAGGTTTTTGTCTATTTTGATTCTGAAGATAAAATCATCGCTACCACGCAAAGGCCACGCACCCAGGTTGGTAAATGTGCTTTTTTAAAAGCGATTGATGTCAATTCTGTAGGCGCCTTTCTTGATTGGGGGCTGGATAAAGACTTGCTGGTTCCAGGTCCTGAACAATACAGGCCTATGGAGCGGGATAAATCTTATCTGGTCTGTGTCAAGCTGGACAATAAAGGGCGCATTATTGCCAGTTCCAAACTGGATCATTTTCTTGATAAAACTCCAGTCCGCTACCAACAGGGAGATGAAGTAAGCCTCTTGATTGCGGAAAATACTCATTTGGGCACTAAGGTGATCATTAATGATCGCCATTGGGGCTTAATCCATAAAGGAGATATTTTTCAGTCGCTGATTTATGGCAAAAGAATACCAGGATACATTAAAACCCTGCGTGACGATGGAAAAATTGACGTCTCTTTGCGAAAAACAGGGCAAGACAATATTCATGACCTGGCTGAGCGCATCTTGGCCGAACTTCATAAAAAAGGTGGTTTCATGCCTTTACACGATAAAAGCTCTCCGGAGGAAATTCAGCGTACTTTGGGTGAGAGCAAGAAAAGTTTTAAAATGGCTATAGGCAATCTTTATAAGAGAGGCGAAATCAGTATTGAATCCAATGGCATTCGCCTAAGCGCCAAAAAATCGTAATTCATATTAACGAAAGCCGGGCTAAAGTTTAGCCCGGCAATTTCGGGTGCCCTATTTTACAATTTTGGTATTTTTCTTTTGAATTGATTTCTTAGGCGAGTGATCAGTTTTCACTTCTGGGTGCACTACATGTTGTTGATCGTGACGACGTGCATCTTGTGATTCATGTTTGAATTTTTTGCTTTTACTCATTTGTAACTCCTGATTAATTAAAATATAAGCATCCATGCAGTTTAAAAGTTAGTTTGTATTGTCTGGAAAAGCAAATTTATTTTTCATTTTGATTTTAAATTAATTGTTTGAATTTGAATTTATTCATATTTTATAAAAAATTAGCAATTATTTTGTTTTGTACTATAGTTCATACTGCAACATGCAATTAAAAGGATTAACTCAAAAGGAATTCATTATGAACAGAATAATACTGACAAGTTTTTCTGTCCTTGCATTAACTGTAGGACTGGTTGGTTGTAATACTATGAATACTGCAGCTAATACTGGCGTCACTGTAGTGAAAACTGGTGGTAAAGTAGTAAAAGCAGGAGTTGGCGTTGTTTCAACTGCTGGTACAGCAGTGGTTACTACTGTGGGTGCGGGAATTGATACTTTGGTTGGCCGTCGTGCTTCATCACATGACGTTAAGGTATATCAAAAGAAAGGCGTGATTTACCGTAATGGCCATCAGTATCGTGTTGAGAATGGACGATACGTTCTGGTACGTTAATAAGATTGTCTTATATCGCAGACCGTATTACGTATTCGTTAATACGGTCTGTGAGTTTAAACCAACTGCATAGCGTGTTCTGTTTCGTACAATTCTTTTGTTTCTGCGTGTTTCTTTTCTTCTGCATAGAATCCATATCCTTGATAAGCAGCCATTGTAGCTCCAGCAATAAATAATCCTATTCCTAAAGGTGTCGTCAAAAGGGTTGCAGCGGATACGGCCATCACCAACAAGCCCAATAAGGCCTCATGTAAAGCGATGCTTTCCCATGCCCTGAGAAGAAAAGAAGAATTGAGTCGTTCCTGATTCATTGCCAAAGAAGCCATATTAAGAACTTCATCTGCATTTTTTAACCGTGCATTGAGCAGGGCTGTATTTTGGTTTTCATCGGCATTATGAAACAGAAAAGCGCTGTGTTGCACTCGTTGCAACTGCTTATTCAGCAGAGAATGATACTCTTTATTTTCTGGCTCTTCGTCTATAGAGTGGCGCAAGGCTTCATACAACCGATATTCAATACGTTGAATCCGAGAGAGCATTTCTTTTAACGACTCATCGATAAAGGCGGGCTTTTTATCAATGAGGTTTACTGGTGATGCCCAGTAAAGCGCGTTTTTATCCCAGACGTGATTATAGAAAAATTTCCCTGTTTTTTTAGAGGTGATTGTTTGTGGAATTCCGGTGCTGACAAGAGTCAGAGGATGTAAGGTGATATCAGAAAACGCAGGGAATGCTTTGAGGGCATCATTGCTGCTTAATTGGCTTTTGAGTTCCTCAGAGATAATCTGGCATTCGGCTAATAAATCGAGCGCATGATTTTTGCAGGTATATGATTCGGAACTGTCAGGACCTTTGAGGGTGAAAAAATCGACTGTTAAATGAAAGGGCTTTAAGCGAGGTTCTCTGCCTTCTGCGAGAGCTTTTGCCTTTTCCGCATTAAAACGCGTGAAGCCATTAGCTTCTACATTTTGTGCAGCCAATTCGGCATTTAATTCCGCAACGACCTGATCTTCTGTCATCATCAGGGTGTAATAGCGTTTATATAAATTATCAAATTGTGCTTCGGGCACCTCAAAGCTTATGCCATGCAAGCCTTTGTTATCGAGCCAGCGCATCTGTTCCTGTTTTATAATCCCATGCCCGTCTTGTAAATCAATAGTTAAACCAAATATTGATTTTAAAAAATTTAAAAAGGGATTGGTTGTGGTGCTGGGTTGGCTGTAAAAACCAAGGCTATCAATGACCTCGACCGGCGCCTTATCTTTTTCTTGTCGTGAAAAAATTAAACAGGCATGTCCAAACGGGTTTGCCCCTGCATCGGTATCCATGACACAGTAAGTAACAAAAAATTTAGGAAAATGCATATTATCTCTATCTTATATGGACCTATGGTGTGTTATCAAAAAACACAGCGTGCGGCATAATAAGGCAGACATGATTTTTATACAACTTATTAATAAAAAAACAGCGCATCTCATTTTTTAAGTCATCAGCGATATTTTATAAGTTGTATTTAAAATACATCTTTATTATAATATAGGGGTCTTTACTTAATTAAGGATTCATCATGCTCATTCACCACAAGCCTGCCGAGAAATTCAGTGACAAGATTGCCTGGTTTTTAGTTAAATTCTTCCGCTTTTTTGCGGACACTTTTTTCCAGAAACGTTATGGAAATCGGGCTATTGTTTTAGAAACCGTAGCTGCAGTTCCCGGTATGGTTGGGGCGGCCTTACTGCATTTGCGTTGTTTAAGGAAAATAAAAAATGATGAAGGCTGGATAAGAACGTTACTTGATGAAGCAGAAAACGAGCGCATGCATCTTATCACTTTTATGTATATTGCCAGGCCGAACTGGTTTGAGCGCTTTATCATTTTTACGGCTCAGGCTATTTTCGTTGTTATTTATCTGACTATGTATGTCTTATCTTCCAAAACAGCCCATCGCTTTGTTGGATACCTCGAAGAAGAAGCGGTGATTAGTTACACTCATTATCTGGAAGAGCTGGATGCAGGAGCCATAGACAATTGTCCGGCACCAGACATTGCTAAAAGTTATTGGAATCTTCCTGATGATGCCCGATTACGTGATGTATTATTGGCTGTCCGTGAAGATGAGGCTGAGCACAGAGACGTAAACCATCAATTAGCTGACAAAATGGCAGAGGGTTACAAAATTTTAACGCGTTTAAAAGCTGAACCTGAATCTCGGGAGCAGGTTTTATAGGGGAACACTATGTATTTATCAGGGGAAAAAAATGACAAACAAACAGGATCATTTGCTTTGCTATAAACAAACACAAATAGAAAGTGGGGGGAAGCTGCAATTCTTTCTTGAGCAGCACAGTACCAAGGAGGGTAGTTGGGGGAGCCTGTTTCTTCATGAAGGGGAAATTGATTTTATATTGATGAATGGGGCAGGGGAAGAATTGTCCCGGACTCGTCTTAATCAGGCCAATCCCCAATTGCTGATTCCTCCTGCTGCATGGCATAAAATCATAGTAGTGAAGGAGCCGTTTAATGCGTCACTTGAATTTTACTGTACGCCGCATCGTTACTTTAGCAAAAAATACGGATTGGGAGCTGTGCATGCTGATCTTCTCTATACTTACCATAATTATTTACAGCAATTGGGGCCATTGAAGAGTCTGGATGTTGGTTGTGGTTCGGGACGCAATCTTTTATTTTTTGCAGCCTTAGGGCATGACATGACAGGAATTGATGTTAATGAAACGGCCATGAATCAGATTGCAGATATTGCGAAAAAGGAACACTTATCCCAGGTTAAAACGGTACTCCATGATTTGAACCAGCCGCTTGATTTGCAAAGTGAATATTATAATTTTGTATTTTCTACAGTGAGCTTACAGTTTTTAGAAAAGGAATCTGTACCCTCTTTATTAACGGGGCTACAGCAGGCCACAATGAAGGACGGTTTACATTATATGGTGTTTCCTGTTTATTCTGAGCTTTATTCTTTGCCTGCATCATTTACGTTTCTGCCAGAAAAAGAAGAGCTTTACCATTTTTATCAGGACAGTGGATGGTCCATACTTGAATATAAGGAGTCTGCAGGTTTATTACATAAAGTGGATGAATTTGGCCGACCAATGCAAGGATTGTTCGGTCATTTGCTGGCACAAAAAATTGTCTGAGTGAGGTGAACAGATGGCTGGATTGGATATTTCTATTTGCAGAGTATATAGTCCCCCCGCACAGAAAGAAGGGACATGGATCCTTGTTGACAAGCTGTGGCCGCGCGGTCTTAGAAAAGACGCTCTTGCCTTTGACTTATGGTTAAAGGAAATCACACCGAGCACTGAATTACGAAAATGGTTTCATCAGGATAGCGCAGGTAATTGGCTTGAGTTTGCGCAGCGTTATATAAAGGAATTGCAGGATAAACCAGAGCTGATAGAGCAGGTAAGACAACGGGCTGCGCATAGCCCGGTTACCTTGTTTTATGCTGCTAAAGATCCGGTACATAATCATGCCTTAGTGCTGCAAAAAGTTTTGCTCTCCTGGCCGGAAAGCCCAGATTTTTCCTGAGGCGTATAGAATAGGCGTAGCCTTGATGCAGCGATAGCGTAATCAAGGTTTTCCTATGGTCTTTAAGCCTTACTGTATGAAAACCTTGATTCCGCTATCGCTGCATCAAGGCTACAGTTTTTTATATATTTATCCTGTTAACTGGGCAACTTGCCAAGGCCAAGAAAAGAACCCAATTCGCTTTTATTGTGCAGTATATCTGCCAGGGTAAATTGCTTTAAAACATTCATAAAGGCTTGTTGGGCTTCATGTAAAACGGTTTTCAGTTTGCATACCGGGCTAATACAACAATTAGCTTTTTCTTTGTTAAAGCACGGTACCAAATCAAAATTGGGTTCAAGGGTTTGTATCAACGTCCCCAAATTCACCTCTGCTGGATTCGCTGCCATGACAATGCCTCCATTTTTACCCCGGATGGTTTTAATTAATCCTAACTTGGATAAATTATGAATTATTTTAATCATGTGATTGGTTGAAATGGTGTAGGCCTCTGTAATGTCTTTAATCGTGCAAATATTTTTTTTCAGGGAGATATAAATCAAGGCTCGTAAAGAGTAATCAGTGAACTGGGTTAACTGCATGGAATAATCCTGGCTTTTTGGACAATTGCTATTATTGCCTTTAATAAGGTACTTTTCAAATGTATCTTTATCAGGCCGTGAGGCTAGCCACCTCCAGCCATCTCTCTAAGGCGTGCAACTCGTTCTGCTGTTGGTGGATGGGTCATAAAGAGATGGCGTAATTTTTCGCCACTGAGTGGATTGATAATGAATAAATGCGCTGTAGTAGGATGTGTTTCGGCCTGTTGGAAATTACCCTGATGGTTGGCACTTTCCAATTTTAATAATGCATCTGCCAGCCACAGCGGTTTGCCTGTCAGTTCGGCGCCGCCTTTGTCGGCTTCAAATTCTCTGGAGCGCGACACGGCCATTTGAATTAAGCCTGCTGCCATGGGCGCGAGTAATATAAGCATCATGCTAAAAAGCGGGTTTGTTCTTTGGCCTTCCGCATTAACCCGTCCGCCAGTCATCATAAAGATGTTCGCAATACTGCTGATGGCACCGGCAATGGTTGCTGCTACGACACTGATAAAGGTATCACGATGCAGAACGTGGCATAATTCATGTGCCAGAACTCCGGTCAATTCTTCTTCATTCATACGGGTCAAAAGCCCTGATGTCACAGCCACTACAGCATTCTGAGGATTGCGGCCAGTGGCGAAGGCATTGGGTACTTCTGTTTCTACCAGATACACTTTGGGCATGGGAGTGTTTGCCTTGGAGGCTAATGAGCGAACAATGTTGTAGACAGGATGGCTTTCAGGCAAAGGCTGAGCCTTATACATTTTCAAGACAATTTTATCAGAAAACCAATAGGCACTAAAATTCATAATCACGGCTAACAAAAAGGCAATGATCATTCCTCCCTGGCCTGCAATCAACTTGCCTAAGACTATCATCAAGGCTGTAAGGGCTGCGAGAAAGATGAATGTTTTGATGTTGTTCATGATTTCCTATCAGATAATAATCATTATTATCAAACATAGCACAATTCTGGATGTTTGGGAGCCACGTCCTCCTGATCTGAAGTGTACACCCTGCCAAATCAGGGAGATCCTTCGCGCCAAAAGACGCGCTCAGGACAACGTGCACTATCATTAGGTTAAGCGATACTCCGCCGTCCCGCGGACAAGCCGCGGGACGGCGGAACTCCTTAACTTAACGAGTTCGGGATAAATATATATAAAAAACTGTAGCCTTGATGCAGCGACAGCGTAATCAAGGTTTTCATGCAGTAAGGCTAAAAGACCATAGGAAAACCTTGATTACGCTGTCGCTGCATCAAGGCTACGCCTATTTTAAATTAATTCTTTTAACTTAATGGCAGTATCCTCAGCCCGAACGGATCGAGGTAAATCAAGCTACTGTTTTTACAGGATTTTCAGACAGTTCCTCTTCTTTACTTTCAGAGCTTGCAAGTGATTCTGATGAGTCAAAGAACCGCAGTTTTCTTCCAGACGCCGAAGCAGACACAGACGCACATTGTTCAACAACAGGTTCTGTTGCTGGAATGCCTTGCTGATTCTGTTTTGTTTCACAGGCCTGATACAATTTCAACAAGATATTCAGACGATGTTCCGGAAACTGTCTGATAGCACGTTCTGATTGCGCGAAACTTTTATATGCCGTCATATGCGAATCATATTTTTCCATGTAGAACTTCGCCAAATCCTGGGCGTATTTTCTGTCTCCCTTTGCTTCCCAAAGTAATAATATGACCAGAGGATTCAGATTATTCATATGGGCTGCCACTTGTATTGCAGTCAAGCCATCATCAGAGCGCTGTTTTAAATCATGGACTACAGGCAGGATTTGAAGTAATGCCTTGTCCTCCTTGCTGGTAACCGCCTGGTGAATCTCGCATAAACCGAAGTGCTTTAAATCCCTTTTCTCAAATTCCTCGAAACAGGAATGAAGCTCTTTATCCGTTCTTGCTAAAAACTCTGGAGTGTCCTGAAGTTTGTTTTCTATTAAATGATCTGCCCCATGCAGTAACAAACAACGGATTATTGCCGGATTTTTTATTTCCACTGCAAAATGTAAGGGGGTGTTGCCTTGTTTATTTTTCAGATTGACATCAAGATTTTGATTACATAGCCAGCGTACCAAATCAAGATTACCACTACGCACTGCGTAATGTAGCACTGTATCTTTATTATCATTTTTAGCATCAAGCTTCGCACCGAGATGAGCGAGGTTTTGGGCTAAAGCCAAATAACCTTTATCCGCAGCGGCATGCAATAAAGTATGCCCCTGGTTGTAAGGGTAATCACCAAAGTGATAGTGCTTTTTAACATAGCTGGCTGCTTTGGAAGGGTTAATGGTAAGCAATTTGGGGATGACATCACAACGATCATTCATAACCGCACCTAAAAGGGCTGCATGAATGCTGGTTTCCGGAATGTCTTTGATGTGGCTGATCAATATATCAAGAACCGCTCCCTGGCCTTTTGCGGCCGCCATCACTAAGGCAAGTTCCAGTTCGTAAGGACGCTTGGCCTGCTTCTGATAGTTTTTATCAGCGAGGTATTTGGAAACAATCGTTGGATGACCGTATTGTGCCGCCATCATTAATGGAGTCAGTGCCTGGCTGTTGCTGATGTGTGGATTAGCGCCTCTGTTTAATAACCATTCGGTACCTGTTAAATCGCCGTTGAGCGCACAAATATGCAATAAAGTATTGTTTTCGGTGTATTGCTTGTTGAGATTGACTTTATCATTATAAAGTCCTTTGGCAATATCGAGATAGCCATGAAACAGAGCAATCACTATGGGATCATAACTCAAAACGTTTTCATTATAGGCATCAATGTTTTTTTGTTCGAGCAGCAAGGAGGCTGTCAGTGGATGCTTATAGCGCAGTGCAATATATAAGGCAGAATCACCATGGACATTGGTTGCATTAATTTCTGCTCCCAAACTTAAAAGCCATTCTACGACCTCGGTGTGGCCATTCCATGCGGCATTCATTAAGGGAGTATTTTGGTAGATGTCCCGCTCATTCAGGCATCCTTCCTGATACAAAAACTGCGCAATTTCTAACTGTCCAAAAAAGCAAGCCAGCAAGAATGGGGTGTATTTGTCCGTTTGCAAGGTCGCATTATTTTTCAGAAGGTATTTGGTTTTTTTCAGATCACCCTCACTAATGGCGTGAAACAAGGGGGTGTGGTGTTGCTCGTCCAACGCATCAATCTTGTCCAGCGGAATGCTGTCAGTTAAAAGAAGTGGATCGAACTCTTTCTCATTTACTGTTTTTGCCAATTCAAAAATTTTCATATAAACCCCTAAATCCTTTTTATGAGTTAATTGGCCCCTTGATTGAACTGTATTGTTTCGCTTTAAAGCGTGTTCCTCTGCAAACACGTGTAAAACAAAGTCCACAGCTTATACGAGAGGTTTGAATAATATTTTTAAATCTGAATCTGCTAAAACTGACGGCATGTATTTAGGATCAAATCAATGCCGGTTTTGCGAGGGAAGGAATCCATTGTGGGATAAAATATAAGCGAACTATAGTTCTGTATCCTGAGAAGAAATAATTCCTTTTTTTATAGTAGCTGGATGTATTTACAGATGCAATTGTCTTTTAAATTGATAAGTAGAATTCGCTACGCTCATGGTTTCCCGGATTAGCATCCGGGCTACAATGATTAGTACAGGCTATCAAATGTAGCCCGGATGCTAATCCGGGAAGCCATGAGCGTAGCGAATTCATTCTTAAAGTGTTTTAATCAGTTCTGATTTTTCTGCAACAACGAGTTCTGCTAACAGCTGGCGAATAGTGGCATGGCATCTGGCAGATCCCATAATGGAAAGATGGCTATGGCCATTTATCCTGGCGGCTGCTTCAGGGTGAGCCGTGACGTACTCCGGGATAATGCCCGCTTTGGGAACAATATAATCCTGTGTTCCTGTGATAAATTGATAGCGGCAGGCTGGATTTTTGACAATGTCATCACAGAGGAGGGTGAGAAACGCATTACCCTCATGCATGTCTTTCACTGAACGTGAAATGAAGGTCAGAGGTTTTCTTGCCAGGTACGAACCCTGAAAGGGGGCACAGATGCATACGGTTGCTACTATTTCAGGTTTTACTTTTCGCCGGGCCATTTCCTGGGCTGCATAAGCGGCAATTAACCCACCTCTTGAGTGGCCAATTAATACCACTTGCTCTGCTTCTGATTGCTCTAATTTTTGGATTAATTGTTCCGCAAAATCAACGACTCCTTTTCCGCTTAAACGGTGATCAAAGGCCAGCAGTTGCACTTCTTTAACAGAGTCGGGTGCATCACTCAGAATACCTTTAGCCAGATATTTCCCGCCACAAGCACGGTCTGCCGTGCCGTGGATGAAAAAAACAGAGATGCTTTTGGCGGAGGAATGATCTTTAGAATATCCCGGATTAGGAAAAACTACATTTCCCGGTGGAGTTGTAAGCCATTGTGAGACATGGCTGACTACACCGGCCGACGATTTGAAAAAATCTAACATATATTCGAACATGTACATCTACTCCAGGAACTTATCTATACCGTAGCCTTGATTACGCTATCGCTCTGAGTGATCCTCTCATAAAAAGATGCAAATAAACAGGATGATCTTCGCAAGTAGCCCCTCCACCTNCGGGGGAGGGTGCCCGACAGGGNGGGTGGGGGGATCAAAAAGACCACTCAAGATCTAATACAACATGAACTAACTGATAAAAAATCCTTTTTTGATCCCCCCATCCGCCCTGTCGGGCACCTTCCCCCGGAGAGGGGAAGGCGATTCTGCATAGATCTGAGTGGTGAGGATCACTCAGCGCTATCGCTCATCAAGGCATCTAAACCGTTGCGCTTACTGTGGGAGTTTCCATTTTTGGGGCTATTCCAAAGCTTATTTTATGCAATTCTATAGACACACAAGACCATGATTTTATTTGATAATGCTCTCCCGATTCAGGTCTGAATGATTTGTAATGCAGGTTTTCCAAAATGGTGTTGAGCTCATCCAGTGCATAAGATGCAAAAGAATTATAATGATAGCGGGTATCTTGTTTGCGGAAAAAGGCATTCAGTTTATTGATAACACTCTCAACAGAATCTAATGCCTGCAACTCATTATTGAACTCTTCGGCATGCTTTTTTCCTTCTTCGCCGTGACGTAACCAGCTTAACCAGCCAGGTTCAGTGCGTTCATACAATCCTTCTATGTTGTGCTGTTGGTAATTGGAATTTGCCTGGCTTATTGCACTTTTGATTAATGCAACCAGATCGGGAGTGTTTCCCTGATTTACTGATTCTTGTGGGCTGTGTTCTTCGCTGTTACCAAATAATGTATTTTTAGAGCGTGAAAAAGAGCGATTTTCTTTTGACGGCCTGCGTGTGACCCTCATGGGCCTATGAGCTGTCGGGAATGTTATTTGCCCTGTTGCCGTGTCTTCTGTTGTTTCAGAAGCTGATTTAGGCTCGACCGCTTTCGTCCCGTAACCGGTAAAACCTGCTTTCATTAAATCTTCTGTTCTTTTGCGTACATTTATTTCACTTTTTGAATGGCCCATAATAGATACCTCTTCCGTTTGGTATTGTCTGTTAAACTCATTGAACCCCAATAAATTAACCCTACTATACTTATTCTGGGTTTGCTTCACAAGATGGATTCTGAGGGATTTGCTTTTTCTTCTGGTTGTTCGCTCTGGGTCTGAACCGCTTTTCCAAACATACTGAATTTTTTCAGACTGTCCAGAACCATTGCATCCAGAGGGGATTCAATAGTCAGCACTTCATCCTCCTTGTCTGATTGCAGCCCATAGCCATTAGAGTCAAATACTTTGGAACGGTGGACCAAACGCAGATACTGTTCAAACCCTGTTGTATCAACTGACGTGTATCTGTTCTGTGCTAAAAACTGAAATGACTTATTGATTTGCTCGTCTTCTTTTTTACGTGAATCTTTACCGCAAAGGGTATCGAGATTATGCACATGAGGCTTTGGGCTTTGAAAGGGATCATGCCCATGGACATAAGTGATGAGGTAATCATTGTTACTGGCTGGGCGGGCAGTTTCTGTTTCTTTTGCCTGATCCCATCTGTTCCATATTAAGTAAATCAGCGGCCACATGGCCCGCTCTTCTTCAGTCATATTGGTTTTATCCTTGATGCAATCACTGTGAAACAGTAAATGAGTGATGTCTTCATGGATGTAATGTTCCAATTGGCCGTTTATTTCATCAATGGTCTTGGCCAGTGCTTCTTTGGTGGAATCATCATAAGTCACTTTTAAAAATCTGGCGGTTAATTCAAGATGATCAAAGCGCATCGGGGCATGGCTGAACAGGGTAATCCCGGTTTCATCGAGGGTGTAATCGATTAATTTTAAAGCCGGTTTGTAGCTTTTATTGGTTAAATGCACTAATTCATTTTTAGTAATAAATCCATGCTTTATCAGTAACTTGAGGCCAGAAAAGGAGGTGGTTTGAAAATCAACTATATCTTTTTGAGGTACAAAGGGGAGATTTTTTGCCAGTTTTTCATAGGCAGAAATAAATTCGTAGCCATGGTTGGAAAAAATAATGGCCAAGCGGCCATGGTTTTGGGAAAACAAGTCCAAAATCCTTAAAGTAAAATAGTCGCAATGTCCCCTGTCGGCAAGCTCATCACCAATAAGGCGAATCAGCACTTCCCTGTCTTTAATTGCAATTTTGTTGATGAATTGATTCAGTTGCTCAAGAACAGGTGGAACTTTTTTGATTATTTCGCTTCGCAGTTGCTTTAAGCGTTTTTTACATTCCTGGCTTGTTTCTAATCTGCTTTCTATTTGTTGTTGTAAGAGGAATAAGGATTGATATTGCGGGCTGTCTTTATTTTCTTCAAGGGATAATTGGGTTTTTATATTTTCAATGCGTTCTTTCGCATTAGTGATTTTCGTTCGCTCTAATTGGAGGAGTGTGGAGTTTTCCAGATATTCTTCCAGAATTTCTCCATAAGACTCATAGAGAGTGACAAACTCCTCATAGGTTTTTTCCGGTTGGGTTACTTCTTTTTTAAATTGGATAATTTGATATTGGAAGAAAAAATGCAGCAGCTTTACAGCATTTCCATGCAAGTCTCCCAAGGTAAGTGAGCCAAGATGAGTTTCCTGTTCAGAGGGATAAACATAAATATTGGTGGTTTTACTTATAACACGATTGACCATGTGAAACCCTGCCAGGTTTGGATGGCAAAAATCAACAAACCCGAAGTTCGTTTCCCACTGTGGCGGGAATCCATTCATCATTCCATGTCATGCATCATAAAGCAATTTTGGATTGCAGTAAAATTAATGTGCTCTGATTCGGGACGGAGTAGTGTTTCGGGATAGGAGCTTGATTTATCCAGTCGTTACTTCGATGCCGTTCGGGCTGAGGAGAGGCGCTAGCCTCGTCTCGAAGCCTTAGCACCATGCCCAGGCTTCGAGACAGCGCTATCGCGCTTCCTCAGCCCGAACGGCATCGAAGTAACGATTGGATAAAACAATCTTGTTATCCATAACTCACGTTAACTTAATGGCAGTGCGAAGGGGGAGAGGCTACTTGCACAGATCGTCATGTTTATTCACATTTTTTACCGCTGATTTTTTTTAATTATTTTTGATAATAAATTCAGTTATTTGGTTAATAATAAATCAAATAGTATTTGCATTCTTGAATGTATTGTTCTATCCCTATAGTAGACACGCAAATTAACAAAGGAGAAGGCATGAGGTAGCTGTACTTTATGGAGGTAAAGTGTAAGTCCAATCAGAAAAAACTCTGCTTATTTTAAGCAAACAGTAATCTCTCTGAGCGTTTTTCATGTGTAACCCACGAATTAGTGTTTCTTACTTTCATAAAGAAAAACACTGATTTAATTTACACTTTGAAAGGAGAATATGATGAATAAAGCAATTTTGGTTTTACTGGGTATGCTTGCTTTTCCACTGGCCAATGCAGACACAGTTGACCCCGGAACGGATTCAGGTACCTTAATTAACAGTGATACAGGAACCAATCCACAAAATGGGAATAATCCCGGAACGGGTATTAATAACGATGCTGGAACAGATGTACTGACTCCAACAACTCCTAATACCACGGATCCCACTACTACACCAACAGATCCTAATAATAATCTGAATAATGGTGCAACTGATAATCAGGGTACAACAACCCCTGATACAGGAACCACAACTCCAGATGATTCAGGAACTGGAACTGATACAACTCAATAACACCTGCTTTAAAACCCAGAGAAGCGTTCTTGTTTCTCTGGGTTTTTGTTTGTTTAAAATTGACCTGATAATGATTCCAGAAGGGTTTGTAGCCCGGTCTGCTTGCTGCCGGGATCAAGGCTCTCGGAATCCCCTCGGCTTGTCCGAGAGAGCCATGGGTTCAGAGCAGAAACACAGTCCCTGCCAGTATAACTGTTCCGCTTCCTGACGGTCGCGGCTCGATTTTCGTGTGTTCGTGTTGACTTCATCGTGCACCGGAAACCGAGCCGCGACCGTCAGGAAGCGGAATTTTTGTTGTGGCACAGAGTCTGATTTAGCATTGGTGTAAGGCTTAGACTAAGAGGTGATCAAGAGACAGCTGCTTGCAGCCAGGATCCAAGACCTCATCCCGGCTGCAAGCAGACCGGGCTACGGGGAGGTTTACCTTATTTCTGGGCAGGGGGTGTAATTGACATTTCCTGCTCACTGGATAAAGGCTGATTTTGATAGGAAACACAACTGTTTACTTCAATTTTTTTGTCTACAGTAATGGAACAATTGACGGTGTATCCTGCCTGATTAAACAGTAACAAGTTCAAATTGCCAGGCGTATCACCATTGATGTACATTTGATAATGTTGCGGGTTGGGTGCTTCCTTGATAAAAACATCGGCCATACATTCACTTAATTGGGCGCCTTTTTTATGTTGCACCATATAACAGTCCTGCATGACGTACAAAGCGACATTCAAAATTGCTGCTGAATATTGAGCGTCACTAACTGGGGCCCCTTTGGCAGGTTGGCCTGCGAATCCTTCAAGGCTCAGAAAGGTTAAGAATGTGAAGGCAATTGATTTGAAGGAAGACATTTTATCTCTGATTTTTATCGATTTAATTAAGTATAGAGTAATCACAAGAGATAGGTAAATACAGGGGTTAGAAATGTCATATTGTCCTGGCACCATGCCATCTTCGGGAGATCCTTCGCGCAAAAAGACGCGCTCAGGACGACCTAGTTTCGATGGTGGAGGGAGTTTTGAACCTTGAACCTACTCGGGACGGTGTAATCTGGGAATGGTCAATGCCTCGGCTCATATCAGCGTGTAGCGTGTAGCCCGTATTAGGCGTCAGCCGTAATACGGGATCGAAGGGGCAATGAGCTAATTCCCGTATTACGGCTGACGCCTAATACGGGCTACGAAATGGGTTATCCCGAATCCATGATCCAAACTGCTATCCCTGGTACCGTTCTAACCTTCTTTTAATGGCCGGCCACTCTGATAAAAGTATGCTGAAAACGACGGTGTCTGTGGTTACCGTTCCATGAAGAATCATGTGTTCACGCAATAATCCTTCTTCAGTTGCCCCCAGTTTTTTTATTGCGTGGTATGAGCGAAGGTTACGGGAATCGGTACCTAATTCTACTCTGTTAATACCCCACGATTCGAATGCCTGGGTCAACATGAGTAATTTAGATTCGCTGTTAATTCCGGTTCCCCACACTTCAGGGGTATACCAGCTATAACCTAAAGTAAGACGTTTATTGTCTAATTGAATGTCGTAAAACGCCGTGGCACCTTTAATCTGCTGATCTTTTTTGCAGCGCAGGACATAAGTAATCTGTTCCCCGGAAGACATTTTTACCAGACATTCATCAAACCAGGGATCAAAGAATTCATTGGTCGCTTTTTGCGGCATGTAATGCCATATTTGCTCATGATTGGCGGCAACGCCTAAGGCTTCACGATGTTGTGGTCCAACAGGTTCCAACTGGATAGATTTACCGTCTAAAATCGCTAACTCATCCAAAAGTGCCTGCATAGCTTATCCTCTTTCCATTATGCCATGGATTTGTTGATGCCCTTTATTCCAACAGCATTTAATACCAATCCATATAGTGGAACAAAAGCGATTAAACTGATAGTAATTTTGAAAAAGATATCTACCATCGCAATTTCTGGCCAATGTTGGCTTAGAAATGGATTAGAACAGTGATAAAAAGCAATTGCAAAAAAGAGTACTGTATCCACAATATTACCTATAGTGGTCGAAAGGGCAGGTGCCAACCACCAGGATGATTGATTTCTATAACGTTGAAACACGCTTATATCAAGAAGCTGTCCTGCGGCATAGGCAATGAAGCATGCCACAGCAATACGAAGCGGCATGGGGTGTAGCACCAGAATGGTGCTAAAGTTCAGGTTGTTTCCTGCTTCAATAGAGCTTGCGACAAGATAGGAAAAGATCAACCCAGGAAACATACTGATCAAAATAATCTGCCGTGCCTTGCTGGCATTCGCTATTCGGGTAGTCAAATCAGTTAAAATAAAAATAGCGGGGTAGGTGAAAGCACCCCAGGTGGTGTGACATCCCAGGATATCAAAGGGATATTGCACCAGCACATTGCTAAGCATGATAAGAAAAATGTGACAGGCAGAGAGTATCCAGACTGAATTCACTTTGACTTTATTGTTGTTCAATGAAGGGTACTCCTGGTTTCATTTCACCATGCATTTGTTTTAAATCGGATAATTACCGGTTCCTATTTGTTCTCTGGCTTCGTCATCCGTAAATAAAAATTTATAATCTCTTAAATTGGATTCCTGAATGGCTGCAATCGTCTTGGCTTCATTGGTAAAGGGTAAGTACTCTTCCGCAAAAGTGTAATGCCAGACCATTGCGTTTGGGTATCCGAGTTTTGCGAGGCTCAGGGCGACATGCTCACAGTTTTTTGCACTGTCATCTGTAAAGCTTACATCGACAAAGGAAGTGAAATCTGTCAGGAAATATTTATTTTCCACGGCTTGCTCGAGACATAATCCTTTATTGCTGCCATCAGAAAAAATGATGCCGTTTTTTATTTCTACAAGTTTATCATTCAGTAAAAAGACTCCGTCTTTTAATACATCATCACTGAAAGTAACGCCAAGAGTGTGTAATAATTCAATGGTTTTATCAGTGAGTTCGTGGTTTCTGGCGGTTAAGCCTATCACTTTTACGCCTCGGTCTTTTAATTGTTGGATCAACTCGGCAATGTCATTGTCAGGATCAACACAAACCATGTGGGTTGTGGCCTTTTGCACCCGGTTATACAGGGCAATGGCATTTAAGAGTGCTTGTGATTCTGTGTGCCCTTCAAGCGCGTATTGTTGCATACGGTAACGAAACCAGGCATCAAGTCCTATGGACTGTCCAACACGGCCAATGGTATCGTCAATGTCCAGAATGGCTAATGAACCCGGTTTGGCAGTAGAGAGTATGTGTTTTATATTAGTACTTTTTTCTACGGTACAGCGTATCTTATCAGTGTTTACTGCAGCGCTTTGCGCGCCTCTCTTTAGTGCAAAAAGACCTCTACCAAGCATAACGTTTACCAGTATAAATTTAATTGGCCATTATTTTCTCACAAAGAGCGTGAGAAATACATAAAAATAAACGGGTAGCAGGGTTCGATGTAGCTAGGTCTGTTGTAGCCCTGTCTGCTTGCAGCCGGGAATTGTGCCACTTCGATCCCGGCTGCAAGCAGACAGGGCTACGTACTGACTCTTCTACACATCTTTGTCCTTCATCGATCCACGTCGTCCTGAGCGCGTCTTTTGGCGCGAAGGATCTCCAAAAATTGGCACCATACCGCTTTCGGGAGATCCTTCGCGCCAAAAGACGCGCTCAGGACGACGTGGATCGGGGACTTACCGATTTTGGCCCAGATTTTCTTATATCAAGAGAACTCAGGAATAAGATCCTTGGCCGCTTCATCTGAAAGAACAGTGGGTTGCACAACAGGAAACAGGCTGTACGTTCTTCTGCCTTGAGTGGCTTTTTCCGCATTTTGCAAACTTTCCAAATCTGCAATTACCGGACTAATGTCAAATTCCAGAGTGTCAGAATGGCTGGTGTTCGCGATTAAAATACTGGCATGTTCTCTGCTGGGGAGCACAAATTCTTCATAAGCCGGCAACACGTCTTTATTCCATTGCGCCAAAGCATGCTCATAAGTACGGCCACGCTCTTTAACATCTCTCGCCAGGCGGCGTTCCCGGCATACATTCACATCTGTATCAACAAAAATGGAGACATCAAACAATGCGCGAAGTGCTTCATGGTGAAGGGTCAGAATACCTTCAACAATAATGATGTCATAAGGTTCTACATGTGTAGTTTCCTTTTTACGGCTAGAAGTACTAAAATCATAGTCTGGCATATCTATAGCGTTCCCGTCTTTTAATTGCTGTATTTGATGTACCAGGAAAGAAAAATCAATCGCATCAGGATGATCAAAAGAGGTTACGGTCATTTCTTTCAGACCTTTATAATAATTATCTGCCGAAACAACAACACAGCGCGCTCCGAAGTACTGAGCCAGTTGGGCACTAGTTGTTGTTTTTCCTGAACCTGACGAACCTGCTACTCCTATTACAAATGGCATAATCTTAACTCACAATGACAAAAAAAGATCTATTTTATCATTTGTTGGGCATTTGTAAACTTGATTCGCAATAATTTTTTTCTTTGTGTTCTTGTGGTGATCTTTATGACGCGGGGCTAATAAATATAGCTCCATTTGTTATTGTTTCCTACAGTATGGAGTACGGTATTAAAGTTGAATTTTTGTTTATTTGTTTTCTAATGATGCTGGAACAGACTGCGGGATTGCTTGATAAATACAGTTGAATTTTTTGGAAAAATTTCTTCTATACAACGACAGAACTAAAAAAAACCGCCAATAAGTATTGGCGGTTTTAAGAATAATGATTATACGTTTCCAACCCACTTCAGACCTACGTAAGGACCATCTAAAGCAAGGTTAGTAGTTTGAATAGCGTTATATCCTGAAGCCCAGAACTCCATTTCAAAGAAGTTCATCCACATCCAGCCAGCATCCAGAGTTAAATCACCTGATGGCATGGAGTAGGTATAAGTAGCACCAGTTTTTGCTTCCAGCATTGGAATAACAGCACGTTTGCTACCATAAGCGCCAGGAACAGTAAATACAGAACCTTCCATTTTACTGGTACCAGCTAACAATGCAGTAGCGCCTTTAGCGTACATAGCCAGGCCATTGCCCCAATTGTACATGTAATCAGCACCTACACGTGGACCGAACAGGTTTGATTGCAGTGTTGCAGCATCGTATTGTCCGAAGAGATCGCTGTATTCGCCAACATGGTGGTATCTGACATACTCAAAACCGCCATGGAAACGAATGTCTTTACGCTCACCGAAATCAACGTGCTGACCAAATTCCAGGTTAACGACATCCAGTGTTGGGATATCAACCAGGAACATATCATGCGCAATACCAAAAGGATTAACTGGTGTTGGTGCATACAGGTTAATGGTTTGATTTGTTGTGTGCTTGTAGTGTAACCAGTTCAGGTTTAAGTCATTACCGGTGTTGAAATGGTAAGAACCTTCCAAACGGAATCCCCAAGCCCAATCGGGTTGGAATTCATTGTAATACACATCAGGATCACCAGTTTGATCGAAAACTCCAGGAATAAAAATTGTTGGTCTATTGGAAGAACCAACAAATGCACCAACAGGACTAAAAGATGGAACCAGGTATACAGCTTGAACACCGAAATCCCAAGCAGAACGCTCGCAGGGAACTGTTACGTTACCTGGAGTGCAAACGGGACCCATAGTGCCTGCATATACAACACTACTCCCCAAAGTTAGCACAGCAGCAGCTGTTTTTGTAAAGCCTAACATAGGTGTATATCTCCTTATATTATTTTTATTTTTCCTTCATCTGTTTTGAAGGGACGGCACAGTATAGCAAAAAAAAATAATAATAAAATGCTATGCTCTTTGTTAGATCAATATGCTGTAAAAACAATAGGATAGATTTGCTTCCGAAACCCGTATTAGCATAGCCTCATACGGAACATACCGGGAGATATTGAGGCGTTAAATCCTGCACTTATACGGTCACAAAAAATGATGAATCTGTAGATTTTTTTTAAACTTGGGTTTACATTGAAGTTTCTTTTTTGAGAAAGGATTCACATGATTTCAATGACGGCGTACTGGCAACAATTCAAAGAGAATATCGATAATTTGCCGACAAGAACAGAAAATGAAGAATACACAAAGCAAATTGGCGTTGCCAACGAGATGGTGGCTCTTGGCGTTACCATAGAGCTGATGAATTTTACGACCATCAGCGGGGTTGTTGCCGAGTTACAGGGAAAAGCCAAATCGTACGGTAATGAGGTGCTTTACACTCAAGATAAGGAATACACGTTTTACTTGCCAAAGATAACCACTAAAGACAGCCTGATTTTTGCTATTGCTTATTATCAGCATTTGACTAATTACCAATCCGTCAGTTATCAAGGTTCAATTTTTATGTTTCGAGGGCGGGTTCTTGCTGCTGTAGAGGACAAAAAAGTGACCACCGCAATTCAAGCCAAGGCTTTACTGGGGGAAATACAGCGGTTTTGCCAGAGCGAGAATATTATCTTTAACAGCACTTTGTTTTTAAAACAAAAGCATGAATCAGCTAAAGAATATATTGACCGAATAGCAACAATTCCGGAGCAGCCCATTCCATCCGTCCATTCTGTTGAGACCAATGAATCAGATGAGCTTGGAGAGCTTAGACGCTCTCTTCAGGAATTGGAAGAGAGAAAAGGGCAATTGAACATCAAAGCCCAAAATTTTTACACTATTCTTGAGTCCTTTAATAGTTGCCATAACAAACATCAGACTGCCAATCTTGAATGGCAAAATACCAGCTATATTATGCAACTCTTTTACAGACTTCTTTCCTGGATTTATACACCGCAAATCATTGAAAATATGGAGCAGGCTGAGAAAGAGTTTGTCAGAGCAGAACATGATCTGAATCAAGAATTGGCTACTCATGAAACCGTCGGTTCCTATATCGCCGATTTGGAAGAAAAGCGACAGCTTGTTATTACAGATATTGAACTGTCAGAAGAGAAAATAGCCCAACTGCTGGCTTTGGCAGAGGTTAAGGAAACTCCAGTTGTTGAATTGCCGCAGCCTGTGCCTGAGAACCTTATAAGTGAGCAAAACTGTGAGCAGTCTGATGATGTTGAAGAAAGTGCTTCATCACATTCAGAGTATTTCAGTTTCTTCAAGCAGCATCTTCCCAGCCGGCATGTCCTTAACGCAGTCGCAGTAGGCGCTGCAGCCATTGCGGTACAGCATTTAACCTATGGATGATTGTATCAAACTGTAGCCTTGATTTCGCTTCGCTGCATCAAGGCTACATTTAAATAAGATTACTCAACCCAGTGTTGCATAGACCGTGGTTACACCAGTCATGTAATTCGCTGCGTTTTTTCCCTTTACTGACATCCACAAGCTAAACAATATTCCAACATTGGGGCCGAAGTTGTATTCAATGCCAGGTAAAAAAGAAAAGGTATATTGATTATTACTGCCTATATTGGCCACCTTGCCAAAAGCATCAAAACCGGGGAAGCCATAAAATCGTGACTGGTCGTTATAACGATAATTAAATTCCAATACTCCAACCCACTTCTGGGTTAACTGGTATTCAATAGCCCAATCCGCTTGAAAACCATACCCCACTTTTACTTTGCCCTGTGTTTGATAACCACCGCCGTAACTGTTAAATCCTGAGACTGCGGTGGTTTCAGCCGTGCGATAATTAACTTGCACCCGGGTGGAGAGGTAATGTTCGTTTTTGAATTGAATGTATTTATGCACTACAAAACCAATCCAGCGGCTGTAAGCACCTGCGCCATTAGCATCCAGCCCCAAATGCAGAGGGGATAAATTTTGATATTTCCCTGTAGGTATGAACTGAGCGAAAAGCAGTTTGATAAAAGGTTTCCAACTGTGAAGTTCCCCTTTCAGGAGCTGTATACCGGTTAAAACGCGTGTATCACCCAATTCACTGGACATTTTATTGAGTTGATATTGTTGGCTTACGGCAAATAATCCCTGAATGTCCATCCAGTCCGTTAATCCATAAAACACCAGTTGCTCATAACCGGAGGCATGCGTGTCGATGGTATTTACTTTTTTGCCCTGGTTATTAAAGGCTCCATAAGCATCTCTATAGGTAGCATAAGGCTGCACCGCTATTTTACCTTTAGCCACTGTTTTTCCGGAAATGGCAATGGCGGGGCCGGTAAACCAGGGTTCCAATGCATGTGAAGTGAAGGGTAATAAAAATAATGGGATAACTAAAAGCCGCTTCATCCTTGAATTTCCTTTTTCAACAAAGGCTATGGTACAGAATAGACTTAATTTTCATATAGATATCACAATATTGTAAATAGGATTTATTTAATTATTTTTGTGTAGCCTGTGATCACCATTGCCCTTATTGATAAGGGTGAAAATGGCGCAAGCTGAGGCATCACCAGGAAATTGCTTTATTTGGGGGAATAAAACTCAGGCCTGCTCCTTATTGACATGAATTAAAGGAAACCGAGCCGCGACCGTAAGGAAGCGGAACAGTTATACTGACACCATGCCAGTTTCAGGAGATCCTTCGCGCAAAAAGACGCGCTCAGGACGACGTAGATCAGCTAATATAGGCTACACGACAAGTAGTAAGCGATTGATTTCAATATATAAAAATTGTAGCCTTGATGCAGCGACAGCGTAATCAAGGTTTTCCTTTACTTTTAGACCGTAGCCCGTATTAGCGGAGCGTAATACGGGAAATTACTACTTCGATCCTGTATTACGCTCCGCTAATACAGGCTACAACCTGTCATTTACGGCTCTGATTTCCTCATCAACAGATGCATGATTCCTTCTAAATCAAAGGGTTCACTGATAGCCTTGAAGCCAAATTTTCCGTAGAATTTCCTTAAGTATTCCTGGGCATAAATAGTTACTGGCTGACCAGGGTATTCTTGCTCCAGGAACGTCAGGCAATGTTGTACCAATTGTTCGCCTGCTTTTAATCCGCGCGATGATTGCTTCACCAGCACGCGCCCAAAACTCATTCCTTCCCCATCTTTAAAAGGTAAAACCCGTGCATAGCCTATCATCTCATCATCTGCATAGAGCAATACATGGAAAGCTTCCTGATCGCGAAAATCCATGTCCTGATAGATGATGTTCTGTTCTACAACAAAAATAGCAGTCCTTAATGCCAATAAATCATATAATTCATCGGTGTTTAATTCAGTAAATCTTTTTATTAATACGTGCATCAGCTTAACCCTGGTAAATTAAAAACAACATCATCTATTTATTAGCTTTTATGATAAGTGCCATTAGCATAAACATTGTGGCCAAATCCGCAGTCCGCATCAGTACCTTCCTGAGTTACATTCACTTCGCCTGGTTTGGTAAATACAAGGGTTATTTTGCAGTGGCCGTATTCATCACTTTGATAAATGGCAGTATCACCGCTAATTGAGGCCTCACCTGACAGTTCACCAGTGTTGGCCATAGGTTCATTATTCACTTCATAAGGGTAAGCCAGCTCAAAGTCTATATCAAGCTTGCCGCCACCTTTGGCTTTCACCGTTAATTTGTTAGAGAAATCCTTGAATTTTCCACTAAAATGCATCAAAAAAGTGCCATTGACTTCAGCTGATGAGACGCTGTCACGAGAAGCCTCAAGTGGATTGATTGCGGCAAAAAGCAGGGCGGCAGTAAGAGCAGAGAGCGCTTTTTTCATTATGTTTATTCCTTGTTTGGGGTATGACTTAAATATACATTAAAATGATTCTATGTCATATTCTGCTCATGAAAGGATGCTTTGGAAGTGCAGTATTAAGTGAAACATGGCAGCGTGTCCTACAAAATAAATTGACCCTATGATGGGTGTTTAATCTGTTTCAGGAAGTGAAGATGATAACTTGTTATGTCCGTTACGTTATTGATCCGCTTAAAATCAGAGAATTTGAGCATTACAGCCGTTTGTGGATTCCTCTTGTTGAAAAAGCCGGCGGAGTGCATCATGGTTATTTTTTACCTGCAGAAGGTGCGAATAATATTGCTCTGGCACTTTTTTCTTTTCCCAGTTTGGCGCTTTATGAACAATATCGTGAAAAGGCAGCTCAGGATGAAGCCTGTCAGGCCGCCTTTCGCTATGGCGCTGAAACGGGTTGTATTATCAGTTATGAGCGTAGTTTCTTCCGGCCGATTTTACCAGAGTGAACAGTGAAAGCAGAGCAAGCGTAGAAAAAACCGTAGCCTTGATGCAGCGATAGCGCTGAGTGATCCGCTCATTTTTTCTGATTACGTAAAAAGAAGTGCAAGCGTTGGTATTTTCTGATCTAATAAGAGTTCTCACACCATTATTGGAGGAAAACACCATGCTTGCGAATGTATTTTGTCACAATTATTTAACAAAATCACTTTCTTGGTTACATACGAAGACAAGAAACACGTTAATAAGCCATGTACAAAGTGTGTTAGGAGGTCATGCGCAACTGACGTTGACGAGTATAGGAAGGCATTTACCCGGCAAGAGCAAGGTAAAGCA